>NZ_JADBGB010000001.1:835000-1573750 GCF_015220045.1 Marivivens aquimaris | reverse complement strand
CGGGGCCGTAATTACCGATGCCGGTCATGAGTTCCTTGACGCCGAACGAATTGATGGCCGAGCCGAACCAGATCGGGGTCATCGTCCCTTCGAGCACCGCCTGAGGGTCCAGCTTGGGCAGCAGTTCGCGGGCCATTTCGACCTCTTCGCGAAGCTGCTCGACCAAGTGGGCAGGGACGTGCTGTTCGAGTTTGGGATCGTCCAGACCTTCGATGCTGATCGAATCCGCGACGCGGTTACGGTCCGCGCGGTCCATCAGTTCGAGACGGTTGTTCAGCATATCGTAACAACCGAGGAAATCGCGGCCGACACCGATGGGCCACGACGCGGGCGTCACGTCGATTGCGAGGTTTTCCTGAATTTCGTCGATAATCTCGAAAGTATCGCGGCTTTCGCGGTCCATCTTGTTACAGAAGGTCAGGATCGGCAGGTCGCGCAGGCGACAGACCTCGAACAGCTTCTGCGTCTGGCTTTCCACACCCTTCGCACCGTCGATCACCATGACCGCAGCGTCCACCGCCGTCAGCGTGCGGTAGGTGTCTTCGGAGAAGTCCGAGTGACCGGGCGTGTCGACGAGGTTGAAACGGTAGTTGCCGAAATCGAACGACATTGCCGATGCGGAGACCGAGATACCGCGGTCTTTTTCCATCTGCATGAAGTCCGAACGCGTGCGGCGCGCTTCACCTTTTGCACGGACCTGACCCGCCATCTGGATCGCACCACCGAAAAGCAGGAACTTTTCGGTCAGAGTCGTCTTACCGGCGTCGGGGTGCGAAATAATCGCGAACGTCCGGCGGCGGGCGATCTCGGGCGGAAGGGCGGGGCGGTTCGGGGCGGTGTCCAACATGCCCGCGCATATATTCTCGCGGGCATGTTCTGGCAAGCTACAGAGTGTATTTGCCTTAGTTTGCCGTGCTGATGCTGCGCAGGAAACGCTCGGCGGTGCTGCGCAGATTGCGGGCCTGTTCGGCGACGTTCTGGCTGCCGACGCGCGACTGGTCGACGCCGGAACGCACGATGGTGCCGAGGGTCGAGCTCTGATCTTCAAGCGCGCTGCTGATTTCGGATGAGGTGGAGTTCACCTCCTGCACGCGGGTGAGAATGTTGGTGACGTTCTCGACAGCCTTCTCAGTCTCGCTGCGGATCTCGCCGATCTGGTTGTTGATGTTTTCGGTCACTGTGGTCGTCTGAGCGGCAAGGTTCTTCACCTCGCCCGCAACCACGTTAAAGCCGCGACCGACAGCACCAGCGCGTGCCGCTTCGATCGAAGCGTTCAGCGCAAGCAGGTTGGTCTGGTTGGCAATGTCCGAGATCATGCGAACCGCGTCAGAGATCGTATCGACCTTCTTCGCCAGACGGGTCATCTGTTCGTTGGCGTTCTGCGCCAGCGAAGCAGCACTGTCGGACTTCATATTCGCATCCCGCATACGGGCACGGATATCCTGCATCGACGTGGTCAGGTTGTTCGCCGCCTCGGCCGCTTCGCCGACGACATCGGATGTCTGCTGCGCAGTGCCCGCAAGCGTGTCGACGATGTTGCCCAGCGTGGAGCTAAAATCGTCGCCCAACTTCTGGCGCATCTCATTGGCGACGTTGTCGACCTGCGCGAAATATTCGGCGGTCATCATGTCCATATCCAGCGAAATAGCACAGGACACGGCCGCCGCGATCTTGGGGCTGACAATGCGGAAACGGCCATAGGCGCCGTACTGGATGAATTTGGTGCGCAGGAGGTTGTAGGATGCGTTCTGGATCGACGGGTCGAGTTTGATCTTGGTGTGCAGGTGTGCGATCTTCTTCACCGACTCCTGATAGCCCTCGCCGAAGTCGCCATTCATGACGAACGTCCAGTGTTCCTTGAAGCGGTTTACGACGTGGTTCGTCTTGTTCTCGGTCACGGTGATGCGCGGCATGAAGTCGGTATGCTCAGCGATATACGCGAGCAGGTCGTTCAAAACCGGATCGATAGCCTTGGTCAGTTTGGCCGAATTCTTACGAAGAACCGCGCAAGTCGCGTCGTCCAGACCGTGAAGTCGCAGGCGGCGACGCATATCGATCTGGGTAAAATGTCCGCTATCAAGCATACTCATTCCGTTGTCTAAGGCTTCGTCAGCCCTGAAAACGGCAGTTTCTAACGAAATTTCAGTATACTTATGGGTAAGTGACCCTAGGTAGAGGACGCTTTGCGCAGCCGCTCCACCGCTTTGGCGTCCCTCATCAGGTCTTCTTCGATCTCGTAATCGAGGTGATGACGGTGCTTGTGACCAAGGCTGCGGATCTCGTCTGGCAGCGCGGCGCGGGTCCGCGGATCGATCATCAGAGACTCTGCTGCGATGCCTTCGGCGTAGATAATCTGGTGATCGTCGAACAGGATCTGGAAATAATCCACGTAGCCGCCGTCCTGCTGCACCACGCTGTCCCCGTTGATGAGGTGACGGACCTTCACCAGCACCTCTGCGCGGCCTGCGCCGACGTGATCCTGACGCTGGTAGACGAACAAGCGGTGTTCTGGGCTGAGCAACAGGTCGTTGGCGTTGTTCAGCGCGCCTTTGCGGATCAGCACCGGCGCGAACTGGCCCGTCGCGCGGAGCGTCGTTTGACCGACCCAGCGGATTTGCTGTGCGCCATCGTCGCGGGTCAAAAGGCGATCACCAACCTTAAGGTCTTCAATGGGCCGCTGTTCGCCGGACGCCATCGTAATGCGGGTACCGCGCGCAAAGGACACGCAAGCCATTTCGGCAAAGCGAGGCAGGGCGGCGTTCCGGTCGATGCCGACAAGGCGGTATTCGGTGTCGGGCACCATCCTTGACAATGGGAGGAGATAGATCGCCTCCACCTCGTCATCCTCGACCTCGACCAACACCACTGCTTCGTGCGTGTGACTGTCCGAGCCCATGAGCGTGAGCATACAATCGAGGAAAATACGGTTGCCCGCACCGCCCGTTTCGCTTTGCCCGTCGATGGTCAGGATCTTGCCGTCAGCGCTGTAAACCACCGTCAGCATCGACCGCTGCGCCGAATGGGCCAGCTGGTAGATGTCGTCCATCAGTAGCTCGTCGGCAAAGGACAGGCCGTCACCCTCGGCCACGCCGTTCACCACGACAAACTCTTCGGCACGGAAAACCGGAAGTGTCTGCGATGTGTTCGGCTCGGGCGTGTTGGGCATAAGAGAGGCGCTACTGCTATTGTATCGACAATTATTACGTCGTTCTCCCAGTGATAGATCAAAGGTTCCCAATGGAAAAGGGAGCAGTGCGCCTTGCTCTTGGATAGGGGGATTGCTACGAGGTCTAAACCCGATCTCTTCTGTCGGAATAGGATAGGCCTTTGCCCGAGCAACAGCACCCGCGTCTCGAAATTCGGAACATCAAACGACAGTTCGACGGCGAAACGGTCGTGGATAACGTGTCGCTCAAGGTGATGCCGGGACAGGTGACCTGCCTTTTGGGTCCGTCGGGCTGCGGTAAGTCCACCACGCTGCGCATCATTGCGGGCGTGGATATGCAGGACAGCGGAGAGATTTACGTCGACGGCAATCTGGTCTGCGATACGGTTTACCGCGTCCCGCCTGAGGGTCGCTCGATTGGTCTGATGTTTCAGGACTTTGCGCTGTTCCCGCACCTGTCGGTTGCGGGGAACATCGCGTTCGGCCTCAAGGGCGGTATCCGTCCGAACCGTGCGCGGATCGAGGAATTGCTGAGCAAGGTCGACCTCCTGCGCCACATCGACAGCTACCCGCACGAGCTTTCAGGCGGCGAACAGCAGCGTGTCGCGCTGGCCCGCGCACTTGCGCCGCGTCCGCGGATCATGCTCATGGACGAGCCGTTCAGCGGCCTCGACAATCGCTTGCGTGACGGCATCCGTGACCAGACGCTCGAAGTGCTCAAAGACGAAGGTACCGCCGTTCTGCTTGTCACGCACGAGCCTGCCGAAGCGATGCGCATGGCGGACGAGATCGCGCTGATGCGTAACGGCCGTATCGTTCAGCAGGGTGCGCCCTACAACATTTACAACGCGCCCAAAGACCGTGCTGCCGCTGCGTTTTTCAGCGACGTCAACGTCATCACGGGCAAAGTCCAAGGCGCACTGACCGAAACGCCCTTCGGCCAGTTCCTGACCCCTGGTGTGCCCGATGGCACAGAGGTCGAAATCGTCATCCGCCCACAGCACCTGCGCATCGACTTCGACCGCAACGGACGCGGTCCTAACCCGACGACGACCGACGGCGTGCCCGCTCGCGGGGTCGTGGTGCGCTCGCGCTTCATGGGGGCGGAGAGCCTTGTTGAGTTCAAGATGGACTTCGACGGCTCGATCCTGAAAGCACAGGTGCCTAACGTGTTCATGCCCAAGCCGGGCACTGCGCTTTGGCTGATGATCAAGCGCGACCGCTGCTTCGTGTTCCCGAAGGTCTAACGCTTGTAGTCAGAAAGGCGCTTGCCGTCCTCTTCGATAAAGAGTTGCGGGAGTGTTTTCAGCGCCGTGATCTGGTCCAGCCGAACCTCGTCGAAATCACGTTTCGCTTCGCACCAGACCAGCACTGTCCAGAGCCGTCCCCAGTAATCCAGCCTTAGCGGACGCACCGTCCGCGTACTCGTTTCCGTCGTCACCGACAGCTTCTGCCGTGCGCGGATGGCTTGGCGGATAAACGGCAACCATCGAAACCCGAGCGCCGCATCCGCGAAGGGATATATCGTCAGATCACCCGTCGTCGCGTCCTCTGGCAGCACCTCGTCGATCTTTCCTGCCAGTGACTGCGCAGCCCGCTCCAGATCGGGATCACCCGACTGCCCAAGCGCCGCTAGCCCTAGATGCAGCGCCTCCAGCTCGTCCATCGTCATGTTGATCGGGGGCAGGGTGATTTGCGAGGTGATGTGGTAGCCCACGCCGCGCTCGCCCTCCACCGGCACGCCGGAGGCCGCGAGTTTGTCCATGTCGCGATAGATCGTCCGCAGGCTGACATCCAGCGCCGCCGCAAGGTCTTCACCCTTATGAAGCTTCCCGTCCCTGAGCATAGTGACGAGCTGCATGAGACGGTCGTTGCGGCGCATGATTCCCCTCTGGTCGCGTCAATTTACACTAGGGATCAAGTGAACGACCAGACGGGCCTAGCTCTTCGTCCAATAGGGCGCGGCGATGCTGCTGGTCAGGTGCAGTTTCGCGGGCCAGATCATCTTGGCCTGCGGGGTTTCATTCTTCAGTAGCCGCAGGGTCTCGGTGGAGAGGGCGCGGCCAAGGGCCTCCAGATCGATGTCGAACGCCGTCACTGCGGGATCAAGGAAACGCAGGTGGTGCGAACGGCGGAACGTGGCGACCGATAGGTCGGCACCGGCTTTGAGGTTCTGCTCGGCTAGCACCGCGTAAACGCCGAGCGCCATCATCTCGTGGTTCAGAAGCACCGCGCTGGGACGATCATCCATGGAGAGGATCTGTTTGGTCACCGCAGCACCGCCAGCTTCGCCAAGCTCGCAGGTCATCAACAGTTCGGGGTCGAACGGAATGCCCAGCTTGCGATGGGTTTTCTCGTAAGCCTCACGCAGCACATAGGCGATGTTGGAGTCCGCAGGCGGCACGGTCGCGGCGATGCGTTTGTGGCCGAGGCGGTGCAGCATTCCGACCGCTTCGTCGATAAACCCCTCGAAATCGAGGTCGATCCACGGGTGTTGGTCTGCGTACTTCGACCGACCAAGGGCGAGGAAGGGGATATTCGATTCCAGCAACATCTTGATGCGGGCATCGTCGTGGCGCGTCGCGGTGAGGACCAGCGCATCGGCCATGCCGCGGGCAATGACGCGCTTGAGGAAGTCGGTCGGGTCCATCGACGAATGGCAGGGCAGGATCACGAGGTCATAGTTCGCCTCGCTCAGCGCGGCTTGCATCTGGTCGATAACCCGCATGAAAAAGTTGTCGCCAGGACGGTCGGTGGAATGGCCGGTTTCCATCATGAAGGCGATGGTCTGCGTCGAGCCTCTGCGTAAAGACCGCCCCGAAGCGTTGGGTGAATAGCCCAGACTGACGGCTGCATCGAGCACGCGCTTGCGGGTTTTCTCATTGACGTCGCGTTTGTTGTTGAGAGCGCGGGAAACAGTTCCGATAGATAAATCAAGGTGTTGCGCAAGTTCCTTGATGTTCATCCGGTCTGTCCTTGGGTGATTTCGTAAACGTTTCCGAAAATCTTATTGACATAAATCGGCGCGCAACACTAGTTTCGTAAACGTTTACGGAATCTGCGTCCGGAGGTTGATTGGCGCACGGTTCCAAAGGGAGGAATTCATGCAAACTGCCGTTTTGGTAGGTTGCGGAGCTATGTCGGAAGGCTGGCTCCGAGCCATCGCGCACGTCAATTCGAAGGGCGAAAAAGTCCGTCTGGTCGGCTTCGTCGATCTTGATGCGGACCTCGCCGCCCAGCGGGCGGAGGCGTGGGGCTGGGCCGACGCGAAGTCCGGATCGGACCTTGCCGCGATGCTGAAAGAGACCAAGCCCGACGTCGTGTTCGACATCGTTGTGCCGGTCGCTCGCTCGACCGTCGTGACCACCGCGTTCGAGCACGGCTGCGACGTGCTGTCGGAAAAACCGATGGCGAATACGCTGGAAGAGGCGAAGGCGCTCCTGACCGCTCGCAAGGCATCGAACCGCCTGCACGCCATCATTCAGAACCGGCGCTATCTGGACGGCATCCGCCGCGCCAAGAGCTTCCTTGAAAGCGGCGCGATCGGGGAGGTGGCGGAGGTTCATTGCGACTTCTTCATCGCGCCGCATTTCGGCGGGTTCCGCGAGGAAATGCAGCACGTGCTGTTGCTCGATATGGCGATCCACACGTTCGACGCCGCGCGCTTCGTCTCGGGCATCGAACCCCGCCGCGTGGTCTGCGTCGAGAGCAACCCCGACCATTCGTGGTATAGCCACGGCGCCAGCGCCAACGCGATTTTCGAATGTGAAAACAACAAGCTGCTGACCTATCGCGGGTCGTGGTGTGCCGAAGGCGCGCCGACCGACTGGGAGGCCACTTGGCGCATCGTCGGCAGCAAAGGCACCCTGATCTGGGACGGTAACAACGGCTTCCGCGCCGAACGCCCTGCCAGCCGCGACGGCCTGCTGGCCGAGATGGAAGAAATCGAAGTGCCCGACCTTCCGCCGCTGGAAAACACGGGCCACGCGGGCATCATCGCCGATTTTCTGGCGGCACGGGACAGCGGCGCAGCGCCGCTCACCGACAGCCGCGACAATTACCGCTCACTCGCCATGACTTTCGCCGCCATCGAAAGCGCGGTGCGCGGCAGCTTTATCGACATTGAGGAGGAATAATTATGAGCGATCCAGCGAAAGCCATCAGGGTCGGAACCATGGTCGCAGCAAGCGGCGGTGAGGCCGCAACGCGCATCGGTGAAATCGCCGACATGGGTTTCGAAAGCTTCGAGCCGTTTTTCTGGCAGACCACGAACGGGCAGGACCTCGCCGAGCTTGGCAAGCGCTGCGTCGATGCCATCGGCGACCGCGATATCACGATCTCGACCCTCGGCATGTTCGGCAACCCGCTTGAAAACGATCCGCTCGATCAGGACACGCTTCAGGGGTGGAAAGACTGCATCGACAACGCCCACCACTTCGGTGCGACCTGCATCGCCGGCTTCACCGGCCGTGTGCGTGGCAAGCCGCTTGAAGAGAGCCTGCCGCAGTACAAAAAGGTCTGGTCCGAGCTTGCGAAGCGTGCCGCCGATAAGGGCGTGAAGATCGCTTTCGAGAACTGCGCCATGGATGGCAACTGGCAGACCGGCGACTGGAATATTGCCCATAATCCAGATGCTTGGGAGCTGATGTTCAACGAGACGCCGGACGATAACCTCGGCCTCGAATGGGAGCCGTGCCACCAGCTTGTCTACCTCATCGACCCGCTGCCGCAGATCCGCAAATGGGCGGACAAAATTTTCCACGTTCACGGCAAGGACGCCACCGTCCGCCACGACGTGATCCGCGAGCATGGCATCTTCGGCAAGCATCCGTTCGTGTTCATGCGCACCCCCGGTTTCGGGGACAGCAACTGGACCGACATCATCAGCGAACTGCGTCTGGCGGGCTATCAGGGCTCGATCGACATCGAAGGCTGGCACGACCCCGTCTACCGCGACGAGCTGGAGATGACCGGTCAGGTCCACGCGCTCAAGTACCTCAAAAATTGCCGAGGCGGGGCCTTCATCCCCGGTTCCGGCAAATACGAAGGCGGCGACCCCTCACTTCTTTGAGGGCAACCCCGTCCGACACTTCCACCGTCCAACTTAAAGGGAGGAGACCTTATTATGGACATGAAATATTACGCTCTGCTGACCACTGGACTGGTCTCGCTGGCCACGGCATCCGCCGCCCAGCAGGTCGAACTGGATCTCTGGACCATCGATGATCCGGGTGAATACCACTACGTCATGGCCGACGAGTTCATGGAGGCGCACCCCGACATCAAGATCAACGTGCGCACTGTCCAGTTCGAGGACATGGTCAACGACCTCGCGCGCGGCGTGGCGTCGGGCGATGCGCCGGACATCACCTACATTGACAACCCCGAGGTTGCTCTGTTCGCCTCGCGGGGCCTGTTGCTAGACCTGTCGGACTACATCGAAGCGTCGGACGTGGTGAACGCCGAAGACATCTTCCCCGGTCCGCTGTCGTCGGTCACATACGAGGGCGGCATCTACGGTCTGCCGCGCGGCGCGAACACCATCGCGCTCTACTACAACGCCGACATGTACCGTGATGCGGGCCTCGATCCCGACAATCCGCCGTCGACTTGGGCAGAGCTCTACGACGCGGCCAAGGCGCTGACCAAACCCGAGGAAAACGTCTATGGCCTCGCGTTCTCTGCCGTGGCGACCGAAGAGGGCACGTTCCAGTTCCTGCCTTGGCTCCAGATGACCGGCGGCGACTACAACAACGTCAACACCGAAGGCGCTGTCGAGGCGCTGAACATGTGGAAGGCGTTCATCGACGAAGGCATCGCCTCCCCCGACACGTTGATCCGCGGTCAGTGGGACAGCACCGGCACATTCAACGCAGGTCAGGCGGCAATGTCGATCTCCGGCCCGTGGGAACTGCCGCGTATGAGCAGCGAAGCCGACTTCGACTTCCGCGCAACCGTGCTACCCGCACCGAGCGCAGATGCGGAGCGTGCGTCGGCCTTGGGCGAAGGTGACAACGTGATCCTCGCGTCTTCGGACAATCCGGACGAGGCGTTCATGTTCCTCGAATTCCTGATGGCGAATATGGACCGCGTCTGGAACGAGTTCGGTTATCTGCCGGCCTCCGACGTTGAAGTCACCGATCCGAAGTACCCCGAAATTTACGCGGTCTTCGAGGAATCCATGAAGTATGCGCGCAACCGTGGTCCGCACCCCGAGTGGCCGCGCATCAGCCAAGCCATTCAAGGCGCGATCCAATCCACTCTGACAGGTCAGGCCAGCGCAGAAGACGCGCTTGCCGATGCCCAGAGCCGGATCGACCGCGTCCTGAACTAACCATCCTCCCAAGGATGGGGCGGGCCCGAGCAATCGGGTCCGCCTCACTTAAGAAAGGATCTGGATGTGCTTGTTTTCAAGAACACTTTCCGCGACGGGGTCGGCTTTGACGCCATCCTTGTGACGCTGGCGCTCGGCTACCTCGTACTCTTCTCCGCATTTCCGCTGGTCTATAACCTCGTGATGTCGTTCCAGGAGGTCGACCTGTTCTCGCTGGCGTCCTTCGACCGCCCGTTCGTCGGGCTGGATAACTACGAGGACGTGCTGACCCGCCCCGAAGCGTCGAGCATTTTCTTCAACACCGTGAAATTCGTTGGCATCTCGGTCGTCGCGCAGCTCGTCGTCGGCTTCGGCCTCGCGATGTTCTTCCAGCTCGATTTCCCGCTGAACACATGGCTTCGCGGTCTGTTCCTCGCCGGTTGGATCATGCCCGCGCTGGTCGTCGGCGCTGTCTGGAGCTGGATTTTCGCAGGCGACTTCGGCGTGCTGAACTACATGCTGCAAGCACTGGGCATTACGGATGCCAAGATCTTCTGGCTCTCCAATCCCGATGTCGCGCTTTATTCCGTCATCATCGCAAATATCTGGCTCGGCGTGCCGTTCAACATGATCCTCCTGTCGGTCGGACTGGCGGGCATTCCCGAGGACGTCTACGAGGCCGCACAGCTTGATGGTGCCAGCCGCATCCAACGGTTCTTTACGATCACGCTGCCGATGATGCGCGCCCAGCTTGGCGCGGTGATCTCGCTCGGTGTGATCTTCACGCTCCAGCAATTTGACCTCTTCGCTGCGCTGACCCAAGGCGGTCCGGCCAATTCGTCCAATGTCTTCCAGTATTGGAGCTGGCAGCTGTCATTCCAGTATTACGAGATCGGCGTCGGCTCGGTCATTTCGGTGCTGATGATCCTCTTCGTGGTCTTCGTTGCAGCGATCTACGTCCGTTCCACCCGTCATGAACAGGTGATGTGAGCCATGTTGAAACGCTATTCACTCCTCGCCCTCGCGCTGGTTTTCGTCAGCATCTACCTGTTCCCACTCTACTGGATGTACGTCACCGCCCTGAAAACGGGCACCGAGATCTTTGCCTTTCCGCCGACGTTCTGGCCAGAAGATCCGCAATGGATGGTGGCCGAGGTCTGGTCGCGTCTGAAGATGGACGTGTACCTCAAGAACTCGCTGCTGATCGCGCTCGGCACCACGGCCATCGTGATCCTGACGGGGACAGGCTGCGCCTATGTCCTGTCGCGCATCCGCAATCGCTGGATGGATGCAGTTCTGTTCGTCGTCCTGATGATGCAGGTGCTGCCGTCCTCGCTGATGGTCACGCCGATCTTCGTGGCGTTCAATCAGGTCGGCCTGAACGAATTCCCGCGAACCTCCGTGATCCTCGCCCAAGCGGCGAAGGTGCTGCCGCTCTATATCGTGCTGTGCCGCGCTACGTTCGTTCAGGTCCCGCGCGAGTTGGAGGAGGCCGCGCTGGTCGACGGGAACTCTCGCGTCGGTGCGTTCCTGTCGATCATCGTGCCGCTGGCCCGCAACGGCATCCTCGTCACCTCGGTCCTGATCTTCCTGCAAAGCTTCGGTGAATACGTCTATTCCCGCTCGCTCATCACCCAACGCGCGCTCCAGCCCGCGACGGTCGGTTTGCAGTCCTTCATGGGGCCGAACACCTCCGACTGGTCTGGCGTGATGACCTATTCGGCCATCTACGTGACGCCCATCCTTATCGTTTTCGTCCTGCTGCAACGCCAGATCGTCAGTGGCTTGACCTCGGGAGCCTTGAAATGACCTCTCAGATCCAACTTAGAAACATCGAAAAGCACTACGGCGCATACCACGCCCTACGCGACATCAGCCTCGACATCCCCGAAGGAGCGTTTGTGGCGCTGGTCGGCCCGTCGGGTTGCGGTAAGTCCACGCTGCTGCGCACTATCGCGGGGCTCGAGGGCATTTCCAGCGGCGAAATGGTCATCGGCGGTCAGGACGTGACCAAGCTGGCGCCGCGCGAACGCGACCTCGCGATGGTGTTCCAGAGCTACGCGCTCTATCCCCATATGACCGTCCGCCGGAACCTGTCCTATGCGATGCGTTTGAAACGCCGCCCCAAAGCCGAGATAGCGGAGGCTGTCGACCGCATCGCCAAGATCACCGGCCTGAGTGAACTGCTCGACCGTTATCCACGAGAGCTGTCGGGTGGGCAGCGCCAGCGCGTCGCGATGGGCCGCGCCATCATTCGCCAGCCCCGCGCGTTCCTCTTTGACGAGCCGCTGTCGAACCTCGACGCCGCGCTGCGGGTCCATATGCGATCCGAAATCCGCCAGCTGCACAACCGCATCGGCGCGACCTCGGTCTACGTGACCCACGACCAGATCGAAGCGATGACGATGGCCGATACCGTCGTGGTGATGCGGGCAGGGGTGATCGAACAGGTCGGCGCACCGCTCGACCTCTATGACCGTCCCGCGAACAAATTCGTGGCGGGCTTCATCGGCTCGCCCGCGATGAACTTCGTCGATGGCCGGATTTCGGAGGATGGAAGTAGCGTTGAACTCGACCTCGCCGGAAAGCCGCCGCTGGCGCTTGCACGTCCTGCCACGCCGGGTCAGAGCGTATCCGTTGGCCTGCGCCCCGAACACCTCGAGGTCGGCGCACAAGGTAACAGCCTGACGCTGCCGGTGGCGCTCGTCGAACGCACCGGTGCGTCGAGCTACGTGCTCACCGACACGCCGAGCAAGATACTTGCCTGTACGGCGGGCCGTGTGGGTGACGACGTCGGCCAGATCACTGTGTCGATTGCACCCGCAAACATTCACCTTTTCGATGCCGAGACAGGCATCGCCCTGCGTTGAGCCACCACTCACCGGATTGTCCCTCGGGAGGGGGCAATCCACACCGCTCAATGCAACTGACAACTTTTTGTCACTAAACTCCCCAAACAAACCTGTGAGGCGACGAAATTCGCCTAAGTCCCGCTTTCGCTCCCGCAGCGCTGCGCATAGCTTGATCCCAGAGATTACATCAGGAGCGCCGGTGGGCGGCTCCGGGAACGGGAGACAGAACAATGCTCAATAACATCGGCCCCATGGGCATCATCCTCATCGCAGTCGTCGTGCTCGTGCTCTTCGGTCGCGGCAAGATTTCGTCGGTCATGGGCGAAGTCGGTAAGGGTATCACTTCGTTCAAGAAGGGTATCAGCGAAGGCCAGGACGAGGTCGAGTCGCAGAAGGCTGCCGAAGCCAAGGACGTGACCCCCGAGAACGAAAAAGTCTGATTTTCGCTAGTTAAGGACAGCCGATATGTTTGGCATGGGCTGGAGCGAGATGATCCTTGTCGGGATCGTCGCTCTCATTGTTGTGGGACCGGAAGAACTGCCGAATCTGTTCCGCACAGTTGGCCAGTACGTCGGCAAAGCCAAAGGCATGGCGCGGGAATTTTCCCGCGCGATGGATCAGGCTGCCGACCAAACCCAACTCAAAGACATCAGCAACACTTTGAAGTCGACCAACCAGACTTTGAAGGCTGCAACGAACCCCGGCAAGTTCGGGTTTGATCAAGCGAAGAAGACGTTCACCGCACCTGAACCTCTGAGCCCCGAGCGGCAGGAGACAAAGGAAAAGATGAACGCGGCAATGGCAAAGGCAGCCGAGGACCGTCAGGCCCGTGAGGCCGCCGCCAGCGAAGCGGACGAGGATCTGGCAGACCTCGAAGATTTCGACGTGCCTGAAGCCGCGCCGCAGAAAAAGACCGAGGCAGGTGAATGAGCAACGTTGACGAAATCGAAGACTCCTCTGCACCGCTGATCGAACACCTCGCCGAATTGCGCACGCGTCTGATCCGCTCGCTCGGCGCGTTCGTCGTGGCGATGCTGATCTGTTTTACCGTCTGGAAACCGATTTTCGACTTCCTGACCGCACCGCTGTGTAGCGCGCTCGAAGTCGACGGGCAGGCAAGCTGTGGCCTCGTGATGATTGCCCTGCAAGAAGGCTTCTTCGTTGCAGTGTCCATCTCGCTGCTGGGCGGTCTGTTCCTCGCGTTCCCGATCATCAGCTATCAGATGTGGCGGTTCGTGGCGCCGGGCCTCTACAAGTCCGAAAAGAACGCGTTTCTGCCGTTCCTGATCGCCTCGCCGGTCATGTTCCTGCTGGGCGCCGCGTTTGCCTATTACGTGATTACGCCGATGGCCTTCACGTTCTTCCTCGGCTTCCAGCAATCGAGCGGAGAGATCGCGGGCGCTGACACGGCGGGCATCGACTTCCTCGGCTCTGCGCAGTCGTACCTGTCGCTAACGATCAAGTTCATCGTGGCGTTCGGCCTTTGTTTCCAGCTTCCGGTTCTGCTCACCCTGATGGGCAAGGCGGGTCTGGTATCGGCTGACGGTCTGCGCGGTGTGCGCAAATACGCGGTGGTCGGCATTCTGGTACTGGCCGCTCTGGCGACCCCGCCGGATGTCATCAGCCAAGTCGTGCTCTTCACGGTGGTGTATGGCCTCTATGAAATCTCGATCCAGCTTGTCGCCCGCGTCGAGAAGAAACGCATCGCGAAACTCAAGGCCGAAGGGCTCTGGGTCGAGGACGAGGAAGAAGAGTGAATACCGAAGAACTGAACCGTATTGCAGAGGCGTTGGAGCGTATGGCTCCGGCGCCTCTCGCCGCTCCGGCGTTCGATGCCGAAGCATTCGTCTGGCAGACCGCACCGGACCGCCTGACACCCGTTAAAAAGGTCAGCCGCGTGGATGTTTCGCTGCTGGTCGGTGTGAACCGTTCCCGCGATACGCTGCTGGCCAACACCGTGCAATTCGCCAAGGGTCTGCCCGCCAACAACGCGCTCCTCTGGGGTGCACGCGGAATGGGAAAATCCAGCCTTGTCAAAGCGATCCACGGGAAAGTTGCGGCGGAGCATACTGGCCTCAAGATCGTCGAGATCCAGCGCGAGGACCTGCCGAGCATCGGCCGTTGCCTCAACCTGCTGCGGGGCCGTCCCGAGCGGTTCATCCTGTTCTGTGACGACCTGTCGTTCAGCCACGATGACGCGCATTACAAGTCACTCAAGGCCGTTCTGGACGGCGGTATCGAAGGGCGTCCCGACAACGTCGTGCTCTACGCGACCTCCAACCGTCGCCATCTGATGCCGCGCGATATGATCGAGAACGAACGCTCCTCCGCCATCAATCCCGCCGAAGCGGTCGAGGAAAAAGTGTCGCTGTCGGATCGTTTCGGTCTGTGGCTCGGATTCCATCCTTGCGATCAGGACGAATACCTGTCGATGATCCGCGGCTACTGCGATCACTACGGGGTGGAGATCGACGACGACACGCTCCGCGCCGAGGCCATCGAATGGCAAGCGACGCGCGGCAGCAGATCGGGCCGTGTGGCGTGGCAGTATTTTACTGACCTCGCGGGCCGCAAAGGCGTCACGCTGAAATAAAGAAGGGCGGGGAATTCCCCGCCCTTTGTCTTTTACGGTAGGTAGTCCTCGGGGTTCGCGGCCTTCATACCCGACAGGCGCACCTCGAAGTGGACAACCGGCGTGTCGTTCGAGCGGACCTCGCCGAGCTTCTGACCCTTCGACACGTCCTGCTTTTCGGTAATCGCGAGGTTGTCGAGGTTGGTGTACACCGTCAGCAGATCAGTAGCGTGGCGCACGACCACAACCGCGTTGCCCGAAGTGTCCTTCGAAATCGCGGCAATCGTACCGGCAGCAGCCGCAACGACTTCGGCGCCAGCGGTCGACTGGATGTCGATGCCTTCGTTCGTGCCCGCGCTGAACGTGCGCACGATGGTACCGCGCACCGGCATCAGCAGAGGCGCGTCCGAATTGGCCTGTGTCGAAGTGTTGCCCAGATCGGGGCTCTCGACCGGTGCAGGTGCGCTGGCCGCCGGAGCGGTCGCAATCGGGCTTTCCTCGGGCAGCGGCGCGGAAGCCGACGGCGGAACGGGCGTCGCGCTGCCTGCGCCGGGTTCCTCAACAGCGGCGGGCGTTGCGGGGATGTCGTCGCCTTGAGGGACAAGCAGGAACTGCCCTTCGCGGACCGAAAGGTTCGAATCCAGCGAATTCCACTCGGCAATCGCACGGACCGGCACGTTGTAGAGGCGGGCGATCGAATAGGCGGTTTCGCCGCGTTGGACTTGGTGACGGATCGGCTCGTCGCTCGGCGCGACAACGTCCGGCGCGGCGGCGGGCATACCGCTCGGCTGCGTGGTCGGGGTCACGGTCTGCGGGCCTGCGCGGTCAATGGCAGAGGCGGCGAGGGTGGTCACATCAACGCTATCGCCTGCAATCGCGGTGCTCGCACCTGCGCTTGCGCCTGCACGGACGGTCTGGCTGCTCGGGATGGCGAGCAGTTCGTCGCGGCGCATGACGGTCGCGGGCGTAACACCGTTGTAGGTCGCGAGCGCAACGGCATCGATCCCAAGGCGGTCAGCGACCTGCTGCACGGTATCACCGCGCTGCGCGACGGCCACCTGATAGGTCGGATAGCTGATGAGGCCGTTTGCGTCCGGCTCTGGACGTGCGCCGATGTTGCGGGCGGCGGACGATGTGTCGAACGCCGAGCTTTTGCCGCCCAGATCGCGCATGTCAAAGTCCAGCGGTTCATTACATGCGGTCAACGCCAGAATGGCGCAGCCGGAGAGGAGCAGGGGACCAAAAGAAGTCACTCGCATTTCACTCGATCCTCGTTCTCAACCCCGTTTTCCGGGGCTTTTCGGTTTAGTCGCCCATGCCCTCGACAAGCGGGACAAAGCGAACCTGACGGAGTTCGTCGTATTCGTAGCCTGTGTCTGTCCGCGTCACGCGGATCAGGTTCTGCACCGCATCGGACTGACCGACCGGCACCACCATGATACCCCCAACACGCAGCTGGGCCAAGAGCAGCGGCGGCGGATCTTCGGCAGCGGCGGTCACAAGTATGCGGTCAAAGGGCGCGTGTTCGGGCAAACCGTAGCTGCCGTCGCCCGCAAAGGGGATGATATTGCCGAGATCGAGCTCTTCGAACACACCGCGCGCTTCGCTCACGATCCTGCGATACCGGTCGATCGTGTAAACGCGGCGGGCGAGGTGGCTGAGGATCGCGGCCTGATAGCCGGAGCCGGTGCCGATCTCGAGCACCTTATCACGGTTCGACACCTGAAGCGCCTGCGTCATGAGGCCAACGACGCTCGGTTGGCTGATCGTCTGGCCCGAACTGATCGGCAGCGGCATGTCGTCGTAGGCGCGTTCCGCAAAGATACCGCGCACGAACTTGGCGCGGTCGACTTTTTCCATCGCCGTCAAAACGCGTCCGTCAGTGACCCCCTTGGAGCGGAGGGCATAGACGAACTGCATTTTGGTTTCGGCGTCGAATGTCACGCGAGTGCCTTTTCCAGTTCCGCCAGCGCGTCATGGGCGGTCAGTTCGGCGCGCATCGGCGTCACCGAGATGTAGCCGTCCAGATTCGCTTCGACATCGGTGCCGGGCAGGGTGCGGACCTGCTGATTGCCGCCCCGAACCCACATGAACCGACGGCCCGAAGGCGCGACGGCAGGCTCGGCAGAGAAGGACGTCCCACGGCGGAAGCCCTGCTTGACGACCCTGGTGCCTTTGACGGCAGCGGCGGGGATCGGCGGGAAGTTCACGTTATAGAACAGGCGATAATCCTCGTCGTCCCATTTGCCGTGGTCGAGCAGCTTTTGCACGACGGCAGCACCATGCGCGGCAGCGGCTTCGAACGGCTGGTCGAGGTCTTTGTTCTCAACGCCAAAGAACTGGGACATCGCGATGCCTTTGACGCCTTGCAGCGCGGCTTCGACGATGGCACCGATGGTGCCGGAGTACATGACGTTCTCGCCCGCGTTGTTGCCGCGGTTCACGCCGGACAGCACCAGATCGGGCTTGTTGTCTTTGAGAACATCATAGAGCCCCGCCAGCACACAGTCGGCGGGCGATCCTTCGGCGGCAAAGCGGCGCTCGCCAAGTTTCGCGATCATGGTGGGGTGGGTGTAGCTGATGCAGTGACCGACGCCCGACTGTTCGAACGCGGGTGCGACGGTCCAGACCTCGCCATCCGGGCCGGCAACGGTTTCGGCGATGGCTTGCAGGACTTCGAGCCCCGGTGCGTTGATGCCGTCGTCGTTCGTAATGAGAATGCGCATAAGGCCCCCTTTTGCTCCTTTCCTAAGGACGAGAAGGCCATGCGGCAAGCATTACGGACTGCAATTTGTCCCCGATGTGGCCGCAATGCGTAAGTGCTGACCACATGGGAGAAAATCAGGGCCGGATCAGCCCAGAATTTGCGGCAGGAGGCGTGCAGCTTCCGCGCGAATGTCCGCCAGCTTTTCGCGGTTCTCACCAGGGAAGAAACGGCCGCGCACAGCGGTCGGCATCGGCTCGGGCGTTACAATGCGCACGTGCGGGCCGGTTTTGACACTTTCGGCCTGCCAGCTACGCGCCATCGCGATCTGGGCGGCCTTGGTCGAGCCGTAAGCGCCAAAGAACGCTTCGCCTGCGCGCGGATCGTCAAAGAATGCAGCGCGGCCATCGGCACCGAGCAGCGGCGCGATGTAGCTGATGAGGCGGGCGGTCGATTTGATGTTGGTTTCGACCGACTTGTCGAAGTCCTTTGCAGGCATGTGACCGGCAGGGGACAGCGGCGCTGCGAAGACAGCTGTGTGCATCCACACGTCCAGTTTGCCCCAGCGATCAAAGATCGAACGGCAAAGCTGCTGCATGGCGGCGTCGACGTTGATGTCCATCGGCGCAAGAGTGGCCTGTCCGCCCGCGGCTTTGATCCGGTCGTCCAGTTCTTCAAGCGCGCCGGTGGTCTTGCCAACAGCGATGATGTGGTGGGTCGGTGCCAGTGCTTCGGCCAGTGCAGAACCAAGTCCGCGCGAAGCGCCGGTGATCAGTGCGGTGGGGCGATTATCTTGCGTCATAAGCCCATTTGGCACCAAGAAGACACGGGCGCAATAGCGCCCGTGTCCAATGCCGTTAGTTCGGCATCTGAATTCCGCTCAGCTGGCCGTTGGCCGTGAACAGAACCTGCTGCTCGGTGATCTGCGTCACCTGCCCGTAGATCGTCTGGTCGCCGACTGCGAGTTGCTGGATGTGTCCATCCGTCATCCGCACCACGGCCACATTGCCGCTCGGCCCGCTGAACGTCCCGATCAGCGCGATATTGTCGTAGGAAAAAACGTCCGCCTGCGTCGCCGCTTGCGCGACGACACTGTTCGTGCCTGTCGTCATGGAATTTGTCCCGTCTTGAGTGTCCGAGGCAGCAGATGCCACGGCTGCGGAAGGGATGAAACCAACACAAATGTGAGGAGAGCGATGTGGGCAGACTTCTGCCCATCGCTGCATAAAGCCGCCGATCGCCCCTATTCCAAAGAAGAAGGGGCCCGCGTGCGGACCCCCTCGTAAGGATAGTTATTCGGCTGCGGTCTTGAAGCCTTTGTCGAGCATATCGGTCGGCGGGACCGGATAATCGCCCGAGAAGCATGCGTCGCAATACGCGGGATTCGCAGGATCGCGGCCCTCGGCCACGCCAACAGCGCGATAAAGACCGTCGAGCGAAATGAAACGCAGGCTGTCCACTTCGAGGTACTTGCACATCTCGGCTTCGGACATGTTTGCCGCCAGCAGTTTTTCACGCTGCGGGGTGTCGACACCGTAGAAGCACGGCCACGCGGTCGGCGGCGATGCGATACGGAAGTGCACCTCTGCCGCGCCAGCGTCGAGGAGCATGTCCTTGATCTTGCGCGAGGTGGTGCCGCGAACAACCGAGTCGTCGACGAGGATGATGCGCTTGCCGGCGATGAGCGCGCGGTTCACGTTCAGCTTCAAACGGACGCCCATGTTGCGGATCGCGTCGGTCGGCTCGATGAAAGTACGGCCCATGTACTGGTTGCGGATGATCCCCATACCGTAGGGGATGCCGCTTTCCTGACTGTAACCGATCGCAGCAGGCGTGCCCGAATCCGGCACGGGGCAAACGAGGTCGGCTTCGACAGGGGCTTCGCGGGCCAGTTCGACCCCGATCTGGCTGCGGGTCTCGTAGACCGAGCGGCCACCGAGGATCGAGTCGGGACGCGAGAAGTAGACGTGCTCGAAGATACAGAAGCGCGACTTCTTCGGACGGAACGGGAAGAAGCTCTGCACGCCGTCCTTGGAGGAGATGACGACCATCTCGCCCGGTTCGATTTCGCGAACGAATTCGGCACCGATGATGTCCAGCGCACAGGTTTCGGACGCCAGCGCCCAACCGTCGCCGACTTTACCGAGGACCAGCGGACGAACGCCCAGCGGGTCACGCACGCCCATCAGTTTGGTGCGAGTCATGCCCAGAACGGAAAAAGCGCCCTCGGCCTTGCGGAGCGCTTCTTCGAAACGGTCGGGAATGTTTTTGCCCATCGAACGGGCCATCAGGTGAATGATGCATTCCGAGTCAGAGTTCGACTGGAAGATCGCACCTTGCGAGATCAGGTCGCGGCGCAGGGCTTCGGCATTGGTGAGGTTGCCGTTGTGCGCAATCGCGGCGCCGCCCATCGAGAATTCGCCGAAGAACGGCTGAACGTCGCGGATGGCGGTCTGACCCTTGTTACCTGCGGTCGAATAACGGACGTGGCCGATACCGACAGTGCCAGGCAGGGTCTTGAGAATTTCGGAATTGGTGAAGTTGTCCCGAACATAGCCCATGCGGCGGGCCGAGTTGAAACCTTGTTCGTGATCGTAGGTTACGATCCCGCCCGCTTCCTGTCCGCGGTGTTGAAGCGCGTGTAGGCCGAGGGCAATGAAGTTAGCAGCGTCGGACACACCGACTACGCCGAAAATGCCGCACTCCTCTTTCAGTTTATCATCATCGAAAGGGTGGGCAGGGGGCATCGTCTTGGACACGAGGGAGGGCTCCGAATCCGTGAATGGGTTGCGGCCCCCTGATAGTCGGTCAGGGGGCTGGTGTCACGAAACTATCACACACTTTTCGATGAACGTGGCTTACTCGGCCACACAGGTGAGCAGAAGCTCGTTGTAACGGGCGGTCAGCCACTCCAGAGCAGCGCTCGGATCCTGATCCTGAATGTCGTCGGTGGTGTCGTTGAAGACAGCGGCCGCACGGCTGTTGTCGACAGCGGCGATGCCTTGGCTCGACAGGATGGTATTGTAGAGGAAGAACGCTACAGCCACGAGCACGATGCCGCGGGCCACACCAAAGAGGAAGCCGAGGATCTGGTCGATCGAGTCGAGCGCGGTTTTACGCACCACGGTCGACAGCAGCGGCGTGAAGAACGACACGACAGCCAGCGCGATGGCGAAAGCGACCGCGAAGCCCGCGATGATCTTCAGCTCGCAGCTTCCATCGATCTGGTCACCGACGACCGGAAGGTTGCCGACGACGTCACCGGCAGGGGCGGCAAAGGTGAATGCGACCACTGCGGCTGCGACCCATCCCACGATGGCCATCGTTTCGCGGACGATGCCACGGCTGTACGCCAGAAGGGCAGAGACCACGACAACCGTGGCGACGATCCCATCTACGACGGTAAAGCTATCCATATTCTATTTATCCCCCTGCCTCTCGCGGGCCGAAAACGTCTGTCACAAATCCGAGCACGTCCTGCACTTGTCGCAGATTCATGTCCGGTGCCGCCGCCCGTTTAGGCAAGCGGGGTAATATCGCCGTCGTGAAACCAAGTTTTTGCGCTTCTTTCAACCGATTTTCGGTTTGTACGACCTGACGAAGTTGCCCAGATAGGGCGATTTCGCCGAAAAGACAGCAGTCCGCTGGCAAAGCCGCGTCTTCCCTAGCGGAAATCAGCGCTGCTGCGACCGCCAGATCGGCAGCCGGCTCGGTAATCCGCAGGCCGCCGGCCACGTTCAGATAGACGTCCAGCCCCGCGAACGCGACGCCGCAGCGCGATTCCAGCACGGCGAGGATCATAGCGAGGCGCCCGCCATCCCAGCCCACGACCGACCGGCGCGCTTGCGGGGTCGGGGAGGGCGAGACAAGCGCCTGAATTTCGCACAGCACCGGGCGCGTGCCTTCGATGCCCGCAAACACCACCGATCCCGGTGTCGGTTGGCCGCGTTCGGACAGGAACAGGGCCGAGGGGTTTTTCACCTCTGCCAACCCTTTGCCCGTCATTTCGAACACGCCGATTTCGTCCGACGGGCCGAAGCGGTTCTTCACCGCCCGCAGCACGCGGAACTGGTGGCCGCGCTCGCCTTCGAAATAGAGAACCGTGTCGACCATGTGCTCGACCACGCGCGGACCGGCAAGCGAGCCTTCTTTGGTGACGTGGCCGACCATGATGGTGGCGATGCCCTGCTTCTTGGCGAATGTTGTCAGTTCGTGCGCCGAGGCGCGAACCTGACTGACCGACCCCGGTGCGCTATCGACCGTGTCGGCCCACATGGTCTGGATCGAGTCGATAATGACGAGGTCCGGATGCTCTTTTTCCAGCGTCGTGACGATGTCCCGCAGATTGGATTCGGCGGCGAGCATGACGGGCGATTGTTCCAGCCCCAGCCTCCGCGCGCGCATCTGCACCTGCTGGGTGCTTTCTTCGCCCGTGATATAGATGACCTTCATCCCGTTCCGCGCAAACCGCGCCGCCGCCTGAAGCAGAAGGGTCGATTTGCCGATGCCGGGATCGCCGCCGACCAGAATGGCCGATGCCTTGACCAGACCGCCACCGAGAACGCGGTCCAATTCGCCGACGCCCGCTTCGGTGCGGGGCGGTTCGGGGTCTTGGCTGGCAAGGTCCGTCAGGTTGATCTGCTGGCCGCGTTTGCCCGACAGGCTCTTGGAGCCGTGGCCCGTCGCCAGCGGTTTTTGTTCGTGGATGGAGTTCCATGCCCCGCAGGTTTCGCAGCGACCCGACCACTTGGAATAGGACGCATCACACTCAGAGCAGATAAACGCTTTTTCTTTCGCCATGAGGAGGTTGTGGCCTATCGGCAGGGCGGCGGCAACGGAAAATCAGCGCCGTTTCGTTCCCATCGATGTGACGACCGAAACCAGCACACAGCCGGTAAAGAGGTAGAGCCCCCACGCGACCTCGATCCGCCCGACGCCGATGCCTTTGGCGACAACGACATAAAGCGCCAGCAGGAACACGTCCGCCATCGCCAGTTTCGCGAGCCAGAACAGGACGGGCTTTACGGCTTTGTCGAGCAGGCCGAACCCGATCAACACCATGCCGAGCGCCTTCATGAACGGGGCAAAGACGGCGAGGAATGTGACCAGCAGCGCGAGGTAGACGTCGCTTTCCCAAAGGCTCTGCAATCCCGAGATCACCGAGATTTCCTTCATCGAAAACAACGGCAAAAGCGCCGCCCGAAGGAGCGGCGCGAACCATGCGACCGGAAACAGGACCAAAAGCGCGAGGTTGAGGTAGGTCAGGATCGAAGGGTTGCGGCGTGCCATGCTGCATCAAGAGCAGGGCGGCACCGCAGGGGCAAGATTATTCGGCGGCCGGTTTCATCGGCATATGAACGATCTTGTGGTCGGGCTCCGGCGGCTCGAAACCGTAACCGAGGTGCGGTAGAACGCTCTGCAATTCACCGTCGAGCTTTTCAAGCTGGCTGGCGACTGCCGTTTCTTCGGCCTCGACCTGATCGGCCCACTGGCGCAGCTCGCGGCAGATGTGCATCGCATCGACGATCTGCTCTTGCTGGCGCTCGGCTTCCTCCTGACGCTGCCGCAGGAACTCTTTGGCGCGTTTGACCTTCTCGTCGCCGTAGACATCGGCCAACTCGCGGGCCTTTTCGCCCATCTGCGCGGCCATGGTCAGAACGTCCATTTCCATCGTGCGCAGATCGGGGTGATCGCGCAGATAATGGAGGCGTTCGCGCACCGCGTCGAATTCGCTGCTTAGCGTGAAAACACCAGCGCGATCAGCGGTGTGGCAGACGTGGTATGCCCGCGCCACGTCGTCCATATTCACCTCGAATTTGCGGTGGGATTTCTCGAGGTCCATCACCCGCTTGCTGGTCGGGATGAAGAACAGGAGCGAGGCCATGATCATCGTAAACGCAAGTTGAACCAGCATCCCCGCGTTAGTGACGATCACATCGCCGAACGCGAGCGGCAGGGTGAGCCACGGGGTGATCTGGGCCGCGCAGAGAAGGGCGTATCCGATGGTCACGGCGTTCATGACGATCAACATGCCGAAGGAAAAGCTGTGCAAGCAGCGAACGATAAACCGGGTAGTCGATTGCTGCGCCATGGCCAGCCTCTCAAACAATTAAACAACGCTAATAATTGAATGGTAGGGTGGCTACTCGCCTGTTTCCAAAAATATTTGAAGAAAAGTTATCTTCTTAACGAACTGTCTCGATCGGACCGTGGGCGCGGCCATGGATAAACTGGTCGACGTACGGGTCGTTTGAAGCATCCATTTCGGAGATCGGGCCTTCCCAGCGGATCTTGCCCTTGTGGAGCATCGCCACGCGGTCGGCGATGGCGCGGACGCTCGACATATCGTGGGTGATCGTGATCGCGGTCGCGCCCATCTCGGAAACAATCTCGCGGATCAAGTCGTTGATAACGCCGGACATAATCGGGTCGAGGCCCGTGGTCGGCTCGTCAAAGAAAATGATTTCGGGGTTCGCGGCAATCGCGCGGGCAAGGCTCACGCGCTTCTGCATCCCGCCCGACAATTCGGCGGGCAAACGGTCTGCAACGTCGGGCGTCAGACCCACGCGGCGAAGCTTTTCGATGGCGATCTCGCGGGCTTCGGCTTTGGGCCTTTTCAGCTCTCCACGAAGGAGGCGAAAAGCCACGTTTTGCCAGACGGGAAGCGAGTCAAACAGCGCGCCGCCCTGGAAAAGCATCCCGAAACGGGCGAGGAATTCGTCGCGCGGCTGGGTCGTGATGTCCTTGCCCGCGACCTCGATCTTGCCGCTGTCGGGCGTGACGAGGCCGAGGATGCATTTGAGCAGAACCGACTTGCCGGTGCCCGACCCGCCGATAACGACGGTCGAGGTACCCTTGGCCACCTCAAGGTTTACGCCGCGCAGCACAGCGTTGCTGCCGAAAGACTTCTGGACTTCGCTCAAACGTATCATGCGGAGAAGAACGCCTCCGTCAGAATGAAGTTGGCCGCGAGGATCAGAACAGCGGCGGCGACGACAGACTGTTTGGTCGCTTGGCCCACGCCCTGCGCGCCGCGGCCCGAGTTCATACCGTAATAGCAGCCCATCAGCGCCGCGATGAAACCGAAGGCCGCGCCTTTGATCAGCGAGGAAGCGACATCGTGGAATTCGAGGAAGTTCACCGTGTTGGTGATGTAGTTCGCGGCATTGAAGCCCAGACGCTCGGTGCCGACAACGAAACCGCCGAGGATACCGATGACGTCACCGATGCCCACAAGGATCGGCATCACCAGCGTCGCCGCAAGAACGCGGGGCAGGGTGAGGTACTTTGCCGGATTGGTAGACAGCGTGGTCAGCGCGTCGATCTGTTCGGTGACATGCATGGTCGCGATTTCAGCGGCGAGCGAGGAGGTCACACGCGCCGCGATCATCAGACCGACCAGAACAGGGCCAAGCTCGCGCACCATGCCGATGGCAACAATCTGCGGGACAACGGCTTCGGCGCTGAAACGCGCACCACCGGAGTAGATCTGGAGCGCCAGCGCACCGCCAGTGAACAGCGCGGTCAGGCCGACGACGGGCAGCGAGTAGAACCCGATCTGCATGATCGCCACGCCGAATTCGCGCCAGTAGAACGGCGGACGGACCAGATGGCTGATCGTATCGGCCGCAAAAATCGTCACGCGTCCGACGATCGCCAGAGCCATGATGACAACGCGGCCAACCGCGCGGAGGACGTTCACGATCACGACGCGATAAAGCGCCGCTGATAGCGCCCACCGAGTGAAGTCAGGATTTCGTACCCGATGGTGCCGCCGATTTCCGCCAGATCGTCGACCGTCTGCGTCGGGCAGAGCAGGCTGAGGTAATCCGGCGTCTCTTCGAGGTCGGTGATGTCCACGGTGATCAGGTCCATCGACACGCGGCCAACGAGCGGCACGGGCGTCGAGCCGTGCCAGAACTTCGCGCGGTTGGAGATCGAACGGAGGATGCCGTCCGCGTAACCACCCGAAACGGTGGCGATGCGGCTGGCGCGCTTGGCCTGCCACGAATTGCCGTAGCCGACGACTTCGCCTTCGGACAGATCACGCACCTGAATGACCGGCAGGTCGAGGTGAACGACCGGCTTGGCCTGCTCGAACGGCAGACCGCCATACATCCCGATACCAGGGCGGGTCAGATCGAAGTGATATTCCTTGCCCAGCAGAATGCCACCCGTCGCGGACAGCGAGCGCGGAACGCCCACACCGTCGGTCATCTTGCGGAAGATGCCGAGTTGGTACTCGTTCATCGGGTGATCCGGTTCGTCCGCACAGGCAAGGTGGGACATAATCAGACGCGGGCGCTGCTGCATCGCAATCGCCGCAACGGCGGCCCATTCGGCCCACTCCATCCCGAGGCGGTTCATGCCCGTATCAAGCTGGATGCCGAAGGGATGGCCGGGCAGAGCTTCGAAATGGCGGGTCAACTGATCGACCGAATTGAGCATCGGGATCAGGTTGAGTTGAAGGATGGCTTCGGTATCGCCCTGCATGTGGCCCGAAAACACGTGGATGTCCTTTTCCGGACCCACGGATTCGCGCACGCGCCGGCCTTCTTCGACCGTTGCCACAAAGAACTTCGCGACGCCCATGCCGGCAAGGGCCGCAGCCACACGGCCCGACCCCAGCCCGTAGGCGTTAGCTTTTACCACAGCGCCGGTTTCGCAGGCGGTCATCGCATCAAGCGAACGCCAGTTCGAAAGCAGCGCGGAAAGATCGATTGTCAGACGTCCAGTAGCCATATCGCCCTTGTCTTATGGCTTCGCTGCAGGAGCAAGAGGGAAAATCAGTACCCCTCGACCGCGTCCTGCTGCCAAGGTTTGACCAAGTTGCCGAAGCGGGTGAATTTGCCTTCGAACGACAGGTCCACGGTGCCGATCGGACCGTGACGCTGTTTGCCGATGATCACTTCGGCCCGTCCGTGCAGGCGGTTCATACGGTCCTGCCATTCGGGGAAGGTCGGGCTGTCCTCGGACGGCTTTTCACGTTCCACGTAATATTCCTCGCGGAACACGAACATAACAACGTCGGCGTCCTGCTCGATCGAGCCCGATTCACGAAGGTCCGACAGCTGCGGACGCTTATCGTCGCGGCTTTCGACCGTACGCGACAGCTGGGACAGCGCGACGACGGGGATGTTGAGTTCCTTGGCAATCGCCTTCAGGCCCATCGAAATCTCGCCGATTTCCTGAACGCGGTTGTCACCGCGACCCGAGCCGCGCAGCAGCTGGAGGTAGTCGACGATCAGCACATCGAGGCCATGCGTCCGCTTCAGACGGCGGGCACGCGCGGCAACCTGGTTGATCGGCAGCGCAGGCGTGTCGTCAATGAACAGCGGACAGCTTTCGAGCTCTTTCGCGGCTTCGACGAAGCGGCGGAATTCCTGCTCGGTCATGTCACCGCGGCGGATCTGTTCGGAGGGCACTTCGGACGCTTCAGACAGAATACGCGCGGCCAGCTGTTCAGCGCTCATTTCGAGGCTGAAGAAGCCCACAACTCCGCCTTCGATGGCGCCCTCGGTACCGTCGGGCTTGCGGCCCTTGCGGAACGCCTTGGCAATGTTGAACGCCACATTGGTCGCGAGCGAGGTCTTACCCATCGACGGACGACCCGCGAGGATCAGAAGGTCCGAGGGGTGCAGGCCGCCGAGCTTTTTGTCCATGTCGATCAGGCCGGTCGAGATACCCGACAGCTGACCCTCACGCTGGTAGGCAGCGTTGGCGCTGTTGACCGCTTGGGTGACCGCTTTGACGAAGCTGGTAAAGCCGGTTTCTGACTTACCCTTTTCGGCCAGCGAATAGAGGCGCTGTTCTGCCTTGCCGATCTGTTCGGCAGCGTCCGAGTCCACCTGAACGCGGCTTGCTTCGGCGACGATGTCCTTACCCACGCCGATCAGTTCGCGGCGGATCGCGAGGTCGTAGATCAGCTGGGCATAGTCCTTGGCCGCAAAAGCCGAAATCGCAGAGCCAGCAAGCTTCAGCAGGTAGGTCGCGCCGCCCAGTTCGTTCAGACCGGGGTGGTCTTTCATGTAGGCTTTGAGCGTGACGGGGGAGGCCAGCGCGTTCACCGAAATACGGGCCGCAGCGGTCTGGAAAATCTCGCGGTGGACAGGGTCAAAGAAGTGGTCCGCCGTGATGATCGAAGCCACACGGTCGAAGATATCGTTATTCGTCAGGATCGCACCCAGAAGCTGCTGTTCAGCCTCGATGGAGTGCGGCACCGGATCTTCGGCGTTGCTTTCCGATCCGCTTGCGTTGAATACGGCGATCTCGCTCATCACAGTCCTGCCACGGTTTTTTATGCTGCCCCAGTGAGCAGAGGGTCTACCCCGAGGGTACGTCCGACTTCAAACAGTATAACTCTGTGGATAACCTGTGCACAACACAAACGCCCCCAAATGAGGGGGCGCTTGGTATGCTTGCTGCTATATCTTGCGGAAATGCCGCGATTATCCTGACAGATAATTTATAGGGCTCAGGCGTGGGCTGCCGACCATGCTGCCGGATCGCGCAGATACGACTCGACCTCGGCAAGGGTTTCGGCGTCAAACGCCTCGCGCTCCTTGGCGACTTCGAGAACATCCCACCAAGTGCAAAGGCTGATCAGCTGCACGCCGTGATCGCCGAGGGTTTTCTCAACGCCCTCAAAAATGCCGTAGTAGAAGATCACCGCAGTGGCCGAGCAGGTCGCGCCGGTATCGCGGATCGCATCGACGAACGACAGCTTGGAGCCGCCATCCGTGGTCAGGTCTTCCACGAGCAGGACGCGCTGGCCTTCGGTCATTGCGCCCTCGATACGGGCGTTGCGGCCGTAGCCCTTGGGCTTTTTGCGGACGTATGTCATCGGCAGGGCAAGGCGTTCGGCGACCATGGCCGCGAACGGGATGCCAGCGGTCTCACCGCCTGCGATGTTGTCGAATGCCTCGAAACCCGCTTCGCGCATGATCGACACCGACAGGAAATCCATCAGGGTCGAGCGGATACGCGGGAAGGAGATCAGCTTGCGGCAGTCCACGTAGGTCGGGGCTTTTTTGCCCGACGCATGGGTGAACGGCTCTTTGGCGTTGAAGGACACAGCGCCGATCTCAAGCAGCATACCTGCCGACAGGCGGGCGATCTCGGACTTCGACGGGAAGGAGGAGGGGATCATGGCAGCGTCCTTTCGATAAGGTTTCGCAGGGTCATTAGACGCATTCGCCCCAGTTTGAAAGACTGCAAAAGGCAGCGCCCGTATAGGCGCTGCCTTTCCGATATCAGAAGACGAACGCGTCTTCGGTCAGGTCGTCGAGCGCGACCTTGTTGAACTTGATCTTGAGGCCAGTGTCCTCGTCCGAGATGTAGAGGAACTTCTTGGTCTCGGCGACGTGGTTCGTAATCATGTCTTCGTAGCTGTCGATGCCGCCAGCGTAATCAGCGAACGAGATGGTATCGCCCTGATCGGCCTTGAAGTCCTTGACGATGTTCGAACCGTTGGCGTCCGAGAAGTCGAACTCGTCAGCGCCAGCGCCGCCCTTCAGGATGTTCTTGCCGCTGCCTGCGTGCAGAACGTCGTTGCCTTTGCCGCCGTCGAACTTGTCCTTACCGCCGTTGCCCCAGAACTCGTTGTCGGCGTTGTCGCCCTTGAACTTGTCCTTGTCCGACGTGCCCTGAACGTTTTCGATGCTGATCAGCTTGTCTTTCTTGCCGTAGCTGTCGACAGCATAGTTCTTGGTCAGGTTGACGTTGATGCCCTTCTTGCCGTCGTCGTAGATCACAGTGTCGATGCCAGCGCCGCCGTCGAACCTGTCCTTGCCACGCGTGTTGAGGAACTCGTCGTTTTCAGTGAACGACGTCGGGTTGAGGTCATCCCAGCCGAAAGTGGCACCGGGCGCGAGGTCGCCGCTCGGGTAGTCGACGCCGGTGATATAGGCATCGATGCTCTCATACGCTTCGATCGACGTCAGCGGAATCGGATCACCGTCGACAACAAAGAAGAAACCCGTCGAGTCGTAGTCGGAGGCGTTGTCGTAGATTTCGAGGTGGAACACGGTCGTGGAATAGGACTGTCCGTTCATCGTCCAGTCGATGACAACCAGTTCTTCTTCGACGTCCAACTTGGTGAGGTCTGCGTCGTCGTAGGTTCCGGCAGTGAAGGTCGCGCCAGAGAAGTTCTTACCGTCGTTGAGGTTCAGCTGGATCATGCCGTCGCCGAGTGTCTCGTACGAAATGGTGGAATTGTCCGGTGCAGTGATTGCCAGCTCTGCATCACCCAGAAATTCGACCGGATAGCTGTCGTTCGCGTTGCTGTCCCAGTCGAATGAAATCGCCACGCCCTGGAAGGAGTAGGTTGTCATATCGTGATCCTCAAAAAAAACGCGGCCCCCAATCGGACCGCGTACTTTTTCGAGTTGTGTGGAGATTCGCTCAACAACTTTGGCATGTATTGGGCTGCCTAGTCATGAGAACCTTACTCAGGACACCCGCCAATGTAGTGGGAAGCCTGGATCGAACACCGTTACCGGTCCTGCGCCGGTCATGATTTGTGCAGGATATTCCACGGGTTCGCCTTTGGTGAGGGTGATAGTCTCCTCGTTCGGCTCCATGCGGTAGAAGCGCGGACCGTTCAGCGAGGCGAAGGCTTCGAGCTTTTTCAGGCGACCTGCGGCCTCGAACACTTCGGCGAGGCACGACATGGTGTTCGGCGCAGTAAAGCAGCCCGCGCAGCCACAGGCTTGCAGCTTGTTCGGGTCGGTATGCGGCGCGGAGTCGGTGCCGAGGAAGAAACGCTGATCGCCCGAGGTTGCAGCCTCGACCAGTGCGACGCGGTGGTTTTCGCGCTTGGCGACCGGCAGACAGTAGTAGTGCGGCTTGATACCGCCCGCGAGGATGTGGTTGCGGTTGATAATCAGGTGGTGCGTCGTGATCGTGGCGGCGAGGTTCTTGGTGTGATCGCGCACGTAATCGACGGCGTCTTGGGTGGTGACGTGCTCCATGACCACGCGCAGATCGGGCACCTTCTTGCGGATCGGGTGCAGGACGCGGTCGATAAACACAGCCTCGCGGTCGAAGATGTCGATGTCATGGTTGGTGACTTCGCCATGAACGCAGAGCGGCATTCCGATCTCTGCCATTTTCTCCAGAACGGGGCGCACCTTGTCGAAGTCGCGCACGCCCGAAGCGGAGTTTGTGGTCGCACCGGCAGGGTAGAGCTTTACCGACGTCGCGATGCCCGCAGCGTGGGCGGCGGCGACGTCTTCGGGGTCCGTCTCTTCGGTAAGGTACAACACCATCAGCGGTTTGAACGACATGCCTTCGGGCAGGGCCGCCATGATCCGGTCGCGATAAGCCGCGGCCTGCGCACCCGTCACAACGGGCGGCACGAGGTTCGGCATCACGATAGCGCGGCCAAAGTGGGCGGCGGTGTGTGGCAGAACGCCTTCGAGCATCGCACCGTCACGCAGGTGAAGGTGCCAATCATCGGGGCGGCGGATTGTCAGGCGGGTAGGTGCTGTCTCGGTCATGATCCACGCAATACACCGTCCCGAAAGACTGCGCCACACAAACAGAACGCAGAGAAGGGCCATGCGCCTGCTGCAATGCGGCATTTCCCTATTGTCTGTTTCCGCGTAGCTCCGCACAAGCTATTTATAGGTCAACGCATATGACATATTCAGGAGCCGCTAAAATGGCCTACACTGCAACCCACGCTGACCTCTCTGCACCGCGCGAAGGCTTTTTCACCAAGCTGGGTCGTGCATTCGTTCAAGCAATGGAAAACCAGCACGACCTTCCGCGTCGTCGTCAGGAAATCATCAAGCTGAACAACATGTCGGACGCCGAACTGGCACAGCGCGGTATCTCGCGCGAGGGTATCGCCCGCCATGTATTCCGCGACATGATGTACGTCTGATCCTCACCGGAACAGACCTACGAAAAAGGGAGCCATCGGCTCCCTTTTTGTTTTTCCGAATGTGGCCCGTTTTACTGGGCAGCCCGCGTCGCGTTCATCTTTTCCTCGCGCGCGGCCTTCTCCTCGATCTGGCGCAGGCGCTGGGCAAAGTAGGGACGCTTCCCCTCCGACAGCACATAGCGGCAGATCGCGGCGGCGCGGCTGTAGTCGCGTTTGCGCTCCAGCCAACCAACGAACTGGCGCAGATAAGGCACGAAATCGCGGCGCGAGCGGTAAAGCTCCGCAAAGGACGCCTCCGTCAGATCGCCGTTCATCGCGTATTCCATGAGCGGCAGCAGGATCCCCATCTCGTCGAGGTTATGATCCAGCTTCGTGCCCATGCGCGGCATCCGCAGCTTGGTCACGTTCGAACGGGTGAAGAGCGCCGCGTGCATCGCGTCGAGGTCTTCTTGCGGGTCGAAAACCACGAATGTGTGCTGCGTGGCGTCGATCATATCCGGCGCAAAGCCGTAGCGCGTCGAAAAGTCGGTGCGCCGCGCTTCCAGATAACGGCGGTCCCAGTTGGCAATCTGCGGATCAAGCGTCGCCACAGGACGGATCGACAGAACCCGCGAGCCGGGAGCGGCAACCGCATAGGCACCCGCAGCATAGCCGCCGCGGTGCGTGCCAAAGAACAGAACCTCGTCGAAATCTTCGAAGAAGCCATCATCCGTCAAGCGGTCGAAATACTGATAGAGCCGCAGATCACGGAACCAGCTTTCGCCGCGCGCCACGATCGCAAGGTGTGACCAGCCGAAGTCGCGGGCGGCCTGAAAACCACGCGGCTCCATGACTTCGGACTGTTCGCAAATCTCGGGAAAGGTCTCGAATGTCACGAGCAGCTTCTTGCCCTGATCGATGAAAGCGGCTGCATGATTCGCGCCGACCCGTTCGAAATGCCCGTGTTCTTCGGCCACATCGTCCAGTGCGTCGAACCAGTCCTCATTCGAAAGACCGGCAAAATCGGTTGTAAGTTCAATACTCACGTCACATCCTTTGCCTCAAGGGCGTACTACCTAACCATTCTGCAGGCTAAGCCTAGATTAGGGCGGAATTGCGCTCAAGGCGCGACCGCTCTGCGCTCTATGAACGGCAAATTCATGCGACTTATGCAGGGCTTGAACGAATTTTGCCACAAGGCAGCATGGAGGTTGAATCGGAGGAGTTCATGACTATCGACAGTATCGACGACGTGCAGTCCATGCTCGCGGGCGAAGGCTACATCTGTGGCCGCGCCCTTGCGACCGTGACCTTTCTATCGCTCAAACTCGGTCGCCCGCTGTTTCTGGAGGGGGAAGCAGGCACCGGAAAAACCGAAATCGCCAAGGCCATCGCCTGCGCGCTGGGCCGCAAACTGATCCGCCTGCAATGCTACGAAGGGCTCGACGCGGCCTCAGCGGTCTATGAATGGAATTTCGCCGCGCAGATGATCGCGATCCGCACGGCCGAAGCCGCAGGGGGCGCCGATCGCAAGGCGCTGCAATCCGAGCTGTTCAACGAGGATTTCCTGATCGAACGCCCGCTGCTCGAAGCGATGCGCCCCCATGAGGGCGGCGCGCCCGTGCTGCTCATCGACGAAATCGACCGCACCGACGAGCCGTTCGAGGCGTTCCTCCTCGAAGCGCTCTCAGATTTCCAAGTCACCGTGCCCGAGCTCGGAACGATCAAGGCGCAGGAACCGCCCATCGTCATCCTGACCTCCAACCGCACGCGCGAGGTCCATGACGCCCTGAAGCGCCGTTGCCTCTATCACTGGGTCGATTACCCCACCTTCGACCGCGAGTTGGACATCCTCCACGCCCGCGCCCCCGAAGCGCAGGAAACGCTCAGCAAGGAAGTCGTCGCCTTCGTGCAGAAACTCCGTACGGAGGATCTCTTCAAGAAACCTGGCGTTGCGGAAACCATCGACTGGGCGAAATGCCTGCTCGCGCTCGATGTGATCGACCTCAGTCCCGAGGTCATCGCTGACACCCTCGGCGCGATCCTCAAGTATCAGGACGACATCGCCCGTATCGAAGGCTCCGAAGCGCAGCGCCTCCTTAAAGAAGCCCGCGCGGATCTTGCGCCGGTCTGATGCTTCATTCTGACAAAAATACCTTCGGGGGGTGCGGGGGGCAGACAGCCCCCCGCCGCGACGCCAATGGCTGAGTACATCCCGCTCGATATTCCGGAGGACGGCAAGCTCGCGCATAACATCGCGCACTTCGCCCGTGCTTTGCGCAAGGCCGGCATCCCCGTCGGTCCGGGCCGTGTGATCGACGCCATCCGTGCGGTGGAGGCGGCAGGTTTTACCCGCAAGAACGATTTCTACTGGACGCTGGAGGCGTGTTTCTGCACCCGCCCCGAACACCGGACCATCTACGGGCAGGTGTTCCGCCTTTACTGGCGCGACCCGCGTTACCTCGAACATATGATGGCGATGATGCTGCCCTCCGTGCGCGGCGTGCAGGAAGAGCGCAAAGCCAAAGCCGCCGAAAAACGCGCGGCGGAGGCGCTGCTGGATGACCACAACATCCCCATGCCGCAGCCCGAAGAGGACCAGAAAGACGAAGAAGCGCTCATCGACATCGACGCCTCCCGCACGATCTCGACCGAAGAGCGGCTGAAAACCCTCGATTTCGAACAGATGTCGATCGAGGAGATGGCGCAGGCCAAACGCATCCTCGCCAAGATGACCCTGCCGATCCGTCCCGTGCAGAGCCGCCGGACCATCGCAGGTCACGGGCAGATCCCCGATTGGCGCGGCACCCTGCGTCAGTCGATGCGCAAGGGTGGCGAAATCCAGAGTTTCGCGACCCGCCACAAACGCGAACGCTACCCGAACCTCGTCGTGCTCTGCGATATCTCGGGCTCCATGAGCCAGTACTCCCGCGCCGTGCTGCATTTTGTTCACGCGGTCGCCAATGCCAAAGGGCAGGGCTGGGCCAAAATCCATGCTTTCACTTTTGGGACGCGGCTCACCAACATCACTCGCCATCTCAAGCACAAAGACGTCGATGCCGCGCTCGCCGCGGTCGGTGCCGAAGCGCAGGACTGGCAGGGCGGCACGCGTATCGGTGAGTGCATCGACCGCTTCAACCGCGACTGGTCGCGGCGGGTGCTGGGGCAGGGCGCTGTGGTTCTTCTCATCACCGACGGGCTCGACCGTGACCCCGAGGGCGGGCTGGGTAAGGCGATGGAGCGGCTCGGGTTGTCGTCACGTCAACTGATCTGGCTCAATCCGCTGCTCAGATGGGACGGTTTCGCGCCCAAAGCCCGCGGGATCGTCGAAATGCTGCCGCACGTGACCAGCTTCCGCGCGGGCCACAATATCGCATCATTGCAAGGTCTTGCCGAGGCGATCTCGGATGCAAAGGACGGCGGGGACAAAGCGCGGCTGATGGCGATGGTCGATCGGCACAAAGACGCTTAACAGGCGAACCTCTCGAAGAATTTCACATCTCCTGATGGATCAAAAACGGGGCGGCGTGCGTTGCTTAGGCAATTCGGCGCGTCTGGTCCTGCCAGATGACGTCCATTCAGAGGAGTTCATATGCCCCGTAATTCATCCCGTGCCACGACCGCTCTGGTGGCCACGCTTTCCCTTATTGTACCCAACGCCTCTTTCCTTGGTACCGCTCACGCCCAAGAACTGACCACCACGCCGGACGGCGAACCTGCTGTTCTGCTCTGCGAAGGTGGTATCATCCCGCCGTGCGAAACCGGCGAGCCGATGGCGATCCCGCTTGCAGACCCGATGCTGGTCGACGCACTGGGTCAGGACAAGATTGTCGAGCTGACCAAGCAGAGCCAAGAGCAAATGGGTGATGTCGCCCCGGCTGATCCGGCAAACGAAAATGCTGCCGAACCGGCAACCGGCGACGAACCGGCTGATGCGAATGCGCAGTCGGACGCTGCTATGGAACAGGCTGCGGATCCTGCCGAGCCGGTTGCCGAAGAGGCAACCGCTGACGAAAGTGGCGCTGTAGAAGCTGAAGGCTCCGCTGATGGTGCTGCCGAGGAAATGGCACCGGAAATGGAAGAAGTCGAAGCTGCTCCGGCAGACGATCAAGCCGCTGAAGGCGAGATGGACGCCGAAGTCGAAGCTGAGATCGAAGCCCAGAGCGAAGCTGCGCCCGCAGAAGAAGCCGCTCCGGCTGCTGATGAAGCGACTTCGGAAGACGCAGTAGAAGTTGAAGCCGAAGCCACCGAAGACGGCTCGGTCGAAGCTGAAGCCAGCGCTGAAGCTGAAGCCGCTCAGGAAGAGATGGCTCCGGAAACTACCGAAGCTGAAGCAGCACCGGCTGAAGAAGGTGAAATGAACGCCGACGCAGAAGCCGAGATGGAAGCTGACGCCGAAGGCGAAGCTGCTTCGGAAGAACCCGCTCCAGCCAAGGAAGTTTCGGACGAAGTAGCCCAGCAGATTGCCGAAGAGCAGGCCGCTCTTGAGCAGGCTCAGCAGGAGATGGCTGACCAGATCGCAGAGATGCAGGCAGAAATGTCCGCTGCGACCGACGCTGAAGCTACCACCGACGAAGAAGCTGCTGCCGCTGACGAAGGCGCAGAAGAAGTCGCTGCCAACGACGAGCCGGCTGTAGACCCGACCGCAGAGGAAGAGGACGCTGCTCCGCTCGCCGCTTCGGACGAGAACGCTGCCGACGCTGAAGTCACCGAAGAGACGCTGACCGAAGAACAGGTTCGCACCTCGGACGAAGACTTTGAAACCACCTCGGCCAACAACGCCGAAGCCAGCGAAGACAACGGTGGCCTGAGCAACTTCGAGAAGGCCCTTCTGGTCGGTCTCGGTGCTGTGGCTGTTGGCTCGCTGCTCGACAACGGTGAAGAAGTTGTCGGCAACACCGGCGACCGCGTTATCGTTCAAGGCCCGAACGGTCTGCAAATCTACAAGAACGACGATGCTCTGCTGAACCAGGCAGGTAACGACGTGAAGACCGAAACCTTCGCTGACGGCTCGACCCGTACCACCGTGACCCGTCCGGACGGCACGCAGGTTCTGACCATCCGTGACGACCTCGGCCGCGTTGTGACCCGTGCACGTATCCTGACCGACGGCACTCGCATCAACCTCATCACCGACGCCGAGCGCGCCGCTGAGCCGGTTGACGTAGCTTCGCTCCGCGAAACCACCCGTCCGGCACCGAGCTACTCGGTCAACGACGCTGACGTTGCTCGTCTGATCGCCGCTCTGCAGGCCCAGAAGCCGCAGAACGTTGATCGTAGCTACTCGCTGCGTCAGATCCGCGAGATCCGTTCGGTCCGCGAATTGGTTCCGGCCATTGATCTGGACACCATCAACTTCGCCACCGGTTCGGCTGCGATTTCGCAGGCTGAAATCACCAGCCTCGTTCGCATGGGTCTGTTGATTGAAGACATGGTCCAGAAGAACCCGAACGAGATCTTCCTCGTTGAAGGTCACACCGACGCTGTCGGCTCGGACGTCAATAACCTCGGCCTGTCGGACCGCCGCGCGGAAAGCGTTGCGCTGGCTATGACCGAGTACTTCGACATCCCGCCGGAAAACCTCGTCGTACAGGGTTATGGCGAACGTTACCTGAAGGTGAACACCGAGTCGGCAGAGCAGGCGAACCGCCGCGCCACGATCCGCCGGATCACCCCGCTGCTCGATCAGGTTGCAAGCGCACAGTAAGAACTGACAAAGGCGGGCCCTTCGGGGCCCGTTCTTTTTTGCGCGTAAGACTACGGTAGGAGTTGAACCGCGTTGCGGCTTCTCTCATCTTGAATGGGGTAGGGAGGCCATCATGACAGACAGAACCGACATCCCCGCGCTTGCGCTGGAGTGGCACAACAGCGGACGCGGTGCCGTGATCGCCACGGTGGTCGAGACATGGGGCTCCGCACCCCGTCCCATCGGTAGCCAGCTGGTCATCGATCGCGACGGCGCGATGGAGGGCTCTGTCTCCGGCGGCTGCGTCGAGGGCGCGGTCATCACCGAAGCCATGGAAGCCGTCGATGATGGCAAGACCCGCCTCCTGGCATTCGGCGTTTCGGACGATCAGGCGTTTGCTGTCGGCCTCGCCTGTGGCGGCCAGATCCGCGTGCTGGTCGAGCCCGTTGGAGGGGACGCGCTGTCCGCTGATCTGCTGAAAGAATTGGTCGACGCCCGCGCCGCCCGTCAGCGGATCGCCTATGTGGCTGATCTGGAAAACGACGACCGCAAGCTGGCGGATGCGTCGGACTACGCCGAGCGATTCCGCAGCGACAAATCGGGCGTCGAGGAAGACGGCAGAACCTTCGTCGCGATCCACAACCCGCCGCTGCGGATGCTGATCGTCGGCGCGGTCCACATCGCCCAGCCGCTCGTCCAGATGGCCCGCGCCTGCGGCTATGATCCCATACTCATCGACCCGCGCCCCGTCTTCGGCTCCGAAGAGCGATTCCCCGGTGAGGTGATCTCCGACGACTGGCCCGACGAGGCGATGGAGGCGCTGGGCCTCGACCCGCGTACTGCCGTCGTCACGCTGACCCACGACCCCAAACTCGACGACCCCGCCATCCGTGCCGCGCTGTCATCGGACGTGTTCTACCTCGGCTGCCTCGGCTCCACGCGGACCCACGCCAAGCGGGTTGAACGGCTTGAGCAGGACGGTTTTTCAGCGGAACAGATCGCCCGCATCCATGGCCCCGTCGGTCTGAACATCGGCGCGAAGTCCCCCGCCGAAATCGCTGTGAGCATCATGGCGCAAGTGACTGAAGTTCTGAGAAAAGCATGAAGTTCGGCCCATCGCCCGTTGCAGAGGCAGAGGGCGCCATCGCTGCCCACTCCATCCGCTTGCCGTCCCGCAAGCTGCAAAAGGGCAAGGAGCTCACGACCGCCGACATTTCCGACCTACAAGAGTCTGGTATCGCGGAGGTCATCGTCGCGCGGCTCGGCCCTGAGGACTTGGACGAGAACACCGCCGCTGAACAAATCGCCGCTGCGCTCGTGTGCGATCCCGACAAACAGAACATCCGCATCACCAAAGCCGCCACGGGCCGCGTGAACCTTCACGCTACCCGCGCCGGGGTCGTCGGCTTCGATCCCGCCCGCATCCACGCCGCCAACGCCATCGACCCGATGATCACCATCGCCACGCTTCCGCACTACAAGCGCGTCGAAGCGGGCGCCATGATCGCCACGGTCAAAATCATCGCTTACGGCGTTGCCGCCGCGAACGTCACCAAAGCCGCCGAAGCGCTGGGCACCGCGATGAACGTCCACTCACCTCGCTACCAAAGCGCCACGCTGATCGAAACGGTGATCGACGGCACCAGCCACAGCGACAAAGGCCGCCGCGCCACGAACACGCGTCTCTCGCGGCTGGACGTCGCCCTGACGCCCCGCATCAAAGTCCCCCACAAAACCGAAGCCATCGCAGAGGCCATCAAACAGGCCGAAGGAGAGGTCATCCTGATTCTGACCGCCTCGGCCACCTCCGACATCGCGGACGTGGCCCCCAGCGCTGTTAGATTGGCTGGAGGCGCCGTCGAACGCTTTGGGATGCCCGTCGATCCGGGAAACCTGCTATTCATCGGTAGCTACAAAGGCCGCCCCGTCATCGGCCTTCCGGGGTGCGCGCGCTCGCCCGCGCTCAACGGCGCCGACTGGGTGCTGGAGCGGACGCTCTGCGGGATCGAGGTCACGGACGCGGACATCGCCGCAATGGGGGTAGGCGGCCTCCTCAAGGAAATGCCCACCCGACCAAAACCGCGCAGCACATAAACAAAAGGCCGCCCCAAAGGCGGCCTGTCGTTACTGCAAGAGAACCAAGATTACTTGGCCAGCGGTCCGATCATCATGACCATCTGGCGGCCTTCCATCTTCGGCATGTTCTCGACCTTGCCGTTCTCTTTCACGTCTTCAGAGATACGCTGAAGCAGCTCGCGACCAAGATCCTGGTGAGCCATCTCGCGACCACGGAAACGCAGAGTGACTTTCACCTTGTCGCCGTTGTCGAGGAACTTGAGCACATTGCGCATTTTGACTTCGTAGTCGTGGACGTCGGTTCCCGGACGGAACTTGACCTCTTTGACTTCGATGACCTTCTGCTTCTTGCGCGCCTCGGCCTCTTTCTTCTGGGTCTCGTACTTGTACTTGCCGTAATCCATGATCTTGCAGACCGGCGGCTTCGCGTTGGGCGAAATTTCTACCAGGTCGAGACCGGCTTGTTCGGCCATATCGAGAGCTTTCTCGGGCGTCACAACACCTACGTTTTCACCCTCAGCGCCGATCAGGCGAACTTCGGGGCAACGGATGCGATCATTGATGCGGGGTCCAGTGTCACGCACCGGCGGTGCGTTATGAGGTCTACGGGCTATGGCCTTTGTCCTTTTTATAGTCAACGAATTTTGGCGTGCAAACTAGTGCCGGTGCACCGCTTAGGCAAGCCGCAAAAGCGGATTCGCCAGTATAAGAGCACCGATTTGCCTAGATTTCTGCGCGTCGCGCTACGGCGCACGCCGGCGCCGCTGTTAGGGGACGATATAGGGGCAGACAGGGCCGGTTTCAACCTGCCTTGTTTTCTTGCAGTTTTCCCGACCGGATCTGAAATCCGCTGAATTTCCAGAAAATCACCATTGCCATAAAGCCCTGAAACAAAGAGATTTTTGGCCGTTTCCAAATGAATTCATCATCCGGTTCGATTTGTTGCACTTTTTTGTCAGAGGGCGCTTGACGCCACCCCGCACTCCGCTTAGAAGGCCCCACATCCGGTGACACACCGGACAGCACATAGGCGAGCGGTTGTAGCTCAGTTGGTTAGAGTACCGGCCTGTCACGCCGGGGGTCGCGGGTTCGAGCCCCGTCAACCGCGCCACTGCTGAACAAAGTGTCACGAAGAAGAGTGCGGTTGTAGCTCAGTTGGTTAGAGTACCGGCCTGTCACGCCGGGGGTCGCGGGTTCGAGCCCCGTCAACCGCGCCACTTCTTCTTCAAAAAGCGCCTACGGTTCGCCGTAAGGCGCTTTTTTGTTTTTGACGGTCAGAACGCAAAAGGGGCTCTGCCCCTCGGCCTGCGGCCTCACCCCGAGGTATTTTTGTCAGAATGAAGAGGCAGGCTCTGCCTTTGTGCCGCAAATATCCCGGGGGAGCGCGAAGCGCGGGGGCAGAGCCCCCTTCACGCTATCAGCTTTCAGCTTCCTCGAGTTTTTCGAGCGCTTCCATCCATAGCGCTTCTGCGCGCTCGGTGGCATCCACCGCTTCGGCCCATTTGCGGTTCAGCTTTTCCAGCTTGGCACTGTTGCTGTCTTCATAGAGCGCAGGGTCGGCCAGCTCACTCGCCACGCGGTCGCGAATCTCGTTGATCTTCTCGATGCGTTCTTCGCATTTGCGGACCTCGGCGCGGAGGGCGAGGATCGTGTTGCGGTCGGCTTTTTGCGGTTTGGGCTTTGGAGCGGCGGTTTTCTCGGCCGGTTTGTCCGAGGACAGCAGCATCTTGCGGTAGGCATCGAGGTCGTCGTCGTAGGGCGCGACCTGGCCGTCTTTCACCAGCCACAGGCGGTCGGCCACGAGGCTGAGAAGGTGCATGTCGTGGCTAACGAGGATGACGGCACCGTTGTAAGCGGTCAGCGCTTCGACCAGAGCCTCGCGGCTCTCGATGTCGAGGTGGTTGGTGGGTTCGTCGAGGATCAGCAGGTGAGGCGCGTCCAGCGTGGCGAGGAGCAGCGACAGGCGGGCCTTTTGACCGCCGGAGAGGCGGCCGACTTCGGTTTCCACCTGCGCGGCCATCAGGCCGAATCCGGCGAGGCGGGCGCGGAGTTTGGACGGCGTCTGGTCGGGCAGTTCGCGTTGGAGGTGCTGGAGCGGGGTTTCTTCAATCCGTAGCTCGTCTACTTGGTGCTGGGCGAAGAACCCGATGCGGAGTTTGCTGGACGAGACCTTCTCGCCCTCCATCAGTTCCAGACGGTCGGACAGCAGCTTTGACAGGGTCGATTTGCCTTCACCGTTGCGGCCCAGAAGCGCAATGCGATCGTCCTGATCGATGCGCAGGTTGAGGCGGGACAGGACAGCTTTGCCGTCGTAACCGATCTTGCCGCCTTCGACGCGGATGATCGGCGGGGATAGCGGTTCGGGCGAGGGGAAGGTGAACACGGTCCGCGCGGCGTCTTCGGGCACGCGGATGGTCTCCATCTTCTCCAGCATTTTCACACGGGACTGGGCTTGTTTGGCCTTGGTCGCCTTGGCTTTGAAGCGGTCGACGAAGGATTGCAGGTGGGCGCGCTTGGCGTCCTGCTTCTTTGCTGCCTGTTCCAAAACGGCACGCTGTTCGGCGCGCTGGCGGACGAAGCTGTCGTAGGTGCCTGTCCAGTAGGTGAGTTTCTTGTCATTGAGGTGCAGGATGCCCGTCACCGAGCGGTTTAGCAGTTCGCGGTCGTGGCTGACGATAACGACCGTATGCGGGTAGCGCGTCAGGTAGTTCTCCAGCCAGAGCGCGCCTTCGAGGTCGAGGTAGTTGGTCGGTTCGTCAAGGAGCAGCAGGTCAGGCTCCGAGAACAGCACTGCCGCCAGCGCGACGCGCATCCGCCAGCCGCCCGAGAAAGCGGAGCAGGGCATCTTCTGCTCTTCGTCGGTGAACCCGAGGCCCTTCAGGATCGAGGACGCACGGGCTTCGGCGCTCCATGCGTCGATGTCGGCAAGGCGGGTCTGGATTTCGGCGATGCGGGTGCCGTCGGTCGCGGTCTCGGATTCCGCCATCAGCGCGGCGCGTTCGGTGTCTGCTGCCAGCACGGTGTCGATCAGCGACACTTCGTTGCCGGGAACTTCCTGACTGACGCCGCCGATCCGCCACCCGCGCGGCAGGTCGATGTCGCCTGTGTCGAGGTGTAGCTCTCCGCGGATCAGCTTGAACAGTGTCGTCTTGCCGGTGCCGTTACGCCCGACGAGACCGACCTTGTGGCCGGTAGGAATGACAGCAGAGGCGTGCTCGATCAGAACACGGCCTTCGATGGAGTAGGAGATATCGTCGAGGCGTAGCATGGCTTGCTGCTAGCAGGTTCGCATTTGCTGGGAAAGAGGCCCCGCACCCCCGAGACGCACAGTGGAAATGCGTCATTTGCGTGAAGTTGCCGAACCAGCCGCGTTTGAACGCTTTTCTTGAGCGCTGACACATGTTAGGGCAGCGCCAATTTCCAACCCGCCCCCGCACGTGGGGCCGCTGCATATAGAGGCTAACATGGCTGTCGAACGCACCCTCTCGATCATCAAACCCGATGCCACCGAGCGTAACCTGACCGGCAAAATCGTTGCCAAGTTCGAAGACGCTGGCCTGCGCGTCGTCGCTTCGAAGCGTATCCACCTGACCCCGGCTCAGGCTGGCCAGTTCTACGCTGTTCACGCTGAGCGTCCGTTCTACGGCGAACTGTGCGAATTCATGGCGTCGGCTCCGGTCGTAGTTCAGGTTCTGGAAGGCGAAGGCGCCATCTCGAAGAACCGCGAAGTCATGGGCGCAACCAACCCGGCAGACGCTGCTGAAGGCACCATCCGCGCTGAATTCGCAAAGTCGGTTGGCGAGAACTCGGTACACGGTTCGGACGCTCCGGAAACCGCTAAAGAAGAAATCGCTTTCTTCTTCTCGGGTCTCGAACTGGTCGGCTAATCGCCGCTTCGATCCGAAGACAAAAGAAAAGCCCGCGAGCATCACTCGCGGGCTTTTTCCGTTATTGGTCCGCCGTTTCGCGGAAGGGAGAGGGTAGCCCGTGCATCCCGTGGAGGAGTTCCACATTACGGCGGTTGGCCTTGAAGCCCACGTCCAGCAAGTCGCCGAGGAGGGGAATCCAACCGATAATCCAGTCGATGCCGATATTCCCGAGCATCTGCGCCAACAGGCGGTTGGATGCGCCCATCTTTCGCGCCTTTGCCAGAATGTAGAGCGACGGGGCCATGGTGAGCGTATCGCCAACACCGGGGACGAGGCCGAGGATCGTATCCCACCCGAAACGGATGCCAGCGATCTTGTACTGGCTATCCATCATACGGGCGATCTTTGTAAGGCGATCCAGCTCGTCAAGCCGCGGCGTGACGATCGGCTCAGTCGCGAAGGATGATGTAGAGGGCATGGATGATCCCCGGAATGTAGCCAAGAAGGGTCAGCAGCAGGTTGATCCAGAACTGGAGGCCAAGGCCGACCTGAAGGAATACGCCGAGGGGCGGAATGAAGATTGCGATAAGTACGCGTACGAGATCCATAATAAGTTCTTCCGTTGGAATTGCTTTGTTGCAGTACCAACGGGGCGACACACGCATTGGTTCCCGTTTTCGTGAGATAGATTTGTGCTGACTTATTCGTCCGCTTCGGCTTGGGCCATTGCCGCGGCCTCGGCCTCGGCGGCAGCGCGTTTGCGGCGGGCGAATTCGCTGCGCAGGAAACGCATGAGCTGCGCATCTTCGAGCGGCTTGGTCATGATGTGCGATGCGCCGACCATTTCGAACTGGCGCATGTCATCGCCCACGACGGCAGCGGTGAGGCCGATGATGGGCAGATCGTTGCCCTCCTCACGGAGTGTGCGGATCAGCTCCGCGCCGTTCATCTCGGGCATGTAGAGGTCGGTAATCAGAACATCCGGCGGGTCCTGATGGATCAGCTCCAGCGCGCGGCGACCCGTAGGGGCGTGGACAACGCTGCCCATGTATTTGCGCAGACGGGCCGAAGTGACCTCGGCCACCAGCGCGTTATCCTCCGCCAGAAGGACACGCAGGCTCGCGAAATCCAGATCGTCCGCGTCGGGATCATCCGCATCGGGCAGGAGCGTGCCGTCGGCCAGCGGCTCGGGCAGGCGGATGTGATAGCCTGCGCCGCCTTCGGGGGCGGGGAAGTATTCCACATGGCCGCCCAGCACGTGAGCAGAGCTTTTGACGATATAGAGCCCAAGGCCGCTGCCGTCGGGACGGTTGCGCGGATCATCACCCGTGCCGCGCTGGAACGGCTGGAACAGACGCTCGACCTGATCGGGTGGAATGCCGACACCGTCATCGCTGATCGACCAGACACCGATGCGGCTGCTGTCCTCGACGTTGTAGGCCGAACGGTAGCTGATGGTGATGGTCGTACATTGCGAGTGGATAATCGCATTGCGTATGAGGTTGCCGAGGATCTGCTTGATACGGACGTTGTCGCCCATGCACAGCTCGTTCGCCCCGTCGCCAAGGCGCAGGCGGATCAGCACCTCTGCCGCCTCGGCCTGCATCTCGAAGGTGTTCTTGATCGACTCGGCCAATTCGAACGGCACAAACGGCACGAGGTTCACAGGCAGGTTCTTTTCGGGATTCACAGCCTGACGCATATCGGTCAGCACGCCGAGAAGCTGGTCGGTCGACTCGCGCAGGCGGGCGTGGAGGCGGTCATAGTCCACCTGCGGCTCGTCCATATCGTCGATCAGCATGGAGATGATCGACGCGGGCGTCCGCAGCTCGTGGCTGATGATCGAGAACAGCTGCTTTTGCTTGTCGTTGTTGCTCGACAGCTCGGCCATCGTCTCGCGCAGGGCTTTTTCCTGAAGGTGTTCGCCCGTCACATCGACCACGAGGCCGAGGATGCTGCGTTCATTCCGCTGGCCGCGCTCGTTCCAGAGAAACAGGCGGAGGGTGCGCGACAGGCTGCTGGTCGGCGAGTCCTTGAGGCGGGCGAGCAGTGTTTTGCTATCGGCGCCATTGCCGAACATCATGTCCCGCAACTCTTCCTGCTGTTCGGGCGGAAACTGCCTCATCATGGAAGTCAGGTCGATTTCGGACCCGAGGTTCAGCATCCGCTGGGTCACGGGGTCGATGCTGACCAGACGGTTCTGCAAGTCGATCGAAAACACGCCGACCCCCGCATTATTGCGGACGGTATTCAGGCGACGGATCGAGCCCATCTGCTTTTCACGCCGGTAATGGTCGTGGCTGCGGATGGCGAGCAGCAGCATGATGATGAAGAACGCGCCGAGCGAGTAGATCTCCAGCACCAGTTCGGCGTGACTTTCGGGCGGCTCGATTTCGATGACGGCTCCGGTCATGCCGATGTAGAACATCAGGCCGACCGTGAGCGTGGGGATCACCAGCGCGAACGGCAAAAGGATTGCCAGCAGACCGCAAAGCGCCAGCGCGTCCCATGTTTCGTCCAGCCGGAAACCATTGTTCCCGAGGATCGCCAGTAGCGGGAATAGCGCGGCATAGGGCAGGGCGCGCACGACGTGTTCTTCGCGCGGAATACGCAGGATGCCGATCAGCAGGCCCATGATGGTGATACCGCCGTAGGCCGATTTGACGAACGCTTCGAAGGTGTAGCCCGCATCCAGCCCGATACTCTGCGCCGCGTTGGGGGAGTGGATGAGCGCTGTGTTGATGAACACAGGCACCATCAGACACAGGAAGAGCGCGAACACAGGCCCCGAGGTAATCGACAGCACAAGGTCCAGCATGAACGGCTCGAACGCGCGGTGCAGCATGACGTGCAACGCGCGGGCACACATGCCCAGAAGGATCGACACCAGCAGGTTCGCGCCAAGCCCGATCCACAGGAGGGCAATGAACTCCGATGTCTCGCCCGCTATGGCATAACCGCGCATCGCGACAAACGGCGTCACGGCATAGACGAGGGCGAAGGTGACGATCGGTATCCAGATATAACGTCGCGGATAGATAAAGACGCCCAGCACCACGGCGACGCCCGCTACGTGTGGATAAAGGTCCGTCAGCGCATCGCCACTATGTTCGATGGTGTGGCCAAGCGTCAGCATGACGACCCAGACCAGCATGAAGATACCGTAGATCAGGCTCAGCCGGACCGGCTTGTCTTCGATCTGTTCGCGGATGCGGTAGATGTGCGAGCGCTCGGTGTCCTGAAACAGATAGAAGTCGGTTGCATCGGTGCGCTTCCGGTTTTTCCTTCTACTCTGGTACTGGCCGAACAACATCAGTTCAGATCCTGGTCACTCTTCGGTGGTTACTGGCACTACCCTAGTCGCCATATCTGCCGACCTAAACACACCCTCAACGGGCTAGGAGCATAACTTAAATACTCCTTGGTATAGATTGGCGGAAGTCTGGCTTTCCGGCGGGCGGCATTGAAATTTCAAGAACATACAAGCCGCTTAATCTATTTATGGGTAATTAGGTGCTTCCTAATCAACCTTTGATTTAAGGTTACAATAACATCGTCTCATGTGCGGATTCGGACATGTGTCTCTAATGTCAGGCACAAAAGGACGAAATTGGCTGACATTTGGCCGTTTTCAAACATCGCGACCTCACGGAACCGTTATCGCAGCGTCTGTTTATTAGGCAGTTTTGCGCATGTTGGTTAATTTTTGAACATGCATTCCTGAATCAAGTTCTCATGATGCGGCGGAATTTGCGCTGCGGACGTACCGTCAGGCACCTTCTGCCGTGCGGGTATCACCGCCCGCCAAAACCGCCGCGCGAAGGGTCAATCCTGGCAGACCACCCCCTTCGACGCGACTTCAGCAACAAGGCTGCAGTCCGACTGTAACCGACCGGCTTCTGTTTGCACAGAGGCCCGGATGGAAGACGGCTGCGCCAACAGGGGACTACCAATGTTCAAGAAATTCATGCTGCCCGCTCTTTCCTCCGCTGCGCTGATCGCCGGCGCGGGCGCCGCTTTCGCCGAATGTGAAGAACCGATCAAAGTCGGCGTCCTGCACTCGCTCTCCGGCACCATGGCCATCTCCGAAACCACCCTCAAAGACACCATGCTGATGCTGGTCGAAGCCCAGAACGCCAAGGGCGGTCTGCTGGGTTGCGAGCTCGAAGCTGTCGTCGTCGACCCCGCGTCCGACTGGCCGCTCTTCGCTGAAAAGGCCCGCGAGCTTCTGACCGTTCACGAAGTCGATGTCATCTTCGGTAACTGGACTTCGGTTTCGCGTAAATCGGTTCTGCCGGTGATCGAAGAACTGAACGGCCTTCTGTTCTACCCGGTCCAGTACGAAGGCGAAGAGTCCTCGCGCAACGTGTTCTACACCGGCGCCGCTCCGAACCAGCAGGCTATTCCGGCTGTCGACTACTTCCTCGAAGAACTCGGCGTAGAGAAGTTCGCGCTGCTCGGCACCGACTACGTTTACCCGCGCACCACCAACAACATCCTCGAAGCCTACCTTCAGGACAACGGCATCGCTGCCGAAGACATCTTCGTCAACTACACCCCGTTCGGCCAGTCGGACTGGGCGACCATCGTATCGGACGTTGTCGCGCTGGGCGCTGACGGCAAGTCGGTCGGCGTGATCTCGACCATCAACGGCGACGCGAACATCGGCTTCTACAAGGAACTTGCTGCTCAGGGCGTTTCGGCAGAAGACATTCCGGTCGTCGCATTCTCGGTCGGTGAAGAAGAACTTTCGGGCCTCGACACTTCGAACCTCGTCGGCCACCTCGCTGCATGGAACTACTTCATGTCGGCAGACACCGAAGAGAACGCATCCTTCATCGAAGAATGGCACGCCTTCATCGGTGACGACGCCCGCGTGACCAACGACCCGATGGAAGCTCACTATATCGGCTTCAACATGTGGGTTCAGGCTGTCGAAGAAATCGGCACCACCGACGTTGACGCTGTCATCGATGCAATGCCGGGTCAGACCTTCCCGAACCTGACCGGCTCGACCGCTGAAATGCTGCCGAACCACCACCTGACCAAGCCGGTTCTGATCGGTGAAATCCTCGCTGACGGCCAGTTCGACATCATCTCGCAGACCGAGCCGGTCGCTGGTGACGCATGGACCGACTTCCTGCCGGAATCGGCAGTCCTCGAATCCGACTGGGTCGATCTGAAGTGCGGCATGTACAACACCGAAACCGAGACCTGCGTCCAGCTGACCTCGAACTACTGATCCTGTGATCACGGGCAGGGGGCGCGCGCCGCCCCTTGCCACCTCCCAAATACCCTTTCAAGGAGACGCGAGATGTTCCGCGCCCTTCTGCTTGCCTGCGCCATGGCGGTTTCGGCTGTCTGCGCATCGGCTCAGGACCTGCAATCGGTCCTTCAGGAAGACCCCTCCCTCTATAACAAACCCTCCCGCGGCACGACCGCCGACGCTGTCGAGGCCCTTCTGGCTTCCGGCGCGGACGATGTCGCCACCTTCCTCGAACGCTGGCAGGCCAAGGATGTCTGGCAACACGAGGATGGCCGCTTCGTCTATGTCACAGGCAGCGATCCCTACACGCTGATCGACATCGATACGGGTGAAGAGATCGGCACCGCCGACAAGGGCCAACTCACCCAGATCAAGCCGAACGCAGGTGTGCGCGGCGTGATCGGCTCTGCGCTGGTGCGTTTCCAGCTATCGGACCCTGATCCGGCCCGTCGTATTGCCGCGCTCGACGCTATCAACCGTGACGGTTCCGCCGAACATCTCGAACCGCTCGCCGCCTCGCTCGAAGGCGAAACCGATCCCGACATCGCCGCCCGCAAGGAGCGCCTGCTATCGCTGCTCACCGCCCGTTTTGGCGACACCACAGAAGCCCGCGTCGAGGCGATCAACTCGCTGGCCGAAGGTGTCAGCCTCGACAGCCGCGCTGCGCTGAACCAGATCCTCACGACCCGTTCCAGCGTTGCCGCTGAAATGCCCGAAGGCACCAACGTCGCCCGCATCCGCAAGGTGGACGATACCTTCACCGTCGATGCCGCCTACGCCGAACTGGCCGCCGCTGGCCTCGCTCCGACGACCGTGAGCGATGCCGATGTGAAATCGGCCCTTACCGCGAACATCGTGAACGGCGAAGTCGCCGGCGTTCTCGTTGCTGACATGGACGATCCCGCCGCCCGCATCCGCGCCTATCAATCGCTCGTTGATGCAGGGCAGGCCGCACCTTTCGTGCCGCCCGCCGACCGTGAGGCCGCCATCAAAGCGCACACCTTCTTTGACGCCTATGTCGAGCCTGACGCCGCCATCACCGACGCCGCCTATGCCGCTATGCGCGACGTAGACCTCAAGGTCAGCGCCATGCAGACCGCCGACATCGCGCTCGATGCGGTCTCGCTGGCGTCGATCTACTTCCTCGCCGCCATCGGCCTCGCCATCACCTTCGGCGTGATGGGCGTGATCAACATGGCCCACGGCGAGTTCATCATGATGGGCGCCTATACCGGCTACGTCGTGCAGCAGGTGATCCCCGATTACACCGTCTCGATCATCGTGGCCCTGCCGCTGGCGTTCTGCGTCACCTTCGCCGCTGGCGTCGCGATGGAGCGTCTGGTGATCCGTCACCTCTACAAGCGCCCGCTGGAGACACTCCTCGCCACCTTCGGCATATCGATCGCGCTCCAGCAGATCGCCAAGAACATCTTCGGCACCCAAGCCCGCCCGCTCACCTCACCCGGTTGGCTGGACGGCGCGCTCGTGTTCAACGACGTGGTCTCCATCAGCTACATCCGGATCGCGATCTTCGTGCTGGCGCTGATCTTCCTCGCGCTGATCCTCTTCGTGCTGAAACGCACCCGCCTCGGCCTCGAGGTCCGCGCCGTCACCCAGAACCCCGGCATGGCCGCGTCGATGGGCATCAACCCCGACCGCATCAACATGCTGACCTTCGGCCTCGGCTCCGGCATCGCGGGGATCGCGGGCGTCGCCATCGGCCTCTATGCCAAAGTCACCAGTGAAATGGGCGCCGACTACATCGTCCAGAGCTTCATGACCGTCGTCGTTGGCGGCGTTGGCAACGTCTGGGGAACGCTCGCGGGCGCCTCGCTGATCGGCTTCCTTCAAAAGGGCATCGAGTGGTTCAATCCGTCCAACACGCTGGCGGCACAAACCTACATGATCCTCTTCATCATCATCTTCATCCAGTTCCGTCCCAAGGGCATCGTCGCCCTCAAGGGCCGCGCGGCGGGGAACTGAGCATGACCTGTCATTCACTCTGGCAAAAATACCTCGGGGGGAACGGGGGGCTGGCCCCCCGTGCGTCCTTGAACGTCCGCGCGAACGCCGCAGGAGAGACCCAATGAACAGAACCCTCCTTGCATCGAACCGCTCGGTCCTGATCTTCCTTCTGGTCCTCGCGATCTTCACCGTGGCCGTCACGCTCATGGCGCAGGCGACGGGCTTCGGGTTGATTTCGACCAGCTTCGTCAAAACGCTCGGCAAGACGCTGTGCCTGTGCATCATCGCCATCGCAATGGATGTGGTATGGGGCTACTGCGGTATCCTCAGCCTCGGCCACTTCGCGTTCTTCGGGATCGGAGGCTACGCGGTCGGCATGTGGCTGATGTATGCGCGGACCGAGGAAATCGTGGCCGCATCCCTCGCCAACCAACCGCTCCCCGCGACCCCGCAAGAGGTCTCGGACGCTATCGGCACGCAGATCTTCGGCGTGGTCGGCAGCTCCGAACTCCCCGCGCTCTGGATGTTCGCGCACTCGTTGCCGCTGCAACTGCTCGCCGTGCTGATCGTGCCGGGCCTTCTGGCGCTGGTCTTCGGCTGGCTGGCGTTCCGCAGCCGCGTCACGGGCGTCTATCTGTCGATCCTGACACAAGCGATGACCCTCGCGCTGTCGCTCTACCTCTTCCAGAACGACAGTGGTCTGCGCGGCAACAACGGCCTCTCGGGCCTCCAGAACATTCCCGGAGTTTCGGCGGGTCAGGACTGGGTATCTGTCTGGTTCTTCTGGGCCTCGGCGGTTGCTCTCGCGCTGGCATACCTCCTGTTCGCCTTCGTGACGTCAGGCAAGATGGGCAGCGTCATCCGCGCGATCCGTGACGACGAATCCCGCGTGAGGTTCCTTGGCTATCACGTTGAAACCTATAAGCTCTTCGTCTTCACCCTCACCGCGATGGTGGCTGGCGTAGCGGGCGCTCTCTATTACCCGCAAGCAGGCATCATCAACCCTGCCGAGATCGCACCCATCGCCTCGATCTACCTCGCGGTCTGGGTCGCGATCGGTGGTCGTGGTCGCCTCTATGGCGCAGTGATCGGGGCCACGTTCGTCTCGCTCCTGTCGTCGTGGTTCACGGGGGGCGGCGCACCTGCAATCAACCTCGGCTTCTATGAAATCGTCTGGACCGACTGGTGGCTCGTGCTGCTCGGCTTCTCGTTCGTCGCGGTGACGTTGTTCTTCCCGCAGGGCATCGGCGGCCTCTTCGATTTCGTCGCGGTCAAGCGCAACGCGGACTACGGCCCTGATGACGGCAGCTGGCGCGCAGAAGAAGGAAAACCGGAATGAGCAGACTTCTCGAAGTATCCGGCGTGTCGAAGACCTTCGACGGTTTCCGCGCCATCAACAACTTGTCCATCGCCGTCGATGAACCCGAGCTTCGCGCCGTGATCGGCCCGAACGGGGCGGGCAAGACGACGTTCATGGACATCATCACCGGCAAGACCAAACCGGACGAAGGCACTGTTGTTTTCGGTGACAAGTCGATCAGTCTTGTCGGTATGTCCGAAAGCAAGATCGCCCGCGAAGGCATCGGACGCAAATTCCAGAAGCCGACCGTGTTCGAGGCGCAAACCGTGCGGGAAAACCTCGCCATGGCACTGAAAAACGATCGCGGTCCGTTTGATGTGCTGTTCTATAAAAAGAACCGTGACGACAACGCGCGCATTCTGGAACTGGCCGAGGAAATCGGCCTCGCGGATCAACTGGACCGGATGTCGGGCGAGCTCTCTCACGGCCAGAAGCAATGGCTCGAAATCGGCATGCTTCTGGCGCAGGACCCGCGTTTGCTTCTCGTGGACGAACCCGCTGCGGGCATGACCCCTGCCGAGCGTGAACAGACCACCGATCTGCTGAAACGCGCCGCCAAGACCCGCGCCGTGGTGGTTGTCGAGCACGACATGGAGTTCGTCCGCCGCCTGAACTGCAAAGTCACTGTCCTGCACGAAGGATCGGTGCTGGCCGAGGGCAGCCTCGACCACGTTACCGCCAACCCGCAGGTCATCGAAGTCTATCTGGGGCGCTGAACATGCTCGAAATTGAAAACCTCACGTTGAAATACGGGCAGAGCCAGATCCTCAACGGCATCTCCATGACTGCCGAGGCGGGGCAGGTCACTGCCGTCATGGGGACGAACGGGGTCGGGAAGACCTCGCTACTGAAGGCCATCGCAGGACGCCATCCCTACGAGGACGGCCGCATCGTGCTCGACGGTAAGGAGCTAAAGCACCTCACCGCCTTCGGCGCCGCGCGGGCAGGGATCGCCTATGTCCCGCAGGGCCGTGAGGTGTTCCCGCTGATGACCGTGCAGGAAAATCTGGAGAGCGGGTTTGCCTGTCTCGACCGCAACGAACGCGGTGTGCCCGACCGGATTTTCGAGCTGTTCCCGATCCTGAAGGACTTCCTCCACCGTCGCGGCGGAGACCTTTCGGGCGGCCAGCAACAACAGCTCGCCATCGCCCGCGCGCTCATCACGCGGCCTCGCGTTCTGCTGCTCGACGAGCCGACCGAGGGCATCCAGCCGAACATTATCCAGCAGATCGGACGCGTGATTGCCCAGCTTCGCGAAGAAGGCGAGATCGCTGTGGTGCTGGTGGAGCAGTATTTCGACTTTGCCTTTGATCTGGCGGATGACTTTTATGCGGTGAACCGTGGATCGGTCGTGTTGCACGAGCCCAAGGCCACGTTGGCGCGAGAGGTTCTGCTGGAGCGCGTGTCGATCTAACGGAGCGGGTGCGCTGCCCCCGCACCCCCGGGATATTTGAAGCACAAAGGCAGGAGCGATGGACGCAGCCTTTGCGCGTGTCTATATGCAGGGCAAGCCAATTCAAGGAGAGCGCCCATGCACCGCGTCACCATCGGAAACGTCGAAGTCGCCAACGATCTGCCCTTCGCGCTGATTGCGGGGCCGTGCCAGCTCGAAAGCCTCGATCATGCGCGTATGCTGGCGGAGCGGATTAGCGAAGCTTGCGCTGCGACCGGTACGGGTTTCATTTTCAAGGGCTCGTATGACAAGGCCAACCGTTCGTCGCTGGGCGGCAAGCGCGGTCTTGGCGCCGAGAAGGGTCTGGAAATCCTGTCGAAGATCCGTGACGAATTCGGCTGCCCCGTCATCACCGACGTTCACGAAACCCACCACTGCGCGATGGCAGCGGAGTTCTGTGACATTTTGCAAATTCCGGCGTTCCTTTGCCGTCAGACCGACCTGCTGCTGGCAGCGGGCGAAACGGGCAAGGCGATTAACGTCAAGAAGGGCCAGTTCCTTGCGCCTTGGGACATGAAGAACGTCGCGGCGAAGATCGAGAGCACGGGCAACACCAACATCATGCTCTGTGAGCGCGGAACCTCGTTCGGGTACAACACGCTTGTGAGCGATTTCCGCGGTCTGCCGACCATGGCGGAGACTGGCTATCCTGTTGTGTTCGACGCGACGCACTCGGTCCAGCAGCCGGGCGGCAACGGTAATTCGTCGGGCGGCGATCGCCGCATGGTGCCTCCGCTGGCGCGTGCGGCTGTGGCCGTCGGCTGTGCAGCGCTGTTCATCGAGACGCACGAAGACCCTGATAACGCGCCGTCGGACGGTCCGAACATGGTGCGTATCGAAGCGCTTCAGCCGCTGCTGCAAAAGCTGCGCGCGCTGGACGACGTCGCGAAGGGTTAAGTTTCGGGCAGATTTGCCGCGAAGGTTTCGAACAAAGCATATCCGGCGGGCCAGTCACCGAGCCCGCTGGAGGCATTTACGTGGCCGAGCGGGCCGAGGTTTATGAACCTTGCCTGCCAGTCCGCCGCGATAGTTTCCGCAAATGCGATAGAAGCGTAGGGATCGTCCGTGCTTGCCGCGACCAGTGTCGGCGCGCGGAGCGGTGTGCGCGGCACGTCGATGAAGCTCTGGTTCACGGCCGGAAAATTCGGGCCGAGGGGATCGGGCGGGGCGACGGAGAAGATGCCTTGGATCGGGCGGTCATACGCGGCGCAGTAGTGGGCGGCGAGAAGGCAGCCGAGCGAATGGGCGACGAGGATCGGCGGCGTTGGCGCGGCGGCTATCGCGGCGTCTAAAGCTGCGAGCCAGTCGGAAAGGTCCGGCTCGTCCCAGTTTGACGGCGCGAAGCGGGTCATCTGGGGGTGTTTGGTTTCCCACAGGCTCTGCCAGTGGTCAGGGCCGGAGCCGCCGATGCCGGGGACGATGATGGTCGGGGTCATGGAGCCTCTCGCGTGCCAGTGATCCACTGCGAGCATATCGCCGCGTTTGCACTGCTGCCAGCCCAGTTTGAGGGCGGAGCGAGGGCGCTGCCCCCTCGGCCTAGCGGCCTCACCCCCGAGGTATTTTTGTCAGAATGAATAGCGGCGGGCAGGGCGGCCTGCTTGAATCTGCAAAATCGCCTTCACACATTGCCTTGAGCGTCCGTGCTGCGGTTGCCAATCCCGTGGCGCCGTCATAACGTGCCGCGACTTTGCGGGGAGCCCCCGCCAGACTTAGACGAGGAGCGCCCGATGGAGGCCATTCAAGGTATTATCCCCTTTATCCTGATCTTTGCGATCATGTACTTCCTGCTGATCCGTCCGCAGCAAAAGAAGCTGAAGGAACACCAGAACATGGTGGCGGCGCTGCGCCGCGGTGATCAGGTCGTCACGCAGGGCGGCATCATCGGTAAGGTAGCGAAGGTCAAGGACGACAACGAGATCGAGATCGAGATCGCGACAGGCGTCAACGTCCGCGTCGTGCGTTCGACCATTTCGCAGGTCGTGAACCGCACCGAACCTGCGAACAGCTAAGCGGCGAACACCCCGGATATGCTACATATTGCACGCTTCAAGCAGGTGCTCATCGTTCTGGCCTGTTTGGCCGGGGTGATTTTCACGCTGCCCAATTTTTTCTACTCTCGGGTCGAGATGCACAACGATGCGGCCAAGGATATCGAGAACGGCATCACCAATGCCGAACTCGAAGCCGATCTGGCGCAGTGGCCGTCTTGGCTGCCCTCCGACATTGTGAACCTCGGTCTCGACCTTCGGGGCGGCGCACAGCTGCTGGCGGAGGTGCGTGTCGAGGACGTCTACGAGACCACCATGGACGGCATGTGGCCGCAGGTGCGTGACGTACTGGTGGCCGAACGCGATACCATCGGCGCGATCCGCCGACAGGAATCGGCCCCTGGAACGCTGGCGATCCGCGTGGCCAACGAGGACGGCGTTGCACGCGCTGTCGAGCTGGTGCGCGGTCTGGCGAGCCCTGTGACCTCTGTCACCGGCGCAGGTCAGTCGAGCCTCACGGTGTCGGCCAATGGCAACCTTGTCACGGTCGAACTGTCCGAAGCCCAGAAGACCGTCAGCGACGAGCTCACCGTGCGTCAGGCGCTGGAGATCATCCGCAACCGTATCGACGCGGCGGGTACACGCGAGCCGTCGATCCAGCGGACCGGCGACCGCCGGATCCTGATCGAGGTTCCAGGCGCGAAGTCGGCGCAGGAACTCAAGGGTTGGATCGGCACCACCGCGCAGCTCGGTTTCCACGAAGTCATCAGCACCACTGGCGACGAGAACGCAGAGCCGGGTGTCGGGAACTTCCTTGCGCCCGATGTCGAGCGTGAGGGCGTCTACTACATCCTGTCGCGCACGGCTGTTGTCTCGGGCGACCAGCTGACGGACTCGCAGCCGACCTTCGACCAGAACGGTCGTCCAGCTGTGGACTTCCGCTTCAACCCCGGCGGCGCGCGTGCGTTCGGTGCCTACACCTCCAACAACATCGGCCGTCCGTTCGCGATCGTGCTCGATGACGAGGTGATCTCGGCTCCGACGATCCAGAGCGCCATCACCGGCGGCTCGGGCATCATCACCGGCTCCTTCACCGTGGAAGAGACGACCAACCTCGCGGTTCTGCTGCGGGCGGGCGCGTTGCCTGCGGGCCTCGACTTCCTCGAAGAGCGCACCGTGGGGCCGGAGCTTGGTGCGGACAGCATCCGCTCGGGCCAGATCGCGGCTGTTGTCGGTTTTGTCGCCGTCATGATCTTCATGGGGCTGTCCTATGGCCTCTTCGGCTGGATCGCCAACATCGCGCTTATCCTCAACATGGCGATGATCATCGGTATCCTTTCGCTGCTGGGCGCGACGCTCACGCTGCCGGGGATCGCGGGTATCGTGCTGACGATGGGTATGGCCGTGGACGCCAACGTGCTGGTCTACGAACGTATTCGCGAAGAACTGAAGACCGCCAAAGGTCCGGCCCGTGCAATCGAGTTGGGCTACGAGCGTGCGATGTCGGCCATTCTGGACGCCAACATCACCACGATCATGACGGCTGCCATCCTGTGGTTCGTCGGCTCCGGTCCGGTTCGCGGCTTCGCGACGACACTGGGTATCGGTATTCTGACGTCTGTCTTTACCGCGATCTTCGTGACCCGTCTGTTCATCGTTTGGTGGTTCCAGCGCCGCCGCCCGAAAACCATCGAGGTGTAACATGCGGCTCCGTCTGATTCCCCAAGAAACCAACTTCAACTTCTTCAAAGCGGCCCGCTACACGTTCGGCGCGTCGGTCGTCGCGGTCATCGCGTCGATCATTCTGTTCCTCGTTCTGGGACTGAACTTCGGCATCGACTTCCGCGGCGGCACGACCATCCGTACGGACTCGACCAGCGAGGTATCGGTTGCCGATTACCGCGCCGCGATCGATCCGCTCGGTCTGGGCGATGTGGTCATCACCGAAGTTTTCGATCCGACCTTCGCGGCGGACGAACACGTCGCGATGATCCGTATCCAAGCGCAAGAAGGTCAGGAGAGCATCTCGGCAGAGATTGTCCAGCAGGTCGAAGAGGCACTGCAGCAGGTCGATCCGTCCATCACCTTCCCGTCGGTCGAATCCGTCGGTCCCAAGGTGTCGGGCGAACTGATCAACACCGCGATCTACGCTGTTCTGGCTGCGATCGTGGCGATCGTGATCTACATCTGGGCGCGCTTCGAATGGCAGTTCGCGATCGGTGCGGTCGCGGCTTTGATCCACGACGTTTTGCTGACCATCGGTCTCTGGTCGATCTTCCAGCTGAAATTCGACCTCGCGACCATCGCGGCGCTGCTGACAATCGTCGGCTACTCGATCAACGATACCGTGGTGGTCTTTGACCGTGCCCGCGAGAACCTGATCAAGTACAAGAAGATGCCGCTGATCGACGTTCTGAACCTCTCGGCCAACGAGACGCTCAGCCGTACCGTCATGACCTCGGGCACCACGTTGCTGGCGCTCATCGCGCTGCTCGTTCTCGGCGGCGACGTGATCCGCGGCTTCGTGCTGGCGATCACATGGGGCATTATCGTCGGTACGTATTCGTCGATCTATGTCGCGAAAAACATCGTTCTGATGCTCGGCGTCAAACGTGACTGGTCGAAGGAAAAGAAACCTTCCGGAAACCAGTTCATGGACATCGATGCATAAGTTTGTCGGGGCCCTTTCGGGCCCCGATGCTTTCTGCGACAATGCCCGCAGAACGAAAGAGGCCAACATGCGACTGAACGAAATCGAATACAACGATGCCAAGCCCGTGGACGGTTACGGACCCGGTTTCTTCCGCATCGGCGGTGAGGTTTTCGAAGGTCCGGTTATCGTTTCGCCTTCCGGTATCCAGTCCTGGGGTGGCTACGACGACACCGCCGCGCTGCTGGCGCTCAAGGACAAGGTTGACGTGTTCTTCGTCGGCACGGGCGAGGAAATCGCCCACCTTCCCAAGGAATTCCGCGAGGTGATGGAGGAGGCCGGAATCGGCGCCGAACCCATGTCTTCGCCCGCCGCCTGCCGCACCTACAACGTGCTTCTGTCCGAAGGCCGCCGCGTCGCTTTGGCGCTGTTGCCTGTCTGAGCTTTGCGCGTCGCGCGGGATAGGTTAGAGCGTTGGTATGGAACTCAAAGTCTCTGATCTGACGGTCGCGCGCGGCGGTATTCCCGTACTGGAAAACGTGTCTTTCACGGTTCCGGCTGGGCAGGCGCTCGTGCTGCGCGGTGCCAACGGGATCGGCAAGACGACCCTTCTGCGCACGCTGGCTGGCCTTCAGCCCGAACAGAGCGGCCAGATCGACTGCCCCGAGGATGAAAGCGCCTACGCCAGCCACGCGGACGGTGTGAAATCCCAGCTGACGGTCGAAGAAAACCTGCGTTTCTGGGCCGACGTCTACGGCAACCAAGTGCCGGACACCGTTTACGAAAAATTCGACCTTGTTGACCTGCGCCAGCGCGCTGCGGGGACGCTCTCGGCTGGTCAGAAACGCCGCCTTGGCCTGTCGCGCCTCGGTGTGATCGGGCGCAAGGTGCTGTTCCTTGATGAGCCCACCGTGTCGCTCGACCGCTTTTCGGTGAAGCTGTTTGCGGACTTCCTCCAGCATCAGCACCTCGACCAAGGCGGCATCGCCGTCATCGCCACCCACATCGACCTTGGCCTCGACGCGCCGGAAATGGACCTGGAGCCATTTCGCGCGGCCCCCGACGCCGCTGGCGGCAGTGACGAGGCGTTCCTGTGATCGCACTTCTGCTCCGTGACCTGCGGCTTGCTGTGAGGGCAGGCGGGGGCTTCGGCCTCGGCCTCGCGTTCTTCCTGATCGTTATCGTGCTGGTGCCTTTCGGCGTTGGCCCCGACAAAACCGTGCTGGAGCCCATCGCCCCTGGCATCCTCTGGGTCGCGGCGCTGCTGTCGTGCCTCCTGTCACTCGACCGGATTTTCGCGCTGGACTTTGAGGACGGCTCGCTGGCGCTGCTCGCCACGTCGCCTTTGCCGCTCGAAGCGGCCTCCGTCACCAAAGCCGTCGCCCACTGGCTCACCACGGGCCTGCCGCTGACGCTCGCCGCGCCTGCGCTTGGCGTGCTGCTGCACATGCAGACCGAGGCTTACGGCTACCTCACACTGTCGCTCGCCCTCGGCACGCCCGCGCTGTCGATCATCGGCACCTTTGGCGCGGCGCTGACCGTCGGCCTGAAACGCGGCGGACTGCTGCTCTCGCTCCTCGTCCTGCCGCTTTACGTGCCCACGCTGGTCTTCGGCGCAGAGGCCGTGCGCCGCGGGTCCGAAGCGATGGACGCCACCACACCATTCGTCATGCTCGCCGGTATCACCTTTGGCGCGTTCGCCCTGCTGCCCTTCGCGAGCGGCGCGGCACTTCGCGTCAATCTGAAGTGATCGGGGATTGAGCCGCCACCGTAATACGGGGATAAGAGGAACCTATGTCGATCTGGGAATACGCAAACCCGAAGAAGTTCATGGCGACCACCACGCCCATCATCCCTTGGGTGCTGGGCATTGCGCTTGCCGCGATGGTCGTCGGCCTTGTCTGGGGGCTTCTGTTCACGCCTGACGCCGAGAATTTCGGCGCGTCGGTCAAGATCCTGTTCGTCCACGTCCCAACCGCGCTCATGGCCATCAATGCGTGGTTCATGATGTTCGTCGCCTCGCTGATCTGGCTGATCCGCCGTCACCACGTCTCGGCGCTCGCCGCCAAGGCCGCAGCGCCCATCGGCGCGACCATGACGCTCATCGCTCTCATCACCGGCGCGATCTGGGGCCAGCCCACTTGGGGCACATGGTGGCAGTGGGAGCCGCGCCTGACGTCGTTCCTGATCCTGTTCCTGTTCTACCTCGGCTACATGGCGCTGTGGTCCGCGATCGAGGACAACGACACCGCAGCCGACCTGACCAGTGTCCTCTGCCTCGTCGGGTCGATCTTCGCGCTGCTGTCGCGCTACGCCGTCCGTTTCTGGAGCAATGGCCTCCATCAGGATTCGACCTTCTCGGCTGACAAGGAAACCCACATCGACCCGTCCTTCTGGTACCCGTCTGTCATCGCGATGCTGGGCTTTGGCCTGTTGTTCCTCGCGCTGGTCCTGATCCGCACCAACACCGAAATCCGCCTCCGCCGCGCTGACGCGCTGGAGGCCCGCCAACGGAGGTCCGCATGATCGACTTCGGCAAACACACATTCCACGTCTGGGCCTGCTATGGCGTCACCGTCACGTTCGTTGCGGCCCTTGTCATCCAGTCGCTGACGCAGAGCCGCAAGGCCAAGCTACGCCTCGCGCAGGTGGAGGCCAAGAATGGCTAAGATCCCTGTTCTGGCGCTGATCCCGCCCGTGGCCTTCGCGGCCATCGCGGGCCTGTTCCTCGGTCAGATGTACTTTGGCGACGGCGAGGACCTGCCGTCGATGCTGATTGGTAAAGACGCCCCCGCGCTGCCTGATCAGGGCCTGACGGGCGAGCCTGTGCTCAGCGACGATGACCTGCGCAGCGGCGAGCTGACGCTGGTGAACTTCTGGGCGAGCTGGTGCCCGCCGTGCCGCGCCGAGCATCCGGTGCTGACCGAGATGGCGAATGACGGCATCCGCATTGCGGGCGTGAACTTCCGTGACGAGGAGGGCGCCGCGCTCGAATACCTCGACGAAGAGGGCAATCCGTACTTCGCCTCCGCCTTCGATCCGCGCGGGCGCGTGAGCATCGACTGGGGCGTGACCGCTCCGCCGGAGACATTCATCGTGGATGGTGACGGCAAAGTGCTATTCCGCTTTGCCGGCCCGCTGCTGGGGGCCGACTACGAGAACCGGTTCCTGCCGGAGCTTGAAAAGGCGATGGCCGAGTAAGCCTCAGCAGGCCAGCGCGGCCTGCATCCCGTAATCCGCTGCGGCGCGGTGCGCCATCGACGTCAGGTCGTAGCGGAACGCGGGGCGGCCGATTTCCAGAGTGATCATCAGGTCCACGCCTTCGATCTCCAGATCGTTCATGTGGGCCGATGCGAATGCGAACACGTCGTCGATCGCGCGGTTCGACTGCGAGCTGACCACGATGTCGGGGATCGTCTCGGAACGCTCTTCGGTCATGATCGCGAAGGCATTGGCGGCCTCCGTGCAATCCTGCCAGTCCTCGGCGTCCTCACCCCAGATATTCGCCTGCACGCAGCTTCCCGTTGCCATGATCTCGGTCACGGCGCGGCGGAAGCGATCCGACGTCTCTTCGTGGGCGATCAGGACCAGAGCGTAGGGACGCTCCATGGGAAGCTTCGGAAGCTGGCCGTCGGCCTTGATGCGCAGGTGGTGCAGTTGAATATTATCCATGCCCTTGAGTCATCACCATAAAAGGGATTCGGCAAACCGGACTCGGGGGGAATCCTGTGGACATAGCTGACTCAGCGGGGGGTAAGCCTGTGGATATGTTTAAGAGGCGGTTAACGGGCGATTTCGGCGACCTCTGACACCCCGAAAATAACTCTCAGGCCCTGTGGATAACTTTGGGTATAACCCCTCAGAACGCAGGAAAACCTTGTGGATAAGTGGTGCAAAAACTGTGGGCTGAAACGAAGAGCGACGGCCACCGGGCAGCGGCCGTCGCTTCGAGCGCGCGCAGCGCTCTTGCGCACTTTGCACCGCTAACCGAGCACTGGGAAACCGAAAAACACGGGTGCATTGCGCGCTTGATACTGTTCTCACGCTTGGGATGAGTCCTGTCAATCTTTATTAGAGCGATAATTCGCATTCTCCATACATCCTATGGGAGAACGAAAAGTCCCAACAAAAAAAGCCCCGCCGAAGCGGAGCCTTTTGATTTCTATCCAGAATTTATCAGGATTTGGCGAGGTTACGCAGCACGTAGTGCAGCACGCCGCCGTTTTCGATGTATTCGATTTCCGGAGCCGTATCGATGCGGCAGCGGACGTCGATGGTCTTGGACTCGCCGTTCGCGTAGGTGATGACCGCCTTGAGGACTTCCAGCGGACGAACCGTGGTCAGGCCTTCGATGGTGACGGTTTCATCGCCGGTCAGGTTCAGCGAAAGACGGGTGTCGCCTTCGGTGAATTCGAACGGGATGACGCCCATGCCAACGAGGTTCGAGCGGTGGATACGTTCGAACGATTCCGCGATGACAGCCTTCACGCCGAGCAGGGCAGTACCCTTGGCAGCCCAGTCACGCGACGAACCTGCACCGTACTGTTCGCCGCCGAAGACGACGAGCGGGGTGCCCTGTTCCTGATAGGCCATCGACGCGTCGAAGACCGAAGTCTGCTCGCCATCCGGACCCTTGGTGTAACCACCTTCGACGCCGTTGAGCATCTCGTTCTTGATGCGGATGTTGGCGAAAGTGCCGCGCATCATGATTTCGTGGTTACCACGGCGCGAACCGTAGCTGTTGAAGTCCTTCGGAGCGACCTGACGTTCCAGCAGGTACTTACCAGCCGGCGTGGTGTCCTTGAACGAACCTGCGGGCGAGATGTGGTCGGTGGTGACCATGTCGCCGAGGATGAGCAGGACTTTGGCGTTTTCGATGTTGTTGATCGAGCCTTTATCCTTGGACATGCCTTGGAAGTACGGCGGGTTCTGGATGTAGGTCGACGAAGCCGGCCAGTCGTAGGTTTCACCCTCGGTGGTCTCGACGCCCTGCCACTTCTCGTCGCCCTTGAAGACGTCAGCGTACTTGCTGAGGAACGCTTCGCGGGTGACGGTCTTTTCGACCAGCTCGGCGATCTCGGCGTTGGTCGGCCAGATGTCCTTCAGGTAGACATCCTGACCGTCTTTACCCTGACCGAGCGGCTCGGTGGTGAGGTCGATGTTCATGTCACCAGCCAGCGCGTATGCGACGACGAGCGGCGGCGACGCGAGGTAGTTGGCACGAACGTCCGGCGAGATGCGGCCTTCGAAGTTACGGTTGCCCGACAGGACCGACGTTGCGATCAGGTCGCCCTCGGCGATGGCTTCGGACAGTTCCGGAGCGATCGGGCCCGAGTTACCGATACAGGTGGTGCAGCCGTAGCCGACGAGGTTGAAGCCAATCGCGTCAAGGTCTTCCTGAAGACCGGCGGCCTTGAGGTACTCGGTCACGACCTGCGAACCCGGTGCGAGCGAGGTTTTGACCCACGGCTTGCGGTCCAGACCCAGTTCGCGAGCTTTGCGGGCTACGAGGCCAGCGCCGATCAGCACGTAGGGGTTCGAGGTGTTGGTGCACGAGGTGATCGACGCGATCACGACCGAACCGTCACGCAGGGCGTAGTCCTGGCCTTTGACGGCCTGCGACTTGCGCGGGTCTTTTTCTTCGATCGGGGTCGGGGTCGGTGCTTCGGCTTCCATGGCTTCTGCAGCCATCGAGGTGTCGATACCGCGGTAATCGTTGACGACGTTCATGAACGACGATGCAGCCTGAGTGAGGGCAACGTAGTCCTGCGGACGCTTCGGACCCGAGATCGCCGGAACGATGGTGTTCATGTCCAGTTCGAGCGTGGACGAGTAGATCGGATCGTAGTTCTCGTCGCGCCAGAAGCCGTTTTCCTTGGCGTAGGCTTCGACCAGAGCGATGCGGTCTTTGTCACGGCCGGTCTGTTCGAGGTAGTGCAGGGTTTCGCCGTCGATCGGGAAGAAACCACAGGTCGCACCGTATTCCGGAGCCATGTTCGCGATGGTCGCACGCTGTGCGAGCGGCAGGTTGTCGAGGCCTTCGCCGTAGAATTCGACGAACTTGCCAACAACGCCGTGCTTACGCAGCATTTCGACGACCTTCAGAACGAGGTCGGTGCCGGTGGTGCCTTCGGTCATCTCGCCGGTCAGCTTGAAGCCGACGACTTCGGGGATCAGCATGGAGATCGGCTGGCCGAGCATTGCAGCTTCGGCTTCGATGCCGCCAACGCCCCAACCCAGAACAGCAAGGCCGTTCACCATGGTGGTGTGCGAGTCGGTGCCGACGAGGGTGTCAGGATATGCGACTTCGTTGCCGTCCTGGTCGGTGTCGGTCCAGACGGTCTGCGCGAGGTATTCGACGTTGACCTGGTGACAGATGCCGGTGCCCGGCGGAACAACGCGGAAGTTGTTGAACGCGTTCTGGCCCCACTTGAGGAACTGGTAACGCTCCATGTTGCGTTCGTATTCCAGGTCGACGTTCTTCTGGAACGCGCGCGGGTTACCGAATTCGTCGATCATGACCGAGTGGTCGATGACGAGGTCGACGGGGACCAGCGGGTTGATCTTCTTGGGGTCGCCGCCCAGAGCCTTGATGCCGTCGCGCATAGCGGCGAGGTCGACAACAGCCGGAACACCGGTGAAGTCCTGCATCAGAACGCGGGCAGGGCGGTATGCGATCTCGCGCGGGTTCTTCCCGCCGAGGGTCGCCCATTCGGCAAACGCCTTGATATCGTCTACGGAAACCGAGAAGCCGTCGTCTTCGAAACGCAGCAGGTTTTCGAGAACCACTTTGAGCGATGCGGGCAGCTTGGTGAAATCACCGAGGCCTGCTTCGGTAGCGGCAGGGATAGAATAGTAGGAAACCGACTTGTCGCCGACGCTGAGCGTGCGGCGTGTCTTGGCGGTATCTTGGCCGACCTGAATGGGCATAGGATACTTCCTTATGTTTGGCGTTGGCTGTTCTGGGCTGCTTTTGCCCTATGAATAAAACCCGATCAAGGGAGATCTTGGTGTTTTGTATACCATTGCACACAAATACTCTCAAGAGGCACGAATGGGCGAATTTGCAACGCATGACAATGTGTCACAAGCCTCGCAATTCATTGATTGGCCTGTCTGGCGGGGCTGGGTTATGCCGAACCTACCCAAGTATACGGACTGTTTCATGACATCACGTAGCCTGCTTTTCTGTCTCGGGCTTTTGAGCATTACTCCGCTTCCCGCGGTGGCCGAGGATCAACCTGTCGTCGTCGAGCTTTTCACGTCGCAGGGTTGCAACTCGTGTCCGCCCGCCGATGCGCTGTTCGAACGCCTCGCACAGAACGACGATGTCATCGCGCTGTCGCTCCACGTCGACTACTGGGACTACATAGGCTGGGCCGACAGTTTTGCGAAACCCGAGTTCACCGAGCGCCAGAAAAACTACGCTCGCGCGGCCGGTGCGCGTTCGATCTACACCCCGCAGTTCATCATCGGTGGCCGCGATCAGGTCGTCGGTGCAGAGCCGATGCCGCTTGTTGAAAGCATCCACCGTCAGGACCGCAGCGCCGTGACCGTGACTCTTGATGTGGAACGCGACGGCGGCATGATTGAGGTCGATGCGACCGCGCAGCAGAGTTTTGCCCAGCCGCTGATCGTGCAGGTCGTGCGCTTCATGCCGCACGCCGAGGTCGCTATCGAGCGCGGGGAAAATGCAGGCAAGCGCGTGACTTACGCCAATATCGTCACCGATTGGGCCGTGGTCAGCGAATGGAATACCCAATCGCCGCTCGATCTCGAAGTGGCTGTCGACGGCGACGAACCCGCTGTCGTGATCGTTCAGGAACCGGGGCCGGGCGCGATCGTTGCCGCAGCCCGCGCTTTCTGAGGCTTCCAGCGATTGTGAACCCAGAACCACTGCTCCGGATGCGCGGCCACATGCGCCTCTAGGCGGCGGGTCATTTCGGTCATCATGGTTGCCGGATCGGTGTGGGCGATGGGCTCTTCGATGAACACTTCAAAGCCGTTCGCCGTCCGCACTGCAAAGTAGGGCACCACCAGCGCATCCATCCGTAGCGCGATGTCCGCCGCAGAGGTCGCCGTCATCGCCTCGCGGCCAAGGAAATCGACCAACACGCCTTCGGGGACCGCGACGTCAAACAGCAGCGTACCCATGCCACCCGATTTGAGGTGGCGGGCAAAACCCGCAGTCCCGCGGCGACCTTGAGCAAACACCGGACCGGACATTTCGGTCATCGTCTTGGCGTAGTGCTCGTTCACCAGCTTGTTCTTCATCGGACGGTAGAGGCCGCCGATCTCGTAGCCCATCGCAGTCAGCACCTGACGCGGCACTTCGTGGTTCGAAAAGTGACCCGTCACGAACAGCACCGGACGACCCGCTGCTTTCGCCTCCGCGATATGTGGCAGGCCCGCACCATGCACCGGAGCGCCTTGGAGTCGTTCGCCCAGTTCGCGCCATGAATAATTCTCGATCAGTGTGCGGCCCATATTGTCCAGCACGCCGTCCGCAATGCGGCGACGCTCGGCCTCGGCCATGTCGGGATAGATCAGCGCGAGGTTTTTCATCGCGCGTCTACGGTAACCCGCGAGCGGCCCGATCACTTTACGCACCACCGATCCCATGAGGGCGGTGCGCCGCTCGAACGGCATCTTCATCAGCCCGCCGATCAACGTCCGCAGAACGGTGTCGATCAAACGGTCGGAAAACGCGCCTTTATCGGTGGTGTCAGAGCTCATGTCGGGTCTTTCTGTGTTGCCCTCCAGATAAACCGTGGCCCCGTGTTTCTCAAGAAGTGCGGTGCGTCATGCCTCCTCCATCTTGCGGACGAGTGTAATCTCGCCGCTATCGACCAGCTCCCGCACGGCTGTCATCATGAGGTTCTGCGCGTCCTCTGCCTCTGCCGCGGTCATGGGGGGCAGTTCGGCGATTTCCTCGGACAGCTGCGCCGCCATGCGTTTGGACATGTTGCCGAGGATGTAGTCGGTGACCTCCCGCGCATCCCCAGTCGCGGCCAGAGCGCGGACGAGATCGGGCTGCGCCATCGCCTTCGCCAGTTTCGGCATGTCGGGCGGCGCAATGCGGGCGGGAATATCGCTGAAGGTGAAGATCGCGCGCCGCACCTCGCTGGCGAAGGCGTCGTCTTCCTGCCGCAGCTCCTCCAGCACCGCGTCCCGTGTCCCGCTGCGCGAAGCGGTGAGGATCTCGCCCAGCCGCGTCGGGGCGGGGGCATTGAACACAGGAACCTCCGTCGCCCCGTAGTCCATCAGCAGCGCGCGCCCGATGTCGTTCACCGTGTCCGCCTGCACACCAGCGGTGAACGACATCGCATAGGTGATCCGCCGCGCCAGCGATCCGTGGATCAGGCCGAGCACTTCTGCCGCTTTGGGGATCGGCAGTTTCGATAGGGTGATCGCGCCGACTTCCACCGCTTCGCGCTGCATGATCCGCGCAAGGTCGTGTTCGGGCAGGGCAGCGATGACGGGCCACGGATCGCCGCCCGAAAGCTCTTCTTTGATCCGGCTGGCCGCGCTAGGGCTCAGGTGGCTGGACAAAGTCGTTAGCGCCGCGCCCATCCCTTGCGGGCCGCTCAGCCCCATAGCGTCAAGCTCGGTGACAAACTCGTCGATCACGGCGTCCATCGTCACGCGGTCGACGATCCCCAGCCCCGCAAGCTGCCGCGTCAGTTCGAGCTGCACCTCGTCGGGCAATTGCGACAGGGCCATCCGCTGCCCGTCGGTAATCAGAAGCTGTACGATCAGCGCCGCTTTCTGTTTGCGGGTCAGGTCGCGTTGAAAAGGAACACCACTGCCGTCAGGCATGACAAACTCCATCCGGTTTGGGCCAGAATAGCGCTCAATCCTGAACGAAGAGTTAGCGGTCGGCGGAATTCAGCGACCTTGGTACTCTGCCATGAGTTGTTTGATCTCGGCGACCTCGGCGGGATGCGCTTTGGGATCGACGGAGGTCAGATCGTGCAGGTCCTGCGTGATTTCCAGCAGTTCCGCCATCTCGCTTTCTGTGAATTCGCGGTCGCTGCGCGCGTATCCACCGATAGAGCGAGCACGGCCATTGGCGACCGAACACACGCAGCCGTATTTCAGACCGTGCGACGCCGCGCCTTCAAAAATGGCGTGATTTCCGTCGTCTGGGATCTCGGACCATCGCAGCGTACCCTCGTTGGTGAAGGACCAGATGACCGTCGGGTCACGCATGACGTAGTTGTCGGTGTTGTACTTGTCAGCCCAGGCCTTGGGGTATGAAACGAACAGATAGGCGGTGGACAGCGTGATCTGCGTGCCGACCGAAAACCCTGCGTTGGCAACTGCCGCGGCTCTTTGGAGTCGGCTGTTGATTGCCTGCTTGCGAGACATAGTTAATTTTTCACTCGCCCATTAGTTGCGGTCGATGCTAAGAAAAGCATTAAGCTGTTAATTCAACTATAGTGTGCGTATCCAAACGTCAAAACAGAACAAAGGCGGAAAGCGGTTCTCGTGCTGCAAAACACCATGAATACCGACGACCTTGTAGACGAATTGGAGCAATTGGCTCCTGCGGGATACTACGTCGCGCTTCGCTTGGGTTTTGCATTTCCCCAGAAGGAAATGAATTCGCTGCCAGAACCGTGGGTGGATCACTACAGTTCTCATGGCTATCTGCTGCGCGATCCTGCGGTGCGTTGGGCCTACACCAATCACGGCGCGATCCGCTGGAAAGAACTCGATACCGGCGATCGTACGATCTTTGAGCGCGCGTCGGAATTCGGGTTGAAATTCGGGACCGTTGCGGCGGTGAACGATGCGCCGAAATCGTTCGTCTACGGTGCCCGCACCGACCGCGAGCACACCGATACCGAGGTCGAGCGGATGTACGAGATCATCACGCTCCTCCACGACTGGAGCGCGCCGCCCGAAAACCTCACGGCGGCAGAGCTTGAAGCACTTCGCATGATTAAAGACGGGATGCGCCTGAAGCAGATCGCGCACGAACTGGGCGTGACCGAAGGCGCGGTGAAGCAGCGTCTGAAGAACGCCAAAACAAAACTGCGCGCCCAGACGAGCGCGCAGGCAGCGGCCAAGGCCGCGACTTACGGAATTCTGTAAGCCTTAGAGGCCAGCGTCCTCGGCGGCGCCGATCATCAGATTGAGGTTCTGGACGGCAGCCCCCGAAGCACCTTTCCCAAGGTTATCGAGCGTCGCGGTCAGCGTGATGATGCCCGCCTCGTCATTGCCGTGAACCGACACGTCCATGTAGTTGGTGTTGTTCAGCTTGGTCGCTTGGGTGCGCGCCTCTGCCGGAACGACGTTGATGAACTTCTGACCTTCATAGAAGGCGGCCATAGCCTCGTTGATCTGACCCACGGTCGCATTGGCGATCTGGTCGGTGTGCAGATGAAGCTGCACGATCATGCCTTGGGCGAAGTTGCCCACCGACGGCTGGAATGCGGGCTGACGGTCGAGGCGACCGTAGCGCATGATTTCCGGCACGTGTTTGTGGCCCTGGTTCGAGGCATAGAGGAAGAAATCACCCGCAGTGCCGTTGTCGAATTCACCGATCAGAGCCTTGCCGCCGCCGGTGTAGCCGGACACGCCCGTCAGCACGACCGAAGCGTCAGAGGCCAGCAGGCCAGCGTCACGCAGCGGACGCAGCAGGGCAATCGAGCCGGTCGCATAGCAGCCCACGTTGGCCACACGGTCGGCATGCTGGATCGCGGCGCGCTGGTTGGGCAGCTCGGCCATGCCGTAGATCCAGCCCTCGGCCACGCGGTGCGCAGTCGATGCGTCGATGATACGGGTGTCGCCAGCGAGCTTCACAGCCTCGATAGCGGCATCGTCAGGCAGGCAGAGGATGGCAACGTCGGCTTCGGCAAATGCCTCGGCGCGTGCAGCAGGGTCCTTGCGGCGCTCGTGATCGACCGAAACCAGCGTGATGTCGTCACGGGTTTCCAGGCGTTCGCGAATTTGAAGGCCGGTGGTGCCGGCTTCGCCGTCGATAAAGACCTTTGCCATACTCATACCTCCTGAAAATGGGATGACGCGCCCGAAGGCGCGCCCGTCAGCTTATTCGCCGAATACACGCTTGAAGATAGTGTCGACGTGCTTGGTGTGATAGTCCATGTCGAACTTTTCGTTGATGCCGTCTTCGCCCAGAGCGGCGACAACGTCTGCATCTGCGAGCAGTTGCTCACGGAAGTCCACACGCTCTTCCCAGACCTTCAACGCGTTACGCTGAACCATCGAGTAAGCGTCTTCACGCGATACGCCAGCCTGCGTCAGAGCCAGCAGAACGCGCTGCGACATCACCAGACCCGGGAACTTGTTCATGTTGTCGAGCATGTTCTGCGGGAAGACGAGCATCTTGTCGATCACGCCGGTCAGACGGGCAATCGCGAAGTCGAGGGTGATGGTCGCGTCGGGGCCGATCGCACGCTCGACCGAGGAGTGCGAGATATCGCGCTCGTGCCACAGGGCCACGTTTTCCATCGCCGGAATGACCGACATACGAACGAGGCGGGCGAGGCCGGTCAGGTTCTCGGTCAGAACGGGGTTCTTCTTGTGCGGCATCGCCGACGAGCCCTTCTGGCCCATCGAGAAGAATTCCGCGCCTTCCAGCACTTCGGTGCGCTGCATGTGGCGGATTTCGATGGCGACGTTCTCGATCGACGAGGCGATCACGCCGAGGGTCGCGAAGAACATGGCGTGACGGTCACGCGGGATCACCTGCGTGCTGATCGGCTCGGGCGTGAGGCCCAGCTTTTCACAGACGTGCTCTTCGACGCGCGGGTCGATGTTCGCAAAGGTGCCGACAGCGCCCGAGATCGCGCCGGTCGCGATTTCTTCGCGGGCGAGCTTCAGGCGGGCAAGGTTGCGGTCCATCTCGGCGTAGAAACGCGCGAAGGTGAGGCCCATGGTGGTCGGCTCGGCGTGGATGCCGTGGCTGCGGCCCACGCGGACGGTGTTCTTGTGCTCCAGCGCGCGCTTCTTAAGCGCAGCGAGCAGACCTTCGAGGTCCTTGATCAGGATGTCCGAAGCGCGGACCAGCTGAACGTTCAGGCAGGTGTCCAGAACGTCCGAGGAGGTCATGCCCTGGTGAACGAAACGGGCTTCTTCCGAACCGACGTGCTCTGCAAGGTGGGTGAGGAACGCGATGACGTCATGCTTGGTGACGGCTTCGATCTCGTCGATGCGAGCAACATCGAATTCGACGTCCTTGGCTTTCCAGACCGCGTCTGCGTTTTCACGCGGGATCACGCCGAGGTCGGCCTGCGCGTCACATGCGTGGGCTTCGATCTCGTACCAGATTTTGAATTTGGTGGCGGGCTCCCAAAGAGCAACCATTTCGGGGCGGGAATAGCGAGGGATCATGGGCAGCGGCCTTTTCCAGCGTTTCGTCGTCGCGCGCGTCTTACTCTTGGTAACGTCAGGTCACAAGCTATGTGCCGCAAAATAACGCCGCAGAGGCGCAGATAAGCAGCATTCTTGCGTCCTGTGGCGTTTCGGAATTGCGAATGGTAACCCAAGCGCGAAATGGAAGGCCGAAGATGACCGCACCCGACCTGATGAAATTCGCTGGCCGCTGGAGCCTGTCGCGCCAGATCGACGACCGCCATTCAGGCGGGATGGGGACGCTGACGGGCGTGGCGGAGTTCACGCCGGAAGGCGACCGCTTGCTCTACAGCGAAACCGGCCAGCTACGCATCGGAGACGCCCCGCCAATGGAGGCCACGCGCCGCTACATCTGGCAGACCGCAGGGGACCGGATCGAGGTGCTTTTCGACGACGGCCGCCCGTTCCATTTCTTCACCGCAAGCGGGCAGGGCGAAGGCACCGACCACCTGTGCGGCGCTGACCTTTACCGCGTGTCATATGACTTCACCAATTGGCCGGAATGGTCTGCGCAGTGGACTGTTCAGGGCCCGCGCAAGGACTATGTGATGATGTCCCGCTACCGCCTTCTCAACACGTAAAATTCAGCGGGCGCATATTGCCGCTATGGCAGGTGTGTGACAGATATTACGCATCTTTGGGGCGAGACATTTATGCGCATCTTCACGTTGCTGGTCGCAGTTGCCGGTCTGGTGGTTCTGGGGGCAACCCACTTGGGCCGTATCTGGCCGCTTGCCGATAGCCTCGCCGTGGGCCGCCTCGTGCTTTATGCCGTTGGTTTGCTGGTCATCATCGCCCTTCTGATGCAGCGCCAGCGCAAGATGGCAGGTCTGGTTCTGCTGGCCGTCGCCGTGTCCGCGATCATCACTTACCGCGACAATTCCGGCGGTGCCGTCGCCATTCCGGGGCCGCTGACGCTCTACCAGAAAAACATGCTCTGGAACGGCGAGACGCCGGGCGAGATCGTACGGGATATCCGCGCATCGGGCGCCGATTTCGTCACGCTTCAGGAAGTGTCCAGCCTCAACCGCGATGCGCTCGCCGCGCTGAACGGCAAATATCCGTACCAAGCCAGCTGCGCGAGCCAAGGCAACGGCGGGATCATGATTTTGTCGCGCTTCCCGCTGATGACATCGGACCTCGACTGTTCGGCAGGGTCGGGGCTCATCGTGTCGCAAGCCACGCTGGCAGACGGCTCGCAGCTTTGGGTCGCGTCCGTCCACCTCAACTGGCCCTATCCGTTCTCGCAGAACGTCCAGATCAACAAGATCGAACACGGCCTGCGTCAGCTCGACGGACCGGTCGTCTTGGGCGGCGATTTCAACATGGTCGCGTGGGGCGCATCGGTGCAGCGCGTGGCCGAAGCCGCCGAGTCCACTCGTGTGGGCGGCTACTGGCAGACTTTCCGCGGGTTCGGTGATCGCATCCCGCTCGCCATTGATCACGTCATGGTCCCCGAAGGCTGGCACGGCGTTGCCCAGATCCGCGAACCGCTGGGCTCCGATCACAACGGCCTTTTGGTGCATTTCGGACGCTGACAAAGCCTTTGCCATCGCGCAATGTCGCGTCATGGCAAGAGAGATCCTCCAATCCCGCATCCCCGACGACCAACGCGAAGCCGCCGCCGCGCGGCTCCCCGCGATGCGTCCCGTCGACATGGCAAACTGGCTGGTCGTGGACGACGCCTACGCCGAGCAGATCGCCTACAAGGTCCACCTGATGGAGACCTCGCGCGACCACGTCTGCCGCACGCTGGAAGGCGCTGAACCGGCAGTGGAGGAACTGCTGGACACGATCCTTGCCAACCTCGCAGACCGTCCCGACTTCACTGTGGCCGATACCGTGATGTGCCCCGATGGCCGCGTGGTGCAGATCGACCGCAGCGATCCGTTCATGACGCTCGCCCAGCTTGTGCAGGAAGACCTCTGCCTCATGGAAAAACACGGCGACGAACACGTGCTGACCGCCGCCATACTCGGCTTTCCCGCCGCTTGGACGTTGGCCGAGAAAATCGGCCGCCCGCTCACTGGCATCCACATCCCTGTGCCGCCCTACGACGACAATGTCGCCAAGCGGGTGCAGCGCCTTTTTGACGGCATCCAGCCGGGCAGGGCGATCTGGCGGGCCAACTTGCATACCTACGCGGACCCCGAACTGCACCACCGCCGGACCGAAAACGACCCGCGCCCCTACGTGGACGAGGCAAACTTCGAACGCAGCGAACGCCAGACCCTCGTGCGGCTGCCTAAGACCGGCGCCGTGGTGTTTTCGATCCATACCTGCATGGCACCAAAACCCTGATCCACAACGCAAAAAGGGCGCCCGAAGGCGCCCTTTCCAGTCAAATCCTTGAGGATTAGACCGAGTAGTACATCTGGTACTCGACCGGGTGCGGGGTGTGCTCGTAGGAGTACACTTCTTCCCACTTGAGGGCCATGTAGCCGTCGAGCTGGTCCTTGGTGAACACGTCGCCTGCGAGCAGGAACTCGTGATCTGCTTCCAGAGCTTCCAGAGCTTCACGCAGCGAACCACAAACGGTCGGGATCTGCGCCAGTTCTTCTGCCGGCAGGTCGTAAAGGTCCTTGTCCGAAGCAGCGCCCGGATCGATCTTGTTCTTGATGCCGTCGATGCCAGCCATGAGCAGAGCAGCGAATGCGAGGTACGGGTTTGCAGCCGGATCCGGGAAGCGGGCTTCGACGCGCTTTGCTTTCGGCGACTGGGTCCACGGAATACGGACACAACCCGAACGGTTACGAGCCGAGTACGCACGCAGAACCGGAGCTTCGAAGCCCGGGATCAGACGCTTGTAGGAGTTGGTCGACGGGTTGGTCAGCGCGTTCAGAGCCTTGGCGTGCTTCAGGATACCGCCGATGAAGTACAGAGCTTCCTGCGAGAGGTCAGCGTACTTGTCGCCAGCGAAGAGCGGCTTGCCTTCTTTCCAGATCGACATGTTCACGTGCATGCCCGAACCGTTGTCGCCAGCCATCGGCTTCGGCATGAAGGTTGCGGTCTTGCCGTAAGCAGCAGCCACGTTGTGGATGACGTACTTGTACTTCTGGATGTTGTCGGCCTGCTCGACCAGACCACCGAAGATCATGCCGAGTTCGTGCTGACAGGTCGCAACTTCGTGGTGGTGCTTGTCAACCTTGATGCCCATACGCTTCATGGTCGAGAGCATCTCGCCGCGGATGTCCTGAGCTTCGTCGATCGGGTTGACCGGGAAGTAGCCGCCCTTGTGGCCAGCGCGGTGTGCGAGGTTGCCGCCTTCGACTTCTGCATCGGTGTTCCATGCAGCAGCTTCAGCGTCGATCTCGTAGCCGACTTTGGCCGGAGTGACCGAGTAGCGAACGTTGTCAAAGAGGAAGAATTCAGCTTCCGGACCGAAATAGGCCGCATCGCCGACGCCCGAGGACTTCAGGAATGCTTCGGCTTTCTTGGCAACCTGACGCGGGCAGCGGTCGTAGGCTTCTTCGGTGTCCGGCTCGACGACGTCACAGTGAACTGCGATGGTCTTTTCAGCATAGAACGGGTCGATATATACCGACGAAACGTCCGGCATCAGTTTCATGTCCGACTGGTCGATCGACTTCCAGCCAGCAATGGACGAACCATCGAACATGAAGCCTTCTTCCAGGAAGTCTTCGTCAACAAGATCAGCAACGACGGTGACGTGCTGCAGCTTGCCCTTCGGGTCGGTGAAACGGATGTCGACGTATTCGACGCCTTCATCCTTGATAAGTGCGAGAACTTCCTGGTTGTTCATCCCTAGTTCCTCTTGGATTGAAATCTTTTCGGTAGGGTTACGCGGTAACGGGCTCAGAGAGCGTCATCACCAGCTTCGCCGGTACGGATACGGATTGCCTGTTCGATCGGGGAGACAAAGATTTTGCCATCGCCGATCTTGTCGGTCTTTGCCGCTCCAATGATCGCGTCGATAGCAGCATCGACCTGATCATCCGACAAGACGATCTCGATTTTCACCTTGGGGAGAAAATCGACGACGTATTCTGCACCACGGTAGAGTTCGGTGTGGCCCTTCTGACGTCCGAAGCCCTTGACCTCAACCACGGAAAGACCCTGGATGCCGGCATCCTGAAGAGCTTCCTTGACCTCGTCGAGCTTGAAAGGCTTGATGATCGCCTCAATTTTTTTCATGGACGCGACTCCCTCCACTTGGTGTTCGTTAGGCGTCAGATCATTTCTGCGAAGTCGGCACAATCCGGTAGTCTGACGCAGCCCGAACTGACCCGCGGAATCCATACGCGGTGATTAAAAAATGTGCAATACGCCCCGCGAGTGGGCAGTTTTGAATCGAAAGTTGATTAATCCGATGTCTTTCCTGCTGACCGCTGCCCAAATGCGCGCCAATGAGGCCCGAGCGATGAAATCAGGTGCGGTCCAAGGCATTGAATTGATGGAGCGCGCGGGGCAGGGCGCACTGGATGCCATTCTGCGCCGCTGGCCTGAAATGGCAGGCACTTCCGGTCGCGCTTTGATCCTCTGCGGTCCGGGAAATAACGGCGGCGACGGCTTTGTCGTCGCCCGTCTGCTGCATGATCGCGGCTGGGACGTGGATGTGCGTTTGTTCGGCGATATCGACAAGCTCCCGCCCGACGCCCGCACCAACGCGGGTCGCTGGACAGAGCGCGGCCCGATCACCCCGTGGAGCGGCTGGACGGGCGGTCTCCTCATCGACCCTGTGGACGAACACCAAAAGCCGGTCCATCAGCCCAGCAACGATCCGTGGCAATATACATTGATCGTCGACGCGCTCTTCGGCATCGGCCTGACCCGCCCGCTGGACCAAGACAAAGGCTTCAGTGCCCGCCTGCCGGAATGGGACCTGCGGGACGCGCCGAACCGGCCCAGAATCGTCGCGATCGACATCCCCAGCGGCCTTCATTCCGACACTGGTCACGTGCCCGAAGGCGGTGATGTCCTCTGGGCCGACCTTACCGTCACCTTCCACGCCATGAAGCCCGGTCATGTGCTGGCCGACGGCCCGTTCTACTGCGGCACGACAGTCGTCGCGGATATCGGCCTGAAAGACGACGAAACCGAAGCCCGTCTGGTCGACGCCCCCACGATCAACCTCTCCAAAGCGCCCCAATTCGCCCCTAGCGACAAAGCGGGCCACAAATTTAGCTACGGCCACGCGCTGATCCTGTCAGGCAACAAAGGTAAATGCGGCGCCTCCCGCATGTCCGCCCGCGCCGCGCTGCGCATCGGGGCAGGGCTCGTCACTTTGGGCTGCCCCGGGGATGCACTGGCCGAAAACGCCGCCCACCTCGACGCCATCATGCTTGAGGTGATCAACGACGCGGCCACGCTCACCGATTACCTCAAAGACGACCGCCTGAACGCCATCGGCCTCGGCCCCGCGCTCGGCACCTCTGACCGCGAAAAAGCCATCGTCGCCAAAGTCCTAGACGTAAACCGCGCCACCGTTCTGGATGCAGACGCACTCACCCTCATCGCAAAAAACGAAGACCTCTTGAACAAGCTCCACGCAAAATGCGTCCTGACCCCGCACGGCGGCGAGTTCGCTCGGCTCTTCCCCGATCTGGCCGAGGACCTCAAAAACGGCGCCTCCAAAATCGACATCACCCGACAGGCCGCTCACAGAGCAAACTGCACCGTCCTCCTCAAAGGCGCCGATACCGTCATCGCATCGCCAGACGGCCAAACCTCCGTCCACGCCGCCGCATACGACCGCGCCGCGCCGTGGCTTGCAACTGCAGGCTCGGGTGATGTCCTCTCCGGCCTGATCACAGGATGCCTCGCCCGCGGCGCGCACCCTCACCAAGCCGCCGAGACAGGCGCATGGCTCCACACCGAAGCCGCCCTGACATTCGGTCCCGGCCTCATCGCCGAAGACCTGCCGGATCAAATCCCGCAGGTCCTGCGCAGCTTGGGCGCCAGATCTTCATTCTGACAAAAATACCTCCGCCGGAGGCAACAAAGCCGCCCGGAAGGCGGCTTTAACAAACGATGTCGCGCCGCAAGACGCGGCCGTCAGATATCCGCCGTCGCCAGCTCGATGCCGTCTGCATAGATGATGTGCTGCTCGTCGAACACCAACTCGAACGCCATCTCGGTGCGGTCGGGCAGGCGGGACACGAACTCGCCGTCCAGCAGTTTGTGCGCGGGCACCAACGCCGTGGGCGAGCCGTAAAGAGCCTCCGCCCGCCAGTCGCGGATGTGAATCAGCGTATCGCTCGGCAGCACCATGTCGCGCTCGGGGCGCGTGTGGCCAAGGCTGCCTGCCTTGATACGGATCGGGGAAAACGTGGCTTCGGTCCGGCGCACTTCGCGCAGGACAGCCATGCCGGAGTCGCGGGTGATGACGCGATCGCCAGGCGAAAGGGATTCGACCGGCAGTTCGCCGTCGAGCGTAAATACGATAGTACCAGTTAACATTCCGGACACGTTCTGTCCCCCGGTCTTGACCACCGGACACTCTAAAAGTTGGTTGAACATGGCGGTTTCCGCTCTTCTTGTCTGCCCACGTCCCAGATTGGGGCTAAATGTGGCAACAATGCGGCCCAAGTGGGGAATTCTGCCCAATTCTGCACATTCGTAATGAGAACGGGCATTTAGCAGCACACGAATGCACAAAATTCGCTCTGGCGTCCGGTGAAACTGTTTGCTATCTCCGCCGTCGATGCGGGTGTGGCGAAATTGGTAGACGCACCAGATTTAGGTTCTGGCGCCGCAAGGCGTGGGGGTTCAAGTCCCTCCACCCGCACCACCTTCCCCCAGACAGGTAAATGACGCGTGTTTCGCCTTGCATGGTGGCGTATCCCCCAATAGAAGGGCGTCTGATTTAGGTGGCCGCTTCGCGCGGCCTGAACGAGACGTAAAAGGACGCAAACGATGCAGGTCACCGAGACCCTCAACGAAGGCCTCAAGCGCGGCTACACCATCACCGTCACCAACGACGAGCTGGAAGCCAAGGTAAACGAAAAGCTGACCGAGGCTCAGCCCGAAATCGAAATGAAGGGCTTCCGCAAGGGCAAAGTGCCGATGGCTATGCTGAAGAAGCAGTTCGGCCAGCGCCTTCTTGGTGAGTCGATGCAGGAAGCTATCGACGGCGCCATGAACGAGCACCTCGAACAGTCCGGCGATCGTCCCGCTGCACAGCCGCAGATGAAGATGACCAACGAAGACTGGAAAGAAGGCGACGACGTCGTCGTAGAGGTTTCCTACGAAACCCTGCCGACCATTCCGGACGTCGACTTCTCGAAAGTTGAACTCGAGCGTCTGGTCGTCAAAGCAGACGACGCTTCGGTTGACGAAGCTCTCCAGAACCTCGCTTCGACCTCGAAGTCCTTCGCACCGAAGCGCAACGGCAAAGCTGCCGACGGCGATCAGGTCATCATCGACTTCGTTGGTAAAGTAGACGGCGAAGCCTTTGAAGGCGGCACCGCAGAAGACTACCCGCTGGTACTGGGCTCCGGCTCGTTCATCCCGGGCTTCGAAGACGGTCTGATCGGCGCAAAAGCCAAAGAAGAGCGCGACGTCGAAGTCACCTTCCCGGAAAACTACCAGGCCGAGAACCTCGCTGGTAAAGCCGCTGTCTTCACCTGCACCGTCAAGGAAGTGAAGAAGCCGGTTGACGCCGAAGTCGACGACGAGCTGGCCAAGAAGTTCGGCGCAGAAGACCTCGCTGGTCTGAAAGCACAGATCGCCGAGCGTCTGGAGCACGAATACACCGGTGCATCGCGCGCCATCGTCAAGCGCTCGCTGCTCGACGCTCTGGACGGCGTTGTGTCGTTCGACCTGCCGCAGTCGCTGGTCGACGCCGAAGCCAACCAGATCGCACACCAGCTGTGGCACGAAGAGCACCCGGAAGTCGAAGGTCACAACCACGACGCCATCGAGCCGACCGAAGAGCACAAGTCGCTTGCAGAGCGCCGCGTGAAGCTAGGCCTCCTGCTCGCTGAGGTCGGCCAGAAAGCCGAGATCCAGGTCACCGACGCCGAACTGACCCAAGCTGTCATGAACCAGGCACGTCAGTACCCGGGTCAGGAACGCCAGTTCTTCGAATTCGTCCAGCAGAACGCCCAGTTCCGCCAGCAGCTTCAGGCTCCGATCTTCGAAGACAAGGTCGTCGACCACATCCTGACCGTCGCAAAAGTCGACGAAAAGGAAGTCTCGAAGGACGAACTGCAGAGAGCTGTTGAAGCTCTCGAAGACGAATAATCGTCTGAACACGTTAAGGAAAAAGGCGCCTTCGGGCGCCTTTTTTCGTTCAAAGTCGGGAAAACTAGACCCATTTTCGTTATATAACGGGTTCTCATAATATTTCCCTTGGGTAAGCTTGTCCTATTGAAGCCGGCTCTGGCCGGATTGGGGGCGAACGACATCGAAGGGACCAGACGATGAAGAAAATTCTGACTGCCGCACTCATATGGGCCGGTCTTGCAGGCGCTGCCGCCGCTTGCCCGAACTACGAACTTGGCGCTGGCGAAGCGTATGACGCAAGCGGAAGGCAGCTCTACGAGCAGCGACGTTTCAACGTCATCGCGGGTGGCGACAATTACATCTGGGACTGCAAGTACATCCGTCCGGGCACTGATCAGGGCGCGGGCTACTTCCCCTCAGCTCCCGACTTCCGCTTCTTCCTGTCCGACATGGGCCCGTACAAGCTGGAGATCAGCGTGATCTCGGAATGCGACGCGGCGCTTCTCATCAACACCGCTTCGGGCAACTGGTACTATGACGACGATGACAACGGGAACCTTGATCCCAAGATCGTCCTGACCCGTCCCGCGAACGGCCAGATCGACATCTGGATCGGCACCTATGACGGCGAATACTGCGATGCGGCTCTCTATATGGAGACCTTCCGCAAGTAAGCGCACCCGACATTCTAGCGGAGAGGGGCGGCCATCTGGCCGCCCCGATCTTTTTTACAGGTCGATTTTGAAGCGCGCGAAGCCCTCGGGGCCTTCGCCTGCTTCTTCCATGGTCACGCCCTCGACGTCATCCATGTACTGCTTCGCCGCCGGACCGGTGTCGAACAGAACCGTGGTGCCTTCCATCGGCGCGAACGACCAGTTGGCATCGGCGCTCGGGCTGATGGTGCCCTGATCGACGATGTAACGGACGATGATATCGCGGTTGGTATCCGGACCCTCGAAAATGATCGTAGAGCCGTCGGCACCCGGGAAGTGACCACCGCCGCCAGCGCGATAGTTGTTGGTCGCCACGATGAATTCCTGAGCCGGATCAATCGGTGCGCCGTTGTACTGAAGGTTCACGATACGGTTCGTGCCTTCGTTGATAACGTTGCCGTCACGGTCGAACATCATCGGCTGGCTGAGGTCGATCTGGTAGGTCACGCCGTCGATGACATCGAAGTTGTACGACGGGAAATCGGGGTTCAGCAGAACCTGATCCTGTGCGCCCGGTTCGATCTGGTTGAACATGCCTGCCGAACGTTCCAGCCAAAGTTTGACCTGCTCGCCGGTGATGCGGACAGCGCGGATGGTGTTCGGATAGAGGTAGAGGTCGGCCACGTTCTTGATCGCGATCGGGCCGGTCGGCACGTCGGTAAAGTACTCCGGACCACCACGACCACCAGCCTTGAACGGTGCAGCAGCGGACAGCAGCGGCAGATCCGCGTGCTCGGTGCCTTGCAGCATCTGCTCGATGTACCACGTTTGTGCGTTCGACACGATCTGCACCGACGGATCATCGGCAACCAGCGCGAAATAGCTGTAGAGCGGGGCGTCGGTTTCGCCCACGGCGCGGCGCACGTATTCCAGCGTGGCTTCGTGGTCTTCCATCGCAGCCGCTTCGACCTCGGCGTCGCTCTCGACGGTCGGGGTGATCGAACGGTCTTCGCCGCGCATGTAGATCGGGCGGGCTTCGACGTCGCTATCGACCACAACCCACTTGTCGCCGTCACGTTCGAGCAGCAGGTCGACGAGACCCATGTGGCTGCCCCAGAAACCGGCCATGACGCCCGGCTTGCCCGAAATCAGACCGTTTTCGGCGTCCACGCCTTCCCACTCGGCATAATCAGGGCCGGGGAACACAAGGTGGCTGTGGCCGGTCATGATCGCGTCGATACCGTCAACGGCAGCGAGCGGGATGGCGGCGTTTTCCATGCCTTCTTCCCATTCGGCAGACCCGATGCCGGTGTGGGCGAGGGCGATGATGATCTCTGCGCCTTCTTCCTTCATCTGCGGGATGTAGGCTTTGGCGGTTTCCACGATGTCGCGCGCTTCGACGTTGCCTTCGAGGTTCTTGCGGTCCCACGTCATGATCTGCGGCGGCACGAAACCGATGAGGCCGATCTTGATCGGGAAGGTGTTACCGTCGCCGTCGGTGAGGTCTTTTTCAACGATGGTGTAGGGGGCAACCAGCGTCTCGTCCTCGGTCGGGGTCGCGCCCTTGGTGGTGGCGACGTTCGCGCACAGCACGGGAAAGTTCGCGGTTTCGACCGACTTCATCAGGAAATCGAGGCCGTAGTTGAATTCGTGGTTGCCCAGCGTCGACGCTTCATAGCCCAGCGTGTTCATCGCGGCGATCACGGGGTGCACGTCGCCTTCGCTCATGCCCTTTTCATAGGCCATGTAGTCGCCCAGCGGGTTACCCTGAAGGAAGTCGCCGTTGTCCACGAGGAACGTGTTGCTGGCTTCGGCGCGGATGTTTTCGATGATCGACGCGGTGCGGGCCAGACCGACGGTGTCCGACGGTTTGTCGGCATAATAGTCGTAGGGGAAGACGTGAACGTGCACGTCGGTGGTTTCGAGAATACGCAGGTGCGCCTGATTGGTCGCAGCTTTTACTGAAAACGGGTGCATCGCGATCATGCCGGCAGTACCGGCAAGGAAACCACGGCGTGAGAGATTGAATTTCATGGGAGCCCCACTGTTTGCAATTCATTCGGAGTTGAATGGTGGGGGAATGCTAAGCCCATCGTGTGACAGGGCGGTGATACTTTTTGACCAAACGGTCAGTTGACGTCACGGGAGCCGCAACGAAAAAGGCCGCGGACAATGCCGCGGCCTCAAACTTGTGCAGGAAGAGAAGATTACTCTTCGTCTTCGTCGCCAGCAGCTGCGCCGACTTCGTCGAACAGCTCAGCGATTTCCGACTCAGCAGCGGCTTCTTCTTCAGCAGCCAGTTCCTGGATCGATTTGCCCGAAGCCTGAAGTTCGGCTTCTTCTTTGGAGCGAGCAACGTTGATTTCGATCGAAACCGAAACTTCCGGGTGCAGCACGACGGTGACGGTGTGCAGACCGAGGTCCTTGACCGCGCCGTTCAGCACAACCTGCTTCTTGTCGACCGAGAAACCCTCTGCGGTTGCAGTTTCGGCGATGTCACGGGTGGTGACGGAGCCGTACAGAGCGCCCGAGTCCGAAGCGGAGCGAATCACAACGAACTGCTGGCCGTCCAGACGTTCGCCGAGAGCTTCTGCTTCTTTTTTGGTTTCGAGGTTGCGTGCTTCAAGCTGAGCCTTGTCGGCGTCGAACTTTGCTTTGTTGGCGTCGTTAGCGCGCAGGGCCTTGCCTTGCGGCAGAAGGAAGTTGCGAGCGTAGCCGTCTTTGACAGCTACGATGTCGCCCATCTGGCCGAGCTTGGCAACGCGTTCGAGAAGGATAACGTCCATGAGTTCTGTCTCCTTACTTCACAGCGTAGGGCAGGAGGGCCAGAAAACGTGCGCGCTTGATGGCCTGGGCCAGTTTACGCTGGTTCTTGCCGCTAACTGCGGTGATGCGTGCAGGAACGATCTTGCCGCGCTCAGAGATGTAGCGCTGCAGAAGACGGGTGTCTTTGTAGTCGATCTTCGGAGCGTTCTCGCCCTCGAACGGATCGGTCTTACGGCGACGGAAAAACGGTTTGGTAGCCATTACTTAGGTCCTTTCTCGATCAACGACGTTCGCGACGGTTGTCACGTTCGTCACGCTTCTGCATCTGAACCGACGGGCCTTCAGCGTGCTCTTCGACCTTGATGGTCAGAACGCGCATAACGTCGTCGTGCAGGCGCATCAGGCGTTCCATTTCCTGAACGGCCGACGACGGTGCATCGGTGCGCAGGAAGGCATAGTGGCCCTTGCGGTTTTTGTTGATCTTGTAGGCCATCGTCTTGACGCCCCAGTACTCCGAACCAACGACCTTACCGCCGTTGTCCGAGAGGACGGTGCCAAAATGTTCGATGAGACCTTCGGCTTGCGCGTTGGACAGGTCCTGACGCGAAATGAAGACATGCTCGTACAGCGGCATGTATGCTCCTGTTCTGTTCGGCGCATTTCATAGGACGGGCGAACCTTCCGCTCCCATCCACGAGAGACTGCGCAGTTCATACCGTGCGCGGAAGGATGCGGCCTTATACAGGCGATGCTCAGGATTACAAGGCAATTATCGGCCCGATTTGGCCTGCACAACCTGCCGTAGAAACAACCTTGAATTGTCATGCTATGAATCAACTCGTGACAGGTTTTCGCCACATTGGAAGAGTTATTCTACCAGCATCCACTCGTAGGTAATGTCATGAATGCATTAACACACAGACAAGCTTTCTTCGAGCCGCCCTTCATGCCGGCTCTTTCGGATCAAATTCAATCGATCCGCGTCGACGAAATGCGCTGGGGCTATATTCTCCACCGTGGCGCAAACAGTCAGCCCAACGATGTCATGCCGCTCGTTGCCACGTTCTTCTCTGTCGCGTTCGGGATCGCGGCACTGGCGACGTGGATGATCCCCGGCGTGATGTTCAACGGCGCTGCAGTCGGCATCAAACTCGCTCTTTCCACGGCCATGGTTGCCGGTACGGTCGGCCTTCGCCGCTATTCGCGCCGCACGGGCTATGCCAGCGTCGAAATCGACATCTTCAAACGCGAAGTCCGCGAAATCGTCACACGTTGTTCGGGCAAGGCGCATGTCGTCTCGCGTTACCAGTTCCCCGATATTGGTGGCGTTTTCATCCGTCGCAGCCGCTCCAACGGCGATGCTTCGCTCGTTCTGCGCTATAAGAAGACGTCGATCGGGACCGAAATCGCCAGCGGCAGCCTTTGGGAAATGGAAGCTCTGCGCGATCGGATCGGACACGATCTTCTGTCGAACCGTCCCTGACGCGCCCCTTTTTTGGGCGCGACTTTCTTGAGGTAACTCTCCCGACACGCTAAGGCAGTGGAAAGTTGACCAAAGGAAAGCACTCATGCGGGCATTCGTATTTCCGGGGCAGGGCGCCCAAGCCATTGGAATGGGCAAGGCACTGGCCGAGGCCTATCCGGCCGCACGCGCCGTCTTCGAAGAAGTAGACGAGGCTCTGGGCGAAAGCCTGTCGGGCCTCATCTGGGAAGGCGACATCGAAACGCTGACCCTGACCAAGAACGCACAGCCTGCGCTGATGGCGACCTCGCTCGCCGCGATGAAAGCGCTCGAGGCCGAAGGCGTGACCATCGCCGCTTCGAACTACGTCGCAGGCCACTCGCTGGGCGAGTATTCCGCGCTGGCCGCTGCCGGTGCACTGAGCATCGCCGACACCGCGCGCCTGCTGCGCATCCGCGGCACCGCGATGCAAGAGGCCGTTCCGGTCGGCGTCGGCGCTATGGCCGCTCTGCTGGGCCTCGGTTTCGACGACGCCCGCGCAGTTGCCGAAGAGGCCGCGCAAGGGCAGGTCTGTCAGGCCGCCAACGACAATGACCCTTCGCAGGTCGTCGTGTCGGGCCACAAGGAAGCCGTCGAACGCGCACTGGAAATCGCCAAAGCCAAAGGCGCCAAGCGCGCGCTGCTGCTGCCGGTTTCCGCACCGTTCCACTGCGCCCTGATGAAGCCCGCCGCCCACGTGATGGCAGAGGCTCTGGACGACGTGGACATCAACGAACCTGTCGTTCCCGTCATCGCCAACGTCCGCGCCGCTCCGGTGTCGGACCCGCAGCTTATCCGCAACCTTCTCGTCGATCAGGTCACCGGCTCGGTCCGCTGGCGTGAAAGCGTGCTGTGGATGGCCGACAACGGCGTCACCGAAGCGTGGGAAATCGGCGCGGGCAAGGCTCTGTCGGGCATGATTAAGCGCATCTCCAAAGAAATCACCACCCGTGCTGTCGGCACGCCGGAAGACGTCGTCGCTGCGCGCGACGCGTTGAACGCCTAATATAAAGGACATCATCATGTTTGATCTGACCGGCAAAAACGCCCTTATCACAGGCGCTTCGGGCGGCATCGGCGGCGCCATCGCAAAGGCGCTGCACGCCGCCGGCGCGACCGTCACCATTTCGGGCACCCGTCAAGGCCCGCTGGACGAGCTGGCTGCCGAACTGGGCGACCGCGTTCACGTCCTGACCTGTAACCTCTCGGATGCCGATGCCGTCAACGCGCTGCCCAAAGCCGCCGCTGACGCCATGGGTTCGGTCGATATCCTCGTGAACAACGCGGGCATCACCAAGGACAACCTCTTCATGCGCATGTCGGACGAAGAGTGGGCCAGCGTTCTGGAGGTCAACCTGACCTCCACCATGCGCCTGTGCAAAGGCGTCGTGCGCGGCATGATGAAGTCCCGCTGGGGCCGCATCGTGAACATCTCGTCGATCGTCGGCGCCACCGGCAACCCCGGTCAGGCAAACTATGCCGCGTCCAAGGCGGGCATGGTCGGCATGTCGAAGTCCATCGCTTATGAGGTCGCCAGCCGCGGGATCACCGTGAACTGCGTCGCGCCGGGCTTCATCGCAACCGCGATGACCGACAAGCTGAACGACGACCAGAAAGCCAAGATCAACGACCAGATCCCCGCAGCCCGCATGGGCACGCCCGAAGAAATCGCCGCTGCCGTGCTTTATCTGGCGTCGAATGAGGCCGGATACGTCACCGGATCGACCGTTCACGTGAATGGCGGAATGGCTATGCTCTAACTTACGTTAGGTAAGTTAGATATTCTTATGAATAGGGGGTGGCGTTTCGCTGCCCCTTATTTGTACAAGCGTTCCATAAAAAAATTGAAAGACTGTAAATAACATTCTTCCTTTACGGAGACCTCATGGGACGCAAGCCGGGATTTACCGACGAGCAGGTCTTTGTGTGGCTTTCGGAGCATTTGGCACAAGCTCCGGGAGTAACGGTTCAACAAGTGTCTAAAGGAACCGGAGTATCCGTTGGTTCGCTCTACCATCGGTACGGTTCCATGGAAGGCCTTCTGGCCGAAGCATGGATTTGGGCGCAGGAGCATTTTTCGCGCCTTATCGTGCCTTTGCTGAAGGCAGATGGCGAACGTGCGGCTACCCGCGCGGCGCTCGAAGTGTTGAATTTCGTCAACGCGAACAAAGCCGCAGCAACGCTGCTATTCCTCGTGCCGGAGCGCTATCTCGTGCGTCCGGGTCTTGACCTGTCGATCATGGATCGCGTGGCCGAGGCGAGGGATCTTCTGACATCCGCCATCAGCGATTTTGCTAATCGGATCAATCATATCGCAGAGACTGTCGAACTGGCTGTGTTGCAGCTTCCGGCATCGCTCGCGGAAAAATACCTGCCGCACGGTACAATTCCGCCGCAAGCAGAACTATATGTCCGCAAGACTTGCAGGATGATCCTGAGCAACCCTCTGGAAATCGAAGAAGTAGAGCACGCTTGAAAGCGTTTGCCTCTGGGGAATTCTCTGCTATAGCCCACTGAGATTTGCCGCAGAGGGGTCACCCTCTGCAATGGTGGCGCCCCCCCGCGGGCATTTGAACCGCCCCGACGGGGCAAGCTAAAAGAACGGGCAAAAGCCCAAATTAAGAGGACTAGGACATGAGCGACGTCGCTGATCGTGTACGCAAGATCGTTGTTGAGCACCTGGGTGTTGAAGAAGAAAAAGTGACTGAGAACGCTTCGTTCATCGACGATCTCGGCGCAGACAGCCTCGACACCGTTGAGCTGGTAATGGCATTCGAAGAAGAGTTCGGCATCGAGATCCCGGACGACGCAGCCGAAACCATCCAGACCTTCGGCGACGCAGTCAAGTTCATCTCGGAAGCCAAGTAATTCTGGCCTCTACATGAATACGGAAACGGCACCCTTCGGGGTGCCGTTTTTGTTTGTGGGGTCAGTAATGTGGGGTCAGGTCGTGGCGACCTTGGTCCTGACGATGGGTTTGCTGGCACCTTGCGGCAGAACACTCATCAACTCGCGCCGCGTGAGAAGCCGGTCGAACCGCAGCCCGCAGGCGTAAGCGTTCTGCCATGCCGCGCGGCCGGTGATCTTGATGCCCGCAAACTCCAGCGTCATCGGCCCCGTCAGTTTCTGGGTGGAGCAGGGCGGCCGGTCGATTTTCGCGCCCCCGCGGCTCAGGTCGTGTAGCCGCATGTCGTAGCTTTCATTGCCGATCGTCACCTTGGCCGACAGATTCACGAAATAGCGGTCGCTTAGCGCATCGCGGCGGATCAGATGCCTGACCCAGAGTGCGATGGCGATCAGCGCGGCAATCACGCCCATCGCGGTCAGGCTTTCGCGGCTGACGGCGATACGCAGCGCTTCAAGCATGAAATGCCGTTCGTGCCCCACGGGGATATCTATTGCGACCCCGTGACAGTCGAGCATTGCCAGCGCACCGATGGCACGGGCCACGGCCACGCGCACGTCGTGGTTCTGGGCGCGCAATTTGATGCTATCGGGGCCATCGGCGGCCACGGTCGCGGCGACGGCAGCAAGCGCGAGCGCCAGTTTGTCCGCCGCGTCCTCCAGTTCCGTGCCCGCCAGCGTTGCGTGCAGCCCGTCGGGATCGAACCGCGTCAAATGTGTGAGCGTTGTCGCCAGCGCCCCTTCCCACGCGTCACCCTCCGCCGTTGCCAGCGCTGATTGGGCCGCGAACAGGCGCAGCAGATCGGTCGAAGTGCGGCACGCCTCGATCGCACGCCCCCAGAGGGGAATCATGCACAGGATAATCGCGAGAATTAAACGCCCTTTCATCTGGTCCCCGCAGTAGTTCGCCCCTAGATTGCCACAAAGCAGTTAAGGCGGAGTAAAGCCGCCTTGAGATTTGACCATGTTGCTCACGCCCTTGCCCCGCGACTTCGCATTGCGCTATCAGGAGCCAACAGAATTCAGAGGTGAGGGCATAATATGCGCCGTGTCGTTGTAACCGGATTGGGCCTTGTAACCCCGTTGGCCGATGGCGTCGAAGAAAGCTGGACGCGCATCCTTGATGGCCAGTCGGGCGCCGGACCGATTACCCAGTTCGATCCCGAGGGCCTTGCCACGACCTACGCTTGTGAAGTCAAGCGGGGCGACGGCACCGATGGCACCTTCGATGCCAACAAGTACATGGAACCCAAAGAGCAGCGCAAAGTGGATGACTTCATCCTCTTCGGCGTCGCCGCAGCCCAGCAGGCTGTCGAAGATTCGGGTTGGAAGCCGGAAACCGACGAAGACAAGGAACGCACCGGCGTTCTGATCGGCTCGGGCATCGGTGGTCTGAAATCCATCGCCGACACCGCCGTCATGATCGAAGAAAAAGGCCCGCGCCGCGTGTCGCCGTTCTTCATCCCCGGCGCGCTGATCAACCTGATCTCGGGTCAGGTGTCGATCAAATACGGGTTCAAAGGTCCGAACCACTCGGTCGTCACTGCCTGTTCGACCGGCGCGCACGCCATCGGCGACGCGGCCCGTCTGATCAAATACGGCGCGGCTGACGTGATGGTTGCCGGCGGCGCGGAAGCTGCGATCTGCAAGATCGGCATCGCGGGCTTCAACGCTTGTAAGGCGCTTTCGACCAAAGGCGCGGAAGATCCGACCAAGGCCAGCCGCCCTTATGACGCGGACCGCGACGGCTTTGTCATGGGCGAGGGCGCGGGCATCGTGGTTCTCGAGGACTACGAGCACGCCAAGGCGCGCGGTGCGAAGATCTATGCCGAAGTCCTCGGCTACGGCATGTCGGGCGACGCCTACCACATCACCGCTCCGTCCGAAGACGGCGAAGGCGCTGGCCGCTGCATGGCTGCCGCTCTCAAGGACGCAGGTCTGGAGCCGTCGAAGGTCGACTACATCAACGCCCACGGCACCTCGACCATGGCCGACACCATCGAGCTTGGCGCGGTAGAGCGTATGCTCGGCGATCACGCAAAGAACGTCACCATGTCCTCGACCAAGTCGATGACCGGTCACCTTTTGGGCGCCGCCGGTGCGATCGAAGCGATCTTCTCGATCCTTGCGATCCGCGATCAGGTGGCTCCGCCGACCATCAACCTCGACAACCCCGCTGTCGAAACCGTCGTTGACCTCGCACCGAACAAGAAGGTCGAGCGCAAGATCGACGTCGCCCTGTCGAATTCCTTCGGCTTTGGCGGCACGAACGCTTCGGTCATCTTCGGGAAAGTCGACTAAATGTGGCGTAACCTCGCGTCCAACGCGCTGACGCTGTTCATCGTCGTGCTGTTTCTGCTCGGCGGCGTCGTTCTCTGGGGCCAGCGTGCCTATCAGGAACCGGGGCCGCTGGCGCAGGCGATGTGCCTCGAAGTGCCGCCGAACTCCGGTATCCGCCGTGTCGCGGCGGAGCTGGAGAACATGGACGCGATCACATCGCGCATGATCTTCAACATCGCCACCGACATGGGTGACAAGAACGCCGACCTCAAGGCCGGTAGCTTTCTCATCCCTGCCGGTGCGTCGATGGAACAGATCATCACAGAGATCACCGGCACGGGTCAGAGCACCTGTGGCACCCAAGTGGTCTACGTGATCGGTGTGAACCGTGCCTTCGTCCGCGTGAACGAGCTGGACCCCGAAACCCGCGAGTTTGATGCTGTGGCAGAGTTCGACATTGGCGCGGCTGACGTGCCTGCCGAATACACCGCCGTGCGCGAACAGGCGGACACCCGTTACGCTGTGAACGTCGTCGAAGGCGGCACCAGCTACAACATCGTGCAGGCGCTGAACGGCATCGACGCGCTGGAAGGCGAGATCACCGAGATCCCCGCCGAAGGCTCGCTCGCCCCGCAATACTACGAGTTCCAGCCTGGTGACAGCGTGACCGCCCTCGTGCAGCAGATGGAAGACAAGCAAGTCGCCAACCTCGCTGCCGCATGGGAACAGCGCGCGGATGATCTGCCCTATGACACGCCCGAAGAGGCGCTGATCATGGCGTCGATCGTTGAAAAGGAAACCGGCATCGCCTCGGAACGCCCGCAGGTCGCCAGCGTCTTTATCAACCGTCTGCGTCAGGGAATGCGTCTGCAAACCGACCCGACCGTCATCTATGGCGTGACGAACGGCGAAGGCGTACTGGGCCGCGGTCTGCGCCGCAGCGAACTGGACCGCCAGACCCCGTATAACACCTACCTGATCGACGGTCTGCCGCCGACCCCCATCGCCAACCCCGGCATGGATGCGATCATGGCAGCGGTGAAGCCGGACGAGACGGATTACATTTTCTTCGTCGCCAAAACGCTGAACCCCGCCGACGGCCACGTGTTCTCGACCAACCTGTCGGACCACAACGACAACGTCGCAGCCTTCCGCGCGCTCGAAGCGGCGGCGAACTGATCGGACGGGGCGTTAACCTCAAATATGCAAGCTCCGGCTATTGTCACTGACAGGCTGGACGCAAACGAAAGCGGTCCTTCGGGGCCGCTTTTTCGTTTCCGCTTAACTGGCGGAGCCATTGAGGCAGGCAACATGACGCAAGCTGAAGATCACCGGACCGCCGACAAACGGCGGCTGGATGAAATGATCGAGATCTACGAGTGCGCGGTGCAGTCCGTGCGCCAGTTGATCGCAAGGATCGATGCCGGAGACGAAGAGGTGCCCAAGAAACTGGGGGCCCAGATCTCCACACTCTTCGATCTCTACGTCCGCATCCGCAAGGGACAGGACGACTTCAACGAAAAATTCGGGAAAGCAGATGCAGACATCACCGATATCGCGCGCATCAGGGATGAAATCGGGCGCAAGCTTGATCGCATCCGCGAGCGTAGCTGAACAGAAGCGCTTTCTGGACGAACTCAAGGAGGCAGAGCTGACCGCTCTGCCTTTTCTGTTCGAGTTCTGGGCGCTCGACCATCAACTCCCTCCCGATGGCGACTGGCGCACATGGGTCATCTTGGGCGGTCGCGGCGCGGGCAAAACGCGGGCAGGAGCCGAATGGGTCCGCGCGGTCGTGGAAAACGGCAGCGCCAAGCGCATCGCCATTGTCGGCGAGACCAACGACCAAGCCCGCGAGGTCATGGTTTTTGGCGACAGCGGCATCATCGCCTGCTGCCCGCCGGACAACCGCCCCGAATGGATCGCGGGGCGCAGGCTGCTGGTCTGGCCCAATGGCGCGACGGCGCAGGTGTTTTCGGCCTTCGATCCCGAAGCCCTGCGCGGCCCGCAGGTCGACGCGGTCTGGGCCGACGAGATCGCCAAGTGGAAACGCGGGCAGGAGACGTGGGACATGATCCAGTTCGGCCTGCGTCTGGGCGACGATCCAAAGGCCTGCGTCACCACCACGCCGCGCAATGCGTCCGTGCTGAAGGAACTGCTGGAGCGCTCCAGCACCGTCGTCACCCACGCGCCGACCCATGCCAACCGCGCCAACCTTGCCGCCGGTTTCCTTGAGGAAGTCGAGCGCCGCTACGCAGGCACCCGCCTCGGGCGGCAGGAGCTTGACGGCGTGCTGTTGGCGGACGTGGAAGGCGGGCTCTGGACTTCTGCGGGGCTGGAGGGTGCGCGGGTGGATCACGCGCCCGTCCTTGACCGCATCGTCGTCGCTGTGGACCCGCCCGTGACGGGACACAAGCGCTCTGACGCTTGCGGGATCATCGTGGCGGGCGTGACGATGACCGGCCCGCCCCGCGACTGGAAAGCCTACGTGCTGGAGGACGCCACAGTGCAAGGCGCGCTGCCCCACGTCTGGGCCAAGGCCGCCGTGGATGCCTACCACCGTCATGGTGCGGACCGTCTGGTGGCCGAGGTCAACCAAGGCGGCGCTCTGGTCGAAGAGGTCGTGCGCCAGATCGACCCGCTGGTCTCCTACCGCGCGGTCCGTGCCGCCACAGGCAAAAGCGCCCGCGCCGAACCTGTCGCGGCGCTTTACGAGCAGGGCCGTGTGGCGCACCTGCGGGGTCTCGGCGATCTGGAGGACCAGATGTGCCGCATGACGATGCAGGGCTATGACGGGCAGGGTTCGCCCGACCGCGTCGATGCGCTGGTCTGGGCGCTGCATGAGCTCTTGATCGGTCCCGCTGCCACTTGGCGCGCCCCTCGGATGCGGGGGCTGTAGCTGCGCCCTTGCGGGCTTGCGGCCTCCGGCGGAGGTATTTTTGTCAGAATGAAGAGGCGGGGGCACCGTACGGTGCCTTCGCCGCATTTTAAGAGGAATAGCGGATAACGGTTTCATCGGATCGGGCGGGAGCAAGGAGAAGCCAATGTTCGACTTTCTGAAACGCGGCGCGGCTGAGGTGCCCGAGGCAAAGGCATCCGCCACAGGGCGCGTCGTTGCCATGGGCGCGGGCCGCGTCGTCTGGTCGCCGCGTGATGCCGCGTCACTGACCAAGCAGGGCTTTACCGGCAATCCGGTCGGGTTTCGTGCGGTAAAGATGATTTCCGAGGCCGCCGCCGCGCTGCCGCTGGTCTATCAGGACCGCGAGCGCCGTTATGACGAGCACCCCGTGGCGGGCCTCTTGCAGCGCCCCAACAGCGGGCAGGGCCGCGCTGCGTTTCTGGAAGCGGTCTACGGGCAGCTATTACTGACCGGCAATGCCTATCTGGAGGCCGTGGGCACGGGGGATCTGCCGCTGGAGCTGCATGTGCTGCGCTCCGACCGGATGAGCCTCGTGCCTAGCGCTGACGGGTGGCCTGTTGCGTATGACTATGCGGTGGGCGGGCGCAAGCACCGGTTCGCTCTGGGCGATGGTCCCAGCCCCATCTGCCATATCCGCAGTTTCCACCCGCAGGACGACCATTACGGCCTGTCCCCGATGGAGGCCGCTGCGACTGCCGTGGACGTGCACAACAGTGCCTCGCGCTGGTCCAAGGCGCTGCTTGACAATGCGGCGCGGCCCTCTGGCGCGATCGTTTACAACGGCGCTGACGGGCAGGGCACCATGACCTCGGACCAGTACGACCGCCTGCTCCACGAGATGGAGACCATGCACCAAGGCGCGCGCAATGCGGGGCGCCCGATGCTGCTCGAAGGCGGGCTGGACTGGAAACCAATGGGGTTCAGCCCTTCGGACATGGAATTCCAGAAGACCAAGGAAGCCGCCGCGCGCGAGATTGCCACCGCCTTTGGTGTGCCGCCGATGATGCTCGGCATTCCAGGGGATGCGACTTACGCCAATTATCAGGAGGCCAACCGCGCGTTCTATCGCCTCACCGTCATGCCGCTGGCATCGCGGGTCACGGGTGTCATCGCGGACTGGCTGTCGGATTTCACCGGCGAGCGCATCGATATGCGTCCCGACCCCGACCAGATCCCTGCGCTGGCCGCCGAGCGCGAAGCGGCGTGGCGGCGGGTGAGCGACGCGAGTTTCCTTACCGATGCGGAAAAACGCGCGCTGCTGGGCCTGCCTGCGCTGGAGGTGACGCATGGGTGATGTCGTCGACCTCAAACCCCGCGAGGAGCCGCCCGCCACCGATTTCTGGTTCGCCCAGCTCGATTTGCGCTTGGGCCGTATCGAAACCGTCATCACGCGGCTGGCCCGTCAGGTCTGGCTGGTGATGTGCGCCGTGCTGGCGCTGACGCTGGCGACGCTTGTTAGCCAGATCGCCGGATAAGGAGAGACCATGCTTGAACACAAATTCACGGCCCTCGGCGGGGACGTTGCCCTGACCGACGGGCATGTCATCGCGGGCTACGCCTCGCTATTCGGGGCTGTCGATCAGGGCGGCGATATCGTCGAACGAGGGGCCTATGCGGCCTCGCTCAAACGGCTCGCGGCCAAGGGCGGCGCGGTCAAGATGCTCTGGCAGCACGACCCCGCGCAGCCCATCGGCATCTGGGACGAAGTCACCGAAGACGACCGCGGACTGCGCGTCAAAGGCCGTCTGCTGACCGACGTCGCCAAGGGCCGCGAGGCTGCCGCGCTGATCGAGGCGGGCGCTATCGACGGGCTCTCCATCGGGTACCGCACGCTCAAGGCATCCAAGGACGCGCAGGGCCGCCGTCTGCTGACCGAACTCGACCTCTGGGAGGTGTCCCTCGTGACGTTCCCGATGCTGCCCGAGGCGCGTGTTGCCGCCAAGGGTGACACCCCCGAACACGCCGCGCTTCGCGATGTGGCCGATGCGTTCCGCAGCGCCGCACGGATTTTCGCCAAGGGCTGAGCCCGCTTTTGAAAGGACAGGAATGGAACACCCCGAGATCAAATCCCGGGCCGGAGAAGACGTGTCTCCGGCCGAGGACATGAAATCTGCGCTGAGCGATTTCATGAGCGAATTCAAAACCTTTTCCGACGGCATTGATGCCAGGTTTCAACAGCAGGAAGACCGGATGACCAAACTCGACCGTAAATCGCTGATCGCAGCACGCCCCGTACTCTCGGCAGGCGCACATGACGAAGTCCCGCACCAGAAGGCGTTCGCCGCCTACCTGCGTTCGGGCGATGACGAGGGCCTGCGCGACCTGCCGCTCGAAGGCAAGGCGATGTCCTCGACCGTGGCTGCCGACGGCGGCTATCTGGTGGACCCGCAGACCTCGGACCACATCAAATCGGCGCTGAACTCCACCGCCTCGCTGCGTGCCATCGCCTCCATCGTGACGGTCGAGGCGACCTCCTATGACCTTCTGGTCGACCACGCCGACATGGGCGCGGGCTGGGCGAACGAGGACACCGCCACGGGCGAGACCGCAGCCCCGCAGATCGACCGCATCACCATCCCGCTCAACGAACTCTCGGCCATGCCGAAGGTCTCGCAGCGCCTTCTGGATGACAGCGCGTTCGACATCGAAAACTGGCTGGCCTCGCGCATCGCGGACAAGTTCGCCCGCTCCGAAGCCTCGGCCTTTGTCGCGGGTAATGGCGCCGACAAACCCAAGGGCTTCCTGACTTATCCCGTCACCCCGAACGCGTCGTGGGAGTGGGGCAAGATCGGCTATGTCTCCACCGGCGTATCGGGCGGCATCGAGACCGGCGATCCGATCATCGAACTGGTCTATGCCCTCGGCGCCGAATACCGCGCGGGCGCGAGCTTCGTGATGAACTCCAAAACCGCAGGCACCGTGCGCAAGCTCAAGGACGCGGACGGCCGCTTCCTGTGGTCGGACGGCCTCAGCCAGGGCGAGCCCGCGCGCCTCATGGGCTATCCTGTCCTCATCGCAGAGGACATGCCGGACGTCGCCGCAGGTGCCAACGCGATTGCCTTTGGTGACTTCGCGCAGGGCTACACCATCGCCGAGCGTCCCGACGTGCGCCTGCTGCGCGATCCGTTCTCGGCCAAGCCGCACGTCCTGTTCTACGCCACCAAACGTGTCGGCGGTGCCGTCAGCGACTTCAAGGCGATCAAGCTGCTGAAGTTCGCCGCCTGAGCCACCCCATAGGCAGGCGATCCTCCCCGCCTGCCTGACCGGACGCGCCCGCATTGTCCAGCTGTTCCCTCCGTCCGAGCAGTGTCGGGACTTGCGTCCGGTCTCCTTTCCACGCCGCCTTCGGAGACCTTCCATGATGCTGACAGAACAGACACCGGTGCCCGCCGCGGCCCTTCCGGTGGCCCAATTCAAAGACCACCTGCGTCTGGGTGCCGATCTCCCCGAGGACGGCTCCGGCGATGCCCCGCTGCAAAGCTGCCTGCGCGCCGCCATCGCCGCGATCGAAGCCCGCACGGGCCGCATCCTGATTTCCCGCCCGTTCACATGGGTCATCGGCCAGTGGCGCAACCCGTCGGAACAGACGCTCCCCGTGCAGCCTGTTTCCGACGTGACCGCCATCCGCCTCGTTGACCGCTCCGGCAGCCAGACCACCGCCAGCGGCTTTGCCCTCGCGCCCGGTTTTCGCGGCCCGTTCCTGATCGCGCTGGGGCTGGAGCTGCCGCACATCCCCGCAGGCGGTTACGCCCGCGTCGAACTCACCGCTGGCTATGGTGAGACCTTCGACGCGATCCCCGCCGATCTGGCGCAGGCGGTGCTGATGCTCGCTGCGCACTACTACGATTTCCGCCACGGCCAAGCGGTCGAGCGCGCCACGTTCCCGCCCGCCGTCGCCGCCATCACCGCGCGCTTCCAGCCGATCCGCATGACCGCAGGAGCCCGCCCGTGAAAGCGCCCGTCCTGAACACGCCGCTCACGCTGCAAACCCGCACCCGCACGCCCGACGACGCGGGCGGCTATGCCGAGGGTTGGAGCGATGTCGCGACCGTCTGGGCCGCCGTCGATGCTCGCGCCAGTGCCTCCGGCACCTCGCTGCGCATCATGGCCCGCAATGACGTCCGCCCCGCGCTCCACGACCGCATCCTCAGCGGCGGGCGCACTTACACCATCAACGCGGTGGCCGATGCGCAGCGCGGTTTCCTGCTGTGTTTCGCGAAGGAGGACACATGACCTACGCGCTTTCCGCCGCCCTTCAAGCTGCGGTTTTCCAGCAGCTCTACACCGATCCCGAGGTTGTCCGTCACCTCGGCTCCCACATCTACGACGCGCTCCCCTTCGGCACCGCGCCCGCGCTCTACGCGCAGCTTGGGCCTGAGACGGTTAAGGACGCATCCGACGCCACAGGCCACGGCGCGCAGCATGATTTCACCGTGTCCGTCGTCACCACGCAGGCCGGTTTCACCGCCGCGAAAGAGGCCGCAGCCGCGATCTGCACCGCGCTCGAAAACTCGCTGACGCTCACCGCCGGACACCTCGTCTCGCTCGCGTTCACCCGCGCCGTGGCCACCCGTCAGGGCGAGGATGCCCGCCGCATCGACCTGCGCTTCCGTGCGCGCACCCAGCTTAACTGAGGCCCGTAAGCCTCTGACACAAGGAGATTTCCTATGGTAGCGCAGAATGGCAAAGACCTTCTGATCAAGATCGACATGACCGGCGACGGCCAGTTCGTCACCGCCGCTGGCCTGCGTGCCACGCGCATCAGCTTCAACGCCGAAACCGTCGATGTCACCTCGCTCGAAAGTCAGGGCGGCTGGCGCGAACTCTTGGGCGGTGCTGGCGTCAAATCCGCGTCCATCTCCGGCTCTGGCGTGTTCAAGGACGCCGACACCGACGAGCGCGCCCGCCAGATTTTCTTTGACGGCGTGACGCCTGAATTTCAGGTCATCATCCCCGATTTCGGCACCGTGCAGGGCGCGTTCCTGATCACCTCGATCGAATACGCGGGCAGCCACAACGGCGAAGCCACCTACGAGCTCTCGCTCGCCTCCGCTGGCGCGCTGACCTTCACGGCGGCGTCCTAATGGCGAACCCCCACGCCGGAGAGGTCGCGCTCACCATCGACGGCCAGACCCACACCTGCAAACTCACGCTCGGCGCTCTGGCCGAGCTGGAGGCGACCTTGGGCGCCGGATCGCTCCTCGATCTGGTCGCCCGGTTCGAGGCCGGTCACTACACCTCCGCCGATGTGATGGCGCTGGTCGTGGCCGGCCTGCGGGGCGGCGGCTGGCAGGGGCAGGCGTCCGATCTTCTGACCGCCGACATCGCGGGCGGCCCCATCGGCGCGGCCCGCGCGGCAGCCCAGATGCTCGCCCGCGCTTTCACGCCGCCCGCCTGATGGATTGGGCGGGTCTCCTCAGGGTCGGTCTGCGCCTCCTGCGCCTCAAACCGGCCGAGTTCTGGGCGCTCACGCCTGCCGAGTTGATGCTCATGCTCGGCACCGAAGCCGCCACGCCCTCCATGGGCCGCGACCGCCTGTCAGAGCTGTCGCGCCTCTATCCCGACACCCCGAACGGAGGGCCAGATGCCTGACTTCGACGACCTTGATGACCAGCTTGCGGACACCTCCGCCATGACCAGCGCGTTCGGCGACGAACTGCGCGGGCTTCGTAGCACCCTGTCCGACACAACCCGTGACCTCGCGGGCCTCGAACGCGGGCTCTCCACCGGCCTGCGCAAAGCCTTCGACGGCGTGATCTTCGACGGGCAAAAGCTCGGCGACGCGCTCACGGGCCTTGCCCAGCAGCTTGGCAAAACCGTCTACAACAGCGCGATGAAGCCCGTCACCGACCACTTCGGCGGTCTCATGGCGGACGGCGTCGGCGCGCTGGTGTCCGGCATTCTGCCCTTTGCCAATGGCGCGCCGTTCTCCCAAGGCCGCGTTATGCCCTTTGCCAAGGGCGGCGTGGTCAGCAGCCCCACCACCTTCGCCATGCGCGGCGGCACAGGCCTGATGGGAGAAGCCGGGCCAGAGGCCATCATGCCCCTCACGCGCGGCGCCGATGGTCGTCTCGGCGTGCGTGCGCAGGGCGGCGGGTCCGTCAACGTGACCATGAACATCACCACGCCCGACGTGCAGGGCTTTGCCCGCAGCCGCGACCAGATCGTCGCCCAGATGTCCCGCGCCTTGGGCCGCGGCCAGCGCAACCGCTAAGGAGACCCCGCCATGTTCCACGACGTGCGCTTTCCCGCATCGCTTTCCTTCGGCTCCGTCGGCGGTCCCGAACGCCGGACCGAGGTCGTGACCCTCGCCAACGGCTATGAGGAGCGCAACAGCCCGTGGGCGCACTCGCGCCGCCGTTATGACGCGGGTGTGGGCCTGCGCTCGCTCGATGACGTTGAGGCACTGATCGCGTTTTTCGAAGCCCGCCGCGGCCAGCTATTCGGCTTTCGCTGGAAGGACTGGAGCGACTACAAATCCTGCCTTCCGTCGATGGAGCCAAGCGGCCTCGACCAGCACATCGGCACGGGCGACGAAGTCACCACGACCTTCCAACTGGTCAAGCGCTACGCCTCCGGCCACGTCACCTATGACCGCCCCGTGACCAAGCCCGTGCTGGGCACCGTGCTCGTCACCATCGACGGTATCTCGCAGTCGGAAAGCATAGATTATACAGTCGATTACACGGCGGGCCTCATCCAGTTTACCCACGCACCCGATGTCGGCGCGGACATCCGCGCGGGCTTCGAATTCGACGTGCCCGTGCGCTTTGACACCGACCGCATCCAGACCTCCGTCGCCAGTTTTCGCGCCGGAGACGTCCCCGCAGTTCCCGTGGTGGAGGTCCGCGTATGACCCTGTCCGAGCATCTGAAAACCGGCATCACCACCGTCGCCCGCGCATGGGCCGTCACCCGCAAGGACGGCCTCGTTCTGGGCTTCACCGACCATGACCGCGACCTCGCGTTCGACGGCATCACCTTCCGCGCAGGCGCTGGCCTCACCGCCCGCGCGCTCGAACAATCGACGGGCCTTTCGGTCGATAATTCCGAGGCGATCGGCACCCTCTCGGACGCCGCCATCACCGACGACGACATCGCCGCTGGACGCTACGACGGCGCGGGCGTCACCTTCTGGCACGTCAACTGGGCCGACACCGCGCAGCGCAAGCTCGTCTTTCGCGGCCTGATCGGAGAGATCCGCCGCGCCGGTCCCGAGTTCCAAGCCGAACTGCGCGGCCTCGCCGAGGCGCTGAACACTCCCCAAGGCCGCATCTACCAACGCGATTGCAGCGCCGTTCTGGGCGATGCGCAGTGCCGCGTGGACACCACCGACGAGGCGTTCACCGTCACCGCCACGCCGACACAGATCACCACCACCGAGCTCACCTTCACCGGCCTCGACACCTACGCCCCACGCTGGTTCGAAAAGGGCAGCCTCACAGTCCAGGATGGCCCCGCCAAGGGCCTCATAGGCCTTATCAAAGCCGACCGCTTCACCGGCCTTGGCCGTACGATGGAGCTGTGGGAGCCGATCCGCACTCTCGGCCTGCACGAGGTCCGCCTCACCGCAGGTTGCGACAAGCGCATGTCCACCTGCCGCTACAAATTCGCGAACCTGAAGAATTACCGCGGTTTTCCGGACATCCCCGGTGACGACTGGCTGATCTCCAGCCCGCTGCGCGCAGGTAATCACAACGGCGGCTCGCTGCGATGATCGTGGCAGAGGCCCGCCGCTGGATCGGCACCCCGTACCGCCATCAGGCAAGCTGCCTCGGCGCGGGCTGCGATTGCCTCGGCCTGATACTCGGCGTCTGGCAGGCGCTCATCGGCCCGCTCCCGCAGGACATTCCGCCCTATGCTGCGGGCTGGACGGGGGCGGATGACCTCATGCCCGCGCTCGCCCGCCACCTGACCCCGAAAACGCAGGCAGACGCAGGCGACATCCTCCTGTTCCGCATGAAAGACGGCCAGCCCGCCCGCCACGCCGCGATCCAGTCGGCCACCGGCGAGGACGCCGCCTTCATCCATTCCTGCTCCGGTCACGGCGTTGTCGAAAGCCGCCTGACACCCCCTTGGGCCCGCCGTATCGCGGCCCGTTTCGCATTCCCTAAAGGAGACATCTGATGGCCACTCTGGTTCTTGCAGCGGCAGGCTCCGCAATCGGCGGCGCAGTGGGCGGCACGGTGCTCGGCCTTTCGGCCGCCGCGCTCGGTCAGGCGGCAGGGGCCGCATTGGGTCAGATGATCGACGAGCGGCTCCTCGGCGGCTCCCAAGCGGTCGAGACGGGCCGCATCGACCGTCTGCGCCTGACCTCCGCCAACGAAGGCTCCGTCATCCCGCAAATCTACGGCCGCACCCGCGTCGCGGGCCAAGTCATCTGGGCGACCCGTTTTCTCGAGGACCAGACAACCACCGGCGGCGGCAAGACCGCGCCCTCCGTCACCGAATACAGCTACACCGTCAGCCTCGCCATCGCGCTCTGCGAAGGCGAGATTTCGGGCATCGGCCGCATCTGGGCCGACGGGGCCGAGATCGCCAGCGACGACCTCACCATCCGCACCTACAAAGGCACCGAAACCCAGCGCCCCGATCCCCGCATCGAAGCGGTCGAGGGGCAGGGCGCGGCTCCCGCCTATCGCGGCACGGCCTACGTGGTGATCGAGGACATGCCCCTTGGCCGCTTCGGCAACCGCGTCCCCCAGCTGTCGTTCGAGGTTTTCCGCCCCTCCGCCTCGGACGAGGTCGCGGACATGGTAAACGGCGTCGCCCTGATCCCCGGTACCGGCGAATACGCCCTCGCCACGACGCCTGTGACCGCTGAAACCGGCCTCGGCGCCTACCGCTCGCTCAACATCAACTCCCCCTCGGGCAAGTCCGATCTGGAGACCTCGCTCGACGCCCTCGAATGCGAGCTGCCGAACGCGAAAAACGTGTCGGTAATCGTGTCGTGGTTCGGCAATGACCTACGCTGCGGGGAGTGCCGCATCGGCCCGCGCGCCGAAAATGACGAGGCAGACCCCGAGGCGATGCCGTGGACCGTCTCCGGCGCGGACCGCACCGCCGCTGGACTGGTCCCCTTTGACGGAGGCCGCGCGGTCTACGGCGGCACGCCCTGCGATGCCTCCGTGATCGAAGCCATCCGCGCGATCAAAGCGCGCGGCATGGCCCCGATGTTCTACCCCTTCATCCTGATGGAGCAGATGGGGGACAACACACTCCCCGACCCGTGGGGCGGCGACACCCAGCCCGCGCTGCCGTGGCGTGGCCGTATCACCACCAGCCTCGCGCCGGACCAGCCTGGAAGTCCTGATGGCACGCGAACCGCCCGTGACGAAGTGGACGCTTTCTTCGGAAACGCGCAGGTGTCCGATTTCGCACTGAGCGGCGATCGGGTCACCTATACCGGCCCGCTTGAGTGGTCTTATCGCCGCTTCATTCTGCACTACGCGCACCTCTGTGCCATCGCAGGCGGCGTGGCATCATTCTGCATCGGCTCCGAGATGAGGAGTCTCACGCAAATCCGCGATAACAAAGGATTTCCTGCCGTCGAGCATCTGCGCCAACTCGCTGCCGATGTCCGCGAAATCCTCCCCGATACGCAGATCGGCTACGCCGCCGACTGGTCGGAATATCACGGCTACCAGCCCGCAGGCACCGCCGACAAGCTCTTCCACCTCGACCCGCTCTGGGCCGATCAGAACGTCGAATTCATCGGCATCGACAACTACATGCCGCTCTCCGATTGGCGCGACGGGAACGACCACGCCGACGCCGCGTGGGGCGCGATTCACAACGTAAATTACCTTGCCGCCAACATCGAAGGCGGCGAGATGTACGACTGGTTCTACCACTCGCCCGAGGCCCGCGACGCCCAGATACGCACCCCGATCACCGACGGCTTGAACGAGCCGTGGATCTGGCGCGCCAAGGACATCCGGAACTGGTGGCTGAACCCGCACCACGACCGCGTGGACGGTGTCCGCTCGGACACCCCGACAGCGTGGGAGCCGCAGAGCAAACCGATCGTTTTCACTGAGCTCGGCTGCGCCGCCATCGACAAGGCGACCAACCAGCCGAACAAATTCCTCGACCCGAAATCCTCGGAAAGCTCGCTGCCGCATTACTCGAACGGCGGGCGCGATGACCTGATCCAGACGCAATACCTGCGCGCCATGCACGGCCACTACGGGCAGGCGGCGAACAACCCTGTCTCGCCGCTTTACGACGGCCCCATGGTCGACATGACCCGCGCCCACGTCTGGGCGTGGGACAGTCGCCCGTTCCCGCATTTCCCCGCGAACGCTGCCGTCTGGGCGGACGGTGACAACTACGCGCGCGGTCACTGGCTGAACGGTCGCGCGGCGTCGCGCACCTTGGCCTCCGTCGTGACCGAGGTCTGCGCCCGCTCTGGCATGACGGACGTGGACACCAGCCGCCTCTACGGCATCGTGCGGGGCTATGCCTCGGACGCGCTGACCGCACGCGCAGTGCTGCAACCACTGCAACTGGCGTTCGGCTTCGACGTGGTGGACCGTGACGGCAAGCTGACGTTCATCTCCCGCACCACGGCGACCGGAGAAGCCCTCGACGAAAACCTCCTCGCCTTGCCCGACGATGCCGCCACCGCCGTCGAGCGCTCCCGCTCGTCCGAGGCCGAGGTCGCAGGCCGCATCCGTCTGGGCTACGTGGAAAGCGGCGGCGACTATCAGGACCGCAGCGCAGAGGCGATCCACGCCGACGACACCACACGCACCGCGTCCCGCAACGAACTGCCCCTCGTCCTGACGGCGGGCGAGGCTGGGCAGATCGCCGACCGCTGGCTGTCGGAGGCCCGCGTCGCCCGCGAGGTGCTTCGTTTCGCGCTGCCCCCGTCGCAAAGCCACCTCGGCGCGGGGGATACGGTCAGCCTGAACGGCATCAGCTACCGCATCGACCGCATTACCCACGCAGGGCTGGCCGAGGTCGAAGCGGTCCAGATTTCCCCCAACATCTACGCGCCGTCGCCCGCGACCGACGACGTGGTGACGATGCGCGATTTCGTGGCGCCTGTGCCTGTGACGGGCCTGTTCCTCGACCTGCCGATCATGGACGATGAGGCACCGCACACCCCGCATTTCGCAGCATTAGGCGTCCCGTGGCCGGGGGCGGTGTCGCTCTGGCATGGGGAGGATGACGAGGATTACACGCTCGCGCAGACGCACTACAAATCCGCCATCGCGGGAACGTTGCTAGATGACCTGCCGCCAGCGGGCAGCGCCACGTGGGATCGCGGGCCTGCGGTGCGGATCAAACTGGCGAAGGGCGGTCTATCCTCGCGCAAGGTGGCGGGGCTGCTGAGCGGGAAGAACCTCGCCGCTGTGGGCGACGGCTCCACGGGCGGTTGGGAGCTGCTTCAGTTCCGCAAGGCGACGCTGGTGGCCCCCGACACCTACGCGATTGAAACGCGGCTCAGAGGGCGCTTCGGCACCGATGATATAGCGCTACACGGTCACGAGGCGGGCAGTCTCTTCGTGCTGATCGACAAGGCCGTGCAGCCTGTCGATTACCCCGAAACCCTGCGCGGGGTGGCGCGGCATTACCGCTTTGGCCCCGCAACCCGTGCACTCGACGATCCCGCCTACCGCCATGTCGAGGTCGCTTGCGAGGGCCGCGGCCTGCGACCCTATGCGCCCTGTCATTTGCGGCAGACTGCTGACCCCGGCGGTGGGCACCGGATCACGTGGATCAGGCGCACGCGTCTGGGCGGAGACGATTGGGCGGGAACCGATGTGCCGCTGTCAGAGGAGAAGGAGGAATACCGCCTCCGCATCTGGGTGGACGGGCGGATGACCCGCGAAGAGGTCACGAACGCGCCCGCTTGGCACTACGAATCCCACCTGATGCAGGCCGACTCGGCCATGCAGGGATATGACGTCGAACTGGCGCAAATGTCCGCCCGTTTCGGCGCGGGCGCGGCGCGATACCTGAAGGTCGCGTAATGCGGCCCGTCATTCTGGCGGATCTGGAGGCGGTGGCGAGCGTTCTGCTCGCCGCCCCGAAGGAGCATTGGCGGACCCTCGCGCTGGCCATTATCGAGGCCGCGCGGATCGCTGATAAATACCGCAAGAACACCGGAAAACGTCATCCACATTGGGGAAACGGCTCGCTTGTCGATGCCGTGCAAACCCGTACGCGGGCCGATCTGCCGCGTCCGGGTGATCCGGCCTACCTCAGCGCCGTACAATGTGTAGTGAGTGCCGTTCTGGAACGGCGTGACCATAACTTTCGGTGAACAGGCCCATCACGGGTTTGAACTTTCGCCGAGGGGGCTATCTGGTGTAAAAGGCCGCAGAAGATAAACGTGGAGCCGCGCTATGGCAAAACCGAACCTGAACCTCGCTCATGTCGATCCCGTCTGGGACCGTATCTGCCAAGAGGCGGAAAATGCGATCCTCGAAGAGCCGCTCATGGGCAGCCTTCTGCATCAGGGTGTGCTGCACCATCCCACGTTCCAGGACGCGCTGGCCTACCGCATCGCGATGAAGCTCGCCTCGTCCGAGATGTCGGAGCAGCTGCTGCGCGAGATCGCCGACAACGTCTACGAGAACGATCCGGATATCGTTTCTGCCGCCCGCGCGGACCTCGTGGCGACGGTCGAGCGTGATGCCGCGACGCACCGTCTTCTCCAGCCGCTTCTGTACCACAAGGGTTATCAGGCCGTGCAGGCGTACCGCCTCGGTCATTCGCTGTGGAATCAGGGCCGCAAGGATCTGGCGTATTTCCTCCAGATGCGTGTGTCGGAAACCTTTGGCGTCGATATCCACCCCGCCGCACGTATCGGCCGCGGCCTGATGATCGACCACGCGCATTCGATCGTGATCGGCGAAACCGCTGTCGTTGGTGACAACGTGTCGATGCTGCACTCGGTGACGCTCGGCGGAACCGGTAAGGAAGAAGAAGACCGTCACCCGAAAATCGGTGACGGCGTTCTGATCGGTGCCGGTGCCAAGGTTCTGGGCAACATCCGCATCGGCAACCGCAGCCGCATCGCGGCCGGTTCGGTCGTTCTGCACGAAGTGCCGTGCTGCAAGACCGTGGCCGGTGTTCCGGCCAAGATCGTGGGCGAAGCGGGCTGCGATCAGCCGTCGGTGTCGATGGATCAATTGCTCAACAAGTGCGCCGGACAGCAGTCCAAGTACGAAGGTTAAAGCTGGTCGAAGGCCTCCAGCGCCTTCATCCCGTACATATAGCCGGGGCCACCGCCCATAAGGATCGCGACAGAGACCATCTCTGCGACTTCCTCCTTGGTGGCGCCGGCTTTTTTTGCGCCCTGCATGTGAAATCCTATGCAGTCGCCGCAGTGGGTCACGATCCCCACGAGCACCGCCATCAGTTCCTTGGTTTTGACGTCCAGCGCACCTTCCGACAGGGCGGCGTGGTGCATCTGCGTGAACGCTTTGCCCGCATCGGGATGCATTTTGCGAAAATCGCGGGTGAGGGCGGCGGTGTTGGCCAGCTCGGGCTTCCAATCCATGTTCGTCTCCGTTCATATCTGTTGGTTGCTGAGTACCACCGGCGAGTCGCCTCGCCTTTGCGTTAAATCAAACTTTTCAAATATTTCGGGGCCGCTGCGCCCATGACGGGGAAGACCATGGACATTCGTGATGCCGTACAGAGTGACGCGCCTCTGCTCGCCCAGATCTGGAACGATGAAGTCGACGGCGGCACTGCGCTGTGGACGACCGAAAAGGTCGACGTGGCGAACCGCGAACAGTTCCTCAAAGACCGCGCGGCGCTGAATTGTCCGGTGTTCATCGCAGAGGTGGACGGCAAGCCCGCTGGCTATTCCAGCTACGGCCCGTTCCGTCCCAAGGACGGCTATGACCTCAGCGTTGAGCATTCGGTCTATGTGCTGCCCGAATTCCAAGGGCAGGGCATCGGTCCCGTCCTCATGCAAAAGGTCATCGACCACGCCCGCGAAACGGGTCGTCACGTGATGATCGGCGCCATCGCGGCAGAGAACAAAGGCTCGATCCGCCTGCACGAACGCATGGGCTTTGTCGAAACCGGACGGATGCCGCAGGTCGGCAAGAAGTTCGGCCGCTGGCTCGATCTGGTGCTGATGCAACTGACGCTGGATGACCGCCCCGCGCCGTAAAACAAAAACGCGCCTCCGGCGAGGAAACCGGAGGCGCTAGGTCGCCGCTGAAAGATTGGGACACAGCGGCTAACAGGGGGGCTCATATGCACGCCTCCTCGATCCTCAGTCGGATGAAGGGGAAAGAGCAGGGTGTGGGGCCCTTTCCCCTCTTTGCGATGGACCTGCCTGACCGCCATGCAGAAACGGCTGGGTGGGGCATCGCAGTACCGAAGCACTCGTTAAACGACTGCATTTCGAAGAGACGCCCTTGATACGTGCGGGCGGCGTGGTTCCGTCGCGATTTTCGGGATTAATTTCAGAAAATTAGCGAAGGCCACCTACAAACGAAAAAGCCCCGCCGGAGCGGGGCTTTCGCGTGGAATGTCGGGAAGTTTACGCCAGCATGGCGATCGGGTTCTCGAGGTTTTCCTTGATGGCGTTCAGCAGGTTCGCACCCAGCGCACCGTCGATCACACGGTGGTCGACCGAGAGCGTGACGGACATGACCGTCGCCGCTTTGATCTGGCCTTCGGCGTCCACGACCGGCTTCTTCACGCCCGCGCCAACGGCGAGGATCGCGGAGTGCGGCGGGTTGATGATGGCGTCGAAGTTGTCGATGCCGAACATGCCGAGGTTGGAGATCGCGAAGGAACCGCCTTGATATTCGTGCGGTGCCAGCTTGCGATCACGCGCACGCTTGGCGAGGTCCTTCATCTCTGCCGAGAGGGCCGAGAGCGACTTGCTGTCCGAGTCCTTGAGGACCGGCGTGAACAGACCGCCTTCGATGGCGACGGCAACTGCAACGTCCGACTTCTTGAACTTCAGGGTACGGTCGCCAGCCCAGACGGCGTTGGCTTCCGGAACCTGCTGGAGCGCAAGGGCACAGGCCTTGATGATGAAGTCGTTGACCGACAGCTTCACACCGCGGTCGCCGAGCTTGGCATTGAGCTGCGAGCGGAAGGCCAGCAGTTCGTCCAGTTCGATGTCGCGGCGCAGGTAGAAGTGCGGGACCGACTGCTTGGCCTCGGTGAGGCGGGCAGCGATGGTCTTGCGCATACCGTCGAGTTTGACCTCTTCGTAGTCGGTGCCTTCGTACATCTTGAGCACAGCTTCGGTCGACGGACCCGATGCAACGGCGGCAGCCGGAGCGGCCTTCGGTGCGTCTGCCTTGGCGGCAGCGGGGGCGTCGGCTTTCGGCGCGGCGGTGGCGTTCTCCACGTCGGCCTTAACGATGCGGCCCTTCGGACCCGAGCCCGAAATGGCGGTCAGGTCGAGACCCTTCTGCGCGGCGATGCGGCGGGCGAGGGGCGATGCGAAGATACGCTCCCCGTCCTTCTTCGGTGAAGCCGGAGCCGGTGCGGCATCGTCCTTGGCCGGAGCCGAGGTGGCGACTGCCGGCGTGGCAGCCTCCGCGATGGCCTTGTCGGTTGCCGGAGCGTCGCCGCCGGGGGTGCTGACCTTGATGTCGTCGGCGCTTTCGCCTTCTTCGAGCATGACGGCGATCGGGGTGTTGACCTTCACGCCTTCGGTGCCCTCTGCGATGAGGATCTTGCCGACGACGCCTTCGTCAACGGCTTCGAATTCCATCGTCGCTTTGTCGGTTTCGATCTCTGCGATCACGTCGCCGGAGGAGACGGTGTCACCCTCTTTGACGTTCCACTTTGCCAGCGTGCCTTCCTCCATGGTGGGGGACAGGGCGGGCATGAGAATTTCGATTGCCATGTCTCTGTCTCCTTAGCGGTAGGTCACTTGTTTCACAGCGTCGATCACCTCTTGGGTGGTGACGAGCGCGTGCTTTTCGAGGTTCGCAGCATAGGGCATCGGAACGTCCTTGCCGGTGCAGTTCAGGACCGGAGCGTCGAGGTAATCGAACGCGTGGGTCATGACGTAGGCCGACAGGTGGTTGCCGATGGAGCCGACGGGCCAGCCTTCTTCGACGGTGACCATGCGGTTGGTCTTCATGACCGAAGCCAGCACGGTGTCATAGTCCAGCGGACGCAGGGTGCGCAGGTCGATGACTTCGGCGTCGATGCCTTCTTCGGCCAGCTTTTCAGCAGCTTCCATGGCGTAGGTCATGCCGATACCGAACGAGACGATGGACACGTCCTTACCCTGCTTGGCGACGCGCGCCTTGCCGAGCGGAACGGTGTAGTCCTCGATCTCCGGCACGTCGAAGGACTTACCGTAGAGGATCTCATTTTCGAGGAAGATGACCGGGTTCGGGTCACGGATGGCCGACTTCATCAGACCTTTGTAGTCCGACGCGGTGTAGGGCATCACGACCTTGAGGCCGGGGATCATCGAGTACCAAGCGGCGTAGTCCTGGGAGTGCTGGGCGCCAACGCGGGCAGCTGCACCGTTCGGACCACGGAACACCATCGGAGCACCCATCTGGCCGCCGGACATATAAAGCGTCTTGGCTGCCGAGTTGATCAGGTGGTCGATGGCCTGCATGGCAAAGTTGAAGGTCATGAATTCCACGATCGGACGCAGACCCGCAAAGGCGGCGCCAGTGGCGATACCTGCAAAGCCGTGCTCGGTGATCGGGGTGTCGATGACGCGGCGTGCGCCGAATTCATCCAGCAGACCCTGGGAGATTTTGTAGGCGCCTTGGTATTCGGCGACTTCTTCACCCATCAGGAACACGCGGTCGTCGCTGCGCATTTCTTCGGCCATCGCGTCGCGGAGTGCTTCGCGGACGGTCTGGGTTTTGACGGACGTGCCTTCCGGCCAGTCCGGTGTCAGGTCGAGCTGCGGGACGTCCTTGGCAGGAGCGGCAGCAGCAGGAGCCGAGGCGTGGGTTTCAGCAGGCGCTTCTTCTTTCTTTTCCGCCGGAGCGGAGGAGGAGGATGCGACGGCTGCGTCGGCGTCTTCGCCTTCTTCGAGCAGAACGGCGATGGCGGTGTTGACCTTCACGCCTTCGGTGCCTTCGGCGATCAGGATCTTGCCCATGATGCCTTCGTCGACCGCTTCGAATTCCATCGTGGCCTTGTCGGTCTCGATTTCAGCGATGATGTCACCGGCGGAAACGGTGTCACCTTCTTTTTTCAGCCACTTGGCCAGAGTGCCTTCTTCCATCGTCGGAGAGAGGGCGGGCATCAGAATTTCGGTTGCCATGGTGTGTAATCCTCCCTCGACTTACGCGTAAATGTCCGTCCACAGCTCTTCGAGCGCGGGTTCGGGGCTTTCTTTCGCGAATTCAGCCGAAGCGTTCACGACGTCCTTGATTTCTTTGTCGATGGCCTTGAGGTCTTCCTCGGTGGCGTGGTTGCCGGTGAGGAGCATCGAACGGATACCCTCGATCGGGTCACGCTCTTCGCGCATCTTCTGCACTTCCTCGCGGGTCCGGTATTTGGCCGGGTCCGACATGGAGTGACCGCGGTAGCGGTAGGTTTTGACTTCGAGGATGTAGGGGCCTTTGCCTGCGCGGCAGTGGGCGACGGCGCGCTCGCCGGCTTCCTTCACTGCGAGGACCGACATGCCGTCAACCTCTTCGCCAGCGATGCCGTAAGCCTTGCCGCGCTCGAAGAGCGACGGGGACTTGGTCGAGCGGGCGACCGAAGTGCCCATGGCGTACTGGTTATTCTCGATCACGAAGACGACCGGAAGATCCCACAGCTGCGCCATGTTGTAGGTCTCGTAGACCTGACCCTGGTTAGCAGCGCCGTCACCGAAGTAGGTGAAGGTCACGTTGTCGGTGCCGTTGTATTTGTCGGCGAATGCGAGGCCAGCGCCGAGCGGAACCTGCGCTGCAACGATGCCGTGACCACCATAGAAATGCTTCTCTTTCGAGAACATGTGCATGGAGCCGCCTTTACCCTTGGAGTAGCCGCCTTCGCGGCCGGTCAGCTCGGCCATGACGCCGTTGGCTTCCATGCCGCAAGCCAGCATGTGGCCGTGGTCGCGGTACGAGGTGATGCGCTTGTCGCCTTCCTTGGCGGTCGCTTCGAGGCCGACGACGACCGCTTCCTGACCGATATAAAGGTGACAGAAGCCGCCGATCAGACCCATGCCGTAGAGCTGGCCTGCCTTTTCTTCGAAGCGGCGGATGAGAAGCATGTCGCGGTAGTAGCCAAGAAGCTCTTCCTTCGACACGTTAGCCTGAGGGGCTGGTTTCTTCGCGGCCATAGGTCCTCCGTCCTTTGCTGGCGAAATACAAAGTAGTTTAACTTTAAACTATCCCATACAGGATCATCCCGCTTGAGGCGAGAGTCAATGTTTGTCTGAAGCGGGAAGGTGGGTTGCATTGCACGCAAGGCAAGCATTTGCCCTTATTTCGTGCGGATATTCGCCGGAAAACAGGTCAGGGGCGCTGCCCCTCTGGCGCTGCGCGCCATTCACCCCGGGATATTTGGGGCACAAAGGTGAGGGGCGCGGGAGCTTAGCGGGTGACGACGATTTCGTCGGCGCGGATCATGCCGAGCACGTCACGGGCGCGTTCATCCAGAAGGTCGAGGTCGAGGAATTCGTCCGACAGGCGGTGGGTGAGGTTTTCCATGCGGGCAACCTCGATGTTGATCGCATCAAGGTCGGTGCGCAGATCACGGGCTTTGGCATCCACTTCGGCGCGGCGGAATACGCCGTATTCACCCTGCACGGCGGCAAAGGCGAAGTAGAGCGCGAGCATCAGCGCGCCGGTGAAGTAGATGAAGACCCCGAAACCGGGCCGTTTGCTGCGATTCATGTTTGCCTCAAGGTGCCTCTGACGGGCGGTTGAGGTCAGTTTCGCACAGGCGAATCGCTTTGTGAATCCCCCAAAAGCGCAGGATCGTTCACTTTTTTGCCTGTGATGGAAAATGTGGCCCGCAGGACTCAGGTCTTGCGGGCCTTTGTCTGCTTAGGTGATCGAAGCGGCGTAAATGCTGTCGATCGCAGTGGCGATGGTGGCGTCGAAGTCCTCGTCGGACTGCTGGGCGCTGATGCCTTCGGCCAGACCGCGCGAGAAGCTGGCGATCATGCCGTTCTGGCGGGTGAGGATATCGTTGGCCTCATCGCGGCTATAACCGCCTGACAGCGCGACGACGCGCATGACGCGCGGGTGCGCGATCAGCTCTGCGTAGACATTGTCGGTGGAGGGCAGGGAGAGTTTGAGCATCACCTGCTTGTCTGCGGGCATGGCATCCAGATGCTTGAGGATTTCGGTCTTCAGCATCTCTTCGGCTTCGACCTTGTCGGAGATGGTGATGGTAATCTCGGGCTCGAGGATCGGCATTAGGCCAGCGGCGAGGACCTGGTTGGCGACTTCGAACTGCTGATCGACGATCGCTTTGATACCGACAGGATTGGCGGCGTTGATGACCGAGCGTTCCTTGGTGCCGAAGATGCCTTTGGCGGCGGCGCGGGCGAGGAGCTCGTCGAGGCCCGGCATGGGCTTGAGAAGCTGGACGCCGTTTTCTTCGTCCATCAGGCCCTTGTCGATTTTCAGGAAGGGAACGACCTGCTTTTCGTTCCAGAGGTATTCGGCGGTCGGGGTGCCGTCGATGTCGCGGTCCATGGTCATTTCGAACAGGATTGCGCCGAGGACCTTGTCGCCGGTGAAGGCGGGGGATTTGATGATGCGTGCGCGCATGGCGTGCATCAGGTCGAACATCTCTTCTTCGGTGGAATAGGCGTCTTCGGAAATACCGTATCCGCGCAGAGCCTTGGGCGTGGAACCGCCGGACTGGTCGAGTGCTGCGATAAAGCCGCCGGCGTTGCTGACCTTGTCGGCCATCTGCGTATTCATTTGTAAAACCTCATGAAATATACATTTCCGAGGGCCCTTGGGGCCTTCACCCCGGTTGTAAGTAACCGGGGTGAAGCTATCAATTCTGGTTACGCTAACCGTTAGCGTTAAAGTGTCATTCCTGATTGAGAGCTTTGACACCGGGCAATTCCTTGCCCTCCATCCATTCGAGGAACGCACCGCCTGCGGTTGAGATGTAAGTGAAGTCCTCGGCCGCGCCTGCCTTGTTCAGCGCGGCCACGGTGTCACCGCCGCCAGCGACCGACACGAGGGTGCCTGCCTTGGTGGCTTCGGCAGCTTTCTTGGCGGCTGCGTTGGTGGCGGCGTCGAAGGGCTCGATCTCGAACGCGCCGAGCGGGCCGTTCCAGATCAGGGTCTTGGCCTTGTCGAAGATGCCGGAGATGTATTCGACGGTGGCGGGGCCTGCGTCGAGGATCATGCCGTCATCGGCCACGCTTTCGGGAACCACGGTGTCGTTCTCTGCGCCAGCTTTGAATTCCTTGGCGACGACGACGTCGCGCGGCAGGACGATCTCGCAGCCCGCTTCGTCGGCTTTCTTGAGGATGTCGCGGGCGGTGTCGGCGAGGTCATGTTCGCAGAGCGACTTGCCGACGTTGATGCCTTGGGCGGCGAGGAAGGTGTTGGCCATGCCGCCACCGATGACGAGGTGGTCGACTTTGCCGACGAGGTTGCCCAGCAGGTCCAGCTTGGTCGAGACCTTCGCGCCGCCGACGATGGCGACAACGGGGCGGGCGGGGTTGCCGAGCGCTTTGTCCAGAGCTTCGAGCTCTTCCTGCATCAGGCGGCCAGCGCAGGAGGGCAGCAGCTTGGCGACGCCTTCGGTCGAGGCGTGGGCGCGGTGCGCGGCGGAGAAAGCGTCGTTGACGTAGACATCACCGAGCGAGGCAAGGAATTTCGCCATCTCGGGGTCGTTCTTTTCCTCGCCAGCGGCGAAGCGGGTGTTTTCGACCAGAACGACGGCATCCTGCGGCAGGGCGTCGATGTCCGAGCGGGAGGGCTTCTCAACGAAGGTCACGTCGGTGCCCAAAGCGTTTTCGAGCGCGGGAACGGTGATCTTGAGCGACATTTCGGGAACGACCTGACCCTTGGGGCGGCCGAAGTGGGCGAGCATGATCGGCGTGCCGCCCTTGGCGAGGATGTCCTTGATGGTCGGCACGATGCGGTCGATGCGGGTCGTGTCGGTCACTTTGCCGTTTTCTACGGGAACATTAATGTCAACGCGGACCAATACGCGCTTACCGTCCAGTTCCATTTCGTCGAGAGTTTTCCAAGCCATAATCGCCTCCTGCATAAAATCACAGCACCGTCGTGGATAAGGTCTTTCGTCTCGGGGTCAAGGACGATCACTTGGCATTCGCGGGAACGGGCCTTATGTTTTCGCAAATAGCAAAAAAGGAGGGCCGTCGTGGCCGAAATCAAAGATCCCGAAAACACCGTCATCGTCGAACTGAAAGACGGTAATGTTGTGATCGAACTGCTGCCGGACGTCGCACCCAAGCACGCCGAGCGCATGAAGGAACTGGCGCGCGCAGGCAAGTACGACGGCGTCGTCTTCCACCGCGTGATCGACGGCTTCATGGCCCAGACCGGTGACGTTGCAAACGGCAACAAGGACAGCGACAGCTTCAACATCGGCCGCGCTGGCACTGGCGGTTCGGACCTTCCCGACCTTCCGGCTGAATTCTCCAAGCTGCCGCACGACCGCGGTACCCTTGGTGCAGCACGCTCGATGAACCCGAACTCGGCCAACAGCCAGTTCTTCATCAACTTTAAGGACAACCATTTCCTCAACGGCCAGTACACCGTCTATGGCCGCGTCATCGAGGGCATGGAACACGTCGACAAGATCGTTCGCGGCGAGCCGCCGGTCGATCCCGACAAGATGATCTCGGTCAAGGTTGCAGCCGATGCTTAAGCTCGCCGCAGCCTTTACCCTGCTGGCAGCGCCGGCGTTCGCGACCGGCCTCGACGTCACTGTCGAGGGCGAGGGCGCGAATGGCACGTTCCACATCGACCTGTTTGAGGATGTGGCACCGCAGCACGTCGAGCGCATCACCCGCCTTGCCGAAGAGGGCGCCTATGACGGCGTCGTCTTCCACCGCGTGATCGAGGGCTTCATGGCCCAGACCGGCGACGTGGAATACGGCAAGATGGGCGGCGACATGCGCCGTGCGGGCATGGGCGGTTCGGAGTATCCGGACCTTGCCGCAGAGTTCTCGGACGAGCTGAGCTTTGATCGCGGCGTGGTGGGCATGGCCCGCTCGCAGGATCCGAACTCGGCCAACAGCCAGTTCTTCATCATGTTCGAACCCGGTCCGTTCCTGAACGGTCAGTACACCATCGTCGGCGGCGTGACCGAAGGCATGGAGGTCGTTGACCAGATCAAGCGCGGCATGGGCCCGAACGGCGCGGTCATCGGCCAGCCTGACATGATGAAAACCGTCACTGTCACCGAAGAATAAGTTTTCCATCTTTGGAATACAGAGCGGGGCCCTTGCGGGCCCCGTTTTTGTTTATGGGGCAGGGGCTTTGCCCCTCTGGCGCTGCGCGCCATTCACCCCAAGGTATTTGTGTCAGAATGAAGCGTCAGTCGGCGCGCTGTTCTTCGACCGTTTGCTGCATGGCGGCCAGCGGCATGTAACCGCGGACCATCTCGTCCTCGACGACGAAGGTCGGGGTGCCGGAGATTTGCAGGATCTGGGCGAGTTCCATGTTCGCTTGCAGGACGGCGGTGACCTCGTTCGAAGTGGCTTGTTCGAGGATCGTGGCGCTGTCGAGGCCGAAGGTGTCAGCCAGTTGCGCGAGGCTGTCGGGCGTGATGTCGCCGCGGAATTCCATCAGCGTGTCGTGCACGAGTTTGTAGGTCTCGTCGTCATAAAGCTGGTGGGCGGCGATGGCGAAGCGGCTGGCGAGGACGGAGGCTTCGCCGAGGATCGGGAATTCCTTCACGATGAAGCGGATGTTGCCGTCGGATTCGATGAGTTCCTCGACCTCGGGGAACGCGCGTTTGCAGTAGCCGCAGCGGTAGTCCATGAACTCGACGATGGTGATGTCGCCGTCCGGATTGCCGCCGACCCACGAGTGGCCGTCATTATAGAGCGCGTCCATGTTGGCTTGGGCGAGGTTGCGATCCGCGACCGCTTCGGCCTGTGCCTGACGCTGTTCGAGCACGTTATAGGCTTCGATCAGAACCTCGGGGTTTTCCAGCAGGTAGGCGCGGACTTCGGCGCCAAATGCCTCGCGTTCGGCGTCGGTCATTTGGTCGATATCGGTCGCTGCGGCAGAGGTGGCAAGACCGAGGCCGAGGGCGAAGGAAAGGGCGAGGCGCTTCATAGTGTCTCCGGTTTGTGTGCTGGCGAAGTTCTGCATATGTTGCCCGTGATGTCACCCCCTCGGATTGACGCAGACGCAGGGCGAGGGCAAACAGTTGGCAGAGCAGAAGAACCATAAGAGGCAGCACATGCGGACTTCAAGGCGTGGCGCCGTTGATCCCTTTATCGTGATGGACGTCATGGAGGCCGCCCGCAAGGCGGAGGTCTCGGGGCGGCATATCATCCATATGGAAGTCGGCCAGCCTGGCACCGGTGCGCCGCGCGAAGCCGTTGAAAAGTTGCAGCGCGACATGGACGGCGGGCCGCTGGGCTACACCGTGGCGCTGGGGCTGCCGGAATTGCGCCGCCGCATCGCGCAGCATTACGGCGAGTGGTACGACGTGGACATGGACCCCGAGCGGATCGTTGTCACGGCGGGTGCGTCGGGGGCGTTCCTGCTGGCGTTCACGGCGCTCTTTGATACGGGCGAGCGCGTAGGGCTTGGTGCGCCGTGCTATCCGTCCTATCGGCAGATCCTGAAGTCTTTCGATATCACGCCCGTTGATATTCCGACCTCGCTAGAGGCGCGGTTCCAGCCGGTGCCTGGGGACGTGGCGGCGCATGATCTGCAAGGTCTCATTGTGGCGTCCCCTGCGAACCCGACGGGGACCATGCTTCGCAAGGACGAGATGGCGGCGCTTGCGGCTGCCTGTCAGGATGCGGATGCGGCGTTCATCTCGGACGAGATTTATCACGGGCTGGATTATGGCCAGAAGGCGGTGACGGCGGCGTCGGTGACTGACGAGGCTTACGTCATCAACTCGTTCTCCAAGTATTTCAGCATGACGGGCTGGCGTGTGGGCTGGATGGTCGTGCCCGAAGACCACGTGCGCGTGGTGGAGCGGATTGCGCAGAACCAGTTCATCTGTCCGTCCCACGCCGCGCAGCGGCTGGCGTTCCATGCGATGGATTGCACCGAAGAACTGGATGCCAACATCGCCACCTATGCCGCGAGCCGTCAGCTGCTCATCGACGGGTTGCCGAAGATCGGGCTGGGTAAGTTCGCGCCGCCAGAAGGAGCGTTCTATTTCTATATAGACGTGTCCGAGTACACCGATGACAGCCTCGCCTTTGCGGGGCAGATCCTTGAGGACGCGGGCGTTGCGGTGACGCCGGGGCTCGATTTCGACACGGTGGAGGGCAAGCACTGGCTGCGTCTGTCCTATGCGCGTTCGACCGAGGATATCGCCGAAGGTCTGCGCCGTCTGGGGACGTTTATGGAGGCACGCCGATGATCCGCCGTTTTATGGGCGCCGCGCTGGCTTGCGTTCTGGCAGGGCAGGTGGCTGCGCAGGATTTCACCGGCCTTGCGCGTGTGGATATGGATGAAAGCGCGGTCACGGACCTGCGGTTCGGGATCGAGGTCGATCTGGAGCTATCGCAGCCCGTGCCGTGGCGCGTGTTCACGCTCGATGATCCGATGCGGCTCGTGGTGGATTTCCGCGAGATCGACTGGCGGGGCGTCACGCAAGAGGGCCTTCAGAAGTCCACTCGTGTGACAGACCTGCGGTTCGGATCGCTCCGTCCGGGGTGGTCGCGGATGATCGTGGACCTCAAGGAGCCTCTGGCGATCGACACTGCGGGTATGGCCGTTGATCCGGTGACGAATGCGGCGGACCTGACGATCCGTCTGGCGCCGACGACCGAGGCGGAGTTCAAGGCCAGCGCCGGTGCGCCGCCCGATCCGGGTTGGGACATGATGGCGGGTGTGGACCTGAAGGCCGAAATGCCGGTCATCGACGACGGGTTGCTGACGGTGGCCATCGACCCCGGTCACGGCGGGATCGATCCGGGGGCGGAGCGGGGCGGGCTGCAAGAGGCCAACGTCATGCTGCGTCTGGGCCGCGAGGTCGCGGAGACGATCAACCGTCAGGCAGGCATGAAGGCCGTGCTGACCCGCAACGAGGATGTGTTCGTGCCGCTGGAAGAGCGAATGACCATCGCGCGGGCGGCGGGGGCGGATGTGTTCATCTCGCTCCACGCGGATGCGCTGGAGGGGGACGATGTGACTTCGGGCGCGTCGATCTACACCCTGTCTGATGATGCCGAGAGCGAAGCCTCGCAGCGCATGGCCGAGCGTCATGACCGGAGCGATCTGGTCACGGGCCTCGACCTCAGCGGTCATGACGACACCATTGCGACGGTGCTGATGGATATGGCGCGGGTCGAAACCGCGCCGAAGACCGAAGCGCTGGCCGACACGCTGATCCGGTCGCTGGGCAATACGGGGGCGTCGGTGAACTCGCGTCCGCACCGCAAAGCCTATCTGGCGGTGCTGAATGCTGCCGATTTCCCGTCGGTGCTGATCGAGGTCGGGTTCCTGTCGAACGCGGGCGACCGCTCGACGTTGGAGACGCCCGAGGGCCGTGCGCGGATCGTGGCGGGGATCGTGCTGGGGCTCCAGCGCTGGGCGGACGCCGAAGAGGCGCGCGCGCCCCTTATGCGCCAGTAAACTTGGCGAGCCAGACCGAGTGACCCCCGCAGTCGGGGTCCTCGGGTTTGAACATCAGTTCCTCGAACCCGTGGCGTGTCAGCAGATCGCGGTACGCCTCTGGCGAGAGGGACGCGTGATAGACGGCCTCTCCGACGACTTCGCCCATCTCCACGCCCTCATCGGGGCCGCTGGTAAACATCAGAATGGTGTCAGGGGCGGCGTGCTGCGCGAAGACGGCGAACATCTGCCGCTGGTCGGCGGGCGAGAGGTGGAAGAAGCTGTCCCAAGCCAGAATAGCGCTGAACGTGCGGCCAAGGTCGAGGCCACGCATGTCCGCCGTGTGCACGGTGGCGGAGGGCAGATTGTGCGTGAAGAGTTCGGTCATCCGCGGGGCACCGTCGACGCCGGTGATCTGCGCGCCTCTGTCCGCGAGATAGGTCGCAATGGGACGGCCCGAGCCGCAGCCGAGGTCCAGAACCGTGCGTTTGCCCTTGTTCCGAGGGGCGGCGGCCAGCATTCGGTCCAGCCACGCGCGTTCGGTCAGGCGGCGGTCACGGTAGCGATCCCAGTCGCCTGCGATACGGTCGTAGACCGCGAGAGTTGTTTCAGGAGTGCTCATCGTTTCCGCGGCAATAGTTGTTCGGGGCAACAGATAGCCCGACAGTCGCCCAAGGCGAAAGACGGTTAATTACCACAAATTGACCGAAGGCGTTTTGACCAGCGGATTTTTGCACCATATAAGCAGGCGACGAGCCAACGGGGGTCTATACACGTGCTTCGCTTTATTATGTCATTCTTCGGCGCCTTTTTCACTATGGCGACGCTTGGAATTGTCATGTGCGCACTGGGCCTCGGCGCAGTTTTTACGTTCTACGGCAGGGACTTACCGAGCTATCAGACGCTCGCGCAGTACACGCCGAAAACGATCTCTCGCGTTTATAACGGCGAAGGCCGCATCATCGACGAATTCGCCGCAGAGCGCCGTCTGTTCGTGCCTGCTGAAGAAATTCCGGACATTGTGAAGTACGCCTTCGTTTCGGCGGAAGACCAGAATTTCTACACCCACCCCGGTTATGACATTCGCGGCATCGTCGCGGCGGCTGTCGAGGCCGTGCAATCGCGCGGCTCGGACATCCGCGGTGCGTCGACCATCACCCAGCAGGTGATGAAGAACTTCCTGCTGTCCTCAGATCGTACCGCCGAGCGTAAGATCAAGGAACTCATCCTGTCGGTCCGCATCGAACGCGTGATGACCAAGGAGCAGATCATCGAGCTGTATCTGAACGAGATTTTCCTCGGTCAGAACTCCTACGGTGTGGCCGCTGCCGCCCAATCCTATTTCAACAAACCGCTCAGCGATCTGACGCCGGGCGAGGCTGCGTATCTGGCCGCGCTCGCGCAGCGCCCCGGTAACCTGCACCCCGTCCGCCAGTACGACGATGCGGTTGATCGCCGGAACTACGTTCTGCGCCGCATGGCCATCGACGGCTATATCTCGCAAGAGGTTTCGCAGTCCGAGCGTGACGCGCCGCTGCGCACCGTGCAGTCGGGCGACTATGACAGCTTCCGTTCGACCCTGCCGCCGCGCGGCTACTTCACCGATGAAATCCGCCGTCAGCTGTCGCGCAACTTCGGTGAGGAAGAATTCTTCTCGGGCGGTCTGTCGATCCGTGCGACCGTTGATCCCGAACTGCAAAACGAAGCCGAACTGTCGCTCCAGCAGGCGCTGGAAGAATACGACCGTGCGCGCGGCCAATGGCGCGGCACCGGCAAGACCATTGCCGCCGAAGCGCTGGCGAACGAGGCCGATTGGCGCTCCGCGCTGGCAAGCCTTGATGTGCCGCGTGACGTCGCCTTGGGCGGCCAGTGGTATCCCGCCGTCGTGCGCGCCGTCGAGGAAAACCAGCTCGTGATCGGTGTCGAGGACGTGCAGGAGACCGAGGCAGAGCCGCAGGTCGTGCCGCGCGATGACATCCAGTGGATGTCGGGCGACTTCTTTGAGAACTTTGCCGAAGGCGACGTGGTGCTGGTGCGCCGCATGACCTCGGACAGCGATGGCTCGTTCATCCGCTGGACACTGCGACAGGTTCCGCAGGTCGAAGGCGCGTTCATGGCTATGGACGTCGATACGGGCCGTGTTCTGGCGATGCAGGGCGGCTTCTCGTACCAGTCTTCGGAACTGAACCGCGCCACGCAGGCAGAGCGCCAGCCGGGTTCGGCATTCAAGCCGTTCGTCTACGCCGCCGCGCTGGATTCGGGCTATACGCCTGCGACCATCGTCGTCGACGCTCCGATCGAGATCGACACGCCGCAGGGCCTCTGGCGTCCGCAGAACGCGTCGAACCAGTACTACGGCCCGACGCCGCTGCGCACTGGTATCGAACAGTCGCGTAACCTTATGACCATCCGTCTGGCGCAGGAAGTCGGCATGGATGTCGTGAAGGAATACGCCGAGCGTTTCGGCGTCTATGACAACATGGGTCCGTACCTGTCGGCATCGCTGGGTGCGGAGGAAACCACGCTCTACAAGCTGGTCGGTGCCTACGCCATGTTCGCCAACGGCGGCGAGCGTGTGGAGCCGACCCTCGTTGACCGTGTGCAGGACCGCTACGGCGACACCGTCTACCGTCACGAGAGCCGCACCTGTGTCGACTGTACCATCCCGCAACTTCCCGCAGGTGACGCGCCGCAGATCGACTCCAACCGCGACCGCATCATGAACGCTGTGACCGCGTACCAGCTGACCTCGATGCTGCAGGGCGTTGTGCAGCGCGGTACCGCGTCGCGCACCGTTAACCTGCCGGTTCCGACTGCTGGTAAAACCGGTACCACCAACGACTCCAAGGACGTGTGGTTCGTCGGCTTCACCTCGAACATCGTCGCGGGCTGCTACATCGGTTACGACACCCCGCGTTCGCTGATCGGCGGCTCGGGCGGCGGTTTCTGTGGCCCTGTATTCCAGCGCTTCATGGAAAAAGCCATCGTGACCTACGGCGGCGGCCCGTTCGAAGTGCCGGACGAGTGTAACTTCATCAACATCGACCGCTTCACCGGCGCCCGCCTGTCGGACGGCGCATCGGGTGAGAACGTGGTGCGCGAATGTTTCCGCGGCGGCGAAGAGCCCCTGTTCGGTATCCAGTTTGACGGCGGCTTTGCCGTGTCGGCCGACCTGCCGCTGGTGGACGAAGTTCCCCAGGCCACCCGTCAGGTCCGCAGCTCGGATGGCGGCACCGCGACCGTGGGTCCGAACGCCTCCTTCGGCACACTGTCGTCGGGCGGTCTGTACTGATCGCCTTGCCCGCAGGCCGAATGAACGCTAAGACGCGTTGATCCTGAAGGGGCCGTCCCGCACGGCCCCCATTCCCAGACTGACAAGAGTAGAACAATGCGCGCCGAAACGCAGAACATCGTGAACGCCATCGAAAAGTCGCTCGCCCTGCTGGCGCAGCGGATGGACTGGGAAACTGCGGCCTACCGGCTTGAAGAATTCAACGCCCGCGTCGAAGACCCGACCCTCTGGGACGATCCGGATGCGGCGCAGAAACTCATGCGCGAGCGCCAGATGCTCGTCGATGCCATGGATAACTACAAAGGCATCAAGCAGGAGATGGACGACAACATCGAGCTCATCGAACTGGGCGAGATGGAAGATGACGCCGAAGTGGTCAAGGACGCCGAAAACGCGCTGAAGGCGCTGAAGGAAACCGCTGCCCAGAAGGAGCTCGAAGCGCTTCTGGACGGCGAGGCCGACGGCAACGACACCTTCCTCGAAGTCCACTCGGGCGCTGGCGGTACGGAGTCCTGTGACTGGGCGTCGATCCTTGCCCGCATGTACGTCCGCTGGGCGGAAAAGAAGGGCTACAAGGTCGAGATGCAGTCCGAAACACCGGGTGAAGAAGCAGGCATCAAATCCGTCACCTATAAGATCAGCGGCCCGAACGCTTACGGCTGGCTGAAGTCGGAATCGGGCGTGCACCGTCTGGTGCGTATTTCGCCCTACGACTCGGCTGCGCGCCGTCACACCTCGTTCAGCTCGGTCTGGGTCTATCCCGTCGTCGACGACAACATCGAGATCGACGTTCAGGCCAATGACATCCGCATCGACACCTACCGTTCGTCCGGTGCAGGCGGTCAGCACGTCAACACCACCGACTCGGCGGTGCGTATCACGCACATCCCGACCGGCATCGTTGTGACCTCGTCGGAAAAGTCGCAGCACCAGAACCGCGATATCGCGATGAAGGCCCTGAAGTCGCGCCTCTACCAGATGGAGCTCGACCGCCGCAACGCCGACATCAACGCCGCTCACGAAGCCAAGGGCGACGCGGGTTGGGGTAACCAGATCCGTTCCTACGTGCTTCAGCCGTACCAGATGGTCAAAGACCTGCGCACCAGCTATGAAACCTCGGACACCCAAGGCGTGCTGGACGGCGACCTTGACGGCCTGATGGGCGCGACCCTGTCGATGGGCGTTGCGGGTATGTCCCGCGCCGACGCCAACGCCGAGGACTAAGATGCGCGCTGCGCTGGCACTGGTCCTTGCTTTGGCGGCGGGCAGTGCGCGCGCCGAAAGCACCATCCACGCATTTGATGCATTCTTGCAGCGCGAAGGCTGCGCTATCGGCCCCTCCGTATTGGAGCGCGCCGCAGCGCAGGGGCTGGACGTTGCCTATTTCGAGCGTCTGGCTTCGCAGGCCGTGGAAGAGGGCGTCGCTCAGGCCGCTGGTGACTGGGTGCTGCTCGGCCCCGAGGTCTGCAAGATTGTCATGCCCGTGGTGGACGCCGAGTTCAGCCTCGAGAACTTGCCGCCGTTCCACATGGTCCGCTACTACGAGGCTGGCGAGGCCCCGTGGCCCGAGGGCTGTTACCTTGAGAGCCAGATTGAACTCACCGTGCTGGAACTGGCCGAAGAGCGGGATATCGACGTTGATGCAGCCTTCGAACTGATCACTGCTTTCAAAGCCAGAGAGATCGCGCTGGGGCGGTTGGTGAGTGGGTATTCGGACAACCCCATGTTTCCGCCGTGGACGCGGGTGACGGCGACGGACCGCTGCGGCGAGGCGCCCGACATCGCGGACCTGCAAGCGCATCAGAACTGGGTGCAGATGAACTTCGGCACCATCACGCGGGCGGGTTTTGAACAATTGACATGCGGCGAGGCGGGGAGCCTCGATCTGGGAGCGGATGACGGGCTGAATGGCGAGACGCCGAACGGCTACCCGCTGTGGGACATCTTTTTGCTGCAAGACGCGGCGGGCTGGAGCGAGGACGCCGGAACCGCTCGCCCACCCATCTGCCATCCCGCTAACTAAACACATATTACAAATACATTTTTGCGCCGCTGCCTTTCCCGCTTAGCCTGTGGGGGAGGGAGAGCCGCTTATGACACAGTTGGTCGACACGCCGCCGGCGTCACAGTTGCCATTGGTCGGCACCGTCACGGTGAACGACATTTTCGCGTCGCTGAGGGCAGGGATCTACGATTTCCGTCGCGCGCCGCAATTCGGGCTGTTCTTTTCCGCCGTCTACGTGCTGATCGGGTTCGCGATGGTGATGCTCGGCGCGGGGCATGTGAGCTGGGTGCTTGCGACTTCGCTGGGGTTCCCGCTGGCGGCACCGTTTGCGGCAGTCGGCCTCTACGAGGTGTCCCGCAGGCTGGAGAACGGCCAGCCGCTGGCGTGGTCCGAAGTGTTGGGCGTCGTCTGGCAGGAACGTACCCGCCAGATCCCGTGGATGGGCGCGATTATCGTGATCTATTTCCTGTTCTGGACGTTCCTCGCCCACATGCTGTTCGCGCTGACGATGGGCCTGTCGGTGGTCCGCAACATCTCCAGCAGCTACGAGATGTTCTTTACTTCCACCGGCCTGACGATGATCGCGGTGGAGCTGGCCGTCGGCGCGGTGCTGGCGTTCCTGCTGTTCGCAATGACCGTGGTGAGCCTGCCGCTGCTGCTGGAGAAAGAGGTGGATTTCGTCTCTGCCATGCTGCTGTCGATCAAGGTCGTCGCCTCGAACCTCGCGGTCATGCTGATCTGGGCGGCGATCATCGCGGTGCTGTCTCTGATTGCCCTCGCGCCCGCGTTCCTCGGTCTGATGGTGGTGCTGCCCGTGCTGGGGCACGCGACGTGGCATTTGTATCGAAGGGCGCTGTACGATCCGGTGTGATTTTAGGTGGAAAATATTGTAATTGGTTATACCGAAGGTTGACTCGCACTTACTGCATCGGCTTTCTTTTCCGACACTACAAATTGGAAAAGACCCATGGTTTCAAAAATCATTTCAACGAGCGTTGCGGCACTATGTCTTTCGCTCGGAATTGCAGATGTTGCAGCTTCGCAAGACGTTTCGGCAGAGACATGCCTCGCTTTGAACGATGATCAAGAGCGGCTTGGCTGCTATGATCGACAATTCGGATATGTGGCTAGGGCGGAAGAAGAAACGGCACCAGAAGTCGCTAAACCTATTTCAACTTCGTCCAATTGGCACTTCTTTGAGAACGCTGATGATTTCAGTGATCAGGATACTTCTTACATAATCCTAAGTTCAGTAGCAGGACGCGGGCGGTACAACGATGCGCCAGACGCGATCTGGATCCGCTGCGATGGGCAAGGTGCTTTTGAAGTCTTTGTTACAGTGGACGGGTATATAGGTGGAAATCGCAATGATCGTGTTCCGGTGCGCTTTCGGTTCGGATCAGACGATCCTGTGTCCGAACTTTGGAATATTTCCACGAACGGTCAGGGTGCATTTCTGCCGCAAAGCTATAATGACTTTAAAACCGGAATTTTTTCAGGAGAAGATTTCGTTTTTGAAGTGACGGATTATCAGGGCTCTAAAAGCTCTGCTGAATTTCGAAACTCCGATCATCCCAAATTGGATTTCATTCGAAACGGCTGCCGCTGAGTAAAGTCGAGCTATTCAAACCAACAAAAAAGGCGCCGCAGCGGGCGCCTTTCATTTTTCCGATGATCCCGCGGATCAGCTGTTCACTTCGTCCGAAGCGACTGCCGGCATTTTCGGCTTGGCGCCGCCGGTGGTGCTGAGCGGGTCGTCCTGACGCTGGACCGAGCCTTCGAAGTGGGCGCCGGATTCGATCGCGATGGTCTTGTGGATGATGTCGCCTTCGACGCGGGCGGTCGAGGTGAGGCGGACCTTCAGGCCACGGACGCGGCCGATGATGCGGCCGTTGATCACGACGTCGTCTGCAACGACTTCGCCCTTGATGGTGGCGCTTTCGCCGATGGTCAGCAGGTGGGCGCGGATGTCGCCGTCGACCTGGCCTTCGACCTGGATATCACCCGAGGTCTTGAGGTTGCCTTTGACGTGCAGATCCGACGAAAGGATCGATGCGGGCGGCTTGGCTTTCGGTGCGGTCGAGGTCAGCTTGCTGTCGGTCGGGGCAGGGCTGGACGGCTTCGACGAAAGGGGCGACGGGGTCGGGGTTTCGGTCGCCTTGGGGCCAGGTTCGTTGATCTTGCTTTTAGAAAACATCTTGTCCAGCTCTTATGTAAGTCATCGGGTTTAGTGGCGATCCGTTCACGCGGATCTCGTAGTGCAGGTGCGGTCCTGTCGATCGTCCGGAATTCCCCATATCACCGATCCGGTCTCCAAGCGAGACTCTTTGACCGACACTGACCTTAATGTCGTTCAGGTGACCGTAACGGGTTTCGATTCCGAAGTCGTGGCGGATCTTGATGAGGCGACCATAGCCCGACGACCAGCCTGCGAAGGTCACAACTCCGTCAGCGGTGGCGTAGATCGGGGTGCCGATCGGGCCGGCCATATCGGTGCCCTCGTGCATCCGGCCCCAGCGGCGGCCAAAGCCGGAGCTGTAGCGGAAGCTGGATTTGACGGGCATGGCGAAGGGCGCGTGTTCGGCGGCGATGCGGTAGAGGTCGATGCGTTCGAGCGAGTCCATGATGGCGTTCGCGCGTTCGGCGTCGGGGTTGTAGTTCTCGTCATCCAGCGGATTGACCGGAATGCGCGGACCGCCGAGGCCCGAATACCCGCGGCGGACCTGATCAATCAGGTTGTCGGGGTTGAGGCCAGCGGCGCGGAACATGTTGTCCAGCGGCTCGACGGAGATTTTCAGGGCTTCTTCGATCTGGCGGAAGATGGCTTCGTTCTGGTCCTGCATGAGGCGCAGTTCCAGTTCGGCCTCTGCCGCGCGGTCGAGAGCGCCTTGGGCGTCTTCTTCGATCTGGTCACGCTCTGCGGCGGTTTCGGCGAGGGCTGCGGCCAGAAGGTCCAGCGTTTCGTCGCCAGCGCCGCCCGATTGCGCGGCGGCGGGATCATAGCCTTCGGCGGACATGGCGGTCACGCGCTGCTGAAGCTCGCGGCGTTCGCCCAGCGTGCGGCGCAGGTTGCTCTGGATGACGTCGATGCCGGTGGACAGCTCGCGGCGCTCGTCTTCGGAGGCCAGAAGCTGCGACTGCATGATCGAAATCTGTTCGAGGGCGGACGAGAAACGGTCCTGCGCGGCGGCGGCTTCGGCCACACGGCGGTCGCGTTCATCGGAAAGCGCGTTGACGCGGTTTTCGTATTCGATCTGGTCGCGGCGGGCCTGCGCGCGGAAGTTACCGGCGCCGATGGAGTCCATCATGATGATCGCGGTGGCGATGATCGTCCAAGCGACCAGCATCGTTCCTGCCACCCAGATCAGAAGCTGGGTTTCGGAGCGGAGCCTGATAAACCGTGTTTCGTTGTCCGAACGCAGAAAAAGTCGACGTTCGGGAAAGTGCCGTTCCAGTGCGTGGTGCACTTTGGCCATCATGCGAGATCGCAAGAGCCTGTCCCCATCAGTTCTTTATTCTCGCGGGGCGTCCCGTCGTCCCGCGCGGTCTTGTTAGGACAAGGTGTGGAGGCGCTGCAACAGTTTTGCGCAGAAGTGGCGGAAAAGACTCGGGATTCCGCTATTTTGCGCGAATTTCTGCCGAGGCTTTGTTGCCCAAAGCGGTGCGGTCCGGCGTGTCTTCGGAGAGCGGCCAGTAGAAGTCCGGCGGGATACCCGCCTCGGCGCGTTTCTCTTCGTTGAAGGGCGGTTTGAGGACGCCGTGGAAGTAGTGGCGCACAAGGCGGTGGAATTCGTCCTTGGGGTCGAAATCGTGGCGACCGCAGAGGAAGTGGAACCACTTCGATCCGTAGGCGACGTGGTGGACCTCTTCGGAGTAGATGACTTCGAGCGCCTCGACGGCGTTTGTCGCCTCGGCCTTGCGGAAAATCTCGATCATGCCGGGGGTCACGTCGAGGCCGCGCGCCTCCAGCACCATAGGCACCACAGCGAGGCGGCCCATGATGTCCTCAGCGGTATCCTCGGCGGAGCGCCACATGCCAGCGTGGGCGGGGAGCGCGCCGTAGTGGCTGCCCATCTCTTCAAGACAGTCGCATATCAGATTGAAATGTTTGGACTCTTCGTCGGCGGACTTCACCCAGTCGTCGTAAAATCCGATGGGCATCTTGATGTGGCCGAAGCGGGCGATGATGTCCCAGTGCAGGTCCACGGCATTGAGTTCGATGTGGGCAACAGCGTGCAGGAGTGCGATGCGGCCAGCCTCGGACCCTGTGCGGCGGCGGGGCACGTCACGGGGGGCCATCAGTTCGGGCTTTTCAGGCCGCGCGGGGCGGAGCGGCGGGTTGCCGATGCCGACCTCGATGGGCGTGCCGCCATTGCGGGAGGCGGCCCACTCGGCGGCGTATTTGCGCGAAAGGGCGGTCTTGGCGCGGCCATCGGCGGTGCTGAGGACTTCGCAGGCCATTTCGGTCAACGTCGGCATGGGCGGCTCCCTAAGGTATTCGGACGACGCGGGAGTGCCGCGTCATCCGCCAGAGGTCAAGTCAGAGGGCTTTGACGGCGTCCAGAACCGCCTCGGCGTGTCCGGGTACTTTGACCTTGGGCCAGACCTTCGCGATCTTGCCGTCCGCACCAATAAGGAACGTGGCGCGTTCGATGCCCATGTAGGTTTTGCCGTACATGTTCTTTTCCACCCAGACGCCGTAGCGTTCGCACATATCGCTTTCCTCGTCGGACAGCAGCGCGATCTTCAACTCGTGCTTGGCGATGAATTTGTCGTGCTTTTTCACGGGGTCTTTCGACACGCCGAGGATGACGGCACCCGCAGCGGCGAAATCGTCGACCATATCCGTAAAGGCGATAGCTTCCTTGGTGCAGCCGGGGGTGTCGTCCTTGGGGTAGAAATAGAGGACGACGGGTTTGCCCTGGTAATCCGACAGGCTAACCGAGCCGCCACCGTCACGGGGCAGAGTGAATTCGGGTGCCTGATCGCCTTCGGCGGGGCGTTGATGGCTCATGGTAACCTCCGATTGCTTTTGATATTCGGCCACTTGCATGACAAAGTGCAGTTTAGGACAGGTCCGGCAAAGATAAAGGGGCCAAGGGGCAGGATGACGGGGAAAGACGTGGACGATGACATCGCGCCAGCGGCGGATGCTGTGTCCAAACCTGTGCGTCCGAAGTTCCGCAAGCTGCGCTTTGCCGTCCGTGCGTTCCTGATCATCCTCGCTATTCCTATTGTTTTCGCGTTGGTCGCCAGTGTCACGCTCGTGGGCCGCGAAGTGACCGCGCCGTCATGGCTGCAAGCGCGGCTGGAGAGCACGGCGGCAGAAATCCTGAGCGGCGGCACCCTCAAATTCGGCCAGATCAAGCTGGTGATCAGCGACGATCTGCACCCCCGTGTTCGGATGCGGAACGTGGTGCTGCGCGATGCGCAATCGACAGTCATCGCCCGTGTCCCCTCGGCCGATGTGCTGATTTCCCCGCGCGGGCTGGTGCTGAAACACGAGGTGCTGGTGCAGGAGGTCGTTCTGCGCTCTACCCAGATCGGGCTGCGGCGGCGGTCTGACGGTTCGGTCGCGCTGGCGTTCGATGCGAGTGCGGAGCCTGCGGGCGAGGCGGCATCGTTTATCGAACTGGTGGATCAGGCCGACGCGCTGCTGGCGCATCCGCTGCTGGAGGCGCTGGAAACCGTCCGCGCAGAGGGCGTCATCGTCAACTACGCCGACGCACGGGCCGGGCGGAGCTGGACGCTCGACGGGGGCTCGGCGCTGCTGGATATGCGGGGCGAGGTGGCATCGCTGCGTGCCTCCGCATTCTTGCTGTCGGGGCGGTCCTATGCGACCCGCGTGGATATCAATGTCGACAGCCCCAAGAGCGGGCGAGCGGCATCCATGGGCTTTACCGTGGTTGACGGCATGGCAGCGGACCTTGCCAGCCAGTCGCCCGCGCTGGGGTGGCTGTCGGTGCTGGACGCACCGATCACAGCGTCGCTGAGGGGCAGCATCGACGATGACGGCAATCTGGGGCCGCTGTTCGCTTCAATCTCGGTCGAGAATGGCGCGATCCAGCCGTCTCCCGACACGAACCCGATCCCGATCGGCGCGGCAAAAACCTATCTGACATACGATCCCAAGGGCCAAGCGGTCCGCTTTACCCGCGTCGAGGCCGAGACGGGCTGGGGGGCGTTTACCGCCAGCGGGCAGGCGTACTTGCGCGGCGCGGATGCCGACGGCTGGCCGCAGGTGTTCGAAAGCCAGTTCACCGTCAACAACCTCAGCTTCAACCCCGGTGAGACCTACGACGAGCCGTTGACGTTCGAGCGTGCCTCTGCCGACTTCCGCCTGTCGCTGGAGCCGTTCCGCATCGACGTTGGGAACTACGCGCTCACTGTCCAAGGGCAGAACGTCCACGGGCGCGGGCAGGTGCGGACCGGGCCGGACGGCTGGGAGGTGGATGCGGACCTCATGGGCGACGACGTCGACCCGATGCCGCTGCTGTCCTACTGGCCGGAGACGTTCAAACCCAACAACAAACGCTGGTTTACCGAGAACCTCCGCCAAGCGACCCTGCACGATATGGTCGTGGCGATGCGGTTCCATGCGGGAAAGAAGCCCGAGATCAGCACGAGCGGCAGTTTCTCGGATGCGGTGTTCACGCCGATGCCGTTCCTGCCGGTGATCGAGGACGCGACGGGGTTCTCGACGCTTTACGATCACTCGATGACCCTGCGGCTGGACAAAGGCACGATGCGCGCGCCTCAAGGGGGTGATGTGGACGTGGCGGGGTCGGAGTTCACGATCCTCGACACGCGCGAACGTGTCCCGAACGCGCATATGGAGCTTTTCACCGAAAGCACCGTGACCGCCGCGCTGTCCGTCATCGACCTGCCGCCGATGCAGTTCCTGACCAAAGCGAACCAGCCCGTGACGATGGCGGACGGGCGGGCGCGGGTGAAGACGATCCTCGATATGCCGCTGATGCCGAATGTGCCGCCAGAACTGGTGCGCTATTCCACGGACGCGGTGATTACCAACATGCGCTCGACCCACTTTGTCCCCGATCACACTGTGACGGCGGGGCGGGTGGATGTGCACGTCGATAACACGGTGCTGCGCGCGTCGGGCGATGCCCGTGTGGGTGATGCGCCGATGAGCGTGACGTGGAGCCGCCAGCTTGGCCCCGATGCGCCGCGCCGCAGCCGCTTGGATGCGGAAGTGACGCTGACCCGCGAGTCGCTGGCCGAGTTCAACATCGCGCTGCCCGATGATGCGGTGAGCGGTGAGGCGCGGGGGCGGCTCGGGATCGACCTGATCGACAACGAGGCGCCGCGCTTTACGCTTGAGACCAACATGGAGGGCGCGCGGGTCGCGATTGCGGGGATCGACTGGGTGAAACCTGCATCCTCTACTGGCAACCTGTCGATCAGCGGTGTCCTGAGCAACCCTGCGCGGATCGAAAGCATCGACATGACCGCACCGGGGCTGGAGGCGTCGGGTTTCCTCACGTTGGGCGCGGGCGGTCTGCAATCGGCCGAGTTCTCCCGCGTGCGTGTCGGCAACTGGCTGAACGCGCCTGTGACCATCACGCCGCGCGGGGCGGGGCAAGCGCCGGCCATCGCGCTCAAAGGTGGATCGCTCGATCTGCGGAGCGCGCGGTTCGGCGGCTCTGGTGATGGCGGCGGGCCGATCAGTGCGTTTCTAGATACGCTCGTCATCTCGGACAGCATCCGCGTCGATAACCTGCGGGGTGTGTTCGACACCAACGGCGGCCTGCGCGGTACGCTCGAAGGGGACGTGAACGGAGAGGCGCCCATCGTCGCCCAGATCCGCCCGAGCGCCAATGGCATCGCGCTTGAGATGAACGCCCAGAACGGCGGCGAGGTGCTCTCCGCTGCGGGGCTGATGAGGAACGCGTCGGGCGGGAATATGAACCTCTGGCTCGAAAGCGGGCCTGACGAGGGCGTCTATGACGGCACGTTCGAAATTACAGACCTGCGTGTGCAGGAAGCGCCCGCGCTGGCGGCCCTCTTGGATGCGGCAAGCATCATCGGTCTTCTGACGCAGCTTGATGGCCAAGGGCTCTTGTTTACAAACGTCGATGGCGAATTCCGCCTGACGCCCGACAACTTTATTCTGGGCAGTCTGAGCGCCGTCGGGCCGGGGCTTGGCATTTCGCTCGACGGGGTCTACACGCTCGCGACCGGAGCCATGGATTTTCAGGGCGTGGTTTCGCCAATCTATCTGATCAACGGCCTCGGCTCGTTCCTGACACGGCGCGGCGAGGGGTTGATCGGGTTCAACTACAACCTCGGCGGAACCAAGGACGACATGACGATTATGGTGAACCCGCTGTCGATGTTCACCCCCGGCATGTTCCGCGAGATTTTCCGACGGCCTCCGCCTGATCTGAGCGAATAGGATGCGCCTGTGAAACTGAGTGATTTCGATTTCGACCTTCCCGAGGGGCTGATCGCCACGCGTCCGGCCAAGCCGCGCAGTTCCGCGCGTCTGCTTGTCGCCAGAGGGTCCGAGATCGAGGACAAGCGCGTCACCGACCTGCTGGACGTACTGGAGGCGGGCGACCGTCTGGTGCTGAACGACACGCGGGTGATCCCTGCGCGTCTGTCCGGCACCCGTCACCGCGACAGTGCGCAAGGCCCCGTGCAGGCACAGATCGAGGTCACGCTGCTGGAGCCGAAGGCTGATGGCACTTGGGGTGCGCTCCTGAAGCCGCTGAAGAAGGTGAAGGATGGGGAGGACATCGTATTCTCCGACCGTCTGACCGCCACCGTTGTCAGCCGTGACGAGGGACAGGCGTCCATCCGGTTCAACCTGACGGGCGATGATTTCGACGCTGCGCTGAATGAGGCGGGCGCGATGCCGCTGCCGCCTTATATCGCTGCCCTCCGTGCGCCCGATGCGCAGGACAAAGAGGACTACCAGACCGTCTGGGCCAAGAACACCGGCGCTGTTGCTGCGCCGACCGCCTCGCTGCATTTCGATGACGAGTTGCTGGCCGCATTGCGCGCCAAGGGCGTGGAGTTCACCTATGTGACGCTGCACGTCGGGGCAGGGACGTTCCTGCCGGTGAAGGTCGACGACATCTCCGAACACAAGATGCACTCGGAATGGGGGCAGGTGACCGCAGAGGCCGCCGCCCAGATCAACGCGACCAAAGCCGCTGGCGGGCGCGTCATTCCTGTGGGCACTACCGCGCTGCGCCTGATCGAGAGCGCGGCGACCGACGACGGCATCGCGCCGTGGGAAGGACCGACCGATATCTTCATCACCCCCGGTTTCACCTTCCGCGTGGCCGATGCGCTGATGACCAATTTCCACCTGCCGAAATCCACGCTGATGATGCTGGTCTCGGCCCTGCTGGGCGTGGAGGAAATCCGCGCCGTTTACGATCATGCCGTCACAAACGGTTATCGTTTCTTCAGTTACGGTGACGCGTCGCTTTTGATTCCCAAGAGCTGAACCACGACAGAGTCTGTGCACGAGTGAAGGTCGGTTTGCGGAGATTTCTGTCGCACACCTACTGGCCGCTCAAGACTTGTGCGCTATGCTCCTCGCATAAATATAAGGGGACAGTATGTTTCAGGTACTGAACGCATCCTGGGCGCTTCTGCTCGGGATTTTCATGTTGATGATCGGTAACGGTCTGCAAGGCACGCTTCTGGGCCTGCGGGGCGAGGTCGAGGGCTTCTCGACCACCGAGATGTCGATCATCATCTCGGCATACTTCCTCGGCTTCCTGTTCGCGTCCCGCATGGCGCCGCGCATGATCCAGCGCGTGGGCCACGTGCGTGTGTTCGCCGCCATGGGCTCGACCATTTCCGCGATCCTGATCCTCTATCCGACGCTTGCGGACCCGTGGGCATGGTCGATCGGCCGCGTAATCATCGGTTTCTGCTTCTGCGGCGTGTATATCACCGCTGAAAGCTGGCTGAACGACAGCGCGACCAATGAAACCCGCGGCAAGGCGCTTTCGCTCTACATGATCATGCAGATGGGCGGCATCGTCGCCGGTCAGTATGTCGTAGCGCTGGGCGATGTGTCGGGCTTTGTGCTCTTCGTCATTCCGTCGGTCCTCGTTTCGCTGGCTTTCGCACCGATCCTTCTGTCGGTCCGTCCCGCGCCTGCATTCGAAGTGGCCAAGCCGCTCACCGTGCGCGAGCTGATCAAGATTTCGCCGCTGGCCTGCATGGGGATGCTCGCACTCGGCGGCGTGTTCGCGGCGCAGTTCGGTATGACGGCGGTCTACGGCGTGAAGGTCGGCATGACCGTTCCGCAAATCTCGATCATGATCTCGACGATCTACATCGCGGCGTTGCTGCTCCAGTATCCCGTCGGCCTGATCTCGGACCGCATGGACCGCCGCTGGCTGATCGCAATCCTGTCGCTCATCGGCGGGGCAGGTGCCTTCATCGGCGTTCTGACCGATAGTTACTGGTTCGTCGTCATCGCAGCGGTGGCCGCAGGCGGCACCTCAAACCCGCTCTACGCGCTGCTGATCGCCTACTGTAACGACTACCTCTCGCGCGAAGACATGGCGGGCGCATCCGGCGGCCTTCTGTTCATCAACGGGGTCGGAGCGATCGTAGGCCCGCTGATCGTGGGTTACGTCATGGATAACATCGGTCCTAACGGCTACTGGGCTTACATCTCGTTCCTGCTGTTCGGCCTCGGCGTTTACGCGATCTGGCGTATGACCCAGCGCAGCACGCCGAACCTCGAATCCGAAGACCAGAGCAACATGGCTCCGGTCATGATGCAGACCGCAACGCCCGTGGCTGTCGAAGTCGCGCAGGAGGTCTGGGGTCAGGCCGAAGAGGACGAAAATACATGAGCATGACCGACGATATCCTCGCCTACTGGATTGACGAGCTTGGCCCCAAGGGCTGGTACGCAGGCGGCGAGGAGATCGACGATGCCATCCGCGCGCGCTACCTGATCACTTGGGAAGAAGCGCGCGCTGGCGCCCTCGGCCACTGGCTCACCGATGCGCGCGGTGCGCTCGCCTATATCATCCTGCTCGACCAGTTTCCCCGCAATATGTTCCGCGGCGATGCGCGGTCGTTCGAGATGGACCCAGTGGCCCGCTCGACTGCAAAAATGGCGATGGATCGCGGCTGGGACATGGAGATCGAGGGCGATGCCCGCCAGTTCTTCTATTTGCCGCTGATGCATTCGGAGAACATCGTGGATCAGGACCGCTCGGTGGACCTGTTCTCGACCCGCATGGAAACGGACGGCAACGTCGTTCACGCCAAAGCGCACCGCAAGATCATCCGCGACTTCGGCCGCTTCCCGTATCGCAACGATGCCTTGGGCCGCGAAACCACGCCCGAGGAACAGGCTTTTCTCGATGCGGGTGGATATGCCACGGTCGTCAAAGAACTGAGCGCCTGAACCGGAGGGTGCGACCGCCAAGAAAAACTGCCCTGCACCGAGTGGGAGGCAGCCATGAATTTGCGCGGGTGGATTGCTCTCCGGAAATAGTTTAACGTCAAACTAATTTGATTTCGGAGGAGATTCCAATGGCTGCCAAGAATTTCGACATGATCGTCATCGGTGCCGGACCGGGCGGTTATGTTGCCGCGATCCGCGGCGCACAGCTCGGCCTCAAGGTCGCCTGTGTGGAGCGTGAACACCTCGGCGGTATTTGTCTGAACTGGGGCTGCATCCCGACCAAGGCGCTGCTGCGTTCGTCGGAAGTGTTCCACCTGATGCACCGCGCCAAGGAATTCGGCCTCAAGGCAGAGAACATCGGCTACGACCTCGACGCTGTGGTCAAACGCTCGCGCGGCGTGGCCAAGCAGCTGTCGGGCGGCATCGGCCACCTGTTCAAGAAGAACAAGATCACCTCGATCATGGGCGAGGCCAAGCTTTCGGGCAAAGGCAAAGTCACCGTCACCACCAAGGACGGCACCGAAGAACTCACCGCCAAGAACATCGTCGTCGCCACCGGCGCCCGTGCCCGCGAACTGCCGGGTCTCGAGGCTGACGGTGATCTGGTCTGGACCTACAAGCACGCGCTCCAGCCGGTGCGTATGCCCAAGAAACTGCTCGTCATCGGTTCGGGCGCCATCGGCATCGAATTCGCCAGCTTCTACAGCACCCTCGGCGCCGACACGACCGTGGTCGAAGTCATGGACCGCATTCTGCCGGTGGAAGACGCCGAAATCGCCGCCTTCGCGAAAAAGCAGTTCGTGAAGCAGGGCCTGACCATCATGGAAAAGGCCGGCGTCAAGCAGCTGGACCGCACCCCCGGTAAGGGCGTCGTCGCCCATATCGAAGTGAACGGCAAAATCGAGAAGCACGAGTTCGACACCGTGATCTCTGCTGTCGGTATCGTCGGCAACGTCGAGGGCCTCGGCCTCGAAGACGCTGGCGTGAAGATCGACCGCACCCACGTTGTCACCGATGAATACTGCCGCACCGGCGTTGATGGCCTCTATGCCATCGGCGATATCGCGGGCGCACCGTGGCTGGCGCACAAAGCCTCGCACGAAGGCGTCATGGTCGCCGAACTGATCGCAGGCCAGCACGCCCACCCGATCAAGCCGAACACCATCGCGGGCTGCACCTACTGCCACCCGCAGGTTGCGTCCGTCGGCCTCACCGAAGAAAAAGCCAAAGCCGCTGGCTACGACATCAAGGTCGGCCGCTTCCCGTTCATCGGCAACGGCAAAGCGATCGCTCTGGGCGAGCCCGAAGGTCTGGTGAAAACCGTGTTCGACGCGAAAACCGGCGAACTCCTGGGTGCACACATGGTGGGCGCGGAAGTCACCGAACTGATCCAGGGCTACGTCGTGGGCCGCACGTTGGAAACCACCGAAGAAGACCTGATGAACACCGTCTTCCCGCACCCGACGCTGTCGGAAATGATGCACGAGTCGGTGCTCGACGCCTATGGTCGCGCGCTCCACTTCTAAGGGGCCCGCCGCTTCATTCTGATAAAAATACCTCGGGGACGTCCCGCAGGGACGGGGGCAGCGCCCCATAGCCTCAAACAAACAAAGCCCCGCCATCGGCGGGGCTTTTCACTTGTTAAAAACAGGTCGCGTGAGTGGCGCGGGTATCTCTTAGTGGCGGACCGGACCGCCGGCCTCGGCCCAGTGGACAAAGCCACCGATGTTGTGGGCGTCATAGCCGAAGCCCTGAAGTGCCTGCACGGCCATACCGGCGCGGCCACCGGCGGCGCAGTAGACAGCGACCGGCTTGCCCGATTTGAACACGTCAAGACACTCGGGGCTCGACGGGTTGGCCTTCATCTGCAGTGTCGCGAGCGGGACGTGTACGGCGCCCTCGGCCATGCCGGAGGCTTTGATTTCGCTGATGTCGCGCACGTCGATGACAACGACCTCGTCGGTCTTCGATTTTGCGATCGCGTCCTGAACGGTGATGCGGTTTGCCGGGGCGGCGGGGGTGACTGCGGAACGGAGCATTTGGAACATTTAAGACACCTGTCTGGCGAGCTTGGGTTGCTCTGATATATACATGCAAAAAACATAATGTAAATATGTAATATGGATTTTACCGCAAATGGCAAATGTTCTATGAATGTTCGCAATTGGGAGTTGGAGAGTCGTCCAACAGCGCCTATCTATTGCAGCGCAGAATTCCGTAAGGGGGCAGAATGCCAGAACTCAAGCACATCGAGGTGCGTGGCGCCCGTGAGCATAACCTCAAGAACATCGACGTCGATATCCCGCGTGACGAACTGGTGGTAATCACCGGTCTGTCCGGTTCGGGCAAATCCTCGCTCGCGTTCGATACGATCTACGCCGAAGGGCAGCGCCGCTATGTGGAGTCGCTCTCGGCCTATGCGCGTCAGTTCCTCGATATGATGGAAAAGCCGGATGTGGACCACATCAGCGGCCTGTCTCCTGCGATCTCCATCGAACAGAAAACCACGTCGAAGAACCCGCGCTCGACCGTCGGTACCGTGACCGAGATTTACGACTACCTGCGTCTGCTGTTCGCCCGCGTGGGCACACCCTACAGCCCCGCCACGGGCCTGCCCATCGAGGCGCAGCAGGTGCAGGACATGGTCGACCGCGTCGCCGCGATGGAGGAGGGCACCCGCGGCTACCTTCTTGCGCCGATCGTGCGTGACCGCAAAGGCGAATACCGCAAGGAAATGCTGGAACTGCGCAAGCAGGGCTTCCAGCGTGTGAAGGTCGACGGCACCTTCTATGAACTGGACGAGCCGCCGACCCTCGACAAGAAATTCCGCCACGACATCGACGTCGTCGTCGACCGTATCGTCGTGCGCGAAGGGATCGAGACCCGCCTTGCGGACAGCTTCCGCACCGCGCTCGACCTCGCTGACGGCATCGCCATTCTGGAAACCGCACCGAAAGAGGGCGAACCGGAGCGTTTCACGTTCTCCGAGCGGTTCGCCTGTCCGGTGTCGGGCTTTACGATCCCCGAGATCGAGCCGCGCCTGTTTTCGTTCAATGCGCCTTTCGGTGCCTGTCCGACCTGTGACGGCCTCGGTAAAGAGCTGTTCTTCGATGAACGCCTCGTGGTGCCTGACGTCACGCTGAAGGTGGCTGACGGTGCGATTGCGCCGTGGCGGAAGGGCAAGAGCCCGTATTTCCTGCAAACCATCGACGCGATGGCAAAACACTACGGCTTCAAGAAATCCTCGCCGTGGAAAGACATTCCCGAGAAGGTGCAGCAGGTGTTCCTCTACGGCTCCGGCAAAGAGGAAATCCAGTTCCGCTATGACGAAGGCGGGCGTATCTATCAGGTGAAGCGTGCCTTTGAAGGCGTGATCCCGAACATGGAGCGCCGCTACCGCGAGACTGACTCCAACTGGATCCGCGAAGAGTTCGAGCAGTACCAGAACAACCGTCCGTGCGGCGCGTGTGGCGGCTACCGTCTGCGCGAAGAGGCGCTGGCTGTGAAAATCGCTGGTCTGCACGTGGGCCAAGTGGTCGAAAAGTCGATCAAGGAAGCCCTCGCGTGGATCAACAGCGTGATGGACTCGCTCACCACCCAGAAGAAAGAGATCGCCCGCGCCATCGTCAAAGAGATCAGCGAGCGCCTCAGCTTCCTCAATAACGTCGGCCTCGACTACCTGACCATGAGCCGCAACGCGGGCACGCTGTCGGGCGGTGAGAGCCAGCGTATCCGTCTCGCCTCGCAGATCGGTTCGGGTCTGACGGGCGTTCTTTACGTGCTCGACGAGCCGTCGATCGGTCTGCACCAGCGCGATAACGACCGCCTGCTGACCACGCTCAAGAACCTGCGCGATCAGGGCAATACAGTGATTGTCGTCGAACACGACGAGGATGCGATCCGCGAAGCCGACTATGTCTTCGACATCGGTCCGGGTGCGGGTGTCCACGGCGGCCAGGTGATTGCTCACGGCACGCCGCAGCAGATCGCCAAGCACAAGGACTCGATCACGGGTCAGTACCTGTCGGGCAAGCGCCGCATCGAGGTGCCTGCCATCCGCCGCGAAGGAAACGGCAAGAAGCTGACCGTGGTCAAAGCGGACGGCAACAACCTCAAGGACGTGACCGTCGATTTCCCGCTGGGCAAATTCGTCTGCGTGGCGGGGGTGTCGGGCGGCGGTAAGTCCACGCTGACCATCGAAACGCTCTACAAGAACGCCGCGATGAAGCTGAACGGTGCGCGCGAAACCCCTGCGCATTGTGAAACCATCAAGGGCTTCGAGCACCTCGACAAGGTCATCGACATCGACCAGCGTCCTATCGGGCGGACCCCGCGGTCCAACCCCGCGACCTACACCGGTGCGTTCACCCCGATCCGCGAATGGTTCGCGGGCCTGCCCGAAGCGCAAGCGCGCGGCTACAAGCCGGGTCGTTTCAGCTTCAACGTCAAGGGCGGTCGCTGCGAGGCGTGTCAGGGTGACGGCGTCATCAAGATCGAGATGCACTTCCTTCCCGACGTCTATGTCGAGTGCGAAACCTGTAAGGGCAAGCGCTACAACCGCGAGACACTGGAAATCCGCTTCAAGGGCAAGTCCATCGCCGACGTGCTGGATATGACCGTGGAAGAGGCGCAGGAGTTCTTCAAGGCTGTGCCGTCGATCCGCGAGAAGATGGACGCGCTGATGCGGGTGGGCCTTGGCTACATCAAGGTTGGCCAGCAGGCGACGACGCTTTCGGGCGGTGAGGCGCAGCGCGTGAAGCTGTCGAAGGAACTGTCGAAACGCTCGACGGGGCGGACGCTCTATATCCTCGACGAGCCGACCACGGGTCTGCACTTCGAAGACGTGCGAAAGCTCCTCGAAGTGCTGCACGAACTGGTGGAGCAGGGGAACACGGTGGTGGTGATCGAGCATAACCTCGACGTCATCAAGACCGCCGACTGGATTATCGACATCGGGCCCGAGGGCGGCGATGGCGGCGGTCAAGTCGTGGCAACCGGAACGCCCGAACACGTCGCAACCGTTGAGGCATCGCACACTGGCCGCTACCTTGGACCCATGTTGGTCAACAAGGTCGAGGCTGCGGAGTGAACACGATCCTCTGGCAACGCATCGAAGGCGGCATGGTTTTCGCCGCCTCGATGCTCGCGCTATTTTCCGTCTGGACGCTGGGAAGCCTGCCGCCGTGGTGGGTGATGCTGCTGGTGTTCTTCTCGCCGGACCTGTCGTTCATCGGCTATCTGGCGGGGCCGAAGGTCGGCGCGGCGCTTTATAACATCGTCCACCTCTATGCCTTCGGCGTTATCTTGGTGGTCATCGCGATCAGCGGTGTGTGGGTCGCGCCAAGCCTGCTGGTCTGGGGGCTGTTGATCCTCGGCCATGCGGGGTTCGACCGGATGTTCGGATACGGACTGAAAGAGCCGAGCGGGTTCAACCAAACCCACCTCGGCCCCATCGGTCACAAATGAAAAAAGGCGCCCCGAGGGGCGCCTTCTTCATAACAGGGTCACTGGTTAATTGGCGGCTTCAAGGTTCGCGAGAACATCAAGCAGCGCGACGACAGTGTAAGTGGTCGGGTCAATAATGATCACTTGATCACCGACGATGGCATAACGCTCGCCCGGTTCCAGTTCGGGCAGATCGTAGTTTTCAACGTCGATCCACGTGAAGTCATCACGGTCGATGTGGTCGCCAACTTCGTAGCCGGTCCACTCCTCGGTGGTCACGCCCTTCTTGGCTTGACCCGGGGGGACGCAAGCGGGGTCGCGGTTCGCAAGGCCGGGCGGGCAGTGAATGCCACTGGCGTTTGCGCCGTGGTTACCATTGTTTCCGTGGCCGTTACCGTTGCCATTGCCGTTGCCGTTACCATTGCCGGCAAACGCACCACCGGCTGCGAGAGTCGCTACAGTAGCGATTGTCAGAACAGATTTCAGCATTTGTGTGCCTCCTTTGGTTGGGGAGACAACGCGCAACGTGGGAAATCGGTCCCACTAATTTTTCACATCGGCGTCAGGCCGCGCGTGATCACTTCACCTTGCAGGTGTTGATCCCCAGCAGGCTATAGGCGGGGCAGGTACCCGTTGCGCCCGTGACGAGCAGCACGATGCCGACGATCAGCAACACCCAGCCGAACGCGCCGACGGTGCCCGCAAAGAACAGGCCGATGAGTATGAGACCTACGACCACGCGGATCATGCGGTCGGTCTTACCTTCGTTTGTGGAAAACATGGCGAACTCCTATCCAAGTTTATGAATATGATAGCTCGCCATGCATGTCAGTGTAGTGATCCAGATCAAACGCGCCCGCGTTTTTCAAAGCGGGGCAGCATGGCGCTGAAGTCGGTGCCTTTGCCGTCCTCGTCCTCGACGAAGGACTTGTAGAGCTGGTTCGCAAGCTGGCCCATCGGGGTGTCCGCATCCACGGCCTCGGCGGCCATCTGCGACAGGCCGAGGTCTTTGAGCATCAGCTCCGACGCAAAGCCGGGTTTGTAGCCGTTGTCTGCGGGCGATTGCGGACCAACGCCGGGGGCGGGGCAGTAGGCGTTCATCGTCCACGAATAGCCCGACGAGGTGCTGACCACGTCGAACATCGCCTGACGGTCAAGGCCGAGCTTGTCGGCGAGCGCGAAGGCTTCGCAGGTTGCGATCATGGTGACGCCGAGGATCATGTTGTTACAGATCTTCGCCGCCTGACCGTTGCCCGCAGGGCCGCAGTGGACCGCCTTCTGGCCCATGATGTCGAAGAGCGGCTTGGCGGTTTCGAACGCCGCATCCGAGCCGCCGACCATGAAAGTGAGCGTGCCGCCAGCGGCGCCGCCGATGCCGCCCGACACGGGCGCATCCAGTGCGCCCAGACCTGCCGCCTCGGCAGCGGAGGCCACGTCGCGCGCGCTGGTCACGTCGACGGTGGAGCAGTCGATATGCACCGCGCCCTTGCGCATGGCGGGGTGGATTTCAGCGGCCACGGCCGACAGGATCTTGCCGTTCGGCAGCATGGTGATCACGGCATCCGCGCCGCCCACGGCTTCGGCGTTCGTGGCGGCCATGGTGATGCCGTCGGGGGTGGCGACGGGGTCGCAGCCGATGACCTCGTGGCCGGCGTCCATCAGGTTGCGCGCCATCGGGGCGCCCATATTGCCAAGTCCGATAAATGCGATCTTCATTGTGGTTCCCCTTTTAGAATTGCACGTTTTCGCCCGTCACGGGCAGCAGCATCTGTGTGACCTCGCCGCTGGGGAGCTCTTCCCAGCTGGCGTGTTTCCACGTCGGATTGCGGTCTTTGTCGATGATCGCAGCGCGGACGCCTTCGACGAAATCGCCGTGCTCTGCCGCGCGCGAAGTGAAGCGGTATTCCTGCTCCAGCGCGTTATGGATCGTCGGGCGCATCCGCACGCGGTGAATGAGCTCCAGCGTGCAAGCCATTGAAAGCGGAGAGTTTCTGTTGAGCGCCTTCTGCGCGTGGGCGATGGCTTCGGGCGGATCGCTAGGGATCGCGCGGAACACGTCGCCGATGCGCTCACCGCCGAAAACGCTGTCGATATCGGCCTGCCAGCCCTTGAGGCGCGCCTCGCCAGTGGGCTTGGCAGCGCGATCGATCGCCTCCCAATCGCCGGTGTTTTCCAGTTCCGCAATGACGGCGGGCCAGTCGGCCTCGGGGATGTAGTAGTCGGCAAAACCCGCGTAGATCGCGTCCGCCGCACCCATCCGCTCGCCCGTGAGGCCGAGGAATTCGCCCAACCGTCCGGGAGCCTGCGCGAGCAGTAGCGTGCCACCCACGTCGGGGATGAGGCCGATGCCGCATTCGGGCATGGACATCTGCGTGGTATCGCCGACAACGCGGTGCGAGCCGTGGCAGCCGACCCCGACACCGCCGCCCATGACGAAGCCGTGCATGAAGGCGGCGACGGGTTTGGGGAACTCGAACAGCTTGGCGTTCATGCGGTATTCGTCGCGCCAGAACTTTTGCGCGGGGTCGTAAATGCCCTTGATGCCATCGTGGTAGATCGAGGCGATATCACCGCCCGCGCAGAACGCACGCTCGCCCTCGGCGTCGATGACCACCATCTTTACCGCGTCATCGTCGCGCCACGCGTCGAGCGCGGCTTCGATCTCCAGGCACATCGGATGGGACAGCGCGTTCAGCGCTTTAGGGCGGGTCAGGGTGATGCGGCCGACGTGGCCGGTAATGCGGGTTTTGACGTCGTCGCTCATTTCGCCACCATGCTCCGCGCCGTGATGAGGCGCATGATTTCGTTGGTTCCTTCGAGGATGCGGTGCACGCGCAGATCGCGGACGATCTTTTCGATGCCGTAGTCGGCGAGGTAGCCGTAGCCGCCGTGAAGTTGCAGGCATTCGTCCGCCACGCGGCTGGAGACCTCGGTCACGAAGGCTTTGGCCATGGCGCAGAACTTGGTCGCGTCATGTGCGCCTTGGTCGAGTTTCCACGCGGCCTGACGCAGGAAGGTGCGGGCGGCCTGCATTTCGATCTCCATATCCGCGAGCTTGAATTGCAGCGCTTGGAACTGGTCGAGCGATTGGCCGAACGCCTTGCGTTCGCTCATGTATTGCACCGTCGCATCCAGCGCGGCCTGAGCGCCGCCGAGCGAGCAGGCGGAGATGTTCAGGCGCCCGCCATCCAGCCCCGCCATCGCGTATTTGAAGCCTTTGCCTTCCTCGCCGAGGAGGTTGCCGAGCGGGGCTTTGGCGGCGTCCATCTGCACTTGGCGGGTGGGTTGGGCCTTCCAGCCCATCTTGGCCTCAAGCCCGCCGAAGGAAAGCCCCTCGGTGCCGTCATCCAGCACGATAGCCGAGATTCCCTTGGCGCCGAAATCGCCCGTGCGGGCCATGACGATGTAGGCGTCGGAATAGCCACCGCCCGAGATAAACGCTTTGTTGCCAGTCAGTTGCCACTCGTCGTTCAAGTTCTCCGCGCGGGTTTTCAGCGCTGCTGCGTCCGATCCGCTACCGGGTTCGGTGAGGCAGTAGGAGAATACGGTCTCCATGCTGATGGCTTTGTCGAGATAACGCTCTTTGAGGTCGTCAGACCCGTAGGCGTCGATCATGCGGGCGCACATGTTGTGGATCGACAGGAAGGCCGCGACAGACGGGCAAGCCATTGACAGGGCTTCGAAAACCAGCGTCGCGTCGAGGCGCGAAAGCCCCGTGCCGCCGGACTCTTCGGATACGTAGATGCCGCCGAAACCCAGCTCGGCAATGGTGGTCCAGAGCTCACGCGGGATGGTGCCAGCGGCTTCCCATTCCTGCGCGAACGGCGCGATATGTTCCTGCCCGAAGGCGTGGGCCATATCGAAAATCGCGGACTGCTCCTCCGACAATGCGAAGTCCATGCTGCCTCCTCCCAAACGCATATGAACACTAGGGTTAGTAGAGTGGCTGCGGGGATGAAGTGCAAGGGGTTAAATAAATGATTTCGCTAACATTTCATCCTTCTTACCCAACGAAAAAGGCCGCCCCGAGGGACGGCCTTTCGCGTGTATTCCGAAGGTCTTAGTCGAGCGCTTTGAAGTTGAGCGCAGCGCCTTCCTTGATGCCCGAGAACCAACGTGCGGTGACGGTCTTGGTCTTCGTGTAGAAGCGCAGCGCGTCGGGGCCGTACTGGTTGAGGTCACCGAAGGCCGACTTCTTCCAGCCGCCGAAAGTGAAGTAGGACAGCGGAACGGGGATCGGGAAGTTGATGCCGACCATGCCGACGTTGACCTTGGCCGCGAAGTCGCGAGCGGTGTCGCCGTCGGCGGTGTAGATCGCGGTGCCGTTGCCGTACTGGTTCTTCATGATGAGATCGAGCGCTTCCTCGTAGGTGTCCTTGCGGACGGTCGAGAGGACGGGGCCGAAGATCTCTTCTTTGTAGATGTCCATGTCTTCGGTGACGTTGTCGAAGAGCGACGGACCGACGAAGAAGCCGTTCTCGTAACCTTGCAGCGAGAATTCGCGGCCGTCGATCACGAGGTCAGCGCCTTGCTCGACGCCCGAGGTGACGAGGCCGTTGATGCGCTGCTTGGCCTGCGGGGTGATGACCGGACCGTAGTCCACATCGTCGCCGCCGGTGTACGGGCCGACCTTCAGAGCTTCGACGCGGGGGACGAGCTTTTCGATCAGACGATCAGCGGTTTCCTTGCCGACCGGAACAGCCACCGAGATCGCCATGCAGCGTTCGCCAGCAGCGCCGAAGCCAGCACCGACCAGCGCGTCGGCGGCTTTGTCGAGGTCAGCGTCCGGCATGATGATCATGTGGTTCTTCGCACCGCCGAAGCATTGTGCGCGCTTACCGTTGGTCGCGGCGCGGCCGTAGATGTACTGGGCGATCGGGGTCGAGCCGACAAAGCCGACGCCTTGGATGGTTTCGTTGTCGAGGATGCCGTCAACGACTTCCTTGTCACCGTTCACAACCTGAAGAACGCCGTCCGGAAGACCGGCTTCTTTCAGCAGTTCGGCAAGGCGCAGCGAGGTCGACGGGCAACGCTCGGACGGCTTGAGGATCATGGCGTTACCCGAAACGAGTGCCGGTGCCATTTTCCACAGCGGGATCATCGCAGGGAAGTTGAACGGGGTGATACCGGCAACAACGCCGAGCGGCTGACGCATGGAGTAGAGGTCGATGCCCGGACCGGCGTCGCCCATGAACTCGCCCTTCATCAGCGCCGGGGCGCCCATGCAGACTTCGACGACTTCGAGGCCGCGCTGAACGTCGCCGCGACCATCGGGGAGGGTCTTGCCGTGTTCTTTGGACACCAGCTCGGCCAGTTCGTCCATGTGCTCGTTGATGAGGTCACCGAACTTCATCATGACGCGGGCGCGGCGCTGCGGGTTGGTCTTGGCCCAGCCTTCCTGCGCCTTCTCGGCGTCAGCGATAGCCTGGTTCAGTTCGTCCAGCGACGCGAGCGGCACTTGGCCGATGACTTCGCCGGTGGCGGGGTTGTAGACGTCCTGAAAGCGGCCCGAAGTGCCTTTGACGTGCTGGCCGTTAATCCAGTGGGTAAGTTCGGTCATGGTAATCCTCCCAGACGTTGAAACCTGATTTGGCCGCACATTAGTCTTGCGTTTTGTTCGGTGGAATAGAATGTTCATCAAAACGGTTTTGCATTTTTGCAAGGGGTGGCGATGAACTGGGATGACATGCGGGTCTTCCTCGCGGTTGCGCGGGCAGAGAGCCTTTCTGCCGCTGGGCCACTGGTGAAAATGGACCCCGCCACGGTGTCGCGGCGGATCGCGCGGCTGGAGGAGGCGGTCGGTTCACCGCTTTTCGTCAAATCACCGCAGGGCTACGCGCTGACCGATGCTGGCGCTCGGATGCGGGATCATGCTGTGCAGGCAGAGGCCGCGTTGTCGCTGGCGATGGACGAAGGGCAGGAGGCCGATCAGGGGCTTTCGGGCCAGATCCGTATCGGTGCGCCCGATGGCTGCGCGAACTTCCTGCTGCCCAAGGTCTGCGCCGATATCCAGCGCGACAATCCGGGGCTGGAGGTGCAGGTGCTTGCGCTGCCCCGCGTAGTGAACCTGTCCAAGCGTGAGGCGGATATGGCGATTACCGTGTCACCGCCCGATGCGGGGCGTCTCACTGTGCAGCGGGTGACGGACTACCGCCTGCACCTCGCGATGCGCTCGGACATGGACGCGCCGGACGGGATGGACGGGCTGAAGGGGCTGCCTGTGGTCGGCTACATCCCCGATATGATCTTCGACAAGGAACTCGACTATCTGGGCGATCTGGGCGGGGACGGGGTGCAGCTGGCGTCTAATTCCGTGGCGGTGCAGATGCAGATGCTACGCCACGGCGGCGTCGGCTTTGTCCATGATTTCGCGCTGCCTTTTGCGCCCGAGCTTAGACGCATTCTCATGGATGAAGTGTCGCTCAAGCGCAGTTTCTATCTGGTCAGACATTCATCGGACCGCACATCAGACCGCCTGAACCGCTTCGCAAAGGCACTTTTAACGGGACTTAAGTTGGAAGTTGCACGTTTGGAAGCGCTCGCCGCTTGACAGAAGCGTTTCTAGAGCGCGACGATTAGATGAAGGCAAGTGGAAGGAGGACCATCATGCTGGTTAATAGTATCCTGAATTCCAAAGACAAAGCAGGCATCATCTGGCTCGCGGCGGACGAGGCCGTGTCCAAGGCTGCCGAGCTGATGTCCCAGAACCGTATCGGCACAATCATCGTCTCGAGCAGCGGCGAAACCGCTGACGGCATTCTATCCGAACGCGATATCGTCCGTGAAATCGGCAAGCGCGGCCCGTCCGTGCTGGAAAGCCCGATCAGCGAGATCATGACCGCGAATCCGATCACGGCGACTGGCGACAAGTCCGCTGACGAAGTGCTCCAGATCATGACCGACAAGCGTTTCCGCCACATGCCCGTCATGGCGGACGGCAAACTCGTCGGCCTCATTTCCATCGGTGACGTAGTCAAAGCCCGTCTGGCAGAGATCGCGATGGAGCGTGATGCGCTCGAAGGTATGGTGATGGGTCACTAACACCCCTTGCATTCCCGTGCGCAATATTGTTGCGTGCGGGCAATGCTGGCAGGGAGGGCCCTATGCGCATCGGACTATACCCCGGAACGTTCGACCCGATTACGAACGGACACATCGATATCATTCGCAGGGCTTGCACGCTCGTGGACCGTCTGGTGATCGGTGTTGCGATCAATGGGGACAAGGGCCCCTTGTTCAATCTCGAAGAGCGCGTGGACATGATCCGCGCCGAGGTCGCCGATATCGCGGCATCGACCGGCACCGAGATTGTTGCGCATCCGTTCGAAAACCTGCTGATCGACTGCGCCCGCGATGTGGGGGCGACGGTCATTGTGCGTGGACTGCGGGCCGTTGCGGACTTCGAATACGAATTCCAGATGGTCGGAATGAACCGCGCTTTGGACGCTAGCGTAGAGACCGTTTTCCTCATGGCGGACGCGAAAAATCAGGCGATTGCGTCCAAGCTGGTCAAGGAAATCTGCCGTCTGGGCGGGGACGTGTCGGGCTTTGTGCCTGCTGCGGTGAAGGACGCGCTGGAGGCGCGCCTGCGCTAGAGGTTCGCGCCGATCACGCCGAGGCGATCCAGCCCCGAAAGCATCGCATCGACCGCTACGGCGGCGAGGATCATGCCCATCACGCGGCTGATGATGCTCGCCCCTGCGAGCCCGATGACTTTGTAGATCGGGTTGGCGAGCAGCATCATCACGAGCGCGAAACCCAGCACCACGGCCATAATGCCTGCGGTCATCACCTGATGGGCGACAGCGACCTGATCGTTATCCGTGAGGATGACGACGGCCAGCATCGCACCGGGTGAGGCGATGGAAGGAATCGCTACGGGGAAGATCGCCCGCTGGCTGTTGGAAGTGATGGAGTTGATCTCGGCCTCGGGTTTTGCCTCACCAAAGATCATTTGCAGCGAGAACAGCAGCAGCACGAGCCCGCCCGCGATCTGGAACGCGCCGAGCGAGAGGCCCAGAGCCTCCAGCACGATCTGGCCGACGAGGATAAAGAACAAGAGTACGCCAAATGCGGTCGCGATGGCCTTCAAGGCCACCTCGCGCCGCGCGGCAGCACTGAGGCCCACGGTCACGGCGAGGAACACCGGCAGGGTGCCGATAGGGTCGATCACAACCCAGAGTGTAATGAATTCTTGTAGAATTTGTGCTTGTGTCAATATCACTGCCCTTTTGTTCTAAGATGACCTTTCGGGGCCGGATTTCAACGGGCATCGGGCCGGTTGAGTGAGGTATTTGCGTACCGATACAATTGACCGGTTTTCTGCGCGGCGCTTTTGTGAGAGCGTCTTTTGATCAAATTGTAAGTTGGGGAAAATTGCGATGTCCTTGGTGATCCGTCCGCTCCGCGCGGAAGACGAATCTGTCTGGCGCAAGCTCTGGAGCGAGTATCTGGTATTCTATGAAAGCGGTGTGACCGAAGAGGTTTTTGCGACCACCTTCCAGCGCCTCATTGACCCCGCGCGCACGCAGCAGAATGCTCTGGTGGCAGAGCAGGATGGAGAGGTGATCGGCCTCGTGCACTACATCTATCACGCCCATAACTGGAAGGTGGAGGATGTCTGCTACTTGCAAGACCTCTACGTCAGCGCAGATGTGCGCGGTACAGGTGCGGGACGTGCGCTGATCGAGGCGGTTTATGCGGCGGCGGACGCCAATGGCACGCCGACGGTCTACTGGATGACGCAGCATTTCAACGAGAACGCCCGCAAGCTTTATGACCGGATCGGGCAGCTGACGCCGTTCATCAAGTACAGCCGGTAAGGTGTGGAGGGGCGCTGCCCCTCTTGGCCTGCGGCCAATTCACCCCGGGATATTTGAGGCACAAAGGTGAGGGCGCGCGGGCCTAGAGGTCGGCGGCGACCCTGAAACCGCAGTTCGAGGTCGAGCTGTCGGGGTCGTTCCGTGTGCGCGAGTGGACGTGGTAGCGGTCGCAATAGCTGACGTGGCAGAGGAAGGAGCCGCCGCGCTGGATGCGGGGGTGGCCTTCGCTGGGGCCTGTCGGGTTGCGTTCGGGAAATTTGGCGGGGGCGGCGCGGGGGCCGTAGTAGTCCTGCACCCATTCCCAGACATTGCCGGTCATGTTGTACATCCCAAAGCCGTTGGGCTGGTATTCGGTCACGGGGCAGGTGCCGATGTAGCCGTCTTCTGCCGTGTTGGTATGGGGGAAGTCGCCCTGCCACGTGTTCATGGCGTAGCCGCTGGAGGGCACTAGTTGGTTGCCCCACGGGAATTTCATGTTCTTGAGGCCGCCGCGGGCGGCGCGTTCCCATTCTGCTTCAAACGGGAGGCGCAGTCCGGCCCAAGTCGCGTAGGCGAGCGCGTCGTACCATGCGAGGTGGGTGGCAGGGTGATCGGCGCGGTCGTGCCACGTGGTTCCGGGGCCTTCGGGTGCGGCCCAGTAAGCACCATCGACGCGGCGCCACCAGTCGAGGCCGACGGGGTGGTTCTGGAACTTGTCTGGCTCGGCGAGGAGGAGGTGAAAGACGAAGCTCCACCCTTCAACCTCGGCCACGGTCCGGTAGCCCGTTTGTTCGACAAAGAGCGCGTATTCGGCGTTGGTGACCGACGTCGGCGACATCAGGAAGGCATCCACGTTCACCTTGCGGCGCGGGGCGTCCAGATCGTCGGGATAGGTGGATTTGCGCGCGCCCATTTCGAAAATGACGCCGGGGATTTTCTTGAGGTTTGCGCGGAGCTTGGCCTGCGTTTCCGCGCTGGCCTTTGGGACGGCGAGAGCGGCGGCGGTGTAGGGATCGGCGGGGTCGATGACGGAGGCGCGCTTGGCGCCGCAACAGGCTTTGGCTTCGCTTGTCATCGCACTCTCCGCTCTGATCGGGCCGGAGGGGCAGCCCTCCGCTCTGGAAGGCTGCCGTAGCATGGATCGGGCGGTGCTGCCAGATGTCAGACCGGCAGGGTCTGGGCTGTGACCGACACCGTGACCTCGTGGGCGATTTCAGCGGCCGAGGTGCCGATACGCAGCGTGTATTCGCCAGCGTCGACTTTCCACGATTGGCTGCCTGCGTCGAAGTAGGCGAAGTCGCGCGGGGAGAGCGTGATCTTGGCCATGTCGGTCATACCGCCCGCGAGGGCGAGCTTGGCAAAGCCTTTGAGCTCCATCGCGGGGCGGTCCACCGAAGCGGTTTGCGGCGCGATGTAGAGCTGCACGACTTCGGAGCCCTTGCGCTCGCCCGTGTTGGTGACGGGCAGTGTGACGGAGCCAGCGCCTGTGTCGTCAAGCGCGGCTTCGGGCGCGCCGAGGCTGAAGGTCGTGTAGCTGAGGCCGAACCCGAACGGGAAGAGCGGCGCGGGGCCGTCGCCGCTGTGGTGGCGGTAGCCGATCTCCAGCTTTTCCGCGTATTCGACGTGGCCGTCCTCGCCCGGATAGGTGCGCTGCGGGGTGCCGCTAAAGGTGGGCGCATCGTCCAGTTTGACGGGGAAGGTCTGGGGCAGTTTGCCACTGGGGCTGCGCTTGCCGAGGATCACGTCGGCAATGGCGTAGCCTGCTTCCTGACCAGGGTACCAGCATTCCAGAACCGCATCGACCTGATCGAGCCACGGCATTTCCACAGGGCCACCGGTTTGCAGCAGGACGATGGTTTTATGCGCCTTGGCGGCGACGGCAGAGACGAGATCGTTCTGAATACCGGGGAGGGTCATGTCAGGCAGATCCCAGCCTTCGGTGTCCCACTCTGCGGTGCGGCCCACGCAGACGATGGCGACATCGGCGGCAGCGGCGACTTCGACGGCTTCTTCGATGTCATCCATGCCCAGCACGCGGCCGACGCCGACTTGGTGGGCATGGAAGAACAGATCGAAGTTCGGCTTGGTCGCGAATTCGAAGCGGATGTCGACGGTTTCGCCTTCTTTGACGGTGATGTCGGCGGTGACGGGATCGCAGCCTTCCTCAAACAGGGTGCGGCCACGTTCCCAGCTATCCCATGCCTCGGCCATGAGCTTGTCGTTCAGGAACAGGCGGCCCTTACCGGTGCAGTGGAAGCCGAAGCGGAAGGTGCCGTCACGCGGCGCGGTCCACGTGCCGGTGGTGCGCGAGGAATGGTTGTGCGGATCGACGCCTTCGACGGGGGCGCTGCCGAAGTGTTCGAGGGCGGCGATCTCCTCGGTCTTGAACGGCTCGCCGTCGAGCGCGTCGTTGGTGAACCACGCGCGGGTGAAGGTGCCTTCGATGATCGGCTCGAAACGGTCGTTGCGGCAGCCTTGGGCGAAAGTGAGGGTATCCTCGCCCAGTGCATCGACCAGACCGTCCCACGGAGAGACGCGGCGATAGGCGTTGAGCTGCGCGGAGCCGCCACCCATGACGCGGGCGGTTTTGGCGTTGGGGCCGACGACGGCAATCTTCATCTCGCCTTCGAGCGGCAGGGCATCGAGGTTCTTCAGCAGAACGGCGGACTGCACGCCGGCCTCGCGGATCAGCGAACGGGTTTCGTCGCGCTCGTTCTCGATCTCGGTCCGCTCGTCCATATTGTCCAGATCGCCGGTACGCTCCAGCAGACGCAGCACGTTGAGCGCGGCGGCGCGGATCATGTCGGCTGGGACATCGCCGCTCTGGACGAGTTCGAGCAGCTTGTTGCCGCGCACCAGCGCAGGGCCGGGCATTTCGAGGTCGAGGCCCGCAATCGCGCCCTCCTTGGTGGAGCGCAGACCGAACCAGTCGGACATGACGAGGCCGTCAAAGCCCCAGTCATTGCGCAGCACTTCGGAGATCAGCCACTTGTTGTCGGCGGCGTAGGTGCCGTTGATGCGGTTGTAGGAGGTCATCACCGCCCACGCGTTCGCTTGCTTGATCGCCATCTCGAACGGGACGAGGTACAGCTCGCGCAGGGTGCGTTCGTCCACGTCAGAGGAGTTCACCGTGCGGCGGATTTCGCTTTCGTTGGCGATGAAGTGCTTGAGCGTCGCGGCAACGCCCTGTGCCTGAAGGCCGGTCACGTAGGCTGCGGCAAGGTAGCCGGTGAGGATCGGGTCCTCGGAATAGCATTCGAAGTTACGACCGTTGAGCGGACCGCGTTGGATGTTGATCGTCGGCCCGAGGAGGACGGATGCGCCTTTCTCGCGCGTTTCCAGCGCAATGGCGGCGCCGATCTTTTCGACCAGTTCGGGGTTCCATGTTGCGCCGATGGCGATGCCTACGGGGAAGGCCGCGGAGTGGGTGCCGCCGTTGAGGCTGCCGCCACCGCGTGCGCCGTTCGGGCCGTCGGTCACGCGGAGGGCGCCGATGCCGAGGCGTTCGATGGCTCCGACGTTCCAGAAATCCTCGCCCGACATCAGGCTGATCTGTTCTTCCAGCGTCAGTTCATCGACCAGCCGCTCTGCGCGCGGCGTGCTGTTATGGGTTTTCATGATGATCTCCAGTCTCCTCCGCGGCGCATTCGAGGCGCGGCTTTGTCACTAGTTATGGGGCGAGGGGGAACGGGTACAAGTGGGAAATCCGTCCAACATTCGCGCAATGCGCGTGCGGGACGAAAAGCGCCTACCGCAAACGTGCTGCGGTAGGCGCTAGGCGGTTCAGCTGACGATCTCGACAGGGGTGCCCTTGTAGGCGGGGGTCTGAGAGTTCTTTTCGTGATAGCCGAGGGGGACGAGCGGATTGAGTTCGGGGTAATACCCCGCCACGCATCCGGCAGGCAGATCGTAGCCTGTCACCTTGAGGCCGCTGACCGCGCGATAGTTGCCGTCCTCCACCGCGCAGCGCAGCGTGACGCTCTGGCCTTCCTCCAGCCCAAGGCGCTCCATCTCGTCGCGGTTGATGAGCACGACCATGCGGGTGCCCTTGAGACCACGCAGGCGGTCCGAGAAACCGTAGATCGTGGTGTTGAACTGGTCGTTGGAGCGGAGGGTGACAAGCGTCATCACTTTGTCGCCGTCGGGCTCCTGTCCCAGAGCGGAGAGGGTCGTCGGCGCGGTGAACTCGGCCTTGCCGCTTTCGGTCTTCCACTGACGGTCGCGCGCGGGGTTGCCGCGATAGAACCCGCCCGGTTCATGCAGGCGGTCGTTGAAGTTGGCGAAATCATCAGGGAACGTCTTGGAGATCAGATCACGGATCAGATCGTAGTTCGCGGTCCAGTCGTCCCAGCGCAGATGCGGATTGGCGGGAAGGGTCGCCTTGGCCATGCGGGCGACAATCGCGGTTTCAGACAGAAGCTGATCGCTCGGCGGCTCTGCCTGACCGATGGAGCCGTAGATGTGGGAGAACGTGTCCTCCATCGAAATGGCCTGCGGGACGCCGTTCTGGATGTCCTTATCGGTGCGGCCCAGACAGGGGAGGATATAGCTGACCTTGCCGGGGAAGAGGTGGGAACGGTTCGGCTTCGTCGCGATGTGGACGGTGACGTCCAGCTTGGGCCACAAAGCCTCCATCCGTTCACGGTCGGGCAGGGCGCGCAGAAGGTTCCCGCCGAGGGAGACCATCGCTTTGACCTTGCCCTCGATGATGCCCTCGCACGCGTGGACGGCATTCATGCCATTCTCGGTGGGGGCGTCGATGCCAAACAGCGCCTTGAGTTTGTCGGCGGGCATATGGGCGGATTTCTCGCCGATGCCCACAGTGCGCTGCCCCTGCACATTGGAGTGACCGCGCACAGGAGAGATACCAGCGCCCAGACGGCCGATATTGCCGCGCATCAGCAGCAAGTTCACATACATGCCGAGGTTCAGCCAGCCGTTGACGTGCTGCGTCAGGCCCATGCCGTAGATGCCGATGACGTTCTCGGCGCTGATGTAGATATCGGCGGCCTCTTGGATCATCGCGCGGGTGAGGCCGGACTGCTGTTCGATCTGCTCCCACGTATAGCTTTGGACCGCAGCGATGGTGTCGTCGTACCCGCGGGTATGTTCGCGCACGAAGTCATAGTCGATCACCTTGCCCGGATCGGCGGCTTCTGCATCCAGCACGCATTTGATGAGACCTGTGAGCACCGCAATGTCGCCACCCGGACGGACTTGGTAATATTTGTCGGAGATCTGCGTCGGCTTGCCCACGGTCATCTGCACGGGGTTCTGGGGATCGGTGAACTCGATCAGACCGCGTTCGCGCAAGGGGTTGAAGGTGACGACCTTGCAGCCGCGCTTGACGGCTTTCTTCAGCACATGGAGGAAACGGGGGCTATTGGTGCCGGTGTTTTGCCCGAAGAAGAAGATCGCATCGCAGTGGTCGAAATCCTCAAGCGTGCAGGTGCCGACAGGGGTGCCGATGACGTTCTTGAGGTTCACCGAGGTTGTCTCGTGACACATGTTGGACGACTGCGGCAGGTTCTGGTGGCCCATAGCGCGGGCATAAAGTGCATAGAGATACGACGCCTCAAGCCCCGCATGACCCGAGGCATAGAAGACGGCGGACGAAGGGTCGTCCAGAGCATTTAGCGACGCGCCGATCTCCTCGAACGCGGTATCCCACGACACGGGCACATAACGGTCGGAGCCCGCGTCATAGCGGAGGGGATGAGTAAGACGCCCAGCTTTCTCCAGATCGTGATCATGCCAGTCCCGCAGATCGCTCACCGTGTGGGCGGCAAAGAATTTCGGCCCCGCGCGGTGACTGTCCAGCTCCCAAAGCGTCGCCTTCGCGCCGTTCTCGCAGAATTCCACTGGGCCGGCGTCCTTGGGCTTGGCCCACGCGCAAGAGGAACACATGACGCCCTTGGGCTTGTTGAGACCGGCAAGTACCTTCACCGCGACAGGGGAGCTCTTTTCCTCCGCGAAAATCCGCGACACGCCTTTGAGCGACCCCCACCCGCCAGCGGGGCCATGATCGTAGGGGGTATCCTCATCCTGCTCGGTGGCGGAATGGTGGGGGGCGTTCAGCGGGGATGTCATGGCAATGCTCTGGTTCTGGAAAAACTCGTAGACCAACGGATGCCCGCGCCATCGGTTCCGTGAAGTTTTCATCACGCTCTTGGGATGGCGGAAATCTTGCGCGTTATGCGGCGAGAACATATAGTGAACACATGGCAAGAAAATCACTGTTGGAAAAGCTCGAGATTCTCGCGGATGCGGCGAAATACGACGCGTCCTGCGCATCATCGGGCGGGCAGAAACGCAATTCGAAAGACGGCAAGGGCCTCGGATCATCCGGCGGCGCGGGCATCTGTCACGCCTATGCGCCTGATGGGCGGTGTATCTCGCTGCTGAAGATCCTGATGACGAACTTCTGCATCTACGACTGCGCTTACTGCGTGAACCGCGTATCGTCTCGGGTGGAACGGGCGCGCTTCACGGTCGAGGAAGTCGTCCACCTGACCATCGAGTTCTACCGCCGGAACTATATCGAAGGGCTGTTCCTGTCCTCTGGCATCATTAAATCGCCCGACGACACGATGGCCGACATGGTGCGGATCGCGCGGACACTGCGCGAGCAGGAGAACTTTCGCGGATACATCCACCTTAAGACCATCCCCGACGCCTCGCCGGAACTCATTGACGAGGCAGGGCGCTGGGCGGACCGTCTGTCGATCAACGTGGAGCTTCCGACGGAGAAGGGGCTCAGCGACTACGCGCCCGAAAAGTCCGCCTCCGAGATCAAGCAGGCGATGGCCTTCGTGAAAACCCAAGGCGAGGCGGCCAAGGAAAAGACGTTCCGTGGCCGCAAGGCCAAACGCTTTGCGCCTGCGGGACAATCCACCCAGATGATCGTCGGCGCGGACGGGGCCAATGACGCGTCGATCCTGACGAACGCCTCGACGCTCTATTCGGGCTACGGGCTGCGGCGGGTCTATTACTCGGCGTTCTCGCCCATCCCAGACGCGTCCAAAATGCTGCCCCTGATCCGCCCGCCATTGCAGCGTGAACACCGGCTCTATCAGGCGGATTGGCTGATGCGGTTCTACGGGTTCGACGCCAAGGAGATCGCGCCGAAAACGGGGATGCTTGACCTTGAGGTCGATCCCAAACTCGCGTGGGCGCTGGGCCACCGCGAACAGTTTCCTGTTGATGTGAACCGCGCCACGAAGGAGATGTTGCTCCGCGTGCCTGGCTTCGGAACACGCTCGGTCCAGCGGATCGTCGCGGCGCGCAAACATCGCACGCTGCGGTACGAAGACCTCCTCGCTATCGGGTGTGTTCTCAAACATGCGCAGCCGTTCATCACGCTGCCGGGGTGGACGCCGCGAATGCTGGATGCGGACAACCTGCGGGCCAAATTCGCGCCTGCGCCCGAGCAGCTGAGCCTCTTCTGATGCGGACGGTGTCGCTTCCACGGATCGGCACCGTCGCCGCGTGGCGCAAGGAGGCGCGGATGCTCGCGCTGCAAGGCGTCAGGGCGGAGGATGTTCTGTGGCGCGTGGGCGAAGGCGGAGGCGATCTGTTCGGCTCGACCGGCGCCGCCCCCGTCGGCCAGCCGATTGAACTGCGACTGCACAAGGACGCGATTTCCTGTCTTGAAACGGCGCTCTACCACGCTGACCCCGAGCGGTTCGCGCGGGGCTACGCGCTGATCCTGCGGCTGGCGAAGGGAGAGGTGCGCTGGGGCGACCGCTCTGACGCGATGCTCAACAAAGTGCTGCATCAGGAAAAGGCCGTGCGCCGCGACGTCCACAAGATGCACGCCTTCGTCCGGTTCCGCGAGGTGACGCCCGAAGGTGCCAACCGCCGCGCCTTTGCCGCGTGGTTTGAACCGGAACATCCCATCGTGGAAAAAGCGGTCCCGTTCTTTGCCAAACGCTTTGGCGATATGGACTGGATCATCAAGACGCCGACCATCACTGCGCGGTTCGAAAAGGGCGACCTGTCGCTGGAGGAAACCCGCGATCTGACCCCGCCACCCGAGGACGCGACCGAAGACCTCTGGCGCGCGTATTTCGCCAACATCTTCAATCCCGCGCGCCTGATGGTCAGCGCGATGACTTCGGAGATGCCGAAGAAATACTGGAAAAACCTGCCCGAAGCGCGGCTGATTCCCGAACTGATCCGCACCGCGCCCGCCCGCGCCATCGCCATGCAGGAGGCGATGCCGACCATCCCGCCGCAGCGCGCGGCCAAGATCACCGAGACCCTTCGCAAACCCGAAGGCATGGGCGATCTGACGCTGGAGACGCTGAAGCCCGCGCTCGACGCCTGCCGCCGCTGCCCCATCGGCTGCCATGCGACCCAAGGCGTCGCGGGCGAGGGGCGGCGGGGTGCGCGGCTGATGATCGTCGGCGAACAACCGGGCGATCAGGAGGATCTGGCGGGCCGTCCCTTCGTTGGGCCGGCGGGGCAGAAGTTCGATGCCTGTGCGCAGGTCGCGGGGCTGGACCGCAAGGATGCCTATGTGACCAACGCGGTGAAGCATTTCAAATTCCAGCCGCGCGGCAAGCGGCGAATCCACTCCCGCCCCAACAATTCGGAAATCGACCACTGCAAATGGTGGCTCGATTTCGAACGGCAGGAGGTGAAGCCCGACCTGATCGTCGCGATGGGGGCGACCGCCGCCTATGCGCTGACGGGATCGGGCGACGGGCTGCTGGCGCGGCGGGGCAAAATCGAACGCGCGGCGGACGGCACGAACGTGCTGATTACGCTCCACCCGTCCTACCTGCTCCGCATCCCCGACCCCGCGCGGCAGGCGGAGGCGGAGCGACAGCTTTCCGCCGATCTGCGGACCTCTGTCGACTGGTTTGGATAATCCTTCGGGAACAATCGTGAATTGATCGGGTTTTCTTCCGAACGCATGTCGGACTGCGCTCATTTTGCGCGCCGATGAACGCCAGCTCTCTCGGAAGGTTTCCCATGGATATTCGAATGACGGTCAACGGCGAGGAACGGTCTCTGGACCTCGATCCCCGCACGTCTCTGCTCGACGCGCTACGCGATGATCTACGCCTTACAGGCACCAAAAAAGGCTGCGATCACGGCCAGTGCGGCGCCTGCACGGTGCTGGTCAACGGTCGCCGCATCAACTCCTGCCTGACGCTCGCTGCGATGCATGACGGGGACGAGATCACCACGATCGAAGGGCTGGGCGCGGAGGACAATCTGAACGACCTTCAGGCCGCGTTCGTTGAGTGCGACGGCTTCCAGTGCGGATACTGCACCCCCGGTCAGATCATGTCCGCGACGGGTATGCTGAACGAGGCCGCCGAGGGGATGCCCTCCCACGTCAGCGCCGACCTGAACGGCGGAGCAGACCTGTCGGACGCGGAAATCGCTGAGCGCATGAGCGGCAACCTCTGCCGCTGTTCGGCGTACCCCTTCATCCGCAAGGCAATCAGCAGTGTCGCCGAGAAGGAGGCCGCGGAATGAAGCCGTTCGATTATGTCCGCGCAAACGATTTGATTTCCGCCGCCGGTGCGCTCGATGAAAAGTCCGAGATTATCGCGGGGGGTACCAACCTTCTCGATTTGATGAAACTTCAGGTGATGGCCCCTGACAAGGTGGTCGACATCACCCGCATTCCGGGCCTCGACAAGATCGAACCCGAGGGCGAGGGCCTGCGCATCGGAACGCTGGTGAAGAACGCCGATCTGGCCGCCGATCCGCGCATTCGCACGGGCTATCCGGTGCTGTCGCGCGCTCTGCTGGCAGGCGCGTCGGGCCAGATCCGCAACAAGGCAACGACGGGCGGTAACCTCCTGCAACGCACGCGCTGTCCCTATTTCTATGACCCCGAGATGGCCTGCAACAAACGCGAGCCGGGCGCGGGATGCTCGGCTAAAGGCGGCGTGTCGCGGATGCTGGCGATCCTCGGCACGTCCGAAGACTGCCGCGCGGCGCACCCATCGGACATGGCTGTGGCACTGCGGGCGCTGAACGCGATGATTGAGATCCGCCGCAAGAATGGCGACATCTATCACCTCGCGATGGACGATTTCTACCAACTGCCGGGGGACCGTCCGGATATCGAAACGACCCTCAAGGACGGCGAGATTATCACCGCCGTCATCCTGCCCAAGCCGGTCGTCGGCGTGCAGAGCTACCGCAAAATCCGCGACCGCGCGTCCTATGCCTTTGCACTGGTGTCGGTCGCGGCGGTTGCCACCGTCGAACACGGGCTGATCCAGAACGCATCCGTCGCGTTCGGCGGCATCGGCTCGCGGCCCTGGGCGGACCTCGACGTGAACGCCTTCCTCAATGGCAAAGAACCCAGCGCGGAGCTCTTTGGTGATGCGGCTGACCTGCTGCTCACTGCCGCGATCACCGACGAAGGCAACGCTTTTAAAACCACAATGACCCGCCGCGCGCTGATCGCCGTCATGTCCGAAGTCACGGGCCTGCGCGAAGCATCCGTCGGCTCCGACCGCGTGGGAGAAATCGCATGAACAAGCATCTGAAAATGGACGCCCCGCAGCCGCGCGTTCTGGACGAGACCCGTCAGGGCATCCTCGGCAAGGGCATTTCCCGCACCGAAGGCCCGAAGAAAGTCAGCGGCAGCGCGACTTATGCGGGCGATAACCACCCCGACGGAATGGCGCACGGCGTTCTGCTGCGGGCGGGGATCACCAAGGGCAAGGTGACGGGCTTTGACGAAAGCGTCGCCAAACAGATCGACGGTTATCTTGGTCTGTTCCATGGCCCGAAATTCATCCGCAACAACGCGCAGGGTATGGCCAATGAGGCCCCCGTGCAGCCCGATTGCGAGGTCCACTATCACAGCCAGCCCATCGGTCTGGTCGTCGCCGAAACCTTCGAAGCGGCCCGCGACGCCGCGCTGGCGATCAAGGTCAGCTACGACGAAGAGGGCGCGCTGGTCGATCCGAAAGCCGCCCCTCAGGAGGATCAAGGCGGTCCCGACGCGGGCGATCTGGAAGCCGATATGGGCCGCGCGGATGTGACCGTGGACGAGATCTACACCACCGAAGCGCAGGTCTCTGCCGCGATGGAGCTGCACGGCTCGGTCGCACAGTGGAATGACGGCAAGTTGCTGCTGCAAAGCAGCCTGCAAATGCTGAAATTCAACCGCAATGAAATCGCGGACGCGGTGGGGATCGACCCCGAAAACGTCCGGATCCTTGCGCCTTACGTGGGCGGCGGGTTCGGCTCTAAACTGGGGATCGGTGCGGATGCGGTGTCTGCCGCGATTGCCGCGCGTGAACTGGGCCGCCCCGTGCGCGTCATCATGCCCCGCCAGACCGTGTTCGACGCCGTTCTGCGCCGGACAGAGACTGAACAGCGCGTGCGCCTCGGTGCGCGTTCCGATGGGACGATCACCAGCATCGGCCACGACGATCTGGTCTCGAACCTCAAAGGCGAGGGCTTTACCGAGCCGACGTCGCAGGCGAGCCAGTTCCTCTACGCCGCGCCGAACCGCAAGATGAAGCAAACGGTGTCGCGCAATCACCGCACGCCGTCGGGCTCTGTCCGCGCGCCGGGCGAGGCGGTCGGAATGCTCGGCCTTGAGGTCGCGATGGATGAACTGGCCGAGCGGCTGGGAATGTGTCCTGTCAAACTGCGCCTGCAAAACGTGCCCGAGCGCGACCCTGATAGCGGCGTGCCGTTCACCGCGCATTCGCTCACCGAGGCGCTGAAACGCGGCGCGCAGGAGTTCGGCTGGAAGGACCGCAAGGCCAACGGTGCCCGCCGCGAAGGCGAGTGGTTGATCGGCATGGGCGTCGCCTCGGCGGCCCGCAAGAACATGCTGCTGCCCGCCAAAGCCCGCGTGACGCTTGATGGAGACAAGGCTGTGGTGGAGACCGACATGACGGACATCGGCACCGGCTCCTACACGATTTTCGCGCAGATCACGGCGGAGGCATTGGGCCTGCCGATCGAGAACGTCGAAGTGCGACTGGCCGATACGGACTATCCCGAAGCGTCCGGCTCCGGCGGCTCTTTCGGTGCAAGTTCAACGGGTTCCGCCGTGTTCCTCGCGTGCCAGTCCATCCGCGAGGAGATCGCGGCGAAGTGCGGTGCGAATGATTTCACCCTCAAGGACGGTCAAGTCACGGCGGGTGGCAAGACCACCGCGCTGACAGACCTGCTTGACGCGCCGCTCTCTGCCGTGGGCGAGATCGAAAAGGGCCAGACGTCGGAGGATCACCTGTCCTCGGGCTTCGGTGCTCACTTCGCCGAGGTCGCCGTCAACGAGGTAAGCGGCGAGGTCCGCGTGCGCCGTATGCTCGGTGTGTTCGGAGCGGGCCGCATCCTGAACGAGAAAACCGCGAAGTCGCAGCTTGTCGGCGGGATGATCTGGGGCATCGGCGCGGCGCTGACCGAAGAGGCCGCGCACGACCCGCGCACGGGTCACATCATCACCCGCGATCTGGCGAACTATCACGTCGCTTCGCACGCCGATGTGCCCGAGCAGATCGACACCATTCTGCTGGAGGAACGCGACGACTACGCGAACCCCATTCAGGCGAAGGGCGTGGGCGAGCTGGGCATTTCCGGCGCTGGCGCTGCGGTGTTGAACGCGATCTATAATGCCTGCGGTGTGCGCGTGCGCAGCTTCCCCGCCACGCCGGACAAGGTGATGGCTGGTCTGGGCGCCATATAAAACGGCACGGCGGCCTCCGTCAGGGTTGATTTGTCCAATATTGGACATTATATTCAATCCTGAACAACGGAGGCCGCCATGCAGCTTGTCCAATTCCCGCATTCGGGTCCGCTTTATGCGTTCCAGACGATCCAGAAAGACGACCGCGCTCGTGTGAGCGGGCCGTCTTTGCGCACGTTCAAGAACATCGCGGACGAATGGAGCCTGAGCGAGCGCGACCGTATCGCGATCCTCGGAGAGCCGGGGCGGTCCACCTATCACCTCTGGATGAAGAAAGCGGGCGAGGGCGCTGCGCTGTCGCTGCCGCTTGATACGTTGCTGCGGCTGTCGGGCGTGCTCGGCATCTACAAATCGCTCGCGATCCTGTTCTCCGACCCCGCGCAGGGCCACGTCTGGCTGCAAAACCCGCATCAGGGCACGGTGTTCAACGGTGCTTCGCCGCTAAGTTTCGTGATCGACGGCGGGCAGGACGGCATCCTGACCGTGCGCCGCTACCTCGACGCATGGCGCGGCGGCGATATGGGCCACGGCGCGGATGATTTCGAACCCGTGGGCGAAGACGACGTGGTCTTTGTCTGATGGAGGCTCACGGCTTTCCGCTGGTCGCGGCGCCCGATGGCACCTCGCGCCTTGTCCCGTCCCGATTTCCGCCTGTGTCGGCGTTCGAACGGGTGGCTGCAGCGGACGATCTGGAAACGGTGATGGAGCTTGAGGGCTGGACCAACGACCGCCTGACCGCGCACCGATTGTTCATGCTCGACCAGAGCGAATGGGTCTATGGCCGCCCCAACGCCAGCGTCGTCATGGCTGCGTTCATGCACGGCTCGCGCACGGGGATGCGGTTTTCGGGAACGGACCTTGGGGCGTGGTATTGCTCGACCGAATTGATGACTGCCGTGCTGGAGGTCGCCAACGGGATGCGCAAGGAAATCGCGGTGAGCGGGGTCGCGCGGCTGACCTCGGAGTACCGCCAGTACACCGCCGATCTGGCGGGCGATTATGTCGATGTCAGTGGCGATCCGAGCTATTCCGACCCGTCCGAGGCGACGTACGCCAAGGGGCAGGCGCTCGGCCACGAAGTCCGTTTCGGCGAGCAGGCGTCAGGCATCCGCTACAACAGCGCGCGGCGCAAGGGGCATGACAACTGGGTGTGCTACCGCCCGACGCATGTGCAGAACGTGACGCAAGCCGACCATTTCGAGATCGACGTGCCCCCCACGGGCAAGGTCGTCGTGCGCAAACTTTCGGACTGAAACGACTTCAAACGGTCACAGAGCTAGGCCATTGTGCGACAACCGATTTTCCGAAGGCCGTACATGTCCGACAAATTCCCCACCTTAGGCGAAGCTACCCGCGTCTGGGCCAAGATCGCAGCACTCAGCTTTGGCGGTCCGGCGGGCCAGATGGCGGTTATGCACCGCATTCTCGTCGAGGAAAAGCGCTGGCTCGGGGAGCAGCGGTTTCTGCACGCGCTGAACTTCTGCATGTTGCTACCGGGACCGGAGGCGCAACAGCTTGTCACCTACGTTGGCTGGCTGATGCACGGGGTGCGCGGCGGGCTGATCGCGGGGCTGCTGTTCATTCTGCCGGGGATGCTGTCGATCCTCGCACTGAGTGTGGTCTACGTCCTTTATGGCGATGTCGCGTGGGTCAGTGCGGTGTTCTTCGGACTGAAGGCGGCGGTGCTGGCGATCGTTGTGCAGGCGGTCATCCGGCTTGCGGGGCGTGCGCTGAAGACGTGGCTGATGCGCGGGCTGGCGGCGGCGTCATTTGTCGGGATTTTCGTTTTCGGGCTGCCGTTTCCGCTGATCATCTTGGCGGCGGCGCTGGTCGGGTGGATCACGGTGAGGGGCGGAGCGCCCGAGGCGGAGGTTGACGCCGACACCTCTCTGCTGGCCAACGTCGCCGTCACCGCAGAGCGCAAAAGCGCCGCGTTCCGCGCGGGCTGGGCGGCTTTGGCGGCGTGGCTCTTGCCGGTGATGGCGGTTCTGCTGCTAGCCCCCGAAAGTGTGCTGTCAGAGATCGCGGTGTTCTTCTCCACCCTCGCCACGCTGACCTTCGGCGGAGCCTACGCGGCGCTCGCGTGGGTCGCGCAGGACGGCGTCGGAGTCTACGGCTGGCTGACCGCGTCGCAGATGGTTGATGGGCTAGGGCTGGCGGAAACCACCCCCGGACCGCTCATCATGGTGCTGCAATTCGTGGGCTTTCTGGCGGGGTACGGCGAGGGCCTATCGGTCGCGATCATCGGCGCACTGCTGACCACGTGGGTGACATTCGCGCCCTGTTTTGTCTGGATATTCTTCGGCGCGCCGTTCATGGAGCGGCTCCGCACGAACCGCCGTCTCCAAGGCGCGTTGAAGGCCGTCACCGCTGCCGTCGTCGGCGTCATCATGAATATCGCGATCTGGTTCGCGATCCATGTCATCTGGTCCAATTTCCGCGTGACATCCACCGGAATGCCCGTGCCTGACCTATCCAGCATCCAATGGGACGCGGCGGCACTGTGCGTCCTCGCGGGCGTCATGGTGCTGGGTCTGAAATGGGGGATCGGGAGGGTGCTGCTGATCTGCGCAGTCTGCGGGCTGGCGCTCAGCATGGTGTAAGGCCGCCCCGATAACGGAGCGGCCCTGATCGATTATGCGAGGGTGCGGACCTTCGGTTCGCGGTCCCAATAACGCAGCTTCGCGGCCTCTATGAAGCCATCGAGACCCGTGATGCCGTCGTCCTTTTCGACGTTGGCAGCGTCCAAGAGCGGCTGCGCGCCTTCGGTGTGGCCGATGGCCTTGAGGTGGGCAAACGCCTGCATGACGTAGGTTACGGCGGCGCTGTCCATGGTCAGCTTCTTCGCGCTGTCCTCGGTCAGGATCACCGCAATCGCGTCGAAGATCACCGACGGTGTGCCGGCGAGTTGACCGTCAGCGTCCATCTTGCCGCCCTTCAGCGGGACGTTGGCGACCTGCGGCGCGACGATCATCGGGGTGCCGCCTGCGTCTTTGACCGCTTTCACGGTCTTCTCGACCTCGGCCTTGTCCGAGCCTTCCGCGATCAGGATACCGACCTTGCGGCCCTCCAGCGTGGCGTTCCAGTTCTTCTGGATCGACAGCGCGGGCGAGGGATCGAGGTCTACGGGCTTCTTGAACGGCTTGGCGGCTTTGGGGAGCTTCATGCCGAGGCCATCTGCCACGCGCTTTGCCAGTTCTTCGGACACCAGTTGCAGGTGGGTCAGAACACGTTCGCGGATGTGCGGCAGTTCGACCTTGGACAGCTCGAAGGTAATCGCGGTCGCGATGTGGGCGCGTTCGTTGTCGGTCTGCGAGTTCCAGAACATGCGCGGCTGGCTGTAGTGATCGCCGAAGCTTTCGTCCCGCACGCGCAGCTTTTGCGAGGCGTCGTTGCCCAGTTCCGCGTTGTCCTCATAGGTGTGGTATTCGGTGCCGGTCGCGCGGGGGCCAGCGTCCTCACCCGCTTCATCGAGGCTGTTCGGCTCGTAGTTGGCGCGGCCCTTGGGAACGTGGGTCTGCATCAGGCCGTCACGCTGCATGTTGTGGAACGGGCAGCGCGGCGCGTTGATCGGGATCTGGTGGAAGTTCGTCGTGCCCAGACGCGACTTCTGCGTGTCGAGATACGAGAACAGGCGCCCCTGAAGCAGCGGGTCGTTGGTAAAGTCGATCCCCGGCACCACGTTCGACGGCAGGAAGGCCGACTGCTCGGTTTCGGCGAAATAGTTGTCGGGGTTGCGGTCCAGCACCATGCGGCCGACGATACGGACGGGGGCGATTTCCTCGGGCACCAGCTTGGTCGCGTCGAGCACGGAGTAGGGCAGTTCCTCGGCCAGTTCGTCAGAGATGACCTGCACGCCAAGATCCCATTCGGGATAGTCGCCGTTCATGATCGCTTCGAACAGATCGCGGCGGTGCATGTCGTTGTCGGCAGCCTGCGCGGCGAGGCTTTCGTCCCACACGTAGGACTGCACGCCCAGCTTCGGTTTCCAGTGGAATTTGACGAAGGTCGATTTGCCCTCGGCATTGACGAGGCGGAACGTGTGAACGCCGAAGCCTTCCATCATACGCAGCGAACGCGGGATGCCGCGGTCGGACATCGCCCACATCACAGTGTGCAGGCTTTCGGGCATCAGGCTAACGAAATCCCAGAAGGTGTCGTGCGCCGATGCGGCCTGCGGATAGCCGCGGTCGGCCTCCATTTTGACCGAGTGGATGAGGTCGGGGAACTTGATCGCGTCCTGAATGAAGAACACGGGGATGTCGTTGCCGACGAGGTCCCAGTTACCTTCGTCGGTGTAGAACTTCACCGCAAAACCGCGCACATCGCGCGGGGTGTCAACGCTGCCCGCGCCGCCTGCCACGGTCGAAAAACGTGCGAAAAGTTCGGTTTTCTTGCCCTTTTCGGCAAAGAGCGATGCTTTGGACAGTTCGGGGATCGGGTCGGTGCACTCGAAATAGCCGTGGGCGGCCGAGCCGCGGGCGTGGACGATGCGTTCGGGAATACGTTCGTGGTCGAAGTGGAAAATCTTTTCGCGGAGCACGAAATCTTCGAGCAGGGTCGGGCCGAGCGAACCGGCTTTGAGGCTGTTCTGGTTGTCGGAAATCGGAACGCCGTGGTTGGTGGTCAGCGTGTCGGTGCCTTTGGCTGCGTATTGATGCAGCTCGCCACCATTGCCAGTGGTCGGTTTACGGTCGGCCATAGGAAACTCCTGAGGAAAAACGGGTATGCGCGGCGCGAGCCGCGGGGAATGCACGAACCAACGTTTCGCGCTCCCGATCGTTCCTCAGGTGGCCTGACTATTCCGCCGCCGCGATCACCTCCTTGAGCGCATCCGCCACGCCCGCTGCGCAGGCCAGCACAGGCGCAGGACGGTCGAGCGGGTGGGGGATGTGATAGCCGCCCGCCTCCGCCACCATCAGCAGACCTGCCGCGCAATCCCAAGGGGACAGGACGGGTTCCACGAAGCCGAGGTAATGGCCCGCCGCCGTGTGCGCGAGGCTCAGCGCAGCAGAGCCGTTGCGCTGGAAATTGCCGCCCGACGACAAAATACCATGCACGAGGCGGCTGATCTTGTCCGCGTCGCCCGAGCCGATGGCAGTCAGCCCTTCGGTCATGCTGGTGGCCGTGGATGCGGTGAGTTTGCGGTCATCTTGCCATGCACCGCGCCCCTTGGCAGCGTGATACGTGCGGCCCGCGCAAGGCTCCGCTATCCAACCCGCCATGATGTCATCGCCGTAGACGACGGCCACCGAAATCGACCAACTGCGCAGCCCGTGCAGATAGGGCGCGGTGCCGTCGATGGGATCGATGATCCAGCGCCAGCTGCTCGTGCCCGCTTGCAGCCCGTGCTCCTCGCCCAGCATTCCGTCATCAGGGAAGGCTTCGGCCAGACCATCGCGGATCAGGGTTTCGACATTGCGGTCGGCCTCGCTCACGAGGTCCTGCGCGTTCTTTTTGGTATCGATGGTCAGCGTGTCGCGGCGGTTGAAGTAGTCCAGCGCCATAACAGCGGCGTCACGCACAATAGCGCCGCCCAGCTCGATCCGGGCGGTCAGGTCTTGGTCGTTCATCATGTTCTCCGGGTGGAGCCGCGACGGACCGGCGTCACGCCGATCCGGATCAGGCGTCCGGTTGTTTCAGGCGCGGCGATCCGTTCCGCCAGCGCGTCAAGGCAGGCGCGGGTGAGCGCGTGTGGGTCCTGCCTGAGTGTTGTGAGGTCGTAAGCGGGCCATGCCGCCTCGTTGATGTCATCGCAGCCGACGAGTGCCATGAGGTCCGGCACAGAATGCCCCGCGCGGCGCAGCCCGTCGATAAAGCCGAGCGCAAAGAAGTCGTTGGCACAATGCGCGCCGTCGACCTGCAGCCCTTGGGACAGGAAATCCTCTGCCGCCTCGATGCCGCCCGCGTGGTTCTGGGCAGAGCCGTAGGCCATGCCGACAAGCTCCATCCCGAGGGTTTGAACCTCGTCGAGGAACGCCTCGCGCCGCGCACCGATGGTGAACGAATTGCGGCGCTGGCCGGCGTAGAGGATGCGTTTGCAGCCGATGTCGTGCAGTTCCTGCGCGGCCAGACGGCCTGCAAGGTCGGTGTCCTGCATCACGCGCGCGGTGCGCTCGCCCACGGGCGCTTTGTTCACCAGCACCAGCGGCACGCCGTAGCGGGCGCATTCATCCGCGATCTCGGCAGGGGGCGTGTCCGAGGTTACGATCGCGCCGGAGACGTTGTAGTTCAGCATCATGTCGATGACGGTCTTGGTGCTGTCGCCTTCGCTCCATGGCAGCAGGAACGGGCGGTAGCCGTCGGCCACGAGGCCCCGCGCTAGCAGATCGACCGTCACCGCGCGGAACGAGTGGTCCATGTCCGACACGACCAGCGCCACCAGTTTGGACGGCTGGGCGGAGTTCAGGCTGCGGGCCAAGTGATTGACGCGATAGCCGAGCTGGTCGGCGGCCTCCATCACCTTGGCGCGGGTTTCACCCGACACGCTTGCCCCGTCGGTGAAAGTGCGGCTGACGGCGGATCGAGACACTCCCGCCAGCGCGGCCACATCGGCCGCAGTGGGTGGTCGCTTCATGCCATCTGTTCCTTCAGAGCTGCGAGCAGCATGTCCGCGCGGTCGAGGTTGATCATCTCGGGCCGCCATTTGGCGATCTGGGCGAAAACCTCCGGATCGGAGCCGAAATATTGCAGCATCGGGCGGATACCGTGTTCGCGGCAGAGGGGGGCCTCGACCTCCCAATCCTTGACCTGAATTTCGCAGATCTGCGGCTGGAGTTGCTCGACCATCCGCTCGAAACTGCCGTGGTGGACGATGTTCGACTTGATGTTGCAGTCCTTCGACAGCGCCCGCATGTCCAGCAGGATCTGCGGGTTGGGCGACCAGAAGAAACAGTCGTCCAAGAAGTCATGCGCGATCACGAAATCGAGCAGCTTTTGCGGGTCTACCGATTTGTTTTCGATGTAGATTTTCTTGCCGCGCTCTTTGGCGAGCGCGATGGAATCCGACAGGTGCGGGATACGTTCGCGGTGCCAATACGGGTCTTTCCAACTACCTGCGTCGAGGTCAGCTAGAGCCTCGCGCGTGTGGTCGGTGATCTTGCCGGTACCCGACGTGGTGCGGTCCAGCGTGTCATCGTGGAGGACCATGATCTCTCCATCCGCGGTTTCGTGGACGTCGAGTTCGAGCCAGTCGCAGCCGAAGTCGAACGTCAGATGGGCCGAAGCCATCGTGTTTTCGGGCGCGATATGGTTGATGCCGCGATGGCAGACGACCTCGATGCCGGTGTCGGGGATCGAATGGAAACCGCCCATCAGTTCGGGATTGTCGGTGCAAATACCGAGCACGGGCAGCTTCACCAGATCGGCCAGCACGTCGGGGCGTTCTTCGTGCCACAGGACGATGCCCAGCCCGCGTTCTTGCGCCTCAGCGATCAGGTCGGGTGTCACGAGGTCTTGCGGACGGTCCGAGGCGTGTTCCCAGCACAGATGGATGATATCGGCGTATGTGGCACGGGCGCGCTCGAACGGGTCTTCACCCGCGCGGACCAGAACGGACACGGGGTAAGGGCAGCTGTTGTCGATGAGCAGTTTCGCCTCGGCATCGTCGAAGGCACCGACCACGGCGTTGTCGATGACGTTTGCCAGCAGCAAGGCAACGGACGGCGCACCAGACCCCTTGGCCTTGAGGTCGAGGTAAAGCGCCTGACCCCGTTCGCGGGCTTGTTCGATCGTCTGGTTGAGGTCGGGTAGATCGGGCAGCAGGTCGTGCAGTTCGTCGCGCGAATAGTCGGCCAGCGTGATCCCGTTCTGGACGGGATCGTGGCTGACCAGCGGGACGCCATCGGACGAGAGCCAGATGTCGATCTCCCACATGTCCGACCCGAGGTCGGCGGCGAAATCATAGGCTTTGGGCGTGCCTTCCTTTGCGTGGGCCGAGGCGCCGCGGTGCGCGATGCACAGCGGGCGCCCATCGGCGCGGCGGGGGAAGGGGAACTTGAGGCTTGGTCTCATAAAGTCTGGCCGTCCATGTCGAAAGCAAGCATGCGGTCTACGTCTACGCCCCACGTTACCTCATCGCCCACGCCCACGTCATCACGTACCGGCTGGACAGATCGCAGCACCACGCCGGGTGCGGCTTCGACGTCGAACAGCATCTCGCGGCCTTGCGGCTCGACAAACACGATGCGGCCCGACGCTTGCGCGGTGCCAGTACTGCCGAAGTGTTCGGGACGCAGCCCGAGCGAGATACGCTGACCCGCTGGCAGATCGCGCAGACGGGACGGGAGCGGCAGGAACAGCCCCTGATCCATCGCGAAACGGCCTTCGGTCGCGGTGTGACCTTCGAGGAACGTGATCGGCGGGTTGCCCAAGAAGCCTGCGACGAACTTGTTCACGGGATTGCGGTACATCTCTGTCGGGCTGGCAATCTGGAGGATCTCGCCCTTGTCCATGATCGCCACGCGGTCGCACATCGACATCGCTTCGACCTGATCGTGGGTCACGAGGATCGCGGTGATGCCTGTCTCAAGCTGGATGCGGCGGATCTCAGACCGCATCTCAAGGCGCAGTTTCGCATCGAGGTTCGCCAGCGGCTCGTCGAGGAGCAGGACGTCGGGCTTGCGGACCAAGGCGCGGGCGAGCGCCACGCGCTGCTGCTGACCGCCCGAAAGCTGCGCGGGGCGGCGTTCGAGCAGGTTCTCGATGTGGATGAGTTCTGCAATCGCGCGCACTTCGCGCTCGATTTCGGATTTGGACGGGCGCGGTTTCTGCACGGTCAGCGGAAAGGCGATGTTTTCCTCGACCGTCAGGTGCGGGTAGAGCGCGTAGTTCTGGAACACCACGCCGACATTGCGCTTTTGCGAAGGCAGGTCGGACACGTCGCGGTCGCCGAACATGATGCGCCCACCATCGGCGCGGTAGATGCCGCAGATCGAAAACAGCGTGGTGGACTTGCCGCAACCCGACGGGCCGAGAAGGGCAAGCATCTCGCCGTCTTCGACAGTGAGGTCGAGGCCCTCGATAACCGGCGTGCCGTCAAAGCATTTGGTGAAATTCTGGAGTTGTAGTCGCATTAGCCCTTGGTGCCTCCGCCGAAGATGTTCATGAGCCGGTTCTGGAAAAGCACAAAGAGGATGATGACCGGCAAGGTGTAGAAAACGCCTACGGATTTGAAAAGATTGAAGTCATAGCCGAGCTGGTCGGCCTGAACGAGTTCATTGAGGAACACCGAAAGGACTTCCATGTCCGATCCCGGTGCTAGAATGCGCGGCAGGAGGTACTCTCCCCAGCCGTCGAGGAATGCAAAGACCGACAGCGCCACGAGACCCGGTTTGACCTGCGGCAGGATCAGGCGGCGGAAGACCGTCAGGCGCGATGCCCCGTCCTGAACGCCTGCCATTTCGATCTCCCACGGGACGGCGTCATAAAAGCCCTTCATGATCCAGATGCCGAAGGGCAGCATGAGCGAACCTTTGACGAGGATCACGCCGATCATGGTGTTGTAGAGGCCCGTGAACTTCAGCACGAAGAACACGCCGATCAGCAGTGTCACAGCCGGAAACGCATGCATGACCATGATCCCCGCGAGGAAGAACCGGCGGAACGGCAGGTTCAGGCGCGAGACGGCATAGCCCGCCAGCGAGGAGATCGGCACCACGATCACGATGATCGACACGGCGAGGATAAGGCTGTTGCCAGCGGCTTTCCATACGTTCCCGACGACGCTCGGGTCCCAGAGGAAACGCCAGTGGGCAAGCGTGAAACGGTCGGGCCAAAGCTCTCCGGGAGGGGCGTCGGTGAAGGTGTCGAGGATCAGGAAGCCGTACATGACGGCGATGGGCAGGCTGACGAGCGTTAGGAGGACGATCAGCGGGAAGATTGCGAAATTCTTGGTCATATCAGAGCTCGATCTTCGGGCGGCTGACAAGTTCGCTGAACTTGAACAGGCGCAGGTAGATGATCGACAACACCAGTCCGACGACGACAAGCACGAGCGCCATCGCAGCGCCGAGGCCGTATTGCAGGTTGCCGGTGTAGTTCGACAGCGCGGTGGTGAACGCCTCCAGCGCCCAGACGGTCGTGGTGCGACCCGGACCGCCGTTGGTGGTCAGCCAGATCTGTTCGTAGGACGACAGCAAGGACAGCGTCTGGTAGCTGGTCACGAACAGGATGGGCCAGCGCATTTGCGGCAGGATGATGCGGCGCACCTGCTGCCAACGGTTCGCGCCGTCGACCTCGGACGCCCAAAGTTGCTGCATCGGAATGGCGCGGAGCGCACCCGAGAACAGGATCAGGCCGAAGGACGCGCCGATGAAACCATTTAGCGAAATCATCGTCATCCACGCGGTCACGACAGAGCCCTTCATGTAGTTGAACGAGGGCAGGCCAAGCTGGTCGGCGATGATCGGCAAAAAGCCGTCCTCCCACGTGAACCACTTCCACATGATCGCATAGAGCACGAGCGGCGTGATGCGGGGCAGGAGCCAGAGCGTCGAATAGAAGCTCGTCACGGGCTTGGGCGTGTAGAACAGCACGATAGCGAGGAAGAGGCCGAGGCCGACGTTGAACAGGCCCAGCGTCGCCGCAACATAGAGCGCGGTGTTCCCGATGAGGCGCAGCGTTTCCTTCTGCGTGGCAAGGCGTTCGAAGTTCGCCGTGGTGAAACGGGCACCCGTATACGAGCGGTCGACGATCCACGCGATGGTGTCCGAAGACACATCGGGGGCGACATCGGCAAGCTGCGCGGTCAGCGCCTCGGGGTTGTCGAAGCGGGTGTTGAGAACGCTGGTCTCGAAATACTCGGCGGTCTGGGTCAGCTCGCGCGGACGGCGCGGCGCATTGGGCAGGCCGCGCAATTCGCGGGAAAAGGCGCGCGGGTCATCGAAGCTCTCTCCGGCAAAGCGGTCCTCGATCTCGGACAGGAAATCGGGGTCGACGCCGCCTTCTGTCGCGCGGGCAATGCCTGCCTCGTCGATGCTGATGCTCACGCTCGCGATGGCGGTCGCGTCATCCTCGGTCAGGCCCTGATCGCCCAGTTGGCGCAGGAGGTTCGGCGTGACCACGTACTGGCCGCGCCCGATGCCCGTCGACGTCGACAGATCGGTGAAGGCGAAGACACCGGTCAGGATGACGGGCGCAAAGAAAAAGAGGGAAAGGAGGAAAAGTGCAGGGGCGAGAAGCGCCAGTCCCAGCCCCGAAATACGAGGGCGGCGGCGGTCGGAGCGGCGCGATTTGCGCGCCACTCCGGTGTTCAGGTCAGCGGATGATGACATCGTCGCCCAGAGCCTGCTTGACGGTGGTCTCGACCTCGGCAACCGCGTCGTCAACCGACGAAACGCCGGTCCAAGCGGCTTCCAGGCCGTCGAACATCGCGGTCCAGTAAACGCCGAAGTCGGAGTTGTTCGGGATCGCGTTGGTGCTCGGTGCGAGGCGCTCCGAGGCGGCAGCCAGCCAGCGGTTTTCGGCGTAGAGCGGGACGGTGGTCTCGTCTTCCGAAATTGCGAGGTGGGCGGATTTGACCGCGTGCAGCGCGTTGATTTCAGGGGTCGAGGCCTTGGCGATCAGTTCCGCTGCGATCACGGCTTCGTCTTCCGACGCGGCCGAGGTCACGAGGTAGACCAGCGGGTGAGTGATCGAGTTGGCGCGGCCAGCGTCGTTACCAGCGGGGATCAGCGAGTACTGGACGGTATTGAAGAAGTCCTCCAGACCGAACTGGTTGGTCCACTGGGCGTAGTGCCACGTGCCACCATGCCATGCGCCGTAGTTGCCCGAGGCCGCGTTCTGGTGCCAGACGTCCCATTCGCTACCAAGGTGCGTGCCCGAAACCACGCCCATCTCGGTCGCATCGACGAAGAACTGGTACGTGCCCTTAAGAGCTTCGGTATCGACGACAAGCTTGCCGCTCTCTTCGTCAGCCATTTCGCCGCCGAAGGACTGGTAGAACTGCCAGTAGTCGGGGCCGTTCGAGACGCGCGGGGCAAAGCCCATGTTGGCTTCCAGAACGCCTGCGTCCTGCATCTTCTTCACAGCGTCGAGCATGTCGTAGAGCGTGAATTCGCCGCTGGCGATGCGGTCGGGCAGGCTGTCGATTTCGTCAGCCGACCAGCCGATGGCTTCGAGAGCGGGGATCGACCAGTACATGACGCGCGCTTCGGCGTCCTGCGGGATGCCCCAGATCTGGCCGTTGAAGGTCGCGACGTCGATCAGGTTCGGGTAGATGGTGTTCAGCGGGTAGCTGTCGAAGAACACGTAGTCTTCGATCGGGACGATCAGGCCCGCTTCGGACCACGGACCGATGTCCTCGTGACCCGATACGATGATGTCCGGCGCGTTGTCGGCTTCGGAGGCGAGGGTGAAGGCTTGCTTGAAATCGTCCCAACCGGTCCAAGCCTGCGATTCAACCGTGATGGTCAGCTCTTCACCGCGCACGGCAGCTTCGCGTTCCATCAGGTCGGCGGCCATTTCGATGGCTTCCCAGCGATAGGTGGCATTATCCCCGGAACCACCGGCCCAAACGGTAATGGTGTAATCTTCGGCAGCGGCGCCAAATGCGACGCTGGACAGAAGCGCGGCGGTAAGCGCCGTGCGAGTGGCAGTAAAAGTCATGAAGTCTGTTCCTGGCAAATCAATCTGTTCGGTGATCGTTGCACACGTGTGCAAAGCCTGTCTACCACGCAGGCGATGACACCCACGCAACACCCACGTAACGGTTGTATGACAGTGTTTTCGGCTGAATTTCGCAACTGCGTCGGAAATCGTTTGGCCTAATTCAATGCTTTGCGGGAATAAATGCTGCGCCTGCAATGTATGATTTTGCGCTGCGGCGAGCCGTTTTCGGGTGTCATAAACGGAGGCGCCCGAAAACTTTTTTTACGGGAGAGATGTGGATTTCTCCTCGCTCGGGCCGATTGCTGCACAGCGGCAGAATCGGCCCTAGGGTGAGTCGTCAGAGTTTCTCGATATGGACGCCGCAGCCGTCGATGGTCAGGCCGCGATGCGTGACGGGATCGGGGTTGTAGTTGAACCAGATCCGGTGGCCTTGCGTGTCGCGGCGGCGAAGGCCGTTTGGCAGGTTTTCGACCTCAATTCCGGCGGCCTTTGCGGCGTCCGACAGGATGTGATGACAGGCGGCATCGTCTGGCCAGCCCGCGAGGTACCGGATGTTCCCACCGACCACAGCGGGCATCCCACCTTCGGTTTTCAGCAGGACATCGGCGCTCTCCAGTTCCTCGAACCAGCGCTTGAAATGACCGCCGCCGTGCAGCGGAACGGTCGCGCTCGGCGGCAGGCTCTCGACCCGCGAGACAGTGCAATCGAGCCCAGAGAGGCTCGGCGGCAGCGGCGTCGGGATCGCGAAATCGGGCGTTTTGGAGTTGGTGCGCGGGCCGACCAGCACGATGCCCTCATGCGCGGCGATAGCGTCCTTCAGGCTGTCCGGCAGAGTGAACATCGCAGGCACCAGCGCCAGCTTATAGTCCCCCAGCGCGGCCGTATCGGGCGGCAGGATATCGACGTCGATCCCGAGCCGCCGCAGCCCACGATAGAGGTCGAATACGATCTGGTAGTAGCTGAAATCGCGCCCCTGCGGCTGGGTCTGCCATGCCCACGCGCTTGCGTAGTCGAACACGATGGCGGCTTGCCCTTTGGCGCAGCCCGCGTCTTCGCCCAGTGCTGCGATTTCCTTGGCGACCTGCGTGGCTTCGCCCAATGCGGGGGCGGGGGCGCTGTCGGGGCGCAGAAGGCCCGCGTGCATCTGTTCCTGCGCGAACGGAGCCTGACGCCAGCGGAAATAGCTGACGACTTCGGCGCCGTGGGCAAAGGCTTCCCACGCCCAAAGGCGCGGCATCCCCGCCAGCGGCGCGGGGTTCCATGGTGCCCAGTTCACGGGACCGGGTTGTTGCTCCATCACCCACCAACGCCCGCGTCCGACAGCGCGGTAGAGGTCGTGATGGAAGCCCTGCAAATCGGGATCGCCCGTGCGCAGGTGGTGGATTTTGTGGGCGTTTGGCGCTTCGACCTTCTGCGACAGGAAGCCGATCGGGTAGCTGTCCCAACTTGCCACGTCGAGGTCGGCACCGACTTTGAAATGATCGAAGCTCACCTCGAACCCCATGTAGTTATGGATCAGCGGCGCATCGGTGTGGCGGCGCAGGATGTCGGTCTGGACCTTGTTGAACTCCGCCACCTGATCCGAGGCGAAGCGGCGGAAGTCCATCACATGCGCTGGGTTCGGTTCAGTCACGGTGAGGTTCGGCAGCGCGATTTCGTCGAAGCTCGCGTATTCCATCGACCAGAACACGTTGCCCCACGCGCGGTTCAGCGCTTGCGGGGACTGGTATTTGCGGGCTAGCCAGTCGCGGAACTGGACGAGTGCGACGGGCGAGTAGGACACCGTCGTGTCATGGCAGGCGTATTCGTTGTCAGTCTGCCACGCGGCGACATGCGGGTTCTTGCCGTAGCGCTCTGCGAGTTTGGTGGTGATCCGCGCGCAGTCCTCGCGGTAGCCTTGGTGCGCGAAATCATAATGGCGGCGCGAGCCGAAGCCGCGCGGGCGGCCCTGCGCATCGACGGCGTACATGTCGGGGTGTTTGGTGCCCATCCAGCGCGGAGGCGTGGCGGTGGGGGTGCACATGACGATCTTCAGCCCCGCCGCGCCGAGCGTCTCTATAGCGCGGTCCAGCCAGTCCAGATCGTAGGTGCCTTCCTCCGGCTCCATCCGCGACCACGCGAATTCGGCGATGCGGACCCATTTGATGCCAGCCTCGGCCATGCGGGCGGCGTCTTCGGCCCAGATTTCTTCGGGCCAGTGTTCGGGGTAATAACAAACGCCGATGCTGCGCGTCATGGCAGATCCTTTCAGTGGGCGGCCTTGAGCCGCGACAGGTATTCTTTGTGGCTCAATGCTTTGGACGCAGCGGTTTTCGCCTGCTGCGTCAGGTAATCCGTGGTCTCGCGGGCAAAGGCGCGGAGGCGCTTGTCGCGGTCCATCGCGGCGCGGGCGACCTGCTGGTTCAGCAGGCCGAGCCCGTCGAGGACGGGAAGATGCAGGAGTTCCTCCACATGCGGCAGCCCGCCGAGGTTGTTCGTGAAGTCGCTCGCGTCAGGCATCTTGCGCGACCACCGCTCCAGCCGCTCGCGGGTCTGGGGCAGGATGAAATTTTCGGCCACATCGGTCCAGAAGGGCGTGTCGCGACGCTCGCTGACGTAGTGCAGGTTGATGAAATCGCGAAAGTCGTCGACCTGCTCGGCGATGGCGGCGTTGTAGGCGTCGCGGCCATTGGTATCGCAGAAGTCCGCCAGATGCCGATGGGCAAACAGCAGCAGTTGCACCAGCGTGCCGTGGATCGAGGTCGCCTCTAGCGGTTCAAGGAACGAACCCGCCAGACCAATGGCGAGGACATTGCCGCGCCAGACCTCGGATAGTCGGCCCGCGTCGATCTTGATGTCGTTGCGGGGCTCGATCTTGTGGCCGAGGGTGGCTTCGATCTCGGCCTGCGCCTGATCGGGAGTGGTGTGGCGGTCGGAGTAGACGTAGCCGCAGCCCATCCGCTCCGCCGTCGGGATCTGCCACATCCAGCCCGCGCCTTGCGCCCACGCGTGAGTGTAGCTCGGAATTTCGCCGTCCCCGTGACCCAGCCAGAACGGCATGGCGCGGTTGACGGGCAGGGCGTCGGCGTAGCTGACCCAATCTGCGCCCATTTCCCCAGCGATCAGGGCGCGGCGGAAGCCCGTGGCATCGATAAAGAAATCGCCCGTCAGAGTGTCGCCATTGTCCAGCCGCAGCGCGGTGATGTCGCCGGTCTCGGGGTCACGCTCCGCGCCTTCGACAATAGCGTCGACGGTGGCGATGCCGTTCGCTTTGCTCCGCAGCCACGCGCCGACCTTGGCCTGGTCGAAGTGGTAGGCGTGGTGGAACTGGCTGACGGCGACGGTGCGGCCATCCACCTCTGCCACGGGCGCTTTGCCCTTGGCCATGAGCGCGGCAAAGATGTGCGGCTCGGTGACGGACCGGCCAGCGGCGACGCAGTAATTGTCGATCCACATGCCGCCGTTCGGGACCTTATCGGCGAGGAAATACACGTCGTCGATCGGCCCATCATAGACGTGGCCCTTCCGCCGCCAGTCACGGTGACGGATGCCGAATTTGATCGTGGCGTCAGTCTTGGCGAGGAACTCAGCCTCGTCCAGTCCAAGCGATTGCAGCAGCCCGCGAAAGATCGCGGTGGTGCCTTCGCCCACGCCGATGGTCGGGATTTTGGAGCTTTCGACCAGCGTGATGGCAAGCGGCAGGTTCTGCCGCTTCGCCTCTGCCTGAAGGATGAGCGCCGCAAGCCATCCGGCGGTGCCGCCGCCGGTGATGATGATCGACTTGGGGTCTGCGGCGCTCGTCATATAGCTCAGGCTTTCTGTTCGTGAATCCACGACGGCAGCCACTCGCCATGCGCCTCGATCAGCTCGTCCATCAACTCCCAGATCTGGTCGAGGTCGAGTTCGGCACCTGTGTGCGGGTCCATCATCGCAGCATGGTAGATGTGATCGCGGCGTTCTTCCAAGAGGGCAGCGACGGTCAATTCCTGCACGTTCACGTTGGAACGCATGATTGCGGCCAGCTGCGGCGGCACATTGGCGACGCGGGTCGGCTGGATGCCGTTGCGGTCCACGAGGCACGGTACTTCGACCGCGCAGCCGTGGGGCAGGGCCGGAATATAGTCGTCGTTGGCGATGTTGCCGTAGATGACTGACGGCACGCCCGTCCAGACCGAGTTGATGATCTGCGAGGCGTATTCGACCGAACTGGGCACGTCGATCTTGTCGGCCTCTTTGTACTTGTCGAGCGTGTCCTTCCAGCGGTCGATCTGCTCAATGCAGCGCTTGGGATATTCATCAAGCGGGATGCCGAAACGTTCGATCAGGTCCTCGCGGCCTTCCTTGATGAACCACGGGGTGTATTCGGCGAAATGCTCGGAGCTTTCGGTCGCGAAGTAACCCGTCTTCTTCATCATCTCATAGCGGACCTTGTTCGGGCAGCGCTTGTTCCACGAGCTTTCGGGGCGGGGATATGTGCCTTCGGCATAGCCTTTCTGGAGGTCGGGGTAGAGGTCGCGGTAGCTTCCGTCCTCCATGATTTCCTCGAACTTGAGGAAGAAGGCGACGTGGTTGATGCCCGCCGACAGATACCGGATTTTGTCGTCCGCGATCTGAAGGTCGGAGGCCAGTTCATGCGCCGTGCCTTGGACCGAGTGGCAGAGGCCGACCTGTTTGATCTGCGGGTATTTCTTGGCAATCGCCCAAGTGTTGATCGCCATCGGGTTCACGTACTGGAGCATCAGTGCGTCGGGGCAGACGTCCAGCATGTCCTCGCAAATCGCCCAGAGGTGCGGGACGGTGCGCAGCCCGCGCATGATGCCGCCAACGCCGAGCGTATCCGCGATAGTCTGGCGGAGGCCGTATTTTTTCGGTACTTCGAAGTCGGTGATGGTGCAGGGATCATAACCGCCGATCTGGAAAGCGACGACGACGAAGTCAGCGCCGTCCAGCGCCTCGCGGCGGTCGGTGTGCAGCGAATGGGTCGCAGGCACGCCGAGCGAGGAGACGAGTTTGTTGAACACGATCTCGGATTCTTCGAGCCGCTCGCGGTTGATATCCATCAACGCGACGTGGGCGTTTTGCAGCGCGGGACGCTGGAGGACGTCGCCGATAATGTTCTTCATGAAGACAGACGAACCTGCGCCGATAAAGGCGATTTTCGGTGAACCGGTCATGGGTAAATCCTTATTCTGGCCGCGTCAGGCGGCGACAACATTGAACGCGGCGTCGACAAGGCGCTGCGTGTATTCGGTCTGGGGGTTTTCGAGAACGTCGAGCGTCGGGCCAGCTTCGACCATCCGGCCGTTCTGCATGACAATGACGTTGTGGCAGAGAGCCTTGACCACTTTCAGGTCGTGGCTGATGAACATGTAACTGAGGTCGTGACGCACGCGCAGGTCTCGCAGCAGGTCGATGATCTGCGCCTGAATGGACAGGTCGAGCGCGGAGGTCGGCTCGTCCAGCAGGATGAACTCGGGCTTGAGGATCAGCGCGCGCGCAATGGCGATACGCTGGCGCTGGCCGCCCGAGAATTCGTGGGGGAAGCGTGTCATCGCATCGGCGTCCATCTGGACCTCGTGCAATGCCTCGCGCACGAGGGCTTCGCGTTCCTTGGCCGAACCGCCGATGCCGTTGACGATCAGCCCTTCTTCGAGGATCTGCCGCACGATCATGCGGGGGTTCAGCGACGAGAACGGGTCTTGGAACACCACCTGAATTTTCGTGCGGAGCGGGCGCATCTGCGAACGGGTCAGGTTGTCGATCCGCTGGCCTTCGAACAGCACTTCGCCGCGGGCGTGGGCGGCACCGAGGCCGATCATCGCCATGCCGAGCGTCGTTTTGCCCGAGCCGCTTTCGCCCACGATGCCGAGCGTTTCGCCCTTGCGGATCATCGCGGTGATGTCGTTCACAGCGATCAGCTCGTGCGTCTTGCGGGTGAACATGCCGCCCGTCTTGACCTCGAACACCACGCGCATATCGTTGGCCTGCATCAGCGGGCCCGCGTTTTCGGACAGCGGATCGGGGCGGCCCTTGGGTTCGGAGGCGAGAAGGTGCCGCGTGTAAGGGTGCTGCGGGTCGGCGAAGACCTCGGCGGTATTGCCGCGCTCGACGATCTCGCCGTAGCGCATGACCACCACGCGGTCGGAGGTCTTTTCGACCACCGTCAAATCGTGGGTAATCAGAATGACCGCCATCCCGTGCGTGCGTTGAAGCTGTTTGAGCAGCGACAGGATTTCCGCTTGAACGGTCACGTCGAGCGCGGTTGTCGGCTCGTCCGCAATCAGCAGGTCCGGCTTGTTCGCCAGCGCCATCGCGATCATCACGCGCTGACGCTGCCCGCCGGACATTTCGTGCGGGTACTGGTTCAGGCGCATTTCGGGATTGGGCAGCTGCACTTCCTTGAAGAGTTGCAGGACCTCTTTGCGTGCTTCCTTCTTCGACACATTGCGGTGGGTGAGGATGATCTCTGCCACCTGATCGCCGACCTTGTAGATCGGGTTGAGCGAGGTCAGCGGCTCTTGGAAGATCATGGAGATCTTGTTGCCGCGGATTTTCTGCATCTCGACCTCTGGCAGGGCGGTGAGGTCTTGTCCGTCGAAAGTGATCTTGCTCGCGGGATCGAGGCGGGCGTTGTCGGCCAGCATGGACATGATCGCCCGCGCCGTCACCGATTTGCCTGAGCCGCTTTCACCGACCACGGCCAGCGTCTCGCCACGTTTGATGTCGTAGGACACGCCGCGCACGGCTTTGACGGTGCCGGTCACGGTTTTGAATGTGACCGCGACGTCTTGAATATCGAGGAGTGTGTCAGTCATTGGAATACGGGTCCATTGCGTCGCGCATACCGTCGCCAAAGGCGTTGAAGGCAAGCACGGAGATGACGATCATGCCGACGGGAGCCATCAGCCACGGCGCAGCGGCGAACGACTGGAAGTCGCGCACCTGGTTCAGCATGGTGCCCCAGCTGACCATCGGGGCCTGAACGCCCACGCCGAGGAACGACAGGAAGCTTTCCAGCAGGATGACTTCCGGCAGCTGATAGGTCGCCCAGACGATCATGTGGGACGAGGTGTTTGGTACGATGTGGCGGGTGAGGATACGGCTGTCTTTGGCGCCGACGGCCTCTGCCGCGCGGACGTAATCCATCGTGCGGATGGAAATGACCTTGCCCCTCAGTTCCCGCGAGAGGTCCGCCCAACGAAGGAGCACGAGGATCGCGGCGAACATGATGAAGATGGTCATCGGCTCGGCCCTGCGCGGTAGAACAGCCACCAGCGCGAGGTAGAGCGGCAGGTCGGGGAAGCTTTTGACGAACTCCACGATCCGCTGCACGATCAGGTCGAACGTGCCGCCGAAGTAGCCCGAGGCGACGCCTACCGTAGTGCCGATCACCAGCGCGGCGGCAGTAACGAGCACGCCCATCAGCAGCGTCACGCGGGTACCCCAGACCATGCGGGAGAACACGTCGCGCCCCAGCGAGTCCGTGCCGAGCAGGTGGAACGGAGAGCCGTCCGCCGTACCGAAAAGGTGCGTGTCGAACGTCAGGCCGAGGAACGTCCACTCCGTCCCCTCGACGAACAGCGCGAGATCGCGGCGCAGTTCGGGGTCGGGGGCAAAGGTGATCTCGTAAGTCACAGGGTCCATCTCTTCGCCCCAGCCCATCACGTAGGGACGGGTCAGGCCGCCTTCGGGCGCGATGATGTGGATGCCTTGCGGCGGTTGATAGATGGCGGTGCGGTCCTTGGTCTCCACACCGTAGGGCGCGATGAAGCCCGCAAAGACGGCCATAATGATCACGATCATCGCGGCGATCAGGCCCACCATGCCGTAGCGGTTGCGGACAAAGCGGCGGCGGACGAGTTGCCAGTAGCTGAGGCCATTGGTGGCCTGTACTTCTTCGGCGTTCATTGTCTGGTCGGTCATTGTGTCCCCCTCACGCACGCGACAGGGTGGCACGGCGCACGCGCGGGTCGATGAGCGCCAGAAGGAGGTCGGCAAAGAGGTTGCCGAGGACGAGCAGCACCGCGACCATCATGAAGATCGCAGCGACCACATACATGTCGCGGTCGGCAACCGAACTGAGGATCAGCGGGCCGACAGTCGGAATGCCGAGGACGATCGCAATCTCGATCTCGCCCTTGATCATATAGTCGAAGCGGGTGCCGAGGTTCATCACCACGGGATGCAGCGCGTTCGGAACGGCGTGCTTGAACAGCACCTTGCGCTTGGACAGACCCTTGGCGCGGGCGGTCTCAACGTATTGCATGTTCAGCGTGTCGAGCAGGTTCCCCCGCATCATGCGCGTGGTGTAGGCCTGACCGGCCCAGATCGACACGAGCAGCACGGGCCAGACGTGTTTGAGGAAGTCCCAGAACTTGGCCAGCGACCAGTGGTCTTGCAGGATGAACTGAGCCGAGTTGACGGCGCCGATGTAGGGCGAGTGCCAGACAAAGGCGAGAAGATAGAGGATGACGAGCGAGATCACGAACTTCGGGATCACAATGCCGAGGAAGGCGATGATCGTCGCGAAGTTGTCGCCCAGTTTGTACTGGTTCGTCGCGGCATAGATGCCCAGCAGCACGCCGATGACCTGCGACAGGATCACGGTAGAGATCGCCAGCAGCAGGGTGCGCGGAAGGCGGACGCCGATGACCTCGGTGACGGGGCGGTTGTGGCGGAAGGACATGCCGAAATCGAAGTCGGTCACGATGTCCTTGACCCAGACGAGGTACTGGATGGCAACCGGCTGATCGAGGCCGAGACGTTCGCGCATGGCGGTCGCCTGCGGCAGAAGCTCGTCATAGGATTTGCCCGTTTGCGCCTGCGTCGCGGACATCCATCGGTCCACGTAGTCTCCGGGCACGGCCTGAATGATGAGAAACGAGACGATAGAAATTGCGATAAGCAAGGGGATGGTCGCGGCGAGCCGCTTCAATAGGAAACCGAGTAGGTCCATCACGTAGTCCTGACGAGCATAGCGGTGGGCTTTGTGGTTCGGCCCCCGAAGAGGCCGAACCGTCGGGTGGGATGCGGCTTATTCGTAAACAGCCACGGTTCCCGGGAGGATTTCCTCCATCTGCTGGTCGGCAGGCACCCAGAGGCGCTCGCGGATCACAGCATCTTCTGCCCATTCATACATGAACACAGGCGTGCCGGGGTGTGCGTTCTGGACACGCTTGTTGACCAGAAGCGCGGCAGGCACCTGCACCAGACCGATATTATAGAGGTTTTCGGTCAGGAGTTGCTCCATCTCATTGGCCAGTTCGGTCTGCTTTTCGGCGTCGTCGGTCGCGCTCATCTCGTTGGTGATCGCGGTCAGACGCTCTTCGAACGGCAGGCTGTCACGTCCATCGGGGCCCGACAGGTGGAACGGCGGGCAGATGTCCGAAACGGGCAGGTTGCCGCAAGCTTCACGGGTCGGCAGCACGAAGTTCGCACGTTGCAGGATCGCGCTGAAGTCGCCCGCGTTGCGCATCGGATCGAAACTGGTTTCGTCCACGGTCTTGGGCAGAACGCGGATACCAACCTCGGCCAGTTGCGAGGTCACGGCGTCCATCTGCTTGCGGTCGTCGGTCCGCTGCGGCTTGTAGGTCATGTCGATGACCAGATCCTCACCGGTGCCCGGCATGTTCAGAACGCCGTTGCCGTCGGTGTCTTCAAGACCCAGACCTGCGAGCAGTTCCTTGGCCTTGTCCTGATCGAACGGGGTGTAGACCGAATATTCCGGATCGTAGTAGGGCGAACCCGACGCAAAACCGCCGATGTACGGGTAGGCGAACGGACCGCGGGCCAGTGCCTGACCGACCGCATCACGGTCAATCGCGTGGCTGAGCGCCTGACGGAACGGAAGCTCGCGGAAGAGGCCGCGCAGTTCCTGCTCGTACGGGTCGTCGGTCATGTTCTGCGCGAAGTTCAGCTCGATGCGCCACGAAAGGGTGCGCGGACCGAACTTGGCCGAAACCGGCGAGTTCTCGTCCTGGCTCTGCTTCAGCGCCTCAACGAAGTTGCCCGGGTTTTCCATGTTCGACCAGTCACCGGTGCCGGCAACGGCCTGCGTGGTGCGGTCATCCCATGTGGTCAGCTTGAAGTGCATCTCGTTGATGTACGGAAGCTGGTTCCCGTCGCTGTCCACTTTGAAATAGTAGGGGTTGCGGCGCATGATGACGAGCTCGTCCGGCTTGTGCTCGACCGGAACCCAAGCGCCCATGACGGGGATCGGCACCGCATCGGCAGGCATCGCGTTCAGATAGTCGTCGTAGTTCATGTCCGCGTTGTAGTCGGGGTGGAAGTCCTTGAGCACGTGGCTCGGACCGGGGCAGCCTTGGATATAGGCAAGGCCCTCGACCACGGTGTTCGACTGTGCGGTCGGGAACACGAACTTGAAGGTGTAATCGTCGATGACTTCGAGCGACGCGCCGCCACCGAATGCATCCTTGGAAATGCGCGAATTGATGTCGGCATTCTGGACGTTGTCGTCATACCAGAACGCGATGTCCTCGGTGTCGAAGGGATCGCCGTCCGACCACTTCGCGCCCTCTACGAGGTGCATGGTCAGTTCGGTCATTTCGTCGTTCCATTCCCAGCTCTTGGCGAGGTTCGGAAGCGGTCCGGTTTGCTCTTCGGGGCGAACCTGCCAGCGCGGACCCTGACGCACGAGGCATTCCTGCGTGGCCATGTTGATACCGCCCCAGCCCTGATGCTGACCGGCAAGGATGTTCCAGCCTTCCGGACGGCCACCGATCACGTGGCGGAACACGCCGCCGTATTCACCGATACCGGCCGACATGGCGCCTGCTTGCATCACGAGCGGCTCTGCTGGCAACCGGTCCTCCACCGGCGGCAGCGCACCGCTTTCCACGAGCGCGTCGAGGAACGGGGCCTGATGGTACTCGGGCAGTGCTTCGTAGGTCCACAGATCGTCACGGCCGATCAGATCGTATTCCAGACCGGCGAGGCTCTGCTCTTCCGGCATGGGATCCGCAATCGAAGTTCCCGCATAAAGTGCAGCCGCGCAAACTCCGACGGCGAGTAAGCTCGCAAGCTTTCTCGAATCTTTCATTGATAGTCTCCTCCCTAAAGGTGCGTTCATGAGGCAGCAGATCGCTGACGGAGACTTCCTGAAAATGACTGTGTGTTTCCGGAAAACTGTGCAATTCTAGAAAAAGAGTTTGAGTTGAGTAGCTATGAACAAGTTCCGACCGACCGATGTCGCCGACGTCGTCCCGTATTCCGAACAGCACGACCGCGAGCGGATGCCTGCGGCCAACGAGTTCATGATCGAGCGCCATGTGCCCGACCTTTTCGATACGCCGTTCCATCACCACACCTCGGTCGAGATCAACTTTCTCGAAGGCTGCGACATGGTCTATTCCTTCGCCGGTGTTCCGGTGAAAATCATGCGTGACGAGCTGACGATTTTCTGGGGCGCGCAGCCGCACATGGTGAAAGATGTGATCGGTAAGGGGCGGATAACGAACATTTATCTGTCGCTTGGCCAGTTCCTGCGCTGGGGCCTGCCGGAGCGTCTGGTGAAAGCGCTGCAGAACGGCGCGGTGCTCAGCACAGGCCCCAATTGCACCCGCGATAACGCGTTTTTCGAACGCCTCTGGGAGGAGCGTCACCGCAAGGACACCTCGTGGCGGCGCACCCATCTGGACGAGATCGCGACCCGTCTGCGGCGCTTCGGACTGGAGGGTTGGACCGTGCGTCTGGACCCCGCCAACGTCGGCTCCGTCATCGAATCCGACGCCCGCACCATGCGCCATGTGGAGGACATCCTGCGGTTCGTGGCGGACAACTTCTCCGCCCCGATTACGGTCGGTGACGTGGCGGAAGCGATCAATCTGTCGGCCAGCCGCGCGACCTCGGTCTTTCGCGAAGTGATGGGCGTGTCGATCAAACACCACCTCACGCGCACTCGCCTTTCGCATGCAAGGATGCTGCTGACCGAAACCGACAGTAAGATCGTGACCATCGCGCTCGACAGCGGGTTCCAGTCGCTTTCCAGCTTCTACGCCGCCTTCACCGACGCCAACAATGTCTCCCCCGCAGAGTACCGGAAGGCCGCGCGAGGGAACTGATTAGTCGATGAATTGCGCGGGTGATTGGGTGAGCATCTGGCCGCCCAGATCGCGGAAGGCCCGCTGGCGGCAGGTCAGCACGATGATCTGGATATCGCTCGCCTGACGGTGCAGCGCGTCGAACATCCGCTCGATCCGGTCGTCGTCCGTGAACACAAGCGCATCGTCGAGGATCACCGGCGCCGACCGTCCTGCATTGGACAGCATCCGCGCAAACGCGAGGCGGACCAAGAGCGCGATCTGCTCCTGCGTGCCGCCCGACAGGATCGACAGATCCTCCGCCACCGTTCCGCGTTTCAGCGAAGTCGGCAGCAGGTTATCCTCGGACCACTCAAGCTCTGCCTCGGGCCAGAGCAGGTTCAGCAGGGGCCGCAATTCCCTGGCCACCGGCGCGAAATAGCGATCCCGCGCTTCGGTCCTCGCGCCCGTCAGTGCGGTCTTCAGGCGTTGCAGTACCGCGACCTCGCGCACGATGTGGCGGAGGGTCGCTTCGGCGACCTCCAGTTCCTGTGCGGTCTCGGCGAGTTCTTCCTCTACCGCGTCGCCCGAGGCGTGCTTGATCCGCTCGTTCAGCACGAGGATCTGGCCTTCCAGCGCCGCAATGTCCTTGGCGATCATCTCGTCCGCGGATTGCAGCCGCGTGTAACTCGCCTTCGCCATCTCCAGATCGGGCGCGTTCGCGGCCTTGGCTTGGCATTCCTCATCCAGTGTCGCCCACGTGCGGCGGGCCTTCTCCGCCTCGGCCTGCAAGTGCTCCTGATCCGCGCCGCCTTCGGGCAAAACGGCCAGCGCCCGCGCCAGACGGTCGTTTGCGTTGTTCAAGTTGGCCTGCGCGACACCCCGTTCGTTTGTCGCCTCGCCAAGCTGATGACGCGTGGTTTCGGCCTTTGCGCGCAGCTCCTTTTCGGTGGTCTGAGCCGCCTCTAGGGCCTTGGTCGCGGCCTCCAGAACAGGCGCGCCCTCAGCCTCCTCGGGCTCCGGCAGTTTGGCCAATTGCGCACGGATCGCGTCGATGCCATCGGGGGCGAGGGCATTAAAGGACGCCTTCGTCTCGCGGTGTGCGACCTCTGCATTCTGGCGCGCAGCTGCCCGCGCGCGGGCTTCTTCGATGGTTTCCGCGCCGAGCGTTTCCAGTGCTACCCGCAGCGCTGCCTCTGCTACTGCGACCTGATCAGCGTTGCCGCTTTCCGGCGGACGGATGTCCAGCGATCCCACACCAGGCACCATGATCCGCGTATTGCGGCTGATCGGGATAAGTTTCCCGTTTTCAATATCTTGCCCGTCGATGTTGAGCGCGGTGGTGCCGTCATAATGCGCCACGATATTCGGTGCGCTGGCGTTACGAATGGCGATGGCGTTCGCCACAGCCCGCGCTAGGTCCTCGACCTTTTGCAGTGCCTTCGCGTCGGGTCCGGTAATCGCGGCGGCGGTGGTTTCGACCTTGGTCCGCGCGTCCTCGGCGGCCTTGATTTGCGCTTCTTTCTCCTCGCGGCGGGCCGCGCTTTCCTGAGCGCTCGCGGCACGTTCGGCGCGGCGCAGGTCGGCGGAGGCTTTGGTGGTCGCTGCGGCTGCGATGTCGACCGCGCTCTTCGCGGCGTCGTCGGCCTGCAGCGCGTCCTCGAACTTCGCCTCGGCGCTGTTCGCTTTGTCGACGGCATCCATCACGAGGCGTTTTGCGGTCTCGTGTTCAGCCATAGCTGCCGTCACGCGCTCGCATTTCTCCGCGGCTTGCTGATGCGTAAGTTTCGCCAGATCGGCCTTGCGCTGTAGGCCTTCGAGGTCATCGGCGAACTTCGTTGCGGCCTCGAATGCGGTCTTTGCATCCGCCAGTTTGACCTTTCGCGCCTCTGCCTCGTCGGGATCGTTTAGGCTGGCGAGGCGTTTGCGAGCGGCGGTGCGGTCGCGGAGCGCTTCGGCCAGTTGGTCGGCGGAGATTTGCAGAGCATTTCGCCGCTCGGTCAGCTCCGCGACGCGGTCTTCGGCGGCTTTCCATGGGCCGCCGGCGCGGGCTTTGCCGGTGTTGGTGGCGAGCACGGCGAGGTCTTCCTCGCAGCGCTTCAGGGCCGCGTCCATGCGGCGGCCGCCGGTCATCAGTTCGACCTCTTCGCTGACCGAGGACATCAGATCGCGGCGTGCTTCGAGCGAGTCTTTCGCGCCCGTGCCGAGGTCCGTGAGGCCCTGACGTACCCACACCAGTCCTGCGGGGCCGGTGCCGTCCTGACCCAGAAGGCGGCTGATCCAGTCCTCTGCCGCGTCGGCCTGCGCGATGAGGCTGGCGCCTTGGAACACTTTCGTTTCGGCCTTTGAGAACCAGCGCTTGCGGATGGTGAAAACCTCGCCGCCGGTTTCGACCTCGACGCCGATGGAGACGGGGCCGCCGCTGTGGGGGCGGAGCGCTTTGATGTCCTTCGCCGTGCTGCCGGATTTCGTAAAGAAAACAGCGTGCAACGAGTCGAAGATGGTGGATTTGCCGAACTCGTTTGCCTCGCACAGGACGTTCAGGCCGTCGCCGAAATTGTCGATGCGGACGGGGTCGGTGAAGCGGCGGACGTTGTGGAGCTCGATAGCGCGGATCTTCATTGCGCGTCCTCCTTCACGTAGCTGTAAAGCCGTGCGAGGGCCTCCGCCGCGATGGAGCGGTCATCTTCGGACAGCGCATCGCTGGCCTCGGTCATGAGGGCTTCGGCGGTGATGCGAAGCGCGCCGCCACTGCTGTCAATCTCGTCGAGGTCTGTGGGGTCATAGCGCGCCCGCAGTGCCTCGGCCCTCAGGTCGAAGCACGCGAATTCGGGTCCGACCTTGATCACCGCGCGTTCCAGTTCGGCATGGTCGGCAAGGCCGGCCCAGCCTGTCGCGCGGACGCGCAGCAGCACGTTGCGACGACCGGAGGCGGGAAGCAGGCGCTCCAGTTCCTCGGCGGGGTTCTGGCCGGAGACGAGGTCCATCGGGAGTTCCTGCCAAAGGAAATGGCCGGTCTCGATCTCGGTCACATCGGGCTCGGCACCGGCATCGACCGAGACGAGCAGACACAGCCCGCGGCGACCGTGCTTGTAGCGGTCCTGTTCTGGGCTGCCGGAGTAATGGACGCGGGGGCTGACGGCGATGCGGCCGTGCCAGTCGCCCAGCGCGAGATAATCAAGGCGAGCGGTGCGGTCGCGGTCGGCTGCGATGACCTCTCCGCTTTCGGTGAAATCGGTAATGCCGCCGTGGGCAAGGCCGATACGCAGCGCGCCTTCGGGCGTTTCCATACGCATGAGCGCTTCGGTCGGATCGGTGCCGCTGGCGCGGTACTGGACGGGGCAGGGCAGCAGGTAGACGTTTGGTTCGACCTCGATCGGGGCGGCTTCGGTCACGGGACGGACGTTGGCGGGGCCGTCGGACGCGATCATATCCCAAAGCGGTTCGGCACCGCGCAAGTTGTCGTGGTTGCCGGGGATGATCCACCACGTCACATCGCTCGCGTCACCCATCGCGGCCAGCGCTTGCCGGACGAGCGAGGGCGACGGCGTCGGCGTATCAAACGTATCGCCCGCGAGCAGCACATGCCCAGCGCCGTTATCACGCGCGGCGGCGGCGAGTTTTTCGATGGCGTTGTGCCGCGCTTCCATCAGGCGGCCACGGATATTGCCGTCGGCATCCTGCGGGATGTTGGCGAACTTGCGACCGATATGAAGGTCGGAGGAATGGATAAACCGGAACGTCATGTGTGCTCCCCGAAATTAAGGCACGCGTGCCGGACATACACGGTTCAGGTTGCAAATGTGACTGGCAAATAGATCCAAACCGAGAATCCCATCATGGCGGATGTGGTCAGGATAAAACAAGAACATTTCTGAAAAATGAAAAGGCGACCAAATGTTTGGCCGCCTTTCGGAATTTCTCGGAGAACGCGCGGGTTACGCGTGGAACACGAAGGACCGCATGGACACGGAACCGAGGTCGATGGCGTCGGTCATGAACGTCAGCTTGTCCTTGTCATCCGACGCGCCGGCGATGGTCAGCGCGGGCATGTAGTGGTCCACGGACGGGTGCGCCATGGTCAGGAGCGAGCCAAGTTTATTCCGGTCGGCGAGGTGCGCCAGATCGCGGTCCTCCAGCTTGTCCTTGAACAGCGTGTCGAACTCAGTCGCGAAGTCCTGCGGCGCGCCGCCCGGACGCATGGCGCGCAGGTTGTGGACGACGTTGCCCGAACCGAGGATCAGCACACCGCGGTCGCGCAGTTCGGACAGGGTGCGGCCAATCTCCAACTGGTGATCGAGGTCGCGGCCCATGTCGATCGACACCTGAAAAACAGGCACATCGGCGTCGGGATAGAGGAACTTCAGCACGGTCCATGCGCCGTGGTCGAGGCCCCATGTGTCATCCTCTTCGGCGTGGTGGCTGGCGAGGAGACTGGCCACGGTGCGGGCCAGTTCGGGATCGCCCTCTGCCGCGTACTGCTGGTCATAGAGTGCCTGCGGGAAGCCGTAGAAATCGTGGATCGTGCGCGGCATCTTGGACACGTCGACCAGCGTGGTGCCTTGGGTCATCCAGTGGGCGGACACCACGAGGATGGCCTTGGGACGCGGCAGGCTCTGGCCCAATTCGGTCCATGCGCGGCTGAACTTTGTGTCTTCGATCGCGTTCATCGGGCTGCCGTGACCGAGAAAGACCAGCGGCATCCGATCGGACGGAGCCAGACGGTCGCGTAAGTTCTGAAGATCGGTTGCGATAGTCATCGTATTTGCTCCTGAGAGGGATGGGCCGCCTTATGGGGCGACCCCGTGAGTGTTAGGCGAACTGGCCGAGCGACTTTTGCAGCGCGGGGATGCGGACAGCATAGGCGCCTGCGCCCAGAAGGACGAGCGAAGCTTGCGCAACGGTCCAGAACAGCGGGTATTCCCAACCGCCGCCAGCTGCCGAGAAGCTCCAGCCGTTACCAGCGTGCGCCCAAGTGGCGCCGAGGAGAACGGGGATCAGAGCCAGCGAAACGAGGCGGGTGCCGATGCCGAGGATCAGAAGGACGCCACCGCCGAGTTCGGCGATGATGGTCAGGTAAGCGAGGAAACCTGGCAGGCCAAGGCTTTCGAAGAAGCCGACTGTGCCGGGGATGGTGAAGGTGAAGACTTTCATCAGACCGTGGGCGAGGAAGAGGATGCCCGTGCTGACGCGAAGAATAAAGGCGGCGTAGTCCGCTTGGGTGTTGGTGTTCATGTCTTAGCTCCAGATGTGGTGTGCCGCTTCCGTGCGGCTTCATTTGTCTGAGGCTCAAAATACGTATTGCGGATGTGGTATAAAATGGCGAAGTTACCGAAATACTTTCCACGATATGTTCCGAATGTACCATGGACCTGACCGAAGAACTCCGCGCCTTTGTCGCCACTGCCCAGACCGGATCATTCACCGCTGCGGCGGACCATCTGGGCGTCTCGAACCGCCTGACGTCGAAATACGTGGCCGAACTGGAGGCCCGTTTAGGCGTGCGTCTGTTCCAGCGGACCACGCGGCGGGTGGGGCTGACCCCCGCGGGCGAAGACCTTCTGGCGCGCGCGCCTGCGCTGCTGGACGATCTGGACGAGTTGCTGGCAGAGGTGTCCTGCGGGTCGCGGGGGCTAACGGGGATGATCCGTGTCTCAGCCCCTGTCACTTTGGGCGAGATTTACATCTGCGGGATGCTGGGGCGCTTCGCAAAGGAACATCCCAAGTTGGAGATAGACCTGCGTCTGAGCGACATCTACGTCGATCTTGCCAGCGACGGCATCGACGTTGCCTTCCGCATGGGGCTGTCGGAACGTCTGTCGCTGAAGACCCGCAAGCTGGGGGCGTTCCAGCTAATGGCGGTGGCGAGCCCTGAATATCTAGCCGCGCACGGCACGCCGGAAACGCCTGCGGACCTCGAAAACCACACCTGCATCATCGACATGAACCGCCGCCAGCCGCGCCGCTGGACGTTCCGCAAGGATGGGGAGGAGTTCGCGGTAAATGTCTCGGGCCAGTTCCGCGTGAACTCCGCCGTGGCGTCCTGCGAGCTGGCCTGCGCGGGCCTCGGTATCGTCTACACACCGCGTTTCGCCATGTCGAAGGCGCTGGCGAAGGGCGATCTGGTGCCGGTGCTGCCGGACTTTGACACCGACGCAGGGCCGCTCAGCGCTGTGTACCTAGAGGGCAGGGCGCTTCCGCGCAAAATCCGCGCGCTGATCGATTTTGCCGCCGAGGATGTGAAAACCTCGGGCCTCCTCTAGCCCATTGCGTACTGCGGAATTTCCAGCTCGTCCGGCTCGATGAAATTGAGGAGCTGCCGTCCGTGCGCCATGCGGCGATAGGCGATGCGCCCGATCATCCGCTTTTTCTGCGGGACCACGGATAGCACCTCGATCGCGCAAAGCTCGCGAATGGCAAAGCCGATTTTGCGATCACCGTGACGCACCACGACGATGGCGGCGGTGCGAGGCAGGTCCTCCACCTCGCGCCCGATGATGTGGTCGAGGCGGTAGATTGGCAGCGTGTGCCCGCCATGGCTGATCGTGCCGATCATGACGTGCTCCTTGCCGAGCGGAAGGGTTTCGCGCCACGGCAGGATCTCGATCACGTTCTCGACGGCAATCGCGGCGAGCGCGTTGGGGTTGAAGACGAGGCAATTCACTTCGTTGCTGTCGATGGTTCGGGTGTCGGTCTCAAAGGTGCCAGCCGCATCCTGTTTGTGCGACAGGTTGCCGAGTTTGACGAACTCCTGATCGGCGTGGAGGCCGTTAAAGTCCAGCATGATGAAGTGGTCCTCATCCCCGCGCGACACCGATCCTGCCGCGAGCCCGTGGCGGACGTTCATGCCGGGCGGGATGGGGCCGATGTCCCTTTCGGATACGCGGATGATATCGATGACGCTGTCGACGCGCAGGGCGATGCGTTGATCGCCAAGACCTTTGACAATAACGGCCGAACTATTGACCACCGATTTCCGTTCGGTCGCGAGGCCGAGCAGCGTGAAAACATCCACCAGCGCCAGCCGGATACCGTGCGAGCGGATCATGCCGTAGCAGATACGGCTCTCTGCGCCGACTTCCTCGACATAAGAATCCGCCACGGTCCCTGTCGCATATTCGAGCGGCATACAGAACTGCACGCCGTCGGTTTTGAACAGCAGGTAGCGGTCGCTGAGGCTCCAGTCCCGCTGTTCGCTGGTGATGAGGCGCACGGCGGGGATGTTTTCGGCAAAGAGAGCCGCGACATCCAGCATCGGATAGATCGCCTCTCCATCGTGGATAAGCTGCCCCGTGACGGTCGCCGTGCGGTGGTTGGGCGCATGGCGCAGGGGTTCGATTGTGCAGGCGTCACCGTGAACAAGGCGCGCGGTGCCGCGTGCCCGCAGCCCGATCAGGTGGTTGTCGTGTTCGACAATGACCACGATGGCGTTGGTGTGCGACGGCTCGTCCGTCACGCCGAGGAAGACGGGCAGGTCGATAACGGGGATGATCTGCTTGCGCAGCATGAAGGCCCCGACGACGCCTTTCTCCCCGCTCGGCACAGGCTGGTAGCTGGCCGGCGCGTTCACGACCTCGCGCATGTTCAGAACCGAAATGCCCAGCAGCGTGGATCCGAGGTCCATGACCGCAAGCGTATCGTGCTGCGGCAGGTCGATCTTGCGCTCGCCGCTGGCCGTTTCGGCTGGTGCGGTGTCAGCCTCCTCGCTCATCAGCTTTCGACCGACCGAATTTTATAGTCCGCAGCGTTCACTTCGCTCATGGTCGAAACCTTGGACAGTTCCTCGATCAGATCGACGACCGATTTCGATACGGTGTCCTGTTCGCGGGCAAGGGTCGAGATTGAAGAGATGATATCGGCGGTGTTGTTCACAGCCTCGACGATATCCTCGAAGGCGGTGCGGGCGGTCTGCGATCGTTCGGTGCCAAGCGTCACGCGGGCAGAGCTTTCGCTGATGAGCTTTGTAATCTCCATCGCGGCGTTCGAACTGCGTTCGGCGAGCTTGCGCACTTCGTCCGCCACAACCGAGAAACCGACGCCGTATTCGCCAGCGCGTGCGGCCTCGATGGCGGCGTTGAAGGCTAGAAGGTTGGTCTGGTTGGCGATGTCGCCGATCACACGGACCATCTCGCCGACGGAGTTCGAGGACTTCGCCATCAGGTCGATCGCCTCGATCGCGTTGGACAGAGAGCTGTTGCCGTTGTCTGCGCTGCGCTTGGTGTCGTGCGAGTAGTGCAACGCCTTATCGGCGGAGGTGTTGATCGACATGATCGAGCCCGCAAGGCGCGCCACGGTGTTGGTCATCTCGTCGGTCTTGCCTCGGATCATGCACTCCAGTTCCACCTGCTCGGTGATGTCATGCGCGTATTTGATGACGCCGACGGTATTGCCCTGAGAGTCCTTGAGCGGTGAGTAGGTGGCGTGGATGAACACGTCCCGCCCGAATTTGCCAATGCGATGGAAACGGCCCGAAATGTACTTGGACGCGCGCAGATCGGTCCACAGACGGCGATACTGTTCGGAGCGCACATATTCCGGCAGGCAGAAGATCGCATGGTGCTGGCCGAGGACTTCGCGCAGCGAATAGCCCATCACTTGCAGGAAGTTGTCGTTGGCCGAGATGACATTGCCATCAAGATCGAACTCGACAACAGCCTGGCTGGCGTTGATCGCGTTAAAGCGGCTTTCGAACTCGGCGTTCTTGCGGCGGCGTTCGGTGATGTCGGTGGCAAGCTTGAGGATCTTTACAGGATTGCCGTCCGCGTCGAAGATCGGGTTGTAGGTCGCTTGGATGATGACCTCTTCGCCCGCTTTGTTAAGGCGGTAGTATTCGCCACGCGAATATTCACCGCGGCGCAGCTTGTTCCAGAACTCAATGTAGTCCGTCGACTCCGCCTGCTTGCGGTCGACGAAGATGCGGTGCTGCTTGCCGATGATTTCCTGCGGCATGTAGCCCATCAGTCGTAGGAAATTGTCGTTGGCATTGAGGATCGTGCCATCGAGATCGAACTCGATCATCGCTTGGGAACGGTTGATGCCTTCGACTTTGCCCGTCTGGTCGGCGCGCGCGATCATCGCTTCGGTGACGTCGTGTCCGACCTCGAAAATCTTCATCAGGCGGCCGTCGATGTCATAGACCGGCGAGAAGGTGGATTGCAGGTAGAAGTCCTTACCATCCGCGCCGAAGCGGCGATATTCACCGGCGACCGTCTTCCCGTCCAGAATCTGACGCCACAGGCGCGAGTAGGTGACCGAGCTGCCGCCCTCGCGGGTCCAGAGGTGCTGCGCTTCGAGGGTTTCCATCTCGTGGCGGGCATATCCCGACACGTCGAAGAATTTATCGTTCGCGGCCACAATCGCGCCCTCGGGCGAATATTCGATCGTGACCTGGCCCTGCTGCACGGTGTCGAGCAGGCGCAGCAGTTCGTTGATGCGCTTTTTCTCGGCGGTGATGTCCAGCGCCACCTTGATGACGCGGATGACCTTGCCGTCGGGGTCGACGATGGGGTTGTAGCTGGCCTGCATCCAGACGATGTCGCCGTTTTTGTTGATGCGCTTGAATTCACCGCTCTCGAAGACGCCGCGCGCAAGGTTGTCCCAGAACTGTTTGTAGGATGCCGTATCGCGCTCGCTTTTCGGCATGAACATGCGGTGATGTTCGCCGATGACCTCTTCCTGCTCGTAGCCCATCAGGTTCAGGAAGTTGTCGTTCGCCGTTTCCAGATGGCCCGACAGATCGAATTCCGCCACGGCCATGGCAGAGCTCATCGCGGCAAAGCGGCTGTTGTTGCGGGTCGCCTCAACCTTGGTGTCGGTGACGTCCATCGCGTATTTGACGATGCGGGCGATCTTGCCGTCGGGGCCGATGATCGGGTTGTAGTTGGCGCGAATCCAGACCGACGAGCCGCTGCGGGTGACGCGCTCGAACTCGCCGTCGTAGTAGTCGCCGTCGCGCAGGCTCTCCCACATCTCCTGATATTCTTTGGAGTTCGCGAATTTCGGCTTGCAGAACATGCGGTGGGGGCGGCCGACGACTTCGTCGAGTTGATAGCTGAACAGGTTGAGGAAATTCTCGTTCGCATCCAGCACATTGCCTTCGAGGTCGAATTCCACGGTGGCCTGGCTGCGTTTGACCGCTGCGACTCGGCCCATCATGTCGGTGTCGATCGGGACGAGGCTGCCGATCATCATCACGTGGTCAAGGTCGTTGCCCGAGCGGTTGAACACGATATCGAACGTCACTGCGCGCGCGTCGTTCTTGAGGTGCAGGTTCAGCTGCGTGTTCCGGCCCTTCGCCGCCGCCTGCTTGATCCGTGCGACGAGGTATTCGTGTTCACGCACATAGTCTGCCAGCTTTTTCCCGACCAGATCGTCGTCGCCATTGAACAGGTCTTTGACCGCGACCTCGTTCGCCGCGACGATCTGGCTGTCTTCGGTTCGCACCTGAAGCAGGATTTTGGATTCCATGAGAAGACGGGTCGCTGCCGCCTTCAGGTTGGCCGGAAATTCAACTGGCATCGTCGCGCATCCTTGTCAGTCGTTCCCGCGGTCATGGCTCGCAGGAGGTCAGGCCTCTTGAGGCTAGGCAGTTTGCGTGTTGCGGGGCCGATCAACTACGGCCGCCGTCCTCCTCGGGTAGAAAGGCTAACGGACGTAGGGGAAACTTATTTATAGCAGACAATGGACTAGCACCTGTCCAAAAGGGGAATGGTGCGCAACCAAAGGGAGCAAAAGGTGAGGAGAGGGCGCAAAACGACGCCTGAGGCTGCCAAACTTGCTTCTGATTTAGGAGAGTTGTTTGGCTCCGGCGGTAGGGATCGAACCTACGACCAATTGATTAACAGTCAACTGCTCTACCGCTGAGCTACGCCGGAATGCCGTTCGCGTCTATTTGTGAAACCCTGATGCGAGAGGGTTTGAGATGGCTCCGGCGGTAGGGATCGAACCTACGACCAATTGATTAACAGTCAACTGCTCTACCGCTGAGCTACGCCGGAACATCTGCGGCGGTGTATAGCCATGGTGTTCAGGGTCCGCAAGAGGGGAGTTGCAAGTTTTTTGAACCTTCCGTGAAGGGGCTTTCAGAGCCTGAAAAACTTGGCTGTCGGCGTCAGTTCGCCCTCGGGCGAAGCGCGGTTTTGCTTCGTGAGATCAACGAGATGCGCGATCACGTTGCGCTTGGCAGCAGGCCAGAGCGATTCCTGTACGTCCGCATAGATCCGGCGGGTCAGGGCGTCCGCATCGGCGGGGCCGTCCGTGAGGGCCTCCATGATCTGTGTCTCCCGTTCGAGGCGGTGCGCAATGAGCCAGCGGACGCGGTCGTGCGGCTCTGTCACGGGATCACCGTGACCGGGCAGGTAGAGCGTGCTGGGGATCGTCAGCATCTTGCGACAGGACGCCATGAAGTCGCTCAGATCACCGTCGGGCGGAGAGACCATCGAGGTCGCCCAGCCCATGATGTGATCGGCGGTGAACATAATGTCTCCGCGCTCAAGGCAGATGTGGTTACCCATATGACCGGGGGTGTGGTGAACCGTCATGCCTAAGATCGTATCTCCGTCCGCCACGATCACATCGGGATCGAAGTCATGATCCACTCCTTCGCCGCCCCGCACCAACCCGCGCGCGGCGAGGTCGGTCATCACGTCGGAACGGCCAGCCTCGGCGCGGCCAAAGGCGTAGACCTTGGCGCCGGCTTTTTCGGCCAGCGGGCGGGCAAGCGGCGAGTGGTCGAGGTGCGCGTGGGTGACGATGATGCCGTCCACGGGGCGGCCAGCGATCTCGGCCAGCAAGGCGTCCAGATGGGCGTTACTCAGCGGGCCGGGGTCGATGACCACGACGCTTTCGTTGCCCACCACATAACTGTTCGTCCCCGTGAAAGTCATGGGCGACGGGTTGTCTGCGCGGACCAGAACGATGTCGTCCGTGATTGCTTGCCGCATCGTTTCGCTTTCTTCTTTGCTGCGTGGCGGTTAGCCTCTGCGCATGAGCCTCAAACCGCTGAAATCCTATTTGCCGAAAAGCCTTTACGGGCGGGCCGCGCTCATCCTGCTCTTGCCGGTCATTTCCTTGCAGCTTCTGGTATCGGTGGTCTTTATTCAACGCCATTTTGAAGGCGTGACGGTTCTGATGACCAAAGCGGTCGAGCGGGAGCTGACACTGATCCTCGACAGCCCGCCCGCCAGCCAGAGCGCGCTGGCCGAGGCGCTGGAGATCGAGATCCGTACCGTGGACGAAGCGCCGACCGCGGACCGTCGCGGGGTCTTTGATTTTTCGGGGCGGGCGATGATTTCGACGCTGCGCGATCGTCTGGACGGTGTGCTGGCGGTGGACCTTTCGAACCGCCGCGAGGTGGTCGTCTGGATTGAGCGCGGGCCGATCTACAGGCTGGAATTCCAGCGGGTCAGGGTTTCCGCTTCGAACCCGCACCAGCTGATTGTCATCATGGTGGTCATGGGCACGGTGCTGACCATCGTCGCCTATATCTTCCTGCGCAATCAGCTGCGTCCGATCCGTAGGCTCGCGAATGCGGCGGCAGAGTACGGCAAGGGCCGGATGGTAACCTACAACCCCGGCGGTGCAAATGAGGTTCGCGCGGCAGGGACCGCCTTTATTGAAATGCGCAGCCGGATCGAGCGCCTGAACCAGAGCCGGACGATGATGCTCGCGGGGATCAGTCACGACCTGCGCACGCCGATCACCCGCCTGAGGCTCGGGCTGTCGTTGATCGACGAAGACGACGCCGCCCCGATGATCGAAGACGTGGCGGACATGGAAAAACTGGTCGCGGCGTTCCTTGATTACGGACGTGCTGACGCTGGCGAGGTGGCGGAGCCGACGTCACCCTTGACGCTTGTTACTCGCGCTGTGGAAGACGCGGTGAGGGCAGGGCAGAACGTGACGCTCATCGACACGGGCAATGTCAGCCCGTCGATGGTCATGCCCCTGCGCGAACTGGCGTTGCGACGCGCGGTCGAGAACCTGATCGGGAACGCGCTGCGCTACGGCGCGACAAAGGCCGAGGTGTCGATGGTGCTGACCGAGCGCACGCTCCGCATTACCGTCGAAGACAACGGTCCGGGCATTCCATTCGAGAGGCGCGAGGAAGCGATGCGGCCCTTCGTGCGGCTCGACCCCGCGCGCAACCAGAACCAAGGGACGGGCGTGGGCCTTGGCCTTGCGATCGTTGCGGATGTTGCGCGTCTGCACGGCGGGACCCTACGCCTGACCGACAGCGAACGGCTCGGCGGACTACAGGCAGATATCGTTATCGCGCGTTAAAGCGGTAGCGGATGTATTTCGACGCCAGCCACACGCACATCGCCCAAGCCGCACCCAGCGTCCAGCCTGCCAGAATGTCCGAAGGCCAGTGCACGCCGAGATACAGACGGCTGAGGCCGACGAGCAGGATCAGGACACTCGCAAGGACGAAATAGAACACTTTGAGCCGCCGCATCTGGGTCACGCTGGCCAGCATGACGGCGAGGGTCAGGTAGGTCACGCTGCTCATCAACGAATGGCCAGAGGGGAACGACGCGGTCGCGACCTCGACGGCGTGGGGCACCAGATCGGGGCGGGGGCGCGAAAAGCCCATCTTGAAGATCGTCGACAGGACCTGACCGCCGATCACCGACGCCAGCAGCAGAAACGCCGAGGCGCGGTTGCGCGACATCAACAGCCACGAGAACACAGCGACGGTTATGATCGTCAGGACGGTGACTCCCCCAAGCGCCGTCAAGTCGCGCATCGCAACCTCGATCTGCGGCCCGCCGATGGGATTCGACGGATCGTTCTGCTCGCGCAGCAGCATGAAGATGTATTCGTCCATGTCGCCCAGATCGCCCTCGACCATCTCGTCGGCGAGCTTGCCGAACAGAAGGAACCCGCCCGCCGCCAAGAAGGTGGCGATCAGGGTGACGGGTTCGAAACGGGTGATCTGGCGGGGTAGGCTGCGAAGGAAATCAATCATAACAATCATCTCTGGGGTTGCCCGAAGAGATGGAGCCTGACGCGCCGATGGCAAGGAAGAAGCCGTCAGGGAATTTTGCAGAGGTTTTTTCGAAAAAATATCGAAAAAATGGAAAAATAAATTTCGGGAAATAGTACGCAAATTCCGAAATATCGCTTGCTATATAATCGAAACCATGTCAGACGGACCGTGCTTACGTTACTTCTCTTCGAAATACTACTCCGGATTTTTCGGTTTTAGTTGATCGACTTGGATCGACTTTCGCCGAAGCTGCGCAATCACGCGGGCAGCTATTTTAATAGGAGACACGGATATGGCCACCGGCACCGTGAAATGGTTCAACGCAACCAAAGGTTTTGGCTTCATTCAACCCGACCAGGGCAGCAAGGACATCTTCCTGCACATTTCGGCAGTCGAGCGCGCTGGCATCAGCCGCATCGAAGAAGGCCAGAAGCTGAACTTCGAAATCCAGACCGGCCGTGACGGTCGCGAGTCCGCTTCGGACATCGAGCTCGCTTGAGTTCGAAACTGGAAGACCTGCTGGCCGGTGTACCGGCTCAGAACGGAAATAACGGCGAAGTTCCTTCGCCAACCTTTCCCGATCTGAAGGCATCAGCCAGCCGCCAGACCCAGCTTGATAAGACGACCGCCATCGTCAAACAGGTGCTTGATGACGAGCAGGTTGCTCGGGCTGAAGAGCGCCGTCGTTTGAAAGAGGCGCGCGAAAATCGGGATAAAGGTTAGTCTTCCGCCTGACCCGCACATCTGGTTGCGGCAAAGAATTTCGGACTGGCGCGTTGAGCTTCATCGATCTCGGTTGGATCGGTCGAGGTTCCGCTGATGCCGGACCGAAGGGGCCACGGCGGGCATCTGTCCGCCGCGGCACCCCTAAATAAAAAATATTCGACAATATTGAAATTCGGATTTCCGCGCTAAATATAAAAAGCAGCGGAAAACGAAAATGTTGTCTGCTTTGCAAATTGGCACGAATGCCATTTGCCACGAATTACACCCTCAATGTCTTTGAGCGAGCGACCACGGTCTAATGGGCCGTCGGGGTATATTGGCGCGCTTGGACAGAACGAATGGAAATAAAATGATCGAGATTAACTGGGGCCAACCCGTCCACCTTGTCCTGAATGATGCCGGCGAAACCGAGCGTTTCTGCACGATCGAAAAGGTCCGTTACTGGCTGAAACGCAAGTGGCCCGTCGCCGACGGTGCGCGCGTGGATGCGCTGCGTAACGTCGAGGACGCGATGGACTGCATCCGTCCTGTTGCCGATGCGCGCAACGCTTTCATCAACGCCGCGCGCTCGGCAGGGTATCAGCCGCAGGCTGCGGCTTAACCCACTAGTTCCTTTAGCACCTCTGCCGTGATCTCGAACGACCGCACCCGCGCGGCGTGGTCGTGGATCATGCCGGTGACGATCAATTCGTCGGGCTGGTAGGTCGAAACGATCTGCGAAAGCTGCGCTTTGACCGTCTCTGGTCCGCCGTTGGCGGACACGGCCAGCATACGGTTCACCTGCGCCATAACGTGCGGCGGCGTGACCTCTGCGATGTTTTCCACCGGACGGGGCAGCTTGCCACGCTTGCCGGTGATAATCCCGCTAAACGCCTGAATTTGCGACGACCGCAGATACTCCGCCTCGGCGTTGGTATCGGCAGCGCAGACGCTTGCGGCGACGATGGCGTAGGGTTTGTCCAGATGCTCTGACGGTTGGAAGTGGTGGCGGTAGACCTCCAGCGCTTCGCCCAGCATGTCGGGCGCGAAGTGCGACGCGAACGCGTAGGGCAGGCCGTAATATGCCGCGAGCTGCGCGCCATAGAGGCTCGATCCCAGAATATAGACCGGTACCTTGGTGCCCATTCCCGGAATGGCGCGAACGGGGGAGCCGTCAGGCATGTCCCCTAGGTAGGCCATCAATTCCTGCACATCCTGCGGGAAGGTGTCTTCGGGCGACATATTGCGGCGCAGCGCCCGCGCGGTGCCCTGATCGGTACCAGGAGCGCGGCCAAGGCCGAGATCGATGCGGTCGCCATACATCTCTGCCAGCGTGCCGAATTGCTCCGCGACCATCAGCGGCGAGTGGTTCGGCAGCATGATCCCGCCCGAGCCGATCCGCATAGTGTTCGTCACAGACGCCAGACGCCCGATCAGAACCGCCGTCGCGGAGCTGGCGATACCGATCATGTTGTGGTGCTCGGCCACCCAGAAACGGTGATAGCCTGCCTTTTCCGCAGTAACCGCAAGGTCGGCAGAGTTGGCGAGCGCCTGAGCGACGGAGGAGCCTTCGGGAACGGGTGCGAGATCGAGGAGCGAGAATTTCTGCATGGAAATGCCTTTTCGAGTGGAGGCGGCGGAAGTCCCAAACCGATGCGCGAGGACAATTCCCGCGCGGCCCGAGCGCCGCATGTTCCCACCTGTGGACCACGCTGCGGCATTTCAAGGAGACGCGTTAGTTGACGCGGGGCTAAGGCGTTCGTCGGGGTCACACAAGAGCAGGGGAAAATGGTAGGACCGCCAAGATCCGAACCTCAAAAACAAAGCATCACAAGCGTCCAAAGCATTGGCTGTTGGCGCTGCGGCGGGCCACATAGTTCGCCTGACGAAAAGGTCGCTCAGTCCGCCAACGCCAAGTCGATGGCGGCTTCGCAATGCAGCTTTGCGGTGTTGAACATGGGGAAATCAGGCATGTCCGGTGGGTCGATCAGCAGGAATATCTCGGTGCAGCAGAGGATCAGCCCCTCGGCGCCTCGGGAGAGCTGGCGCTGCGGCACACTGCGGTGCTCCGGCGCTGCACACAAACGGGTCAGAAACTCGCCCAAGGCCAGCTCGTCCGTGATGGCAAGGCGCAGGTCGCACACCGTTTAAGCGCGGCGGGAAACGCGGTGTCCGGCAAGGCGGTCTTCGAACTTTGCGCGCTCCAGTCCGGTCGCTGCTGCGATTTGATCCACACTCAGATAGACCGAGACATAGCGCCATCCCGGTCCATCTCCTGTCGCACCGCTGTGCAGAGTCTCGGGCCCCACGACCAACAGATCGCCGCGCTGGACATCAAAGGCGTGCCGGTCGCACCGCGCCCGCTTGAATCCACCCTCATAGGCCGCGATCACCACTTCGGAGTGGCGATGGGGCGTGTACTCGAACCGGTCTACGCGGCTTTCGAGCACATCAAAGCCGCCGAGGAACGGGGCGCGATTCAGTTGCATTCTGCGTTGGTCGTTTTCCTCATATCGCCGCGCAGTCTAAGCGATCCGCCCGCGATTGGCGATACACAGACCTAGGCCTCCGCCAGTCCCACCGCCTGAGCAATCAGGCCATCCGGCCAGTTCTTGCCGCGCCATGCGACGTGTTGGTCGGGGCGGATGAGGGCAAGGGGGGCCTCGTAGAGCGGCTCCAAGTGGGCGTCTTGCAGGGGGAGCACCTTGAGCGGGACGCCGCGTTCTTCGGCCTCGCGCACGGCGGCTTCTTCTGCGGCATCGCAGCCGTTCGCCATCACCAGCAGCGTCAGCCCTTCGCCGAAGTGGTCGTAGAGCGACGATCCATCCTCCAGCCAGCGGTGCGGCGCGATGGAGCCGGGGATGGCCAGCGGCACGTAGTCGACCGAGCGTTGCCACTGGTCCTGCGTACCGTCGTCCACGATGACAGGCGAATTGCGGTAGCAGTAGCCGAGTACGACGCCGCGGGCGTTGAACTCGGCGCGTTTGGTCTGCTCGATCAGTTTGGACAGGTCCGCGCGGGCAGCGGCACCTTCGGCGGTGTTGTCCTCGATGTTGGGACGGGCCAGCTGGTTGGCGAGCACGGTGTGGTTCGCCTCGGCGGCGTCCAGAACGATCTCGTGGGCCTGTCGGCGTTCGGTCTCGTAGCTGTCCAGCAAGGACGCGCCGCCCCAGCCCTGTAGCGTCGCTGCGATCTTCCACCCCAGATCGACGGAGTCGCTGACGCCGAGGTTCATCCCGAAACCGCCGAAGGGCGGGTGCAGGTGGCAGGCGTCGCCGACCAGAAACGCGCGGCCTTGCGAGTAGCGGTTGGCGAGGAAGCGGCTGGCGACCCATTCGTCGGAACTCAGCACTTCGATCTCGGTGTCGATGCCGGTCGCGCGGCGGATCGTGTCGGCTGCGTCTTCGGGCGACAGGTTCATGTCCGCGCCAACGCCGGTCGGCATGAAGAACCATAGATCGCCCTGATCCATCGGGCCGATCAGGCTGGGCATGTCGTCGTTGATCTGCCAGTACATCACACCCGGCCCGTGCCGGTGGCGCTTGGCCAGTTCGGGCGCGCGGAAAATCACGTTGTAATTGCGGGACAGCCCGTAGGTGCCCACCATTTCCGCCCCGATGGCATCCCGCACGGCACTGCGCGCGCCGTCGGCACCGACAAGATAGGCGGCATCCACAGTCTCGGTCCCGTCCGCGTGGGAGATCGTGACGTGCACGCCACCCTCATCCTGAGTGAAGCCGTCGAAGGTGCAGCCATTGCGGATGGTGACGCTGGCGAGGCTGCGGACCTCGTCCAGCAGCACCTCTTCAAGCTTGTATTGCGGCACCCACTGGCCGTGCTCGGAGTAGCCTTCGTTCCGCACGGGGCTGCAATCGAGAGCATATTCAAACCGTTTCAGCAGATGCCCGCCGAGGCGCGTGACGAACAGCACGTGCGACGGGTAATCCACGCCAAACGGCGAGGCCGCAGCGAGCTTGTCCGCAATCCCCCAACGGCGCATGTGTTCGCGGGTTCTGCAATGGGTGGTCTTGGCCCGCGGAGCCCATCCCCGGCGGTCGTCTCGTTCGACGATCATGCATTTGATGCCGCGCTGACCCAGCTCGATTGCAAGCGCAAACGGTAGCTCCTGTGAAGCTGCACCGCAGCGCTGGCCGGCTTGGCAAAGGGCAGCACCGCGCCGCGAGTGGCTAATGTTGTCTCCACACCCCACATCTATAGCCGGCTGGCGGAATGCTAGGTGACCGGAAAGTTGGGTTTAGGATTATTTTGGTACCCGTCTTGCTCTCGAAATTCAGATTGTTGGGGATATAGCTCAGCGTTCTCGCAGAGGGTGATCTGTCAGCTAGGGCAGGGGACGAGCTCTAAAGGCCTTCCCGTACCTCGACACATAACTACCCAGTTTAATGGGCGTCACTCCCTTTAAATTCATCGGCTTTCACAGCCCCGCGCATGCCGCGCGGCATGTCCTTGCCGATGGTCGTATCGTGCGTCGTTTGTGCTTCCAGCTCGGCATTAATCTCGGCTCCCAGCAATATCACGTAGGCGGATATCCAGAGCCAGAACAACAGGATGATCACCCCTGCCAAGGAGCCGAAGGTTTCCTGATAGGAACCGAAGTTCTCGGCGTAGAGAGAGAAAGCGATCGACCCCATAAGCCAGAGGAGGCAGGCAACGATGGCTCCGGGGGCGAGCCATGTCCATTCCGCAGACTTGCGGGACGGACCAAACCGGTAGATGAGCGCAATGCCTACGACGACCGAGAAGAGCAGAACGCCCCAACGAGCCCACGACACAATGGCTTCAAACACCGGACCAAGTTCTACGATCGCAAGAATGCCGGGCAAAACGAGTAGCGCGCCGATTGCGGACAGCAATCCGACAATGAGGAGCAGGGTCAGCGCCAGCGTCGTCAGCTTGAGGCGGATAAAGCCGCGCTTTTCTGTTTCGCCGTAAGCTACGTTGAGCCCTTCGATCAGATGACCGACGCCAGCCGAGGCAGAGTAGAGCGAAAGCAGGATGCCCAGAGCGGCCGCAAGTCCGAGGCCTCCGGTCTGCGATCCAGCAACAGATTTTGCCTGCTCTATCAGGATTTCGGCAGCACGCTGCGGCAACACTGCGGTCACTTTTTGAATTTGTGCGGTGACGTCGGCGGGAGTGATGAAAAGCCCGGCGAGCGCCATGAGCGCCGTGATTGCAGGAAAGATGGCCATCAGCGCATAAAACGCGACACCTGCCGAAACCAAGCTGATCCGGTCTGCGGCCAACTCGTCCTTGACGCGTAACATGATGGCTTTCCAGCCAGTCAGGCCGATCTGGCGTGGACGGGCGGCGTAGGATCCGTCGTTTGACATGACAGCAAATTTCCTTGGAATGTCTTAAATTTCGCGCCGGAGCCATGGGGCGCCGGCGCGAATTCGTGGTTAGTTGATCAGCCCTGCTTGGGCGTTTCGGACGTCACGTCCGGTCGACCGAGGTTCTGCGCGTCCGCTTCGTCGCGAACCCGATCCTCGATACGCTTGCCAGCAGATTTTGCCGCATCGGCAAGGGCGTGCTCGGCAGGCTTATCACCGGGCGTGCGTTCATCGGCTTCCGCACGCGCCTCGCGAGCGATGCTTTCGCCCTCGTCGAGTGCGGCACTGGCCACGGCAGAAAGCTTGTCGCGTTCTTCACGGAAGATCGCTTCTGCTTCGGACATCAAAGCATCGCTGTATTCGCCCATGAAGTCGTCCTCTGCTTTGGTGCGCGAAGCCGCTCCGCCAAGCGCGGCACCGACCGCGACGGCAAGAGCGCCAGCGACAAGAGGATGGTCACCAAAGAAGTCGGCAGCGCTTGCGGCGGTCTGCTTCACTTTCTGGCCCCCGCGTTCTCGGGCGATAAGTGCGCGCTCACGTGCGTCGATCACACGGCGACGGGCGCTCTCCGACATATGCTCTGTGCCAGCGGCGATGCGGGCGTAACCGTCCTGCAGGACCGACTGGGCCTGCGACGACTTCGCCGAAACGGAGTCGCGTACGGACTGTCCGGCCTCACCAATCTTGGTGCGGGCATCCCCTGCGGTGGCAGCGGCGCTATGACGCCCGTCGGATAAAGCAGACTTCAGGCGGGCCTGCGCACGTTCCACGCGTACTTCGAAGCTTTCCGACTCGTCGCCATCATCACCATGCAGATCGTCATAATAGCTGGGGCGATAAGTGGTGCCGTAGCCCGGTTTGCGGGCAGCCCAATCCGGACCGGTTGCGGTATTTGCAGCGGAGTCCGCAGCACTGTCCTTGCGGATATGTCGGCTCAGCGGGTCGCCGGCCAGGCCTTTTTCCTCGTTATCGTAGGAGCGACCGAACATCATCCATGCAAGGCCGGCAGCCGTGAGCGTCAAGCCGATTGGGTTTTGCTTGGCCGACTTCGAAAAGGCCTTGCCCATCTCGCTGCCGTGAGTCTGCAGGTGGCGGCCCACTTGGGCCACGATCTCGTCGGTCGAAAAGCGGCTCTGAAGCTCGGATACGGACGAGGTCAGACCCGCGCGTTCGCGTTCAATCTCGCGTTCGATTTCTGCTGCTGATTTGCGATTAGCCATTGGTCGTCTCCGTGATTGCATGCACGTCACGACGGACGTTTTCAGTGGTGCGGGTCGGGGCGAGGCTGCTTGCCTTGAGCTTGCTCATCCCGCCTTTGATCATGATCAGCGCCGCAACGATGGCGACACCGCCGACGATCACGGCCGACCAGAAAGGATGCAGGCCTGCCGCAGAAAGTGCGGCCACAAGCGCAGCAGCGATGACGTTGAGACCAACGAGAGTCAAAACGACGCCGCCGACGATCACGCCGACCGCCGTGGCGGCCCCGTTCAGGTTCTCGCCGATTTCAGCGCGGGCGAGCTGCATTTCCTTGCGCACAAGCGTGGTGACATGCGTGATGATATTGCTGACCAGGTTAGTGGTTCCGGTTGTATTGTCCGTTTGCATCAGATGTTCTCCGGTTCCTGGCGGTGGTAGGCGGGGGTGGCGGGGCTTGCAGCAGCGGGTGCCGATGCCGGTTGCGGTGCCGTGTTCGTGCTGGCGTTGTTTGCACCGGCTTTGGCGAAGCGCGTTGCGGCGAATCCGAGAAGTGCTGCACCGCCGAGGTAGGCCATCGGGTTGCGACGGGCGAAGTCAGACAAGCCGCCTGCCATTTCACCCAGATCCTTGTCGCGGATCGAGTCCGAGGCATCTGCCAGGGTCGAAGCAATCTGGGACATAGTCCGCTCTTGCGGGGAACCGCTGCGCATCTCTTCGGCAGCCTTGCGAAGTGCGTTCGAGACGTCCGATACTTCGTCCGCCATATGGCCGCGCTGCTCTTCCTCGAAGCCGCTGGCTCGCTGTTTGATTTCGTCCGCAGTATTTCGGGCCTTGGTCCGAAGATCATCGCGCATTTCACGCGCAGCGCTCTCAGCGGGAGAGGTGTTCGGGGTGTCAGGAGAGGTATTCGGGGTATATTGGGAAGGATCAGTCATCCTTACCTCCTTGAATAAAGTTGAGCGGCGGTGGACACCGTGTTGGTTGAACAACACACGCTGCTCCGGCTAAGTTCCTTTTTTGCTCTTTATTATTTGACCGCGGCGTGGGAACTCTTTCGACCAGTACCTGCTGAGGGGGACAATCCTTCGTGCCGGAAACCTCTGCCAAGACCTGCGCCGCCACTGATGCAACCGCAGAGAAATAGGGCGTTGACCGCAGTCCCGACCTTCAACTTCTGGAAATGCCGTGTGATGGCTGAATAGCCGGTCCAGTGAAGCTGCACCGCAGCGGTCGGCCAGAGACCGAACGGCAGCAAAGGGCAGATACCAAACGCGCAGCTATATCGAAGCCAGCAACCGCCGCCACAAAGTTTTCGGGGATAGGATCGCGGCACGAGTTCCTAATTGCCAGACCGCCGAAATCCCTGATTTGGTTGGTAGGCCCACCAGGATTCGAACCTGGAACCAAAGCGTTATGAGCGCTCTGCTCTAACCGTTGAGCTATAGGCCCCCGCGGAGCAGATACCCCTAGTGCGAGAGCATGGTCAAGAACCTGCCGAACGGTTCATGCGCGGAGCGTCGTAATTGTGCGATGTTACATTGCCCTAAGGTGAATATTGGGCTATCGGAGCGCCAATTCATTCAAGGGGACAGCGATGACTGGCAAGAATGGCCTCACTTACGCAGATGCAGGCGTGGATATCGATGCAGGTAACACTCTCGTAGAACGTATCAAACCGGCGGCGAAACGCACCGCTCGTTCGGGTGTGATGGCCGGTCTTGGCGGCTTCGGCGCGCTGTTCGACCTCAAGGGCGCGGGCTACACCGATCCGATCCTCGTGGCTGCCACCGACGGCGTGGGCACCAAGCTGCGTATCGCCATCGACACCGGCAACGTTGACACCGTGGGTATCGACCTTGTTGCGATGTGCGTGAACGACCTCGTGTGTCAGGGCGCAGAGCCGCTGTTCTTCCTCGACTACTTTGCCACCGGCAAGCTGGACGTCGATAGCGCGGCCCGCATCATCAACGGTATCGCCAAGGGCTGTGAAGACAGCGGTTGCGCACTGATCGGCGGCGAGACCGCCGAAATGCCGGGTATGTACGAAGCAGGCGATTTCGACCTCGCAGGTTTCGCAGTCGGCGCGATGGAACGCGGCACCGACCTTCCGGCTGGCGTCAAGGCTGGCGACGTTCTTCTGGGCCTCGGCTCGAACGGCGTTCACTCGAACGGTTATTCGTTCGTGCGCAAGGTTGTCGAAATGTCGGGCCTCGCTTGGGACGACAAGGCTCCGTTTGCGGACGAAACTCTGGGCGAAGCGCTGCTGGCGCCGACCCGCCTTTATGTCAAGCAGGCGCTGGCTGCTGTCCGCGCTGGCGGCGTTCACGCGCTGGCCCACATCACCGGCGGCGGTCTGACCGAGAACCTGCCGCGCGTTCTGCCCGAGGGCCTCGGCGCGCAAATCGACCTGTCGAGCTGGGAACTTCCGGCTGTGTTCCGTTGGCTGGCCGAAACCGCCAACATGGAAGAGGCGGAACTGCTCAAGACCTTCAACTCCGGCATCGGCATGATCGTTGTCGCGGACGCCGAGCAGGCCGACGATCTGGAAGCGCTGCTTCTGGCCGCTGGCGAGAGCGTGTCGCGCATGGGCACCGTCGTCGAAGGCGAGGGCGTTTCCTACACGGGCAACCTTCTGTGACCAAACGTGTCGCGATCCTGATTTCGGGCGGGGGCTCCAACATGGTGTCCCTCGTTCAGGATATGCAATCGGGTGACCACCCCTGCGAGCCCGTGCTCGTGGTGTCGAACGTGCCGGACGCTGGCGGCCTCGCCAAAGCCGAAGGCATGGGCGTTGCGACTGCTGTCGTGGACCACAAACCCTTCGGCAAGGATCGCGCCGCGTTCGAAGCTGAACTGACCCGCGTTCTGGAAGAAGCCAAGCCGGACATCATCTGCTGCGCCGGTTTCATGCGTATCCTCACCGAAGGCTTCACCAGCCGTTGGGGCGGGATGATGCTGAACATCCACCCGTCGCTGCTGCCCAAGTACAAGGGCCTGCACACCCATCAGCGCGCCATCGAGGCGGGCGATGCGGAGCACGGTTGTTCGGTGCACGAAGTGACGGCTGAACTCGACGGCGGGCCGATCCTCGGTCAGGCGATCGTGCCTGTGCTGGACAGTGATACATCGGACGTTCTCGCGGCCCGCGTTCTGCCGATGGAGCACAAGCTTTATCCGGCGGTTCTGCGCAATTACGCGGCAGGCGACCGTTCGATGATCGTGCTGCGCTAGGCGCATCTGCAACACAAATCAGAGCAGCCGCGCGCTGCTCTTTTCAACGCTTCGCCTTTGACTTATGACAGTTCCGTTACTGGCGGAGGAACCACCACAGATGAAGACAATCACGACGACCGAGGCTCTTGCCGACTTCTGCCTCGAAGCTGCCAAACGTCCCTATGTGACTGTCGACACTGAGTTTCTTCGGGAACGCACCTATTACTCCAAGCTTTGCCTCGTGCAGATGGCCTACCGCGACGACGCGGGTGAGGATGCTGTGATTATCGACCCGCTGGTCGATGGCCTTTCGCTCGAGCCGATGTACGAACTGTTCCGCAATCCCACCGTCACCAAAGTTTTCCACGCGGCCCGTCAGGACCTCGAGATTTTCTTTGTTAACGCAGGCCTCATCCCCGCGCCGCTGTTTGACACGCAGGTCGCCGCGATGGTCTGCGGCTACGGCGAGCAGGTCGGCTACGAGACCCTCGTGCGCAAGATTGCGAAGGCGGACCTCGATAAGTCGAGCCGTTTCACCGATTGGTCGCGCCGCCCGCTGACCGACGCACAGCTGAAATACGCTGTCGCAGACGTGACGCACCTGCGTGACATCTACGAGTCCCTATCGGAGCGCCTGAAGAAATCCGGCCGCGCTCGCTGGGTGTCCGAAGAGATGGCGGTTCTCAACGATCCGGCCACCTACAAGACCAAACCCGAAGACGCTTGGCAGCGTGTGAAGACCCGCACCACCTCGGGCCGCTTCCTGTCGATCGTCAAGGAACTCGCCGAGTTCCGCGAAGCCTATGCCCAGCGTCGCGACGTGCCGCGCAGCCGTGTGTTCAAGGACGACGCGCTGGTCGAGCTGGCCTCGACCAAGCCGCAGAATGAAGGTGATCTGGGTCGCTCGCGTCTGCTGCTCCGCGAAGCCCGCAAGGGCGAGATTGCCGACGGTATCCTTGCTGCGATCAAGCGCGGTCTGGAAACTCCGCCCGAAGATGCGCCCAAGATGCCGAAGGGCCGTGAAAAGCTACAGGTGAACCCTGCGCTCGCCGACCTGCTGCGCGTGCTGCTGAAGGCCAAGGCCGACCGTGAAGGCGTTGCGCAAAAGCTCATCGCGACCTCTGCCGACCTCGACGCGATTGCAGCGGGCGAGCGCGATGTCGATGCGCTGCACGGCTGGCGCCGTGAGGTGTTTGGTGACGATGCGCTGGCGCTCTGCGACGGCAAGGTGGCGCTCGCCGTCAAAGGCAACAACGTCCAAACAATCCAGCTTTGATCAGCGGCTGGTGCGCTGCGCGCCTGTCGCGCCGCGCACTGTGACGCTCCGCGTTGCGGCCAGTTCTGCATTGCTCAGAACCGTGGCAACCGTCACGCGGCGACCGCCTGCCGTGTTCGACGGCATGACGCGGAACGCGTAGACAAGGTTGCCGCCATCGGCGCTCTCCAGCACTAGTTCGGCATTGTACGACCCGCCGGTCGCGGCGTAGCCCGTCGCGCGGATTATCGCGCCGTCGGGCATCCGTTCGATCCGCACGTCGGTCACGGTGTCGATCAGCACGCGCTGGTCCACGGTGACAACGCGGCGACTTTCGGGGACGAGGGGACGGATTTCTTGAGGCTGCGCGGCAACGGCCTGACTGCGGCCGAACCAGTTCATCGGATTGAGCCGCGATTCCGCGATGCGGGCGCAGCCCGTCACCGTCACACAAACCAGACCCGTCAAAACCAAACGTCGCAGCATACTTTCGTCTCCTCACCTTTCCCTTAGGTAAAATTGGTAGCCGAACCATATGCTTCTGGGAAGCCTCCTCTGGACCTTTCGCGGCGCGTTCCCTAAGTCCTAGGACGAACGAAAGGACGCATCATGGCCACCGCAGCATTCGAAGATATCGCAGACACGTTCGACTTCCTCGACGACTGGGAAGACCGCTACCGCCACGTGATCGAGCTGGGCAAGGAAATGCCGCCGCTCGAAGACGCGCTGAAGGTTCCGGCGACCAAGGTGGACGGCTGCGCGAGCCAGGTCTGGCTGATGCCGCATGAAGAGGGCGGTGTTTACACCTTCCGCGGTGACAGCGACGCGATCATCGTGCGCGGCCTTATCGCGATCCTGCTGGCGCTGTTCAATGGGCTGTCGGCCAAAGAGATCCTCGCCGTCGACGCCCAAGCGGAACTCGGACGTCTTGGCCTGAACGAACATCTGTCGTCGCAGCGCTCCAACGGTGTGCGCGCGATGATCGAGCGCATCCGCCAGACGGCTGCCGCCGCTTAACGCGGCAGGCTGTCCATCTTGATGCCCAGACGGTCGGCCAGTGCAAAGGCCGACATTTCGTGATCCTCGATCGAGGGCAGGCCGGAGATGCCGATCGCGGCAATCACGCCCACGCCCTTGACGGTCACGGGAAAGCCGCCGCCGTGGATGACGAAGTCCTCGTAGCGCAGGCCCACGTCCGGCCACTGTTCGCGGCCCTCGGCGTTGTATTCCAGTCCCGCACGCATTGATGATTTGTAGGTCCGCAGCACGGTGTTGATCTTGCGGCGGCCCCAGTCCTGATTTTCAGGCGTCGCGCCGGGCAGGGTCGCGAAAAAGAAACGGCGCGAGGACGAACGGATTTCGATGCTGACGGGCGCATTAACCGCCTTGGCGCGAGCGCGCAGGTCGCATCCGATCTCGAACGCGATATCTTCGTCGAAGGCGTCAAGAACGAGCCGCTTTTCCTGTTCTTTAATGGCGTCAATCAATTGCTGGGACATGGGTACTCCTCCAAAACGAGGCCCACGTTAGACGTATCCCGAACCCTCGCAATCGAATAGAGAGGGTCAGGAGCAAATCGTGTCAGATTGGTTCAAGCGTTTGAAAGCGCCGTGGCAAGTTCACCGTATCCGGTGAAGCGGCGTTCGAACGTCAGGCCCATCCGTTCAGCGCAGGCTTCCGCCTTGGCGGTGAGCGCCGGATCGTCGGTCTGCGCCATGTAGACCAGCGTCTCGTAGTGGCCGAAGTACATCTCCAGCAACTGCGGATGACGGTCGAGGCCGAGAGGCTTCCATACGAAGGCATCGAACTGCCGCGCGAGGAAGTCAGTCAGGTAGAACGAGGTAATCTCGCCGCGCTTTTCGAACGCATCAACGCCTTCGAAAAAGGCGTAGCAATGCGGGCCGCGGATCATCTCCACGCCGAGCTTTTTGCACGCCGCCTCCAGATATCCGCCCGTGCCGCAATCGGCGTAGGCGACGAACACGCGGCCGTAATCGTCGCGGTGCTCTTCGACGGCGGCAACGACCGCGTCGGTGATCTTTTCAGGGTGATTATGCAGGATGGCGGGCAGGCACTGAAGGTCGAGGTGGTCCCAGCCGTTCAGGCCTTTGAGCGCGACAATCTCGTGGGCCAGCGCACCGCAGGCCACAACGAGAACGCGGCCCGCCCCGGAAGGGGGCAGACCGCGCTCTGTCAGAGTGTTGTCTGAAAGATCAGGCATTCATCTGGTTGTGACGGCGAGCGACAAAGGTCTTCGCGGTCTCGACGGCAACAGCCGCGTCACGGCAGTAAGCGTCGGCGCCGATGGCCTTACCGAACTCTTCGTTCAGCGGCGCGCCGCCAACGAGAACGATGTAGTCGTCACGGATGCCCATCTCGACCATCGTATCGATGACGGTCTTCATGTAGGGCATGGTGGTGGTCAGCAGAGCCGACATGCCGAGGATGTCCGGCTTTTCGGTTTCCAGCGCTTCGAGGTAGGCTTCGACAGCGTTGTTGATGCCGAGGTCGACGACTTCGAAACCGGCGCCTTCCATCATCATCGAAACAAGGTTCTTGCCGATGTCGTGGATGTCGCCCTTCACAGTGCCGATGACCATCTTGCCGACGCGCGGTGCACCGGTTTCGGCCAGAAGCGGCTTGAGGATGGCCATGCCGCCCTTCATCGCGTTCGCAGCAAGCAGAACTTCGGGAACGAAGAGGATGCCGTCGCGGAAGTCTTTGCCGACGATGGTCATACCGCCAACCAGAGCTTCGGTCAGAACGCGGTAGGGCGCCCATCCGCGGCCCAGAAGGATGTTGACGCCTTCTTCGATCTCTTCCTTGAGACCGTCGTAAAGGTCGTCGAACATCTGTTCGACCAATTCTTCGTCGTTAAGTTCGGAGAGGATGATCTCGTCGTCTTCAGCCATGACGGGTTCTTTCGCTAAAAAGAGGGCGTTTTTCTTCCTTTCCCCCATATGCGACAAATGGTCTGGACCGATTGCGACTTCGGACGTAGCGGAAGCGACCGCAGTGTCGAAATTAACAACTTTGCGAAGTTCCTATTTTGTTCTATTTTGCAGAATATGGAGCTTCCGATCCCCAAAGACAGGCGCAAAGGGCGCGCCGCCACATACAATCCCGCCAACCGTTTCGACCGCTATTCCTCGGTCGCGGAGGATGACGGCTGGGATCTGGAGGAGGAGATTGCTCCGCTTCGGACGACCGTGACCGACGAGGTGCCGCGCAGCGTCATCACCCGCAACACATCGCCCGACATTCCGTTCGACCGCTCGATCAATCCCTATCGCGGCTGCGAGCACGGGTGCATTTATTGCTTCGCGCGGCCGAGTCATGCCTACCTTGGGTTGTCCCCGGGGTTGGATTTCGAAACGCAGCTGATCGCCCGTCCCGACGCGCCGGAGGTGCTGGCGAGGGAGTTGTCGAAGACCTCCTATGTTCCTGCAACCATTGCGATCGGGACCAATACCGACCCGTATCAGCCGATTGAAAAGGACCGCCAGATCATGCGGCGGGTGTTGCAGGTGCTGTCGGATTTCAACCATCCCGTGGGCATCGTGACGAAGGGCACGCTGATCGAACGGGACGTGGATATTCTCGCCTCGATGGCGGAGCGGAACCTCGTGAGGGTCGGGATTTCGGTGACGACGCTCGACCCGAAAACCGCGCGGGCGATGGAGCCGCGCGTTCCGCATCCCAAACGGCGGCTCCAGACGATCAAGCGGTTGTCGGAGGCGGGGATACCTGTGCGCGTCATGGCCTCTCCGATGATCCCCGCGCTGACGGATCACGAACTGGAGCCGATCATGGAAGCGGGAGCCGCAGCGGGCGCGCTGGCGGCGTCCTATATCGTACTGCGCCTGCCGCGAGAGGTGTCGCCGCTATTCACCGAATGGGTGGAGGAGAATTTTCCCCTCCGCGCGAACCGCATCATGGCACGCGTGCGCGAATTGCACGGCGGCAAGGACTACGATCCACAGTGGGGCCAACGCATGACGGGGCAGGGTGAATGGGCAGACCTTCTGCGCAAGCGTTTCCGGATCGCGAAGCGACGGTACGGGCTGGACAAGCCGCTGCCGGAATTGCGGACGGACCTGTTCTGCAAACCACCACAGAAGGGCGATCAACTCAGCCTGTTCTGAACGAAAAAGCGCCCCGCAATGCGAGGCGCTTTCCAAGACACGAAACCGATTAGCCGCGGCGACGGCTGCGGCGGGTCGGGGTCGGCTCGTCGCCGCCCGTGCCGTCCGATGCCGACGAGAAACCGCCGAGCTTTTCGGAGATCTCTTCCAGCGACGGACGCTCACCGCGCGAGCGGGTTTCCAGCGCTTCCTTCATGGCGCGCAGGTGTTCCGGCGTGGTGCCACAGCAACCGCCGATGATGGTCGCGCCGCAGTCGCGGGCAAGAACGGCATAGTCGCCCATCAGTTCCGGCGTGCCGTCATAGTGGATGTGACCGTCGTGGTATTTCGGGATGCCGGCGTTACCCTTCGACACGATCGGAGTGTTGGTGCCGGTGGCCGAGAAGCCCAGAACGGTGCGCAGCAGGTCGGACGCGCCGACGCCGCAGTTCGCGCCGAATGCGAGCGGTTTGTAGTCGAGCTTTTCGACGATCTTCGCCAGATCGGCCGAGGTCACGCCCATCATGGTGCGGCCAGCAGTGTCGAAGCTCATGGTGCCGCACCACGGCATTCCTGCCAGCTTTGCGGCTTCGGCAGCGGCTTTGTATTCTTCGGTGGCCGAGATGGTTTCGACCCAGAGCACGTCAACGCCGCCTTCTTTGAGGCCCTCTGCCTGTTCGTGGAACATCTCCACAGCCAGCTCGTGGGTGAGGCTGCCCATCGGCGCCATGATCTCGCCGGTCGGACCGACGGAGCCTGCGACGATGACCTGACGGCCCGAGGCGTCGGCGACTTCACGGCCAAGCTCTGCCGCAACGCGGTTGAGTTCGCGCACACGGCCTTCGGCACTGTGCAGCTTCAGACGCGAGGCGTTGCCGCCGAAAGTGTTCGTCAGGAACAGGTCGCTGCCCGCATCGACGGCACCGCTATAGAGTGCTTTGATCTTTTCGGGGTGGTCGACGTTCCAGAGCTCCGGCGCGTCGCCCGAGTTCAGACCCATATTGAACAGGTTGGTGCCGGTCGCGCCATCGGCCAGAAGCCAGTCGCGGGTTTCGAGCATGCGGGAAAGAGCATTCGTCATGTCTGACCATCCTTGGTGTCGTTTCAGTCCCGCCATGGCACGAGCCAGCAGGGTTTTCAAACACCAATTATAACGCGAAACGAATAGGGACCACGAAAAACGCTCAAACCTGTCCAAGCGGTCAAAAAAGCCTGAAAAAGCTATCGCAAATTAGCAATGCCGTTATGGCCCTGCATTCTTGCAGGTTTTGAGACCTTGCCCTATACGCACCGCCATGACTCACGCCGCGTAAATGCGGACAGACGAGGGGACCTCCATGGCGCGTCGCAAGAAAATCTACGAAGGCAAGGCTAAAATCCTGTACGAAGGCCCGGAGCCGGGAACAATCGTCCAGTACTTCAAAGATGATGCGACTGCTTTCAACGCCGAGAAGAAAGCCGTCATCGAAGGCAAAGGCGTGCTGAACAACCGCCTGTCCGAATTCTTCATGACCGGTCTGCAGAACGTCGGCATCCCGACGCACTTCATCCGCCGTCTGAACATGCGCGAGCAGCTCTGCCGTCAGGTCGAGATCATTCCGCTCGAAGTGATCGTGCGTAACTACGCCGCCGGTTCGATGGCCAAGCGCCTCGGCATGGAAGAGGGCCGCCAGCTGCCGCGTCCGATCGTCGAATTCTCGTACAAGAACGACGCTCTGGGTGACCCGCTGGTTCCGGAAGAATACATCGCCGCTTTCGGCTGGGCCTCGCAGCAGGACATGGACGATATCGTTGCCATCGCTCTGCGCGTGAACGATTTCATGTCGGGCGTCATGCACGGCGTCGGCATCAAGCTGATCGACTTCAAGATCGAACTCGGCCGCGTATGGGACAACGATTTCATGCGCCTCGTCGTTGCTGACGAAATCAGCCCCGATAGCTGCCGCCTGTGGGACATCGAAACCGGCCAGAAGCTGGACAAGGACGTGTTCCGTCAGGACCTTGGCAACCTCACCGACGCTTATACCGAAGTCGCACGCCGTCTGGGCGTTCTGCCTTCGAACGTCACCCACGCCCACAAGCCCACGCTCATCAACTAAAAGGATACGGATCGATGAAAGCCCGCGTTTACGTAATGCTCAAAAACGGTGTGCTCGATCCGCAGGGCGAGGCTGTTCGTCACGCTCTGGGCGCGCTTGGTTTTGATGGTGTCGAAGGTGTCCGTCAGGGCAAGGTGATCGAGCTCGATCTCGCTGAAGGCACCACCGAAGAAACGGTGAAGGAAATGTGCGAGAAGCTGCTCGCGAACACCGTGATCGAAAGCTACAAGGTGGAGCTGTCGGCATGAAGGCAGCAGTCCTCGTTTTCCCGGGGTCCAACTGCGACCGCGACATGAAAGTCGCGCTGGAGAATGCCGGCGCTGACGTCACCATGGTCTGGCACAAGGATGCCGCGCTCCCCGAGGGCGTCGACCTTGTCGCGGTTCCGGGCGGTTTCTCGTTCGGCGACTACCTGCGCTGCGGTGCGATTGCTGCCCAGTCGCCGGTCTGCAAGGGCCTCGTCGACCACGTCAACCGCGGCGGCTATGCCCTCGGCGTTTGCAACGGTTTTCAGGTTCTGACCGAAACCCGTCTTCTGCCGGGCGCGCTGATGCGCAACGCCGGTCTGAAGTTCGTGTGCAAGTCGGTCGGCCTGAACGTCGAAACCGCTGACAGCGCGTTCACTCAAGGCTACGCCAAGGGCGACGTCATCAGCGTTCCGGTCGCGCACCACGACGGCAACTACACCGTCGACGAAGAAACGCTGGCCATGCTCCGCGATCAGGACCGCATCGCGTTCACCTACACGGAGAACCTGAACGGTGCTGTTGGCAACATCGCAGGTGTTCTTTCGGAGAACCGCCGCGTTCTCGGCATGATGCCGCACCCCGAACGCGCCATCGACGCCAACCATGGCGGCACAGATGGACAGGCGCTTTTCCGCGGATTGTTGAACCAAGTCGTCAGCGCCTGATTGCCGATCCAAAGGGGCGAGCGTAAACTCGCCCCATGGCCGCCAAGACCCCGATGAAAGCAGATCCCATAACGCTAGGGCGTTGGCTCACACGCATCAGCGTGGTCGTGCTTGTCATCGTGGCAATGGTGGTGATCTATTTCACCAACCTTCTCCTGACAGAACGTTTTACGGAATCCACGCGCAACCGCGCGGAGGTTCGTATGACGCTCTATGTCGGTAACCTGACTTCCGAGCTTCAGCGCAATTCCATCGTTCCGCAACTGCTGGCCCGTGACCCTGAATTGATCCGCGCGCTGTCGGCGCAGGAATATTCGCTGTCCACCCAGCGTCTGCTGTCTTTCGTGGACGAGATCGGCGCCGCGTCCCTCATGCTGTTTGACCGTGATGGCCGCACCGTGGCCGCCACCGACCGGACCCGTCTGGGCGAGACGCACCGCAACGACCAGTTCTACATTAACGCGCTGCGCTCGAACGCGACGATCTTTACGCTGCTCGAAGCCGAAACGGGCGGCTATTCGTTCGTTTATTCGCGCCGTATCGACGGGCCATCGGGCGCGCTGGGTGTCATCGCGATCGAGGTCGACCTGCATAAGCTCGAACGCAGTTGGGCGAGCATTTCTGACGCGGTGTTTGTCACTGACAGCGCCGGCACCGTGATCCTGTCGACCGAACCGCGCTGGCGAGGCCGGACCGAGGCCGAGGCGCTTGCCGTCCAGTCGCCGAAATCCGCAATCGAACGCGCCCTTCGCGCCACGCAGGACTGGTCGATCATCCCGATTGACGGCTATCTGCAAGGCGAGGCCGTGCTGCGGATGGAGACACGCGTGCCGTTCCAAGGCTGGCGCATGGTCAGTTTTACCACCTACGATTCCGTGCGGGAAAAGGTGAACGGCTTCCTTGCGCTTGAAATCATGGGCTTTGCGATACTGCTCGCGCTCGGCTTCTGGGTGTCGTCCCGTAAATCGGCGTCACGTATGGTGTTCTTCCAACGCGAGTCTGCCGACCTGCGGGCGCTGAACATCCGCCTCCAGCGCGAGATTGCGGAACGCGAGAAGGTCGAAAAGACCCTCGAAGTCGCCGAACAGACGCTCGCGCAGTCGTCGAAACTCGCCGCTCTCGGTGAGATGTCCGCTGCCGTGAGTCACGAATTGAACCAGCCGCTCGCCGCGATGAAAACCTACCTCGCGGGTGCGCGCCTGCTGCTGCAACGTAAACGCTCCGAAGAGGCGCTGGCCTCGTTCCAGCGCATCGACGACCTGATCGACCGCATGGGCGTCATAACCCGCCAGCTCAAATCCTACGCCCGAAAAGGCAAGGAAGCGTTCGAGCCCGTGGACGTCCGCGATGCCGTGTCGACCGCGTTGTCGATGATGGAGCCGCAACTGAAAACGCGGAAGATTTCGATCTCAAGCGCAATGCCGGCAGAACCCGCGATGATCTACGGCGACCGTCTGCGGCTGGAGCAGGTGATCATCAACCTGCTGCGCAACGCGCTCGATGCGACCAAGACCGCGGGCGATCCGTCGATCGACGTTTTGCTGTCGGTGGGTGACAGCGTACATTTGACCGTTCGTGATAACGGGGCAGGGATCGACGACCTCGACGCGCTATTCGAGCCGTTTTACACCACAAAACTACCGGGAGACGGGGTCGGATTGGGCCTCGCTATCTCGTCAGGGATCGTAAAAGACCTAGGTGGTCGTCTTACCGCACGAAATGGTGCGTCGGGCGGGGCTGTCTTTGAGCTTTCGCTCCCTATCTTTAAGATTAACGATATTGAAGCTGCAGAGTGAGGAACCATGAGCAAGGCCATGAAGATTGCGATCGTCGATGACGAGAAAGACATGCGTCAGTCGATCAGCCAGTGGCTGGCTTTGTCGGGCTTTGACACCGAAACCTTCGCTTCGGCCGAGGATGCGCTGAAAACGATGACCGCTGATTATCCCGGCATCATCGTCAGCGACATCAAGATGCCCGGCATGGACGGAATGCAGTTCCTGCGCAAAATGAAGGGCATCGACAGCTCGCTGCCCGTCATCATGATTACCGGCCACGGCGATGTGCCGATGGCGGTGGAGGCAATGCGCATTGGGGCGTACGACTTCCTTGAGAAGCCGTTCAATCCCGACCGCATGACCGAACTGGCGAAAAAGGCCACCAACGCCCGCCGCCTGACGCTGGACGCCCGCGCGCTGCGCCGCGAGTTGTCGGACGGCTCGGCCATCATGAAGAAACTCATCGGTGCCAGCCCCGCGATGGAGCGCCTGAAAGAGGATATCCTCGACCTCGGCCAGTCCGATGGTCACGTCCTGATCGAAGGCGAAACCGGTACCGGCAAAACCCTGATCGCACATGCGCTTCACGCCGTAAGTGCCCGTGCGAACAAGAAATTCGTGCTGCTGGCCTGCGCTGCCTACGATGAAGACAGCCTGACCCGCCGCCTGTTCGGCCCCGTCCGCGAAGACGAGCCGATCCCAGCGATGGAAGAAGCGCGCGGCGGTACGCTGGTGCTTGAGGACATAGAGGCGCTCAGCCCCGCGCAGCAGGCGCGTCTGATGACCGCGATCAATGAGCAGGGCACGCCCTCCGAGACCCGCATCATCGCGATCTGTAACCTTCAGGAACAGGACCGGACCTGCGAAAGTTCGCTGCGCCCCGACCTGTTCTACCGCCTTGCCGCGCTGCGCATCACCGTGCCGCCGCTGCGTGCACGTGGCGAAGACATCCTGACGCTGTTCACGTCGCTGACCGAACAGTTCTCCGAAGAATACGGCTGCGACGCGCCGCAGGTGAACGCGCAGGAAGCGGCGCAGCTTCTGCAAGCGCCGTGGCCGGGTAACGTGCGCCAGCTGATTAACGTTGCCGAACGCGCGGTTTTGCAATCGCGCCGCGGCTCGGGAACGATCACTTCGCTGCTGATGAACGACAGCGACGACACCTCGCGCCCTGCGATGACGACCGAGGGCAAGCCGCTCAAGGAATTCGTCGAAGCGTTCGAGCGGATGCTGATCGATAACACGATGCGCCGCCACAAGGGCTCGATCGTTTCGGTGATGGACGAGCTGTGCCTGCCGCGCCGGACGCTGAATGAAAAGATGGCAAAGTATGGTCTTCAGCGGGCGGACTACCTGTAACCGCCCCTGAAATTTCATTGCGTTGACGTATCATTAAACTTGATCATTGTAATTTATCCCCAACCCGTATTAGGTGGGGATACGTGATGGCGTCCACAAAGGCGTGGCCGACACCGGAAAGTTTCACTGCCTCAGGCCAGCGAGTTGATACGTGGCCTCTGGCAGACGGCATTTGGCCTGTAACAGGCCAGAAGAACGCCCTGGCTGCGCGAGTTAATCGGACGCGCCGGGCCTTAAACGGGCGCCCCTCGACGGGCGTCGGAGAAGAACCGCGATGCAACGCGCGCTGAACACAGGCAGAACGATGATGGCCCCGAGGGGCCTCTCTGTCTGCGCAGCGCCCATCGCCCCTAATAGACACGCTACATCTGCCGCCGCCCCGCCAGGGTGGGCGGCCATGTGCCGTGCAATTGGATCAAATGGCAAAGAAAATGCTCATCGATGCCACCCACGCGGAAGAAACCCGCGTTGTGGTGGTGGACGGAAACAAAGTCGAAGAATTTGATTTTGAAAGTCAGTCCAAACGGCAGCTCGCCGGAAATATCTACCTCGCAAAGGTAACACGCGTCGAACCGTCGCTTCAGGCGGCCTTCGTTGACTATGGCGGCAACCGCCATGGCTTCCTCGCGTTTTCGGAAATCCACCCCGATTACTATCAGATCCCCGTCGCCGACCGCGAAGCTCTGCTGGCCGAAGAACGTGCCTATGCCGAAAGCCTCGCAGCCGAGAACGACAAGGATGACGACGAGGACGAAAAGCCCCGCAAGGTGAACCGTTCGCGCCGTGGTCGTGGCCGCTCCAAGGCGAAAGCCGCCGAGAGCAACAATAACGATCCCGTCGCCACCAAGGAAATTTCGGGCATGGAAACCATCGACCTCGACGAGGGCGAAGATGGTGAAGGCGAGGCCAAGTCGGACAATGACGACGACGCAGTAAGCCCGATGGAAACCGTTGCCGAAACGCCGGTCGACACCCCGTCGAACGACGAGGACGAACAGCCCGACACCGCCGAGGCAGAAACTGCCGAAACGGAAGAGTCGTCGGACGACGAAGACGACAACGATGACGACAAGGACGACTCGATCGAGTCCGTCGCTGACGAAGACGACTCCGAGGACGTGCGTCCGGTGCGCAAGCCGCGCCCCAAGCGCTACAAGATTCAGGAAGTCGTCAAAGTCCGCCAAATCATGCTGGTTCAGGTCGTCAAGGAAGAGCGCGGCAACAAGGGCGCTGCTCTGACCACCTACCTGTCGCTCGCAGGCCGTTACTGCGTCCTGATGCCGAACACCGCCCGTGGCGGTGGCATCAGCCGCAAGATCACCAACGCCGCCGACCGTAAGAAGCTCAAGGAAATCGCGAACGAGATGGACGTGCCGGATGGTGCAGGTCTCATCATCCGTACCGCCGGTTCCCAGCGCACCAAGGCCGAGATCAAGCGCGACTACGAATACCTCCAGCGCCTGTGGGAGCAAATCCGCGAACTGACGCTGGAATCCGCTGCCCCTGCCAAGATTTACGAAGAGGGCGACCTCATCAAACGCACGATCCGCGATCTTTACTCGAAAGAGATCGACGAAGTGATCGTTGCGGGTGACGAAGGTTACCGCACCGCGAAGACGTTCATGCGTATGATCATGCCGTCGCACGCGAAGAACGTGAAACCCTACGCCGACCAACTGCCGCTCTTCGCGCGCTATCAGGTCGAGGGTTACCTTGCCGGTATGTTCAATCCGGTCGTTCAACTGCCGTCGGGCGGTTACATCGTCATCGGCATCACCGAAGCTCTCGTCGCGATCGACGTGAACTCGGGCCGTGCGACCAAGGAAGGCTCCATCGAGCAGACCGCGGTCAAGACGAACCTCGAAGCTGCCGAAGAGATCACCCGCCAGCTGCGCCTGCGCGACCTTGCCGGTCTGATCGTCATCGACTTCATCGACATGGACGAGCGCAAGAACAACACTGCCGTTGAAAAGCGCCTCAAGGACAAGCTGAAAACCGACCGCGCCCGAATTCAGGTTGGCCGCATCTCGGGCTTCGGCCTACTGGAGATGTCGCGTCAGCGTCTGCGTCCGGGTATGCTCGAAGCCACGACCCAGCCGTGCTCGCACTGCCACGGCACCGGTCTGCTGCGTTCGGACGACTCGGTATCGCTCGCCATTCTGCGTCAGCTTGAAGAAGAGGGCGTTCGCGGCCGTTCCAAAGAAGTTCTGGTCAAGGCACCGATTGCTATCGCCAACTTCCTGATGAACCAGAAGCGCGAACACATCGCGGCCATCGAAATGCGCTACGGCATGGCTGTGCGTATCGAGTGTGACCCGTCGATGATCTCACCCGATTTCGAGATCGAGAAGTTCAAGACCGCAACCCGCATCGTGCCCGAAGCCCAGCCCGTGATCTCGACCTCGTCGGTCTCCATGGCCGAGCTGGACGAGGAACTCGACGATATCGTCGAGGAGACCGAGGACGACGAGGCAGAGGTCGAGGCCAAGGCTCCGGCTGCTGAGGAAGAAGAACAGAAGCCCAAGAAGCGCCGTCGTCGTCGCCGTCGTCGTCGGGGTGGCAACAACAATGACGAGAACTCGGATCAGTCGGATGATAACTCGGATGACTCCGAAGGTTCGGACGATAGCGAAAAGAAGGTCGAAGAGACCGCTGCCGCTGCCGAACTGACCGAAGTTGTCGAAGCCAAGGCTGAAGAGGCCGCAGCCGAAGCGCCTGCTGAAGAAGCGGTTGCCGAGGAGAAGCCCAAGAAGCGTACCCGCCGTTCGCGCAAGAAGGTCGAACCGGCTGCCGAGGGCGAAGAGAAGCCCGCCGAGGCCGCCGTAGCTACTGAGGCACCTGCGGAAGCTCCGGCTGAAGAAGCCGCTGCCGAAGAGAAGCCGAAGAAGCGTGTTCGCCGCTCGCGCAAGAAGGTCGAGGAGCCGGTTGCCGAGGTCGCTGCTGAAGCGCCCGCCGAGGCACCTGCTGCCGAAGCCGTTGCCGAGGAAGCTCCCGCTCAGCCAGAAACTCCCGAAGCGCAGCCCGCACCGGAAGTCGTGGATGTTGCTGCTCAGGAACCCGAGGAAGTGGTCACCACCGCTGCCGAGGTGACCGAGGCTGCTGAACAGGCCGAAAAACCCAAAGCGGAAGAAGCCGCAGCCGAAGAAGCCAAGGCCGAAGAGCCCGCGGCGGAACCTGTTGCAGAGGCCGCACCGGAAGAGCCGAAGGAGCCCGAGCTGGTCGCAGCGGAAGAACCCGCCGCACCGCCCAAGCCCAAGCGCACTGGCTGGTGGTCCCGCTAAGAACTTGAAACGCCGCCCTTCGGGGCGGCGTTTTCATTTCAGCCCTTCGCCAAACTGTGACGATCTGCGCCAGTGTTTCCGGCTGACCTCGCTCCGGCTTTGAGTTATCCAAAAGATGGAACGTTTAAGGGGACATGATGGAAAACTTCGCCTCGACCCAGTCGCTCGTCGATGCCAGCCTCATTCTGGCGATGCTCGTTGCTGCGCTTGCGGGTCTTCTGTCGTTCCTCAGCCCCTGCGTTTTGCCTGTCTCCGCGCCGTACCTCGCCTACATGGGCGGCGTCAGCGTCAACGAGATGGACGAAGACACCGGCGCGCGCCGTCGCGTGATGGTCGCCGCTGTGGCCTTTGTTCTCGGCCTGTCGACGGTGTTCCTGTTCCTCGGCTACGCGATGTCGATGGTCGGGCAGTTCTATTTCGAGATTTCGGACAAAGCGAACATCTTCTTCGGCCTCATGATTATGCTCTTCGGCGCGCATTTCGTCGGCGCGATCCGCATCCCGCTATTCATGCGCGAAGCCCGCGTGGACGTGAAGGATCAGGGCGGTTCGATCCTTGGCGCGTACCTTCTGGGCCTCGCCTTCGCCTTCGGCTGGACCCCGTGCCTTGGCCCGATCCTGTCGGCGATCCTCGCCGTGGCCGCCAACGAAAGCTCCGCGACGCGCGGCGCGATCCTGCTGTTCGCCTACGCCATGGGCCTCGGCATTCCGTTCCTGCTGGTCGCTGCGTTCTTCTCGCGCCTTAAGGGGCCGATGGCATGGATGCGCCGCCACATGGATCGGATCGAGCGTATCTCGGGCCTGCTGCTCTGGACCGTCGGTCTGATGCTGCTCACGGGCCGTTTCACCGACCTCAGCCGCTGGCTGCTGGAGACATTCCCCGTTCTCGCGAATATCGGTTAAGTCTTACTCTCGCCCGTTTTCGCCGCTAAAGTCCGTGAAAAGACACGCGGAATCTGGAATGGCGCAAACTGGGCAGGGCAGGGTCGAACGGCGGCGGGTGTTCTACATCCCCGGATACGACCCGATCCATCCACGCCGCTACCGCGAGCTTTACCGCAAGGAATCCGCTGAGCAAGCCAAGGTCTCCGGCTATGAGATCGCGTTGCAACCAAAAGCCACTGGCGGCGCCTACGGGTGGCAGGTCGACGCGGTGATGGGCGGGCAGGCGGCCCACGCCGACATCGATGTGCTGGTCTGGTCCGACATCGTGCGCGGCTCCATGAGCCAGTCGATCCCCGCCACTTACCGCCAGTTGGTCGAGACCGCGTGGGTCTACATTTCCACCGGTGCGTTGTTTCGTCTCATGCAGCTCCGCAAGGGGCCTGTGATCGCTGCCCTGTACCCTGTAGGCGCGTTGCTGGTGCAGGCATTGCTGGCGCTGTTGGTCGTTTGGATCTGCACGGAGGTCGGCGCTCTGGTGACGTTCGGCGAGATCATTGGGCTTGCCATCGGCGCGTTTCTCGGCTGGCGGCTGCTGAACTGGTTCAAGGCCAAGGACGGCAAGTTCTTCGCTTACTACCTGATGCACGACTACGCCTATTCGGCGCATTATCGCGGCGCGAACCCGCCCGAACTCGAAGCCCGCATGGCGTCATTCGGGGACGTGATCGCAGAGGCGCTGACCGCCGATTATGACGAAGTGCTCGTGGTCGGCCATTCGTCGGGCGCGCACCTCGCGGTCTCCATCCTCGCCGATCTGATCCGCGCGGGCAGGGTGCCTGAGGGCAAACGCCTGTCATTTCTCAGCCTCGGGCAAGTCGTGCCGATGGTCAGTTTCCTGCCCAAAGCGGACCGCCTCCGCGCCGATCTGGCGTATCTGTCCGAACGGGACGAACTGACGTGGGTCGACGTGACCGCTCCGGGGGATGGCTGCGCCTTTGCGCTGTGCGATCCGGTGGCGGTGAGCGGGGTGGCGACGGAGGCGCAGAATTGGCCGCTGGTGATCTCGGCGTCCTTCACGCAGACCCTTTCGCCCGAACGGTGGAAGGAACTGCGCTGGCGGTTCTTCCGTCTGCATTTCCAGTACCTTTGCGCCTTCGACCGACCAAAGGACTACGACTATTTCCGGATCACAGCGGGGCCAGTGGCCTTGGGTGATCGCTACGCCGAGCGCACCCATTCGCGCAGCCGCATGACCAAGCCGGTGAACAAATTCACCTCGGTCCGCGCATGACGAAGCCGCCGAAACCAGAGGCGCGGCCCGATAAGGTCAGCCTCCGCCGCTATGTGCGGCTGTTCCGACAGGACATCCTGAGCGCCCAGCCAGCGCGGCTTTATCGTGCTTGGATGGCGGAGTTTAAAACACCGTTTTTCCGCAGCTACATGTGCAACGACCCCGCGCTGGTGCGGCTGGTGCTGAATGAGCGGCCAGACGATTTCCCGAAGTCGGACCGTGTGGGTGCTGGCCTGCGTCCGCTGCTCGGCAACTCGGTGTTCCTGACCAATGGCGAGACGTGGAAACGCCAGCGCCTCATTATCGACCCCGCGTTCGAGGGCGGGCGCCTGCGCGATACCTTCCCCGCGATGTGGGCGGCGGGCGAGGCGATGGTGGCGCGGGTGGAGCACTATGCCAACGGCGAGCCGATCGAGTTCGAGCAGGAGGCGAGCCACGCCGCCGCCGATGTGATCTTTCGCACGCTGTTTTCGATCCCGATCGAACACAACACCGCCGCGCGCGTGTTCCACGAATTCCGTCTGCATCAGCGGACGATGCCGATCCTGAACCTTGCCGCATTTGTCCCCGGTCCGCGTTGGATGCCGCGGTTTTTCCGGCGAGAGACAAAACGGACGGCCAAGGTGATCCGGCAACTCATCAGCTCGCTGACCGCCGAGCGTCTAACTGAGATCAAGGCAGGCACCGCGCCAGACGACCTCGCGACCAAGATCATGACGACCACTGACCCGCAGACGGGCGAGAAGTTCAGCGTGGAGGAGATGGTCGATCAGGTCGCGATCTTCTTCCTCGCGGGGCATGAAACCAGTGCCTCTGCGCTTGCTTGGACGCTCTATCTGCTCGCGACGCACCCCGAGTGGCAGGACAAGATCGCCGCCGAAGCCGCTGATTTGACGGACGATTTCTCGCAGCTGTCAAAGCTGAAAACGGCCCGCGATGTGTTCCGCGAGGGGCTGCGGCTCTATCCGCCGGTACCGATGATGGTGCGCGAAACCACCTGTCCCGAGACGTTCCGTGACCGCCCCGTGAAGGAAGGCGCGCAGGTTGTGCTGTCGCCGTGGCACCTGCATCGGCACGAACGGCTCTGGGAAAAGCCCGACGATTTCGACCCCGCGCGATGGCACACCGAAAACGGAAAAGCCTGTATGCGCGAGGCTTTCATCCCGTTCTCGTCCGGTGCGCGGGTCTGTACGGGAGCGGGTTTTGCAATGGTCGAGGGGCCGCTATTGCTCGCGATGCTGGTGCGAAAGTTCCGGTTCGAACCAGCGCCGGGTCGCACACCGATCCCCGAAGCGCATCTGACCGTGCGCTCCGCCAACGGGATCTGGCTGATGATTACGCCGCGCTAGGCGAGTTTGGCTTGCAGCCGTGTCAGGATGTAGACGCGGATCGCGGAGCCTAGACCCACGTCGCCGCGCGTTTCGTCAATCTCTGCCGTCAGCTCGTTCAGGCCCTTGCCGTCTTCCTTCGCCGCGGCGCGGAAGGCGTCCCAGAACTCGGGCTCCAGCGAAATTGACGTGCGGTGGCCGTGCAGTGTGACCGAGTGTTTGACGGGGCGGGTCGTCATTCGTCGTCCCGTTTCAACTCGTTGAGGCGCTTTTTGGCCAGCTCCGTAATCGCGTCCTCACGCTCGCGCTCGGCCTTAGAGCGTCCGAACTTCACGGCGTTCTGGTCGGCCTGACGCTTGGCGTCGGCCTTTTGCTTTTGCTTGCGGAAACGGTTGAGGTTCACAACATCTGCCATGGCGCGACCTTACGCCTGCTCCGCGCAAAGAAAAAGACCGCCCGTTGCGGGGCGGCCTTTGCATTTTCTCACAGACGGGATCAGTCCTTCGGGCCGACCATGTCTTCGGGGCGCACGATGCGGTCGAAGGTTTCGCCGTCAACAAAGCCGAGCGCGATGGCTTCTTCGCGAAGGGTGGTGCCGTTCTTGTGCGCGGTCTTGGCGACCTTGGTGGCGTTGTCGTAGCCGATGGTCGGGGCCAGCGCGGTGACCAGCATCAGCGACTCTTTCATCAGCTTTTCAATGCGGGCGGTGTTGGCTTGGGTGCCGACGACCATGTTGTCGGTGAAGGCCGAAGCCGAGTCGCCCAGGAGCTGCATGGATTGCAGCACGTTGTAGGACATCATCGGGTTGTAGACGTTGAGTTCGAAGTGACCCTGAGAGCCAGCGAAGCCGACAGCCGCGTCGTTGCCCATGACGTGCGCGCAGACCATGGTCAGGGCTTCGGCCTGGGTCGGGTTCACTTTACCCGGCATGATCGACGAACCCGGCTCGTTTTCGGGCAGGATCAGCTCGCCCAGACCCGAACGCGGGCCGGAGCCGAGCAGACGCATGTCGTTGGCGATCTTGAACAGCGAACCGGCAACGGTCTTGAGCGCGCCCGAGAGCATGACCATCGCGTCGTGCGCGGCCAGTGCTTCGAACTTGTTCGGCGCGGTGACGAAGGGCAGGCCGGTGATTTCGGCCATGTTGCCCGCGACTATCTCGGCCCAGCCTTTTTTGGTGTTCAGACCGGTGCCGACAGCCGTGCCGCCCTGCGCCAGTTCGTAGATGTCACCGAGGCAGGCTTCGACGCGTTCGATGCCCTTGCGGACCTGATGCGCGTAACCCGAGAACTCCTGACCCAGCGTGAGCGGGGTGGCGTCCTGCGTGTGGGTGCGGCCGATCTTGATGATGTCCTTGAACTCTTCCTGCTTGGCTTCGAGAGCGGCAAGCAGCTTGCGCAGACCCGGCAGCAGGACGTCACGCGCCTGCATGGCGATGCCGACGTGCATCGCGGTCGGGAAGGTGTCGTTAGACGACTGGCCCATGTTGCAGTGATCGTTCGGGTGGACGGGCTTTTTCGAACCCATCTCGCCGCCGAGCATTTCGATCGCGCGGTTCGAGATCACCTCGTTCGCGTTCATGTTCGATTGGGTGCCCGAACCGGTCTGCCAGACGACCAGCGGGAAGTTGTCGTCGAACTTGCCGTCGATGACTTCGCCAGCGGCGGCGATGATGGCGTCAGCGATCTCGGCGTCCATGGTGCCGAGTTCCTTGTTCGCCATGGCGCAGGCTTTTTTCACAACGCCGAGCGCGCGAATGATCGGCACGGGCTGCTTTTCCCAGCCGATGGGGAAGTTGATGATGGAACGCTGGGTTTGTGCACCCCAGTACTTGTCGGCAGGAACTTCGAGCGGGCCGAAGCTGTCGGTTTCGGTGCGGGTCGCGGTCATAGGGCTCTCCTCAACAAAGGGTTGCCCTGTCATACCCCATACCCAACCGAAAGCAATACGGTATACCGTGGGATACCGCGCTTTAACGCTAACAAATGTGCAGGTTCAGGCGCTTATTTGCGGAACTTGTCGAGCGAGACGATCTCGGCTTCCTTGCGCGGTGCGTCCTCGTCGTCTTCGACGATTTCCATCGGCGCTTCGTCGTCATCATCGTCGTCGCCGTCATCATCGTCGGTGTGCGTTTCGAAACGCAGGCCGAATTCGACCGACGGGTCCACGAAGGTGCGGATCGCGTCGTAAGGGATGTAAAGCGGCTCGGGCTTGTCACCGAAGTTCAGGATGACCGAGAACCCTTCGTCAGTGACTTCAAGACCGTCGAACCAGTGTTCGAGCACGATAGTCATCTCGCCCGGATAACGGTCCGAAAGCCAGTCGGCCAGTTCGGCGTCGGGGTGCTGGGTGTCGAAGGTGATGAAGAAGTGGTGCTTGCCAGGCAGACCCTCTTTGGAAACGCGGGTGAGGACCTTCTGGATGAGGCCACGCATCGCGTCGTGCATGAGGTTTCCGTAGTCGATAGAGCGGCTCACGGTCTGTCCTTTCGGCTTGTCTTTCTTCCAGCATACGGGATTCGGAATGGGAGGAAAGTGAAACCTCACAAAGCCCAAAAGCCCGTCGCGGCGAATATGCCGAATGTCACGCGCACTGCAACCGCATTTGCGGATATCGGGCGTTCTATAAGGGGGGAGGAAGTGGAGGTTTCTGTTGCCAGGTACCTCCGAACCCCGCCTTACGCTGCTAGGCGCAAGGGCTTAATTTTCGGTGTTTCGCACTGCTTACGCAGCGAGAGCTACCGGAGCACGGTTGTCATTTGCAACTATACTGTTTGAACCGATAACGGTGGTATCTCACCGGGACAAAGCAAACCCCTTTAGACGTTCGTCGATCCTATTTCGGCCCCATGATCCCCAAATGAAGGATGTATGGTGGAGCCGCCGGGTACCGCCCCCGGGTCCGATCCGCTTATTACGAGCGCGTTTATGTCCATAGTCGCCGAAGCGACAGGACAGATATAGTGGACGGAGGGGGAACGCTCAAGGGGTGAGCGGCAAAAGAAAGTTGTGGAAATTTACGGTCTTGGCCGATCCAAGGCTGCTGGGTGTGCGTATTCTTGTCAAAACGCCGCAGCGCCACAGTTTGTGCGGTATTCCTTCGACCGGAGACCTTATGTCCGACAACCGCCCCGTTATTATGTGGTTCCGCCGCGATCTGCGCCTTTCCGACCATCCCGCGCTGACCGCCGCCTGCAATTCGGGTGGCCCCGTCATTCCGGTCTTTATCAATGACGAGATTGTCGAAACCACGGGCGCTGCCGCACGGATGCGATGGGGCATGTCGATCGACGCGCTGGCGAAATCGCTGGAGGATAAGGGTAGCAAGCTGATCCTGCGCAAAGGGAACGCGCTGGAAGTTCTCAAAGACCTTATCAAGGAAACCGGAGCAGGGGCCGTGCACTGGTCTCGCCTCTACGATCCGGCCTGCCGCGAGCGGGATACGGACGTGAAATCGGCGCTGAAGGACATGGACATCGAGGCCGAAAGCCACTCCGGCCACCTGTTGTTCGAGCCGTGGACGGTGGAGACGAAGGACGGCGGCTTCTACAAGGTTTACACGCCGATGTGGAACGCGGTGAAGGGGCGCGAGTTGCCCTCGCAACTCTCTGCGCCGTCGAAGATACCTGCCCCCGATAGCTGGCCGAAGTCCGACAAGCTGGACGATTGGAAGCTGGACGCGGGGATGCGCCGCGCGACGGACATCGTGAAGTCCTATCAGGTCGTCGGTGAGACATCCGCCCGCAGCCGCCTGTCGTCGTTTACCGCCCACCGCATCGAGAAATACAAGGAAGAGCGCGACTATCCCGCCATCGATGCGGGCTCGCGCCTGTCAGAGAACCTGACCTACGGCGAGATCGCTCCGCTTTCCATCTGGTACGCCGGCCAGCGCGCCCGCGAAGAAGGCAAGGCAGGGGCCGAGCATTTCCTCAAGGAACTGGTCTGGCGCGAGTTTGCGTATCACCTCATTTACCACACGCCCCACATCACCAACGATAACTGGCGCGAAAAGTGGAACGACTTTCCGTGGAACACCGACGAGCGCAAGAAAGAGGTGAAGGCGTGGAAACAGGGTCGCACTGGCGAGCCTTTCGTTGACGCCGCCATGCGCGAGATGTGGGTGACGGGCTCGATGCACAATCGCTCGCGCATGATCGTCGCGTCCTACTTGACCAAGCACTTGATGACCCACTGGGACGTCGGAATGCGCTGGTTTGAAGATTGCCTGACCGACTGGGACCCCGCGTCGAACGCACTGGGATGGCAATGGACGGCGGGTTCCGGCCCCGACGCGGCGCCATATTTCCGCATCTATAACCCTGCGACCCAGTGCGACAAGTTCGATGAGAACGGCACCTACCGCGATACGTGGATCGCCGAAGGGCGCAGCAATCCCGCCAAGGAAGCGCTGCAATACTTCGACGCCATTCCCGAACGCTGGAACATGTCGGCGGATGACGCGTACCCCGACCGTATTATCGACCTCGATGAAGGTCGCCAGCGGGCGCTTGATGCCTACCAAGGCTACAAAGACTGAATTTTTGTAACGGTTTTTATGCGGTTTACGTGACAAGTGTCTCCAAACCGCTAATCTCGAATTGATTGGACGAGGAAATTGAGATGATTTTGACTTCGACAAAAGGGCAGTCGGATCTTCCGCGCTATTTCCCGCAGGTGTTCGACGTCGTTTCTACGATGAAGCGTGGCCGCGTGGACATCACTCTGCCCGATGGACGTGTCTTTCGCGCCGAAGGAAAAGAGCCCGGATTTGTCGCCGAACTGAACATCCACAACAAGGATCTGTTCAGCCGACTCATCCGCGAAGGCGACCTTGGGTTCTGCGAAGCCTATATGGACGGCTGGTGGTCGACGCCTGATCTGATGGCATTCATGGATTTGATCCAGGACGAAGCCGACGAGATTTTCGACGGTTTTCCGGGGCAGGCGCTGGTGCGGATGTACGAGCGGATGCGCTTCTGGCTCCAGTCCAACACGAAAACCCAAGCACGCAAGAACATCAGCTATCACTACGATCTGGGCAACGATTTCTATTCGATCTGGCTGGACGACAGCATGACCTATTCGTCGGCGCTGTACCTTACCGGGCAAGAGGATCTGGAGAAGGCGCAGGAGCAGAAATACGCCTCGATGATCGACCAGATGGGCGTCAAACCCGGCGATCACGTGCTGGAAATCGGCTGCGGCTGGGGCGGCTTTGCCGAATACGCCGCGAAGGAACGCGGACTGAAGGTCACCGGCCTGACCATCAGTCAGGAGCAGCTGAAGTACGCGCGGGAACGTATTGAAAAGGCTGGGCTTTCCGATCAGGTGGAGCTACGTCTTCAGGACTACCGTGATGAGACCGGAAAGTACGACGGCATCGCCTCGATCGAGATGTTCGAAGCCGTAGGCGAGAAATACTGGCCCGTCTATTTCGGTAAAGTCCGCGAGTGCCTCCGTCCCGGCGGTAAGGCGACCCTCCAGATCATCACCGTGCAGGACCGCCGGTTCGAAATTTACCGCAAGAGCGTCGACTTCATCCAGAAATACATCTTCCCCGGCGGTATGCTTCCGGGACCGACTGTACTTCGCCAAGAGGTTGAAAAATCCGGTCTCAAAGTCGACAAATCTATCGAGTTTGGCGAGAGCTACTCGGTCACTCTGCGCCGCTGGTATGACACCTTCAACGCCAAGTGGGACGACATCGCGGCACTCGGTTTTGATGAACGTTTTAAGCGTATGTGGAACCTTTATCTTGCCTCGTGCGCCGGAACGTTCCACGGTGGGAACTGCGACGTGACGCAGATCACGGTTTCAAAACCGGCTTGAGTGAATGTATTTGACTTTATCCCGCTTAGCGGGAGCTTTGTGCCTCGGCGCAGTCATGGGAGCCATTTCGGTCCCGACTGCGCCGCTGCTGCAAGGGTATATGCGGCTTCCCTATTATTTCGAAGTCAACGTGCTCTGTGGTGTGATTATCGGCTGGACGGTGCTTGGTCGCCGGATGCCGACTTTTTTGACGGGCGGCCTGAGTAACGGGATTTCGGGCGGCATTCTCTGCCTTGTTCTCGCGCTCTTGGCTAACGGCTTTATCCGCATGATCGATCTGGCGCTGAAAATGCGCTACGACAATGTGCTTGAGGCGGTGGTCAGTATTGTCGACCTCGGCCTCGATGTGCTGGTTGTCATTGCGCAACCGAGCACGCTGGGTATGTTCGCGGCAGGAGCATTGGCCGCAGGACTTCTTTCCCAATTCGTGGCCAGATACGTCGATTGATGACCGCTATTTTTGTTTATGGAACGCTGCGCGATCAGGCGCTTCGCGAAACCCTGTGCCGTGGGTCGATCAAATTCGAGCCTGCGGTTTTGCCGGGTCACACCGTTCTGGTTGAAAATGCCACAGGCCTTCCAGTTCTTGTGGAGCGCGCAGGAGCGGAGGCCGAAGGGCTGCTGCTGACCGATCTGACCGACATGCAATCGGACGCGCTCGACGCCTACGAAGTGCCATTCGGCTATGACAAAGTGACCCGCGAGGTGAACGGCCATCAGGCGACGGTCTACATGCCGCCGGCTGGTCAGGAAACGGGCGGCGCGTGGGATCTGGCGGTCTGGCAGCGCGAGCATGGTGAAGTCAGCCGCTACGCCGCCGAAGAGATCGCCGCCAACAATCCGCCGCTTACGCCGGATGAGTTGAAGCGCTGGTGGGACCGCATTCGTCACCGCGCGTTCTGCCGTTACCGCGCAGCCCACAATGACGGCACGGCCAAGGTTCGCCGCGAGGCTGGTCATGCGGAAATCGTAGGCACGTCAGGCTTCTACGGGAATTTCTTCAAGTATCGCGAGATGCAGATCCAGCACGATACCTTCACCGGCGGCATGTCTCCGAAGATGCCGCGCGAAGGCTTCTACGGTGCCGATGCTTCGCTCATTCTGCCATATGACCCCAAGACCGACCGCGTGATGATGGTCGAGCAAATGCGGGTCGGACCGCTGCTGCGCGGGGATCGTAACCCGTGGATGCTGGAGCCGATTGCAGGCATGGTCGACGCGGGCGAAACCCCGCTGGAGGCCGCCGTGCGCGAGGCCGAGGAAGAAGCGGGACTGAATCTGGACAAGGTCATCGAGCTTTTCGGCGGATATCCGAGCCCTGGTAACGCTTCGGAGTACCATTATTGTTTTGTTGCCCTAACTGATCTTCCAGAACGTGACAGCTACACCGGCGGTCTCGAGGAAGAGCAGGAGGACATCCGCGTGCACACCATACAACTGGACGATGCGCTGGACCTCGTCGACAGCGGCGAGATTACCGTGCTGCCCTTCATCGCGATGCTCAATTGGGTCGCAAGAAAGCGCGAGAGCTTGCGGACATCGGCTTGAGTTCCCACGTCAGCAGACCTACACAAGAGGAAAGCAAGAAAGGCCCTCGAATGCAGATCAAACCAGACCTCGCCGCAGCTATCGGTAACACGCCGCTCATCAAGCTTCGTGCCGCGTCCGAGGCGACGGGCTGTACCATTCTGGGCAAGGCCGAGTTCATGAACCCCGGCCAGTCGGTCAAGGACCGCGCTGCTCTCTATATTATCAAAGACGCCATCGCCCGCGGCGAACTCAAGCCCGGCGGCACGATCGTCGAAGGCACCGCCGGTAACACCGGTATCGGCCTCGCGCTGGTTGGTGCGTCGATGGGCTTCAAGACCGTGATCGTCATTCCCGAGACGCAGTCTCAGGAAAAGAAGGACATGATCCGTCTGGCGGGCGCCGAACTGGTACAGGTTCCGGCGGCGCCGTATCGCAACCCGAACAACTACGTCCGTTACTCTGGTCGCTTGGCTGAAGAACTGGCGAAGACCGATCCGAACGGCGTCATCTGGGCAAACCAGTTCGACAACGTCGCTAATCGCCAAGCCCACATCGAAACCACCGGTCCCGAAATCTGGGAACAGACCGGCGGCAAGGTTGACGGCTTCATCTGTGCGGTCGGCTCGGGCGGTACGCTCGCGGGTGTCGGCATGGCGCTCCAGCCCAAGGGCGTGAAGATCGGTCTGGCCGATCCGGACGGCGCTGCGCTCCATTCTTACTACACCACGGGCGAGCTGAAATCGTCGGGCGACTCGATCACCGAAGGCATCGGGCAGGGGCGTATCACCGCCAACCTCGAAGGCTTCACCCCCGATTACAGCTACAACATCTCGGATAGCGAAGCGCTTCCGGTCGTGTTCGATCTGCTTGAAAACGAAGGCATCTGCCTTGGCGGTTCGTCGGGCGTCAACGTCGCCGGTGCGATCCGCATGGCCAAGGAGATGGGTCCGGGCCACACCATCGTCACCATCCTGTGTGACTATGGCACCCGCTACCAGTCCAAGCTGTTCAACCCCGAATTCCTCAAGGCCAAGGGCCTTCCGGTTCCGGGCTGGATCGAGCAGGGCCCGTCGTCGATCCCTGGAGTGTTCGAGGACTAATGACCTCCATTCGCAAGTTTTTCTGGCTGGTGGCAGTGGTATTTACCCTGCTGCCAGCCTTTTCGTATGCGCAGGACGAAACCAATTCGCTGGCCGATATTGCCACGTCCGCGCTGGATGGACTGACAACCACCGACACGCAGAGCACTGAAGGTGACAGCAGCGCCGAAAGTTCGGACAGCGCTTCGGACGGCGGCGAAGAGGCCGCAGCCGAGGATGAACCCGCGCCTGTCGACACCTCCGCCCAGCCCGCGATCGAACAACTCTCTGCCGAGACCGGACCCGATTACGAGGCATGGGAGCGTGTCGCCGTCAGGGCAGAACAGGGGCTGGCGAACGAGACCGTTTCCAGCTTCGCGCTCGACCGCCTGCGGTCGGAAATCGTCAACTGGCGCGATGAATTGCTGGCGGCGGAGTCGATCAATTCGACCCGCACCGATACCGTCACGGCCCAGATCGCCGCATTGGGTGAAAAGCCCGCCGACGGCGAGAGCGAGCCGCAGGCCATTGCCGACCGCCGCGAGACGCTGAACACGCAGCTTGAAACGCTGATGGCGCCCGCCGTTCTGGCGCAGGAAGCCTATGTGCGCGCCAATGGCCTCGTGGCCGAGATCGACGCCGTCATCCGCGAACGCCAGACCCAGCACTTGATCGAACGCGGCCCGCTGCCGCTCAATCCTGTGCACTGGGTCGATGGCGCGACCGCGATGTGGAACGCCGTCACTAGCATCGCGAACGAGACCAACGCCCGTATTGTGAGCCGTTTCAGCTCTGGCCGCATCTGGGAAAGCTTCATTCAGGCCGCCCTGATGTTCGTAGTCGGCACCGTGCTGATCGCGCGAGGACGGAGCTGGATTATCAGTATGCAGGACAGGGTGATCCAAGGCGCGGGCACATGGGCCGACGCGCTGCAGTTCATCATCTCACTTGGACAAATCCTGCTGCCGCTCTTGGGCGTCTGGATCATCACGATCGCTGCGAATGTGTCTGGGCTACTCGGGTTCAGGGGGCAATTGCTGGTCGAGGCGCTGCCCTATGCCTCGCTCCACGTCATCATAGCCAAGTGGATTTCGTTCCAGTTCTTCCCCGAAGATCCCGAAAAGGACTCGCTTCTTGGCACACCCGGAGACGAGCACAAACGCGCCCGTCGCATCGTCTGGAGCCTCGGTTGGCTGCTGACCATCGGCTACCTGCTGACACGTCTTGTGACCGTCACGGACGAGCCCGATACCATCGCGGGCGTCGTGCTGCTGCCGATCGAATTGCTTCTGGCGTTCTTCCTCTATCAGTTCGGACGCCTCCTGTTCCGCACCTCGAAGAAGGAAGAAAACAAAGAGGTCTACCGCTACCGCTTCTTCGCCGTTGCGGGTCGCATCGCTATGGTGATCGCCGTTGTCGGCGCACTGCTGGCGCTTGCGGGTTACGACGTCGGTGCGCGCGCGTTGCTTTACCCTGCGGTACGTACGCTGTCGGTGCTGGCCGTTATCATGCTGATCCAGCGCCTGATTATCGACCTTTACATCGTCTGGACCGGCTCGCCCGATAGCGCCGCCGATGCGCTGATGCCGGTGATCTCGGCCTTCCTGCTGATCGTGATTTCGCTGCCGATCCTTGCCTTGATGTGGGGCGTGCGCGAAGCCGATCTGCTGGAGCTGTGGAGCCGTTTCCGCGAAGGTTTTATCATCGGGGAAACGCGCATCTCTCCCGGAGATTTCGTGACCTTCGCCGCTGTGTTCGCCATTGGCTACAGCATCACGCGCTTTATCCAGAGCACGCTGCGGTCCACCGTCCTGCCGAAAACCCGCCTCGATATCGGCGGGCAGAACGCGGCTGTTTCGGGCATCGGCTACCTCGGGATTTTCCTTGCTGCGGTCATCGCGATCACCACGGCGGGCATCGACCTCTCCAGCCTTGCCATCGTGGCCGGTGCGCTGTCGGTCGGTGTCGGTTTTGGCCTTCAGACCATCGTGTCGAACTTCGTGTCGGGCATCATCCTGCTGATCGAGCGGCCAATTTCCGAAGGCGACTGGATTCAGGTGGGCGACCAGATGGGCCACGTGCGCAGCATCTCAGTCCGCTCGACCCGCATCGAAACCTTCGACCGTAAAGATGTCATCATCCCCAACGCCGATCTCGTATCGGGGCAGGTGACCAACTGGACGCGTGGCAACTCCGTCGGCCGTGTGATCGTGCCTGTGGGCGTGGCCTACGGCACCGATAGTCACCGCGTCGAGGAGATCCTGCGCGAAGTGGCCGAGGCGCACCCGATGGTGCTGCTGAACCCGCCGCCGAACGTCTATTTCCGCGGCTTCGGCGCGGACAGCCTCGATTTTGATATCCGCGCGATCATCCGCGACATCCACTTCATTTTCCAAGTGCAGTCCGAGATGAACCACGAGATCAACCGTCGCTTCTCGGAAGAGGGCATCGAGATCCCGTTTGCGCAGCGCGATCTGTGGCTCCGCAATCCCGAGGCGCTTCGCGAAATGGCGCGCTCGCAACCTAGCGAGGCCGAACAGGCAGAGATCAAGTCCAAAGCGGCAGAGCAGCAGGCGGTTACATCCGAGCCGCCGCAAGAGCCGATTGCGCCTGATGTACCCGATAAAAAAGACGACAATAACGATAACGATGGGGATGAAATTTCATGACCGAACTCCTTTTCCGCGAAGATGCCTACATGCGGGAAGCCACTGGCACGGTGCTTGAACTGACCGATCAAGGCGGCGTGGTGCTGGATCGTGCGCTCTATTACCCCACGTCGGGCGGCCAGCCTGGCGATAGCGGAGAGCTGACGTGGGACGGCGGTTCGTGCAAGATCGCGACCGCTGTGAAGGCCGAGGGCGAAACGGTCGTGCTGGTCCCTGCGGAGGGCGAAACGCTCCCCGAGGTCGGCACCGAGGTCACCCAGACGCTGGACTGGGATCGCCGTCACCGTCACATGCGCGTCCACACCGCGCTGCACCTTCTGTCGGTCGTGATCCCGCTGCCCGTCACCGGCGGTCAGATCGGGGCAGAGAAGGGGCGTCTTGACTTCGACATGCCGGAGGCTCCCGAGGACAAGGAGCTGCTCGAAGAGCGCCTGAACGACCTCATCTCCCGCGATCTGACGATCACCGAGGAGTGGATCACCGACGCCGACCTCGACGCGAACCCCGGACTGGTCAAGACGATGTCCGTCCAACCGCCGCGCGGTTCGGGCAAAATCCGCCTTGTGCGCATCTCCGACGGTGACAGCCAGATCGACCTTCAGCCCTGCGGCGGTACCCACGTCAAAACCACCGCCGAGATCGGCAAAATGCGTTTCGGTAAGGTCGAGAAAAAAGGCGCCCGCAACCGCCGCGTATCCATCCATCTGACCGAGTGAATTAACCGCTCAAAACCATACGAAAAATCAGCGGTGCCCCCCTTGCATATGGGCGCCGCTTGCGGGTAAACCCCGCTGCACGGACAGTTGGCCGAGTGGTCGAAGGCGCACGCCTGGAAAGTGTGTAGGCGGGGAACCGTCTCGAGGGTTCGAATCCCTCACTGTCCGCCATTACCCTCACAGATCAGTATCTTGTACTGCCTCTCGGCAGGCGAAGATGTGCGTTTTGACGGCGCTTCTAAATTCGTGCGGCGGACTCCAATTACTGGAAAGCCTCACCTTAGTGAGAACCTAATTGCAAGAATCAAAGCCTCTGGTTGCATTGGTTTCGAGGTGAAAACCGCAGTGTGTGAATTTACGAGGAATATTATGGTTAAGCTAAAAATGGCGCTCGCTGCCGCGTGCGCTCTGGTCTCTTTTGCGACGTCTTCCATCGCTCAGGATGCCGAGATTATTATTCAACGTGGCACCGGCGTAGAGGCTGAATGCCCTGACGGCTATCGCCAGATGACTTTCCGCGAACTTGCTATCGGCACCGAGCCGAGCTGAACCCGTGATGACCTGACTGCTGTCGGTGATGTGGCTTGCAGTGCTCTGGGCAGCTGGGAGATCATTCGTCTGGCAGGCACCAACACCATGACCAACTCGAACGGTTCGGATGAATTCTATCCCGGTTCGGTCGGCGGCCCAGGCTACAAATGCTCTCACTTCCCGAACGATGACCGTACACTCACCGACGCGGTCTGCGTGAAGAAAGAACACCTTGCAAACAGCAATATTTCCGGCGCTGGCGTTGCAAACTATCAGATGAAAGACAGCGAAATCCTCGTCACCTATGCGAGCAACGCTTCGTTCGTGCCGATGGGCGACGCCTTCGCTGCCGTGAACAATGATCCGCGTTTCGGTTACTTCAAGCCTGCCCAGTCGCCAGACAACTGCGAACTGGCCTGTATGCAGAACTCCGATTGCGACAGCTGGATTTACGCACCGAGCCCGCAGACCTGCTGGCTGAAAAGCGGTGACGGTGAACGTTCCGACTTCGGTGGTTATACCGCTGGCCAGATCGTCGATTACTCAAGCCGCAACTAACAAAAAAACCGGCCGGATCGCTCCGGCCGGTAGTCATTCTGGCGCAGTCTCAGGCACAGTGCGTCAGATCTTCACGGTCACCGTTTTGGTGTGTGAATAGTGGTGGATCGCCTCGATGCCTTTCTCGCGGCCATAGCCGGAGTTCTTGTGGCCGCCGAAAGGCGTCTGGACGGACATGGTGTTCCAGACGTTGACGAAAATCTGGCCAGCTTCGATGCGGTCGGCGACGCGGAGGGCGCGGCTGATGTCGCGGCTCCAAAGGGTCCCGATCAGGCCGTAATCGCAGTCGTTGGCGATGCGGATCGCTTCCTCTTCGGTGTCGAAGGGAATGACAACACCGACGGGACCGAAGACCTCTTCCTGCGCGATGCGCATGTCATTGGTGACGTCGGCATAGATGGTTGGCTGGATGTAGAAGCCGTCCTTGCAGCCTTCAACATCGGCCACCGCGCCGCCCGACAGGAGCCGCGCGCCATCGTCTTCTGCGACCTCGAAATAGCTCTGGACGCGTTGGAACTGGGCGGGGGTGATGATCGGGCCGAGGGTTTCACCCGGCACGACCGCTGTCACGGCCTCGGCGATCTTTTCAAGAAACGCATCGTAGACCGCACGCTGCACCAGAACGCGGGTACCGGCAGAGCAGACCTGACCGGCATTGAGGGTGAAGCCCTTTACGGCTTCGGTCGCGGCGGTGTCGAGGTCGGCGTCATCGAATACGATGTTGGCCGACTTGCCGCCGAGTTCGAGTGTCAGCGGGATGATCCGTTCGGCTGCAATACGGCCGATGGCGCGACCCACGCCGACCGAGCCGGTAAAGGCGACCTTGCGGACGGACGAATGGCTGACGATGGCCTCGCCGACTTCGCGGCCCGTGCCGAGGACGATGTTGATCACGCCCTTGGGGAAGCCGACTTCGGTGGCCATGCGGGCCATTTCGATAGTGGTGCGCGAGGTGATCTCGGACGGTTTGGCGACGATCGTGTTCCCCGCCGTCAGGGCCGGCGCGATGGCGCGGGCGGCCTGATTGAGCGGCAGGTTCCAAGGAGTGATCACGCCAATGACGCCATAGGGCTCGCGCTTGGTGAATACATGCTGGTCGGGAGAAACATCCAGTACGTCACCTGTGGGGAGGTAGACGAGGCTACCGTAGAATTCGAAATACTGTGCACTGCCTTCGATCTCGGCCAGAGCACCCGCCATCGGCTTGCCGGTATCGGCGCGCTCCAGTTCGGCCAGCATCTGCTTGTTGGCGCGCATCTTGGCGGCAAGCGCCAGCATCAGGCGGCCACGTTCGGCAGCGTTGAACCGGCGCCAGCTATCGGCAGCGGCAGAGGCGGCGGCCACGGCGCGCACCACATCGGCCTCACCGCCCGCAGCAACGTTCACCGAACGCTCGCCGGTCATCGGGCAGATGTTTTCGATATACTGACCACCTGCGGGTTTGACGGACACCCCGTCGATCCAGTGGTCCAGATGGGCAAGTGCGGTGGTGGGCATGTTGGCTTGTGAGTTCATGACAGTCCCCAGATCTCTGTGGCCTTAGATGTAAGGCATTGTCTTTTCGATGGACGGGCGGCCCTTCTGGCGCTCGCGCCATGCGGCGAGGTTCGGCAGCTCTGCGAGCCAGTCGCGATCCGTATAGCGGAACACGATGTAATCGAGCGCGGTGACGGCAGCGAGGTTGCCGATATCGGCGCGGTCATCGAAGTCGCGGGGCAGGGCGGCGTCGAGGCGGGCAAGTCCGTCGGTCATCGTGCGGAAACGTTTGGTGCCGACCATATCGGTGTCGAAATTCGGTGCGGATTTGCGGCCAATGATGACAGCGGTGGCGGCTTCGGTCGCGCCCAGCGCCAGAGCGGCGGTGGCGAGCGATTGGGCCAGACCTTCGGCGGGATAGATCGACGGCTGCGGCGCGATCTCTTCGAGGTAGCGCAGGATCAGGTGCGCTTCGGCGATGGCGGCCCCGTCATCGGTGACGAGCGTCGGGACGCGGCCCGCAGGGTTCGCGGAGATAAACTCCGCAAGATCAGCCCACGGATCGACGTTGATGATCTCGATACGGTCCGCGATGCCCTTTTCCTCGATCGCGAGGCGCACCAGACGCACGAACGGAGAGGTGGTGTTGACGAAAAGCTTCATGCTGTCCTCACTTCACTTTCAGGGTGATGCCGCCATCGACGACGAGTTCGATACCGGTGATGTGCTTGGCCTCGTCCGAGGCAAGGAACACCGCTGCGTGCGCCACGTCGAACGCATCGCCCATTTTTCCGAGCGGGATCAGGGCGTCGCGCTGGCGGACCATCTCTTCGGTCGAGCCATAGACGTCCGTCACGTTGCCCATGTGGATGAGCGGGGTGTTCATCAGACCCGGCAGGATGGAATTGCAGCGGATACCCTTGCGACCGTAGTTCAGCGCGATGTCGCGGGTAAAGGCATTCACGGCGCCCTTGGACGCCGAATAGCTGATGCACGAATAGCCGAGGCTATGGGTCGAGGCGATCGAGCTGATGTTGATGATCGAGCCGCCGCCCTGTTCCGCCATGATCGGCAGGATGAACCGGCAGGTGAGGTACATCGACTTGACGTTGATGTTCATCAAGCGATCCCACTGGGCTTCGGTCAGATCCTCGGGACCACCCGGATCAATGATGCCGACGTTGTTGTGGAGCACGTCGATACGGCCAAAAGCGTCCATACAGGCATTCACCGCAGCTTCGACCGACGCGCTGTTTGCGGCGTCACAGACGATGCTTTCGACGGTGCCGCCTTCGCCGCGAATAATGTCTGCGACTTCGGCAACGGCGTCTGCGTTGATATCCGAGGCAAAGACCTTGGCGCCTTCGCGTGCGAACTGCACTGCGGCTGCCTTGCCGTTACCCCAACCCGGCCCGATAGAGCCCGCTCCGGTCACGAAGACCACTTTATCCTTAAGGCGTTCGCCCATCTTGGCGCCTCCCCACGCGAGATGAATGTTGGAGGCAAGTTCTTCAATTCAGGCGCGAGGCGCAAATACGATTGGTGTCTCGGTATCAGATGAAAAACCTATATGTGACCCAGCGGCAAAGTGCAGTGAAGAATATCCTATCCGAAAGGGTAGGTTTTGCTATTTCATTAAGATATGAAGGCGGGTGCGTCATGCGGGTGTGTGGCGCAAGGTAAAAGAAAAACAGCTAGCTGGCAGGTATTTTCCGTATTTGGAATTCGACATGGAAATGAGGCTCTCTCCTCGGAACCGGTCGCTCGTGCCGCTGCTCGGGCAGCATAGACAAGCGACACGGGGACAGTTTATGAGGAGGAGACCACCATGAAGTTTGCCAAGTTTGCAGCCGTATCTGCACTGGCCCTGTCGGCCGCACTTCCTGCCGCCGCAGAGACCACCATCCGTATCGCCGGCTTCGGCGCCTCGTCGGGCGTTGTCGGTATTTTCGGTCAGAACTCGGGCGCGGCTATGGCTGCGGCAGTCGAAAAAGTGAACGCTGAAGGCGGCGTCACGCTTGCTGACGGCAGCCACGCGATGCTCGAAACCGAATACTACGATGACCGCTGCAACGCCGAAGAAGGCATCTCGGTCCTGCGCCGTATCGCCACCACCGATGCAGTCGTTGCCGTTGGCCCGACCTGCTCGAACGTTGCAGAGCCGCTCTTCGGTATCCTGCAAGCGCACATCGACGACGGCGGCGACACCGGCCTCCAGTTCCCGATCTTCACCGACGTGGCGATCAAGGGCGGTCTGGCCGGCATCTCGGAGTGGGTATTCCGTAACACCCCGTCCGAAGCCAAGATGTACGACGACTTGTTCGCTTGGCTCCGCGCCGAACACCCCGAAGCCAAGACCATCTTCGGCGGCGTCGAAGAAGACTTCGCGCACTCGCGCTTCACTTGGTACTCGGTCATGAAGACCGCTGCCGAAGCCCACGGTTTCGAAGTCGTCGGTGAAGCCCAGTGGCTCGTCAACGACACCAACTTCTCGAACCAGGCCCGTGCGATGCGCCGCGCCGAGCCGGATATCGTCGCGATCTCGGCTCACCCGTTCACCACCTGCGGTATGCTGCGCGAGATGTCGCGTCAGGGCGTAGAACCGGAAGTGCTCGTCGGTCTGACCTCGTCGTCGTCGCTCGAAACCCTGACCGGTTGCGCGAACGAAGCGCAGGGCCTCACCATCCCGACCAGCTTCGCTCCGGTCAACGATGCGGCCCGTGAGGCAGCTGATGCCGTTGCTGCCAAGGGCGGCGCGCTCGACCTGCACTCGGCTGCGGCTTGGGAAAACATCATGATCCTGCGCGACGTGATCAACGCGGCCCACATCGACGGCACCGCTGAATCGCTCGAAGCCGACCGCCGCAAGATCCGTGACGCTCTGGCATCGATGGAAACCGTCGAAGGTCTGCTCGGTACCAACGGCCGTACCGCCGAAGGTGAATCGATCAAGCCCTACGTCTTCGTCAGCGCAAGCGGCGACGCATGGGAAGTCGTCCACAATCCGGACAGCTGATTCTGAAACCGCCGGTCTGGAGAGGGCGCACCTTTCCGGACCGGTGCCCGCATCCTTCGCGATGCCGCCAGACCTGAGACCCATGCTATGGATTATTTTTTCTTCATCGACCTGATCCAGTCGCTAACGGACGGCCTGCTTTTCGGGACGACCTACGCGCTGATCGGGATCGGCTTCACCCTGATTTTCGGTGTGATGCGTAAACTCAACCTTGCCTACGGCGCTGCCGCGCTGGCGGGAACCTATGTGGGACTTGCGGCCTCCATCGCCGTCCCGCTGCCGCCTGTGCTGGTGTTCCTCGTTTCCGCGCTCGGCGCGGGCGCTATCGGGTACATCGTCTACCTTGGTTGTTTCCGCTTCACGCCGTCCGGTTATCCCATGGCATCGCTGCTGGCCTCGGTCGGTATGTTGCTCTTTATCGACGAGCTTGTCGTGCACCTGTCGCACGGGATGCCGTACCCCTATCCCTCGGCTCTAAGAAACGCCGAGATCACCATCGGTGATATCTGGATCCGTGGAGACCTTCTATTTGTCTTCGGCATCTGCGTCGCGGCGATGGGTATCCTCTACTGGCTGCTCTATCGCACGCCTCTGGGCCTCGCGACCCGCGCCGTGTCCCAACAGCCGCGCGCTGCCCAGCTTTGCGGCGTCCCGACCGAGCGTGTGAACGCGTTGACCTTTGTCATCGCGGGTCTCCTCGGCGGAACGGCGGGCGCTATGACCGCTGCGGCGGTGGGAGTTCTCTCGCCCGTCATCGCGATGGGTCTGACCACCAAGGGCCTCATCGTTGTGGTGATCGGCGGCCTCGGCTCGATCCCCGGTGCGATCATCGGCGGCCTGATGGTTGGTGCGGCAGAGAACGTGTTCCTCCTGCTGCGCGGCGTCACCGAGCGCGACATTTACGTCATGCTCCTGCTTTTCATGTTCCTGATCCTGCGTCCCGGCGGCCTTTTCGGCACCGTGTCCGGTCGCGACTAAACGGAGGAAACAATGGAATTCTATCTCGGACTTCTCCAGATCCTCGGCGTCCACACGCTGCTCGGTCTGTCCGCCTATATCGTGCTTCTGACGGGTCAGGTGTCGATGGCGCAGGCCGGTTTCTACGCGGTAGGCGCATACCTCGCGGCGGCTTGCACCACGATGTTCGGTCTGCACATCCTGCCCGCGATCCTGATCGCTGCGGTGCTGACCGGCGCGCTGGCCTGCCTCGTGGGTTTCCCCGCGCTGCGCGTCAAAGGCCTGATGCTCGTCGTAGCGACGCTCGCTTTCGGCGAAATGGTGCGTCTGTTCTTCTTCAACCTCACTTGGCAGATTGATCGCACCGGCGAACTGGTTGGCCCGAACGGGGCAGAGGGCTTCCGTTCGATCCGTTTCTTCCCCGAAAACGGCTGGGATACCGCTGATGTGGCGATGTTCATCTGGGCCGTAGTCGCTGTGGTGATGGCGCTGCTCTATTGGGTCGATAACACCCGTGCAGGGGCCGTGCTGCGCGCAGTGGGTCACGATGAAACCGCAGCCCAGTCGATCGGTCTGAACCTCACAGCGATCAAGGTCGGCGCAATGGCGGCCGGCGGCGCGATCGCGGGCCTTGGCGGCGGCATCTATGCCCACACCGTCACCCATATCGAGCACGGCGTCTTCGGCATCCTGCTGGCGACCTTCGCGATAGCCTACCCGATCCTCGGCGGCCTCGGTTCCGTCTTCGGTACGCTGATCGCTGTGGTCTTTGTCCAAGGCTTCCTCGTCGAAGGTCTGCGTTTTCTCGGTGATTGGCGGAGCCTGCTGTTCGGTGCGCTCATCGTTGTCGCGATGAACCTGCGCCCGACGGGCCTCCTTGGCGAGCGTATGCCGCGTCTGTCCCAACTTCTGCGCCGCCGTTCGGCTGCTGCGAACAAACTGAACGAGGCCGACTGATGCTGACCCTCGAAGGACTTTCTAAACATTTCGGCGGCGTCCGCGCCGTCGACGATGTGAGCCTGACGATTAAGGAAGGCGAGATTTTCGGTCTGATCGGGCCCAACGGCTCAGGCAAATCGACGACCGTCAACCTGATCACCGGCCTCTATTCGGTAACCGCAGGCCGCGTGATGCTGGACGGGCAGGACCTCACCGCAATGGCGCAATACGAACGCACCGCGATGGGTGTCGCCCGCACGTTCCAGAACATCCGTCTGTTCGGGAACCTCACTGTCGCGCAGAATCTCTGGGTCGCGCAGAACGGGATGGAGCAGCGCCGTCAGCACTTCATGTCCCGCTGGTTCAGAGCGGGCGGCGATCAGAGCGCGGATATCAACGAATTGCTGCGGTTCTCGCAGCTCTACTCGAAGCGCGACCACCTCGCATCGGCCCTGTCGTTCGGTGAAATGCGCCGTCTGGAGATGGCCCGTGCGCTGGCCTCTAATCCGCGCGTTCTGCTGCTGGACGAGCCTGCCGCAGGTGCCAGCCTCGAAGACGGTCAACTGCTAGCCGAGCGCATCCGCGCCGTCCGCGACCGCGGGGTCACCGTTCTGCTGATCGAGCACATGATGGAGCTCGTCATGGGCATTTCCGACCGCATCGCCGTGCTGAACTTCGGCCGCAAGATTGCCGAAGGCGGTCCGGCAGATATTCAGGCCAACCCCGATGTCCGCGCTGCCTACCTCGGTAGCTCGCATTCCGAAAAGGAACTCGCCGATGCTTAACATCCGTGACGTCCGCACCTCCTACGGCAAGATCGCCGCGCTTAAAGGCGTGTCGCTCGACATTCGCGAAGGCGGGCTGACCTGTCTTCTCGGACCGAATGGCGCAGGGAAAACCACGCTGATCTGGACCATCGCAGGCATCCTCAAGGCGCAGGCGGGCTCGATCAACATGGGCGGCGATGAACTCGTCGGGTTGAAGCCCCACAACATCGTCACCAAGGGCGTCGTGACCGTCCCCGAAAACCGCCTCGTGTTTCCGGAGATGTCTGTGCTCGACAACCTGCACGCCGGTGCGTTCGCCTACTTCAAGGACAAGGAAGGCGTCGCCCGCGACCTCGAAGACGTTCTGCAACGCTTCCCGCGTCTGCGGGAACGGTCCGGTCAGATGGCGGGCACGCTGTCGGGCGGTGAACAGCAGATGCTGGCCGTGGGCCGTGCGCTGATGGCCCGCCCGAAGATCCTGCTGATGGATGAGCCGTCGACCGGCCTCGCGCCCATCATCGTCGAGGAAATCTTCGAGATCATCGGCGGTCTGCGCGACGAGGGCCGCACGATCTTCCTCGTGGAGCAGAACGCGACGCTGGCGCTGAAATACGCGGACCACTTCTACCTGCTCGAACAGGGGCACGTGACCTTCGGCGGTCAGCCCGGCGAAGTCGACCACGACGAGTTGATTCAGCGCGCTTACCTCGGCGCACGCAAAGCGAGTTGAGCGAGAGGGACGGGCCGGTGGTCGATCTGATCCAGAACACATTGGACGGTTTGGCGACCGGCTATGCCTATGGCCTGCTTGCACTTGGATTTACGCTGATCTTCGGGGTGATGGGGCGGCTGAACATCACGTTCGGCCCGTCCATCATGGTCGGCGTATTTGCCGGAGCCGGATTTTCCCAACACGGCTCCGGCATTCTTACCGTTCTCATCGTGACCATTGCGGGCGCGGTGATCGCCTCGGCATATGTCGAGCGACTGTCCTTCGCCGCGATCAAGGGTAACGCCGCGCTGGCCTCGATGGCGTCGAGTTTCGCCATCTCGATGCAGCTTGAGGAGGCCGTCGCCCACGTCTTTCCGGGACGGACCTATGCCTTTCCGAGCATTGGCACTTTGTCCGTCATCGACTTCGGTCCTTTCTTTATCCGCGCTGAATACCTCGCCATGGCTGTCGTCGCGGCGGTGCTTCTGTTGGGAGTGCATCTTCTGCTGACGCGCACCTTCTTCGGTCTTGAACTGCGCACACTGTCCGACAGCCCCGAGGCCGCACGCGTGTCCGGCATCAACGTCGCCCGCGTGGCGTTTCTGACGTTTCTACTGGCGGCGTGCATCGGCGGCGCGGCGGGCTTCATGATCGCCGCGACAGATGGCCAGATCACACCGAAATTCGGCCTCTGGGCCACGTTGAAGGGCCTGATCGCGATGGTGATCGGCGGGCTGGGCTCCCTGCGCGGCGCGGTCATCGGCGGGCTGGTCCTCGGCGTTGTCGAAGCGCAGTCCCAGTGGTTCCTCGGTGCAGCGGGCCGCGAGATCGTCGTCTACGCCACGCTGTTCCTTGCGCTCGTTTTGTTGCCCTACGGCCTGACGGGACGTGCCACCGCCAAAACCGCGCGGAGGCTCTGAGCCATGGACGGTTTCACGATATCTGTTCTGTCGAACATCGCGCTGTTTTCGTTCCTTGCGATCTCCGCTTGGCTGCTGTTGGTCGCCGGAGAAATCAGCTTCGGCCAGCAGGCGTATTTCGCAATCGGCGCCTACACGAGCGGCATCGCCTCCGCCGTCTGGCAGTGGCCATTCGTGTTCGCCGTCTTGCTGGGTGCGCTGACCGGAGCCATCGTCGCCGCCATCGTCGCCCGCGTGACCCTGCGGCTGTCGGGCCTCCACTACGCCATCGCGACGCTCGCCTTTGCCGAGCTGCTGCGTGCGTCGCTCAATGTGATCCACTACCAGCGTGACGTGGACGGCTATCTGACCGGCCCTGACGGCGCGAACGGTTTCCGCGATATCCGCTGGGTATATGACGCTGGTATCGGCGCGGGTCAGTACCTCGGCATCATTCTCGCGGCGTTGGTGATGGTCATCGCGGCCATCGCCCTGATCACCCGCGCGCGCGGGATGGCTGTCCTGCGGCTGGTCGGAGAGAACCCGACACTCGCCGCGATGCAGGGCCTATCGCCGAGCCGTGTCAAAACCATTGCCGCCGCCGCTGCCGGCGCGATCGCGGCCATCGGCGGCGGTCTTTATGCGCATATGGCGACCTATATCGAGCCCGCGCAGTTCTCGGTCATGATCGGCGTTCACGCGCTGTCTTATGGGTTGATGGGCGGCCTCGGCACGGTGCTCGGCCCGATCCTCGGCGTGTTCATCGACATAGGTGCACTGGAGACGCTGCGGATTTTCGCGGGCTACCGGATGATCGTCTTCGGCGGCCTCGTCGCGGTTATCCTGATCTGGCGTCCGCGTGGCCTGCTGGACGAAACCCTCGTGCGGAGGTGGCAGAAATGGCTGCGTCGCTAGAGGTAAAGGGGCTGACCCTCCGCTTCGGGGGCGTGACTGCGCTAGATGGTGTCGACCTGTCGGTGGGCGCCGGAGAAGTTGTAGGGCTGATTGGACCCAACGGATCGGGAAAGACTAGTTTGTTCAACGTGTTGACAGGTAATTTTAAAGCCGAGGGTTCAGTCCTGCTGGACGGACGCGACCTGCCTGGGCGCCCCGAGCAGATCGCTAAATCCGGCGTCTCGCGGACCTTCCAGAACCTGCAATTCGCCTCGAGACTGTCCGTTTTCGAGAACATCCGCGCAGCACGCCATGCGCGTGCACATTGGCGCGAAACCGTCTGGCAGACCCGTACTTCACAGCGTGCCGAGCGCGAGGACTTGCTTGGCATCCTTGGCCTCCTCGGTTTGGCAGAGAAGGCTTGGGATATGCCCGAAAGCCTGACGCTCGTCGAATTCCGCCACCTTGAAATCGCGCGGGTCATCGCGGCGGATGCCTCTTTGGTTCTGCTCGATGAGCCCGCAGCGGGGATGACGCCTGCAGAAACCGACCGCATCACGGCGACCATCGCCGCGCACCTTTTGCCGAACCGCTCAGCTATTGTGATCGAGCACAAGATGGGGCTGATCGGAGCTTTGTGTTCCCGCGTTGCGGTGCTCGACGCGGGGCGCAAAATCGCGGACGGACCGCTCGCTGACGTGCTGAATACCCGCGAAGTGCGCCGCAGCTATTTTGGAGAGGTGGCATGATTTCTGTGCGCAATCTCTCGGTCAGTTACGGGCGTATCGCAGCGCTTCAGGATGCGTCGCTCGACATTTGTGCTGGAGAAGTGACGGCTGTCGTCGGCGTAAACGGTGCAGGTAAAAGCAGCCTCGTGAGGGCGGTCCTCGGGTTGGAGGCGCCCACTGCAGGACACATCACCATCGACGGCACCGATACGACCGTTTGGCCGTCCCACAAACCGCGCAGCATTGGCTATGTTCCAGAAGGCCGCGTGCTGGCAGGCGCTCTGACGGTTGCTGAAACGCTGCGGCTCGGGGCAGGGCGCGTCGCCCGCAACCACATCGCGACCCGCACTACGGGCGTCCTCACCCGTTTTCCCGAACTGGCCAAGCGCCTGAACCAGAAGGCCGGAACGCTCAGCGGCGGTGAGGCGACGATGCTTGCCGTGGCGCGCGCGCTGATGGCTGCGCCGCGTTACCTGCTGCTGGATGAGCCCACGCTCGGCCTGTCACCGGCCGCGACAGACCGTGTTTTCGGCATCATCGCGGAACTGAAGCAGGACGGCCTCGGCATTCTGCTGGTCGAGCAGCACCTCCACCGCGCACTCGCCGCTGCGGACCACCACATCGTCCTGCGTCATGGCCGCATCGTGCCTACAGGCGACATCACCACCATCGAAAATACACTGCTTCAAGGGGCCACATCATGATCAAAACCGCCATTGCTGCCGCCGCCGTGACGCTCGCCGCGTTGCCCGCTTTTGCCGACCGCATCAAAGCGGAAGCGGAGTGCGACCCGTCGGAAAACGCGCTCGAGTTCAACTGCATGATCACGCTGACCGAAGCAGGCAGTCCCGTGCAACCGGCTGTTTTCACTGTGAAACCAGAGATGCCCTCAATGCCGATGGCGCATAACATCTCGCCGATCCCCGCCCTCGAAGGCTGCGGCGAAGGGATCTATCACGTCGTCCTGAACGTGGAGATGTACGGCGACTGGATGCTGCGGCTCGACATGACCGAACCGCGCCGCGATGTGGTGATGGTGAACGTCGCGCTGAACCCTGCCGAGGGCGAAATGCCCGCTATGGCGCACACGCACTAGGCTTCGGTTTCGACTGACTTCCAGAGGCCGCGTTCCTTGAGGTCGCGGATCACTTCCATCGTGATGCGCTGCACTTCCTGACAGGCAAGCGTCATTGGCTTGCTCGGATTGCGGACCATGTAGACGGGGCGGACCATCTGCGGCTCGATGATCGGCGCCATGATGAGATCGCCCCGCTCGACAAAATCAATAGCGGCGGCAGGCGCGAGAATCGTGTAGCCGCTGCCCCGCGCGACGAGCGTTTTGATCTGGCCGAGGCCGTCCATCTCTGTCGCGACATTCAGCGTCACGCCTTGGGCACGGGCGAAGCGGTCGATCATCACCCGAAGACCATGGTGCGGGGACGGAAGAACCAGTTCTTCTTCTGCCAGTTCGGACAGCGGTACCGGCGATCCGGGTTCGCTGTCGAAAGGCCACGAATCCGGTGCCGAGAAGAAGTTCAGCTCTTCGGTCATGAGCTGCTGATGGCTGAGGTGCCGGACCGACCCAAGGTCGTAGAGCATCCCCATGTCGATGGACTGGTCTTCGAGCCACGTTTTGATGAAACCGCTCATCGCATCAACGACCCGCAGCTTTACCTTGGGCAATTCCAGACGCACGGTTTCGGCCAACGGAACCGACAGAACCATGGCAATCGAGCTGGGAAGGCCGAAGGTCACTTCGCCCTGCGGTTCGTTGCCCGAACTGCGCACGGCGGCCATCGCATTGTCGAGCGCCTGCAAAATTTCTCGCGCGTGGGACAGAAGAATCTCGCCTGACTGGGTGAGGATAACGCCGCGCGGACTACGCTCGAACAGCTTCACGCCCAATTCTTTTTCGGCAGCGATGATGTGCTGGGAGAGCGAGGGCTGCGCGACGTTTACACGCTGAGCGGCAGCGGAAAGTGAGCCTTCTTCGGCGATGGCCACAAAATAACGAATTTGACGAATGTCCATCAAAGCACCTCCAACTCCGCTATAATAAAATCTTCTGGTGAGGCGAGGAAGAGCATATTTCCGAATTTTTGTTCTGCATGGAATGTTTCTCTCGAATAGAGAGGGAGAGGAGCAAAATGCAGGACCTTGAGGGCCTTACAGTTGTCGCTCTGGAGCAAGCCGTGGCCGCGCCGTATGCATCGGGCCGCCTTGCGGACGGAGGCGCGCGCGTCATCAAGATCGAACGCCCCGAAGGCGATTTTGCACGCAATTACGATAGCTTGGTGCAGGGAGAGAGCGCCTACTTCGTCTGGCTGAACCGCGGCAAGGAATCCATCCGCATGAATGTGAAGGACCCGAGCGATCAGGCCCTTCTGGCGGAGATGATCGCCGGTGCCGATGTATTCATCCAGAATCTCGCACCCGGTGCGGCGGCGCGATTGGGTTTCGGCGCCGAAGAGATGACCAAACGCCATCCGGCGCTGATCTACTGCTCGATTTCGGGCTACGGCGAGGACGGACCCTACCGCGACCAGAAGGCATATGACCTTCTGATCCAAGCGGAAAGCGGCCTTTGCGCGATTAACGGAAGCGAGGAAAGCCCCGCCCGCGTTGGCGTATCGGTCTGCGATATTGCGGCTGGCATGACGGCGTTCCAAGCCATCCTGCAGGGTCTCTTCGCCCGCGAACGCAGCGGCAAGGGCCGGATCATCGACGTCTCGCTGTTCCATGCGATGTCGGACTGGATGAACGTGCCTTACTTGCAGACGCGGTACGGCAAAAAGCCCCCGAAGCGGCTCGGCCTCAAGCATCCGACGATCGCGCCCTACGGTGCGTTCGAGTGCGCGGACGGCAAGGCAGTGCTCATCTCGATCCAGAACGAGCGGGAGTGGGTACGCCTGTGTGCGGACGTGCTGCAGATGCCCGAACTGGCGACCGATCCGCGCTACGTTAACAACACGCTGCGCGTCGCGAACCGTCCTGAGCTTGATGCGCAAGTGGCCGAGATTTTCGCGGGGATGGAGCGTGAAGCGATCATCGAACGCCTCAACGCCGCGGCGATTGCCTTTGGCCGACTGAGCGACCTCGACGACCTGCTCGAGCATCCGCAGAACCGCCTGATCACCGTCACCACGGGCGCGGGCAAGATCGAGATGCTGTCACCCGGCGCAGTCGTTCGCGGCGAGGCCGTATTGTTCCGTCCTGTCCCTGACCTCGGTCAGCACGACGACACGCTGCGGGCGGAATTCGGGCCGAAAACGCTCGCCGCAGCTTCGAAATAATTAAGGGCGGGGGCGGTCTTCGCCCTCGTTTTCATTCGGCACATGTCAGGGGAGGAAACCATGTCCGACGTCATTCTGCACCACTACGATCTGTCGCCGTTCTCGGAGAAGATCCGCCTTGCTCTGGGTTACAAGGGTATCGACTGGAAATCGGTGAAGGTGGACGCCGTGCCGCCGCGCCCGCTGCTGAACGCGCTGACGGGCGGTTACCGCCGTGTGCCCGTGCTCCAGATCGGCGCAGACATCTATTGCGATAGCGCGATGATCTTCGACGTGCTTGAACGTCTTGCGCCCGCGCCGTCGCTCTATCCGACGGGTGAAGGCATCTCCAAGGCGTTGTCGCTCTGGTGGGACCGCGCGACGTGGAAGCCCGCGATCGGCGTTCTGGTAGACTACATCGGTGAGCACCTGCCGCCCGAGTTTCTGGCCGACCGCAAGGATCACTACCTCGGCTACGATATGTCCAAAGAAGCCATGGCCCCGATGCTGCCGGTCTACGTGCAGCAGATGACCGCATTTGCGGGCTGGCTTTCGTCGATGCTGGCGGGCAAGGACTATCTCACGGGCGATGCGCTCTCTGCCGCTGACATTACATGCTATCATTCGCTGTGGCTGCTGCGCGCCAACTGCGGTGCGGAAGGTATCGACACGCAACTGCGCCTGTCGGCTGACGTCACCGCGTGGATGGACCGTATCGCCTCTGTCGGCCACGGCAACCAGACCGAGATCACGCCCGACGACGCGATTTCCGTTGCAAAGGCCGCTGCGCCTGCCGACGTTGCCATCACGCATGACGACGCGTCGGGCCTGACCGTCGGCACGCTTGTCACCGTGACGCCGGACGACAATGCCCGCGTTCCGGTCGAGGGCACTCTGGTCGCGGCGAACGCGCAAGAGATCGTCATCAGCCGCGAGACCGCCGAGGCGGGCACCGTGCACATCCACTTCCCGCGCGCAGGTTTCGAAACCCTGCCGGTGGAAGCCGCCGACTAATCCGCAGCCTGAATTTCCGGAGGAGGAGACCGAAATGACCGCTGAAACCATCGCTGCAAACAAGCAGCGCGCCAAAGACTACTTCAAAGCCTTCGCGACCCAGGACCGCGCTTGGCTCGACGCCAATGTCGCCACCACCTACGTGCGCCGCGACACCACGCTGCCGTTCGCGGTCGTCGGCCCCGATGGCGTGATGAAGCTCGGTGACGTGCTGCTCGGCGCGTTCTCCGAAATCGAGCTCGATATTCAGGACTGCATCGCTGAAGACGACAAGGTGCTGATCCGCCTGCAATTCCGCGGCGTCCACTCGGGCGCGTTCGGGGACCATCAGGCGACCGGCAAGCGTTTCGACGTCGCCGTGCTCGATTTTTTCCGCATGGAAGACGGCATGATTGCCGAACAATGGCCCGCCATCGACAACATCGGTCTGCAACAGCAGATCGGGATGCTGTGATCATGCGTCTGGCAGGAAAATCCGCTCTCGTGACAGGTGGCGCTTCCGGTTTCGGAGCCGCCATCGCACGCACCTTCGCGCGCGAAGGTGCCAAGGTCACGATCATGGACCTCAACGGTCAGGGTGCGGCTGCGATCGCGTCCGAATTCGGCGGCCATTCGGTCGCCGGTGACGTCACCAAATCGGGCGATATCAGTGCCGCCGTCGAAGGCGCAGTCGCTCACGGTGGCGCGCTCGATATCGTGGTGAACAACGCAGGCTGGACGCATCGCAACAAGCCGATGCTGGACGTTACCGAAGCGGAGTTCGACCGCCTCTATGACATCAACGTCCGCTCGATCTTTCACATGAGCCGCGCTGCAGTGCCTGTGATGCGCGGGCAGGGCGGCGGCGTGATGATTAACATCGGCTCCACCGCAGGCATACGCCCGCGTCCGGGGCTGACGTGGTACAACTCGACCAAGGGAGCGGTGAATCTCTTGTCGAAATCCATGGCTGTCGAACTGGCTCCCGACCGCATCCGCGTTAACTGCGTCGCGCCTGTGATCGGTGCGACCGCGCTGCTGGAGTCGTTCATGGGTATTCCCGACACGCCCGAAAATCGCGCCAAGTTCATCGCGACGATCCCGTTGGGCCGTATGTCTGAACCGCAGGACATCGCGAATGCGTGCCTCTACCTCGCTTCGGACGAAGCGGAGTTCATCACCGGCACCGTTTTCGAAGTCGACGGAGGCCGAACGGTCTGAGCCATGGAACTGCTGCCGATCACCTATCTGTTCGTGCCTGCCGACCGTCCCGACCGCTTTGCCAAGGCAATGGCGGCGGGTGCGGATCGCGTGATCCTCGACCTTGAGGACGCGGTGAAGCCCGATGCCAAACCTACCGCCCGAGAGGCATTGAAGGCCGCCGACCTCGACTGGTCGCGCGTCGTTGTCCGCATCAACCCCGTGACCACGCCGTTCTACGCGGACGATATTGCGGCGGTTGCGGCGACGGGTGCGGCGGGGGTGATGTTTCCCAAAGCCGAAAGTGCCGATGACGTCGCTGCCCTGCGCCGCGCCATCGGGCGCGAGATCGAGGTTGTTCCGCAGATCGAAACCGCGCTTGGCCTCGACCAGATCGACGACATCTTGCGGGCGGACGGCGTGCGCCGCGTGGCCTTCGGGCACCTCGACTTTGCCTTCGACCTGGGTACCTCGACCGACTGGGACGCGCTCACGCTGATCCGTCAACAGATCGTCTGGCGGTCGCGCGTCTGCGGTGCTGGCGCGCCCATCGACAGTGTGACACCCGAACTCACCGAAGACGCGGTAGAGGCCGACGCAGCCAAGGCGCGTAGCTACGGGTTCGGCGGCAAGCTTCTGATCCATCCCAAGCAGGTGGAGCCGACCCTTGCGGCCTTCCTGCCGACCGAAGCAGAGGCAAACTGGGCGCAAAAGGTCATCGATGCGGTGACGTCGGGAGGAAGCGGCGCGATCACGGTCGATGGCCGCATGGTGGACAAACCGGTCGAAGATGCCGCACGGCGGATACTCGCCACTATACGCTAAGGGCTGTTTTCGCTAACCTATCCCGATGCTTGCGTGACATTTCAGGTGCTCACGTTGCAAGCGTGTACGCAGTTATTGCCGCCACACTGACGGAGAAATCTATGACCGTGATCCGCGAAGACGATCTGCTGGAAAGCATCGCAGAAGCCCTTCAATTCGTGTCCTACTACCACCCGAGCGACTTTATCCGCGCGATGTCAGCTGCCTACGACCGCGAGGAAAGCAAGGGCGCGAAAGACGCGATGGCGCAGATCCTCGTGAATTCGCGGATGGCGGCGATTGGCAAGCGTCCGATCTGTCAGGACACGGGCACGGCCAATGTCTTTATCGAGATCGGCCACAAAGCGCAGCTTCAACTGTCGCGTCCTCTGCAAGACGTTGTCGACGAGGCGACCCGCCGCGCTTACGCCGCCGACACCAACCCGCTGCGCGCCTCTGTGGTCGTCGATCCGTTCGGCACCCGCAAGAACTCGGGCGACAACACGCCTGCGATGCTGCACATCTCGATGGTCGAGGGTGAGAACGTCTCCGTCCACGTGTCGGCCAAGGGTGGCGGTTCCGAGAACAAAGCCAAGTTCACCGTGCTGAACCCCTCGGCCTCGGTCGCCGATTGGGTTGTGAACACAGTCGAGACGCTCGGCGCTGGCTGGTGCCCGCCGGGTGTACTGGGTATTGGTGTGGGCGGCTCGTCCGACCGAGCGATGCTAATGGCGAAGCAGTCGCTGAACGACGCGCTGGATATGCAGGACCTGCTGCGCCGCGGCCCGAAAGACAAAACCGAAGAGCTGCGGATCGAAATCTACGAGCGCGTCAACGCGCTGGGGATCGGTGCGCAGGGCCTTGGCGGCCTGACCACGGTGCTCGACGTGAAGGTCCGCAGCTTCCCGACCCACGCGGCCTCACTCCCTGTCGGTCTGATCCCGAACTGCGCCGCCACGCGCCACGTCCACTTCACGCTCGACGGTAGCGGCCCCGCACGTCTGACCCCGCCGAACCTGTCGGACTGGCCGGAAATTCTGCTCGACAAGGCCAGTGCCGGTGCGCGCCGCCTCGACCTCGACACGCTGACCGACGCCGACATCGCGACCCTGACCCCGGGCGAGACGCTGCTGCTGAGCGGCACGCTGTACACCGGCCGCGACGCGGCGCACAAACGCATGGTGTCGATGCTGGACGCGGGCGAGGAACTGCCCGTCGACCTCAAAGGCCGCGCGATCTACTACGTCGGCCCCGTCGATGCCGTCGGCGACGAAGTCATCGGGCCCGCCGGTCCGACGACCTCCACCCGCATGGACAAATTCACCGACCGCATTCTGACCGACACGGGCCTCAAGGTCATGATCGGCAAGGCGGAGCGCGGGCCGGAAGCCATCGAGGCGATCAAGAAGCACAAGGCGGCCTACCTGATTGCGGTCGGCGGCGCGGCGTACCTCGTGTCCAAAGCGATCCGCGAGGCGGAGCCGGTCGCGTTCCAAGACCTCGGTATGGAAGCGATCTACAAGCTGCGGGTCGAGGATATGCCCGTGACCGTCGCCGTCGATAGCGAGGGCAACTCGGTCCACAAAACCGGCCCCGCGCAATGGAAGCGGATGCCGCAACTGGCTTAACCGATCAGCCCCGCTTCGGCGGGGCTTTTCGTTTCAGCCGAACAGAACGGGCGCGTCGCCTTCTTTCCATGGGGTGAACTTCGGCATAATCGCAGCAAAGCGGTCGCTGCCCGTAAAACGCACCAGCCAGGCCTTGAGCGCGGGCCAGTCCTGCGCATCGAACCAGTCACGGTCGATATTCGCGAACTGGCGGACAAAGGGCAGGGTGGCGAGGTCGGCTATCGTCGGGCGCTCGCCATAGAGCCACAGCTGGTCCCCCAGCATGTCATTCACACCCATGAGGTGCTGCACGGCCTTATGGCGCTCCGCAATCGGGTCGAGGTCGGGATAGCGCACCGCATATTTCGTGTGATTGAGCGCGTCCTTGAACGGTCCGTCATTGGTGCGGATCAGCTCCCACCCATCGTCCGGCATATCCAGCAACCCCTCGGGATCACTCTGCCGCAGAACGTGGATCATGATGTCAAAGCTCTCGTCATGCACCTGATCGCCGTCCTTCATGCACGGCACCGTGGCGGACGGAGAGGTCGCGCGGAACGCCTCGGGTTTGTCGCGCAGCAAGATTTCCCGCAGTTCCACCTGCACGCCGGAACTCAGCACAGCAAGGCGGGCGCGCATGGCGTAAGGGCAGCGGCGGAAGGACCAGAGGATCGGGAGCGTATCAGTCATGCGGCCTATGTAGGGCAGCCCCGCGCGATTGGAAAACTATTTAGCGGCCTTCTGTCTGGCCTGCGCTTCGCGGATGTAGGCCATCGTCGCGCCTTTGGTTTCGCGTTTGCGGTGGAGCATGAACAGCGAGGCTTCTTTGCTGAGTTCGGGGATTGGTCTGAACGCCAAACCCGGTACGCCGAGTTGTTCGGCCTGTTCAGGCGCCAGCGCAACGCCCATACCCGCCGCCGCCGCGGCGATGATGGCGAGCGTCGAAGGCAGTTTGTGCACCATCGCGGGCGTGTATCCGTGCGCGCCGAGCCCTTCGAGCATACCGTCCATCTCTGCCCCGTAGAGCAGCAGGTCCACGCCTGAGAGGTCTTTGAGCGTCAACTCGTCCACGGCCGTCAGCGGGTGATCGACTGCCATAGCGGCGACCACGGTGGATTTCTGCACGGGCAACGCCTGAAGGTCAGGCTCGCTCCCCGGAAAGGACATATAGGCGACGTCGATCTCCGACGATTGAAGGCCGTCACGGAGGGCTTTCGGTGCCGCCTCGGCGAGCGTAATCTCGACCTTGGGATGCGCTTTGCGGAAGGCCCGCAGGTCCTCGACAAGGATGCCGCTCAGCACCGCGTTGCCGACAAAACCGATGCGGATCTGCCCCATATCGCCGCGCAGAGAGCTACGGGTCACATCATCCGCGTGCGACACCATCGACAGGATGCGCCGCGCTTCGGGCACCAGCGTGCGGCCCGCGTCGGTCAATTCGACCCGCCGCGTGGTGCGGGTGAACAGCGGCCCGCCGAGGTTTTCCTCCAGCGCTTTGATCTGCATCGACAAAGCAGGCTGCGCGATATGCAGCTTCTCCGCCGCGCGACCAAAGTGGCATTCGTCCGCCACGGTCAGAAAATAGCGCAGTTGCCGCAGGTCCATGGGTTCTCACTGATCAGCGTTAGTTATCAATCAATCAGATCATTGTATTTCAAATATGAACCGCGTGTCACTACATCTCTGATCAAAGGAGACGACACAATGACCACTCTCGAAGACAGAACCGAAATCGCCCAGCTGATGAACGGCTGGCTGCATCGGGATCTGGGCCGCTGGGACAACCTCGCGGCGCTCTTCCATGATGACGCAACTATCGAAATCACTTGGTTCAAAGGCACCGCGGCGGAGTTTGTCGCCGGATCGCGCAGGATGGGGTCCAGCGATCTGACGAGCCGCCACGTGATCGGTGCGCCGATGATCACCATGCGCGGTAACCGTGCCTTTGTCGAAACGCCGGTGATGATCGTCGGGCAGCACAAAACGCTGCACCTCGGAGCGACGTCGCACGGGCGGATGCTGGACCGCGTCGAAAAGCGCGGCGGGCGTTGGGGCATTGTCGAGCGCCATTGCAGCTACGACATCTCCAGTTTCGACTACCCGCGCGGGCCTGTTGATATCGACTGGCGCATGGTGGACGCGCATCCCACCGAATATGCGCCGCTCGCCTATCTACTGACGGTCGCGGGCTATCCCGTCGAAGGGACGTTCCCTACGCGCTTCTCCTCCCTTGAAACTAAAATCCGGTCGGACGCTGACGTCTGGCTCAATGAAGAGGTCTGACATGACGAACTACGTTGAAAACGAAGGCGCAAAGATCGCCTACACGCAAATGGGCTCCGGTCCGCTGGTTGTCCTGATCCCTGGCGGCAACGGCGAAAGCGTCCGCTACACCCCGCTGATGATGGCGCTGAAGGACGACTTTACCGTCGTACGCATCGACCGCCGCGCCGCTGGCGAAAGCACCGGTGACGCCGATGCCGCGCTTGACCTGAAGCAGGCCGCACGCGATGTGAAGGCCGTGATCGATGAGGTCGGTATGGGCCCCGCGATTGTGTTCGGCAGCAGCGCGGGTGCCGTGATCGCTCTGAACGTTGGTGAGCAACACCCTGAAATTGTGAAGCAATTGCTGGTGCACGAGCCGCCCGTGACTGAAATTCTGCCCGAACCGGAGGCAACCAAATGGCGCGAGTTTTTCATCAAGGTGAAAGACACGTTCGACACCGATGGCGCGCTGCCTGCGATGAAACTGTTTATGAGCGAGACCGTCGGCCTTGGCGTTGCGGCCCATCCGGGCGACCAGTCCGAGAGCACGCACGACCGTTTCCTGCGCCACGAATTCCGCGTCATCAACAGCTTCAAACCCGATCTGGCGCTACTGAAATCGAACGCCATTCCGGTGGTGATGCTCGCGGGCGATCAGAGCGGCGACGCCTATTACGCCGAAACCGCTCGCTACATCGCGAAGACCATGCCGTGCGAGCTGGCCGTCGTGCCGGGTCATCACATCGGCTACGTCAGCCAAGCGCCCGAATTTGCTGAGGCTTTCCGGAAAATCACCGCCGACGTGCTTTAAAAGGAAAGGCCCGCGAACTGCGGGCCTTTTCGCTTATTCGCGGTAGGTTTTGTGGCAGCCCGCACAGGCGCCGCCGATCTGTTGCAGTGCGGCGCCAAGGTCATCGGCAGAACCGACATTCAGGCTCCCTGCCGCTACTTCCAGATCGCTCGACTTCGCGACGAAATCGTCCCAGTTCTGCCAGATGGCGGGCAGTGCCTCGGAGCCGTCGACGATGACCTGCTGTTCGAAATATGCAGGGATTTCAGCGGCTTCGGCCTGAATGGCGTTCAGCGCGGTCTGGACGGCATTGGCGTCGAACGCGGCTTCACCCTTGGCCATGTCGCCGATGACTTTCACGTTGCCGCCGATGCGCTTCATCGCTTCCATACGGGCAAGGACGACCGGATCGGTGACGCCACCGTGAGCGAAAACAGCGGTCGCAGTGACGATGGCGGCGAGGGCGGGCAGAACGTACTTCATAAGATCTCCAATGGCATTCGTGCGGACCGTAACATTCTAAGCGGAGTTTTGCGACGGTCACGTAAAAAGATCGCGCAGGCCGAACGAATGGGTTGTGTGGCACGCTGATAGCGCTAACAGTATCCTTATGAGTAACGATTCTCCTTTGTCCGGTATCGGGCTGCGGCTGTTCGCCGTGTTCCTGATGACCGGCATGTCCGCCGTCGTTCACGGCGCGGCAGAAACCGTATCGGTCGGCCAGATTATCTTCTGGCGGTCGTTCATCGCGCTGCTTCCCATATGCGCCTACATGGCGTGGAAGGCCGAATTCCCCAAAGCCATCGGCACGCGCTACCCGCGCCTCCACCTGACGCGCGGGCTGTTCGGGGCGTTCTCGATGGCGCTGTCGTTCATCTCGCTTGCTTATCTGCCGGTCGCTAACGCGCAGGCGCTGGCCTACCTCGCGCCGGTGATCACGCTGCCGATGGCGTCGTGGATGCTGCGGGAAAAGCTGGGGCCGCGGCTGATCGTGGCAGTTGCCTTGGGCTTTGGCGGCGTGGTCGCGATGCTCTGGCAGGCGATGGAAATGCCGGGCGAAGGCGCTGTCATCGGTGCGATGGCGGGGATCGGTTATGCGGTGACGATGGCGTTCGTGCGCGTCCACATCAAGAACATGACCGCAACCGAGCGGCCATCGACCATCGCGTTCTGGTTCGCGGTCGTCTGTTCGGTGGTGGGTCTGCTGACCTTGCCATTCGGCTGGTCAGTGCCGGATACGGGCACTTTGACCCTGCTATGCCTCGCCGGCCTTTTGGGCGGTGCGGGCCATATCGCGGCGGTAGAAGCGCAAGCGCGAGCGCCGGTATCGACGCTCGCACCTTTTGAATTCACGGGCCTGATTTGGGCCTTGGGCTTCGATCTGGTTCTGTTCAACACCGCGCCGGACCACTGGGGTCTGATCGGCGCGGTCCTGATTACCTTGGCCGGTATCGTGGTGTCGCTTCAGCCCTCGGGGAAGAAGCAGGCCGCCTGATGTTCGCCAGCGTCGAGCTTCGGCGTCTCCGCACGGCACTTGTCCTGCGCCTTCCAGCAGCGCGGGGCAAACGCACAACCCGGCGGGACGGCCAGCGGTGAGGGCAACTCGCCCGTCAGCTTGATCCGTTCCTTGCGCAGTTCGGGATCGGCCACCGGCGTCGCGGAGAGCAGAGCCTTCGCGTAGGGGTGGCGCGGGTTGCCGAAGACTTCCTCTTTCGTGCCTTTCTCGACCGCGCGGCCGAGGTACATCACGATCACATCGTCAGCGACGTGCTTCACCACGCTCAGGTCGTGGCTGATGAAGAGGTAGGCGAGGCCCATGCGTTCCTGAATGTCGATCAGCAGGTTCAGAACCGACGACTGGATCGACAGGTCGAGCGCGGAAACGGGCTCGTCGAGGACCAGTACTTTGGGCTCCAGCATCAACGCGCGCGCGATGGCGATACGCTGGCGCTGACCGCCCGAGAACATGTGCGGGTAGCGGTCGAAGTGCTCGGGGCGCAGACCGACGAGACGGATCATCTCGCGGGCTTTTTCCTCGCGGTCCTTTTTGGACATGTCGGGGCGGTTGATGATCAGCGGCTCTATCAGGATCTGCCCGATGCGCTGACGCGGGTTCAGCGAACCGTAGGGATCCTGAAACACGATCTGCACCGACTGGCGCAGCGAGGCCCAGTGCTGGGGCAGAACGTCCTTACCGTCGAGCTTCAGCGAGCCAAGGGTCGGCTCTTCGATCATAGTGACAAGACGCGCGAGGGTCGACTTACCGCAACCGGATTCGCCCACTACGGCCAGCGTTTTGCCGGCGTAGAGTTCGAAGTCGACCTGCTGCACGGCCTTCAGCACTTGCGGCTTGCGGAACAGACCACCACCGACCTCGTAATGACGTGCGAGGTTTTCAGCGGTCATAACGGGGGCTTGGCTCATGACACTTTCCTTTGGTCAGTGTTGAGGGGGTAGTGGCAGCGGGCATAGCCCAGTTCTGGTCCGCGCGGTGCGGGTTCGACAGCACGGCAGTGGTCGTCAGCGAACTGGCAACGCGGGCTGAACAGGCAGCCTTCGGGGCGGTCGAACTGGCCCGGCACGACGCCCGGGATCGTCGGGAGACGCTTTTCCGTCGCACGCTCCGGCAGCGCGTCCAGAAGGGCGGCGGCGTAGGGATGGTGCGGCGTGCGGAACAGGTCGCCCACTTGGCGCTCTTCGATCTTCTGACCGGCGTACTGGACACTCACGCGCTCTGCCGTTTCGGCCACAACGCCCATGTCGTGCGTAATCAGAACGAGGCCCATGCCACTTTCCTCGCGCAGCGAAGTCAGCAGGTCGAGGATCTGCGCCTGAATGGTCACGTCGAGCGCGGTGGTCGGCTCGTCCGCGATCAGCAGTTTAGGACGGCAGGCAATCGCCATCGCGATCATCACGCGCTGGTTCATACCGCCCGACAGTTGGTGCGGGAAGGAGGAGAGGCGCTTTTCTGGGGCAGGGATGCCCACCTGTTCGAACAGCTCGATGGCGCGCTTGTGACGCTCGGCGCGGCCCATCCCAAGGTGAATGCGCAGCGCTTCCTTGATCTGCCAACCCACGGTGAAACAGGGGTTGAGCGAGGACATCGGCTCTTGGAAGATCATCGCGAGGTCTTTGCCCACGATGCGGCGACGTTCGCGCGTGCCCATGTTCAAGAGGTCATGCCCGTCAAAGGTCAGCTCGTCCGCGGTGACTTTCGCGGTCCACGGCAGCAGCCCCATCAGCGCGAGCATCGACACGGATTTACCCGAGCCGGATTCGCCCACGATGGCGAGGATTTCGCCTGCGGCAACGTCCTGATCCACACCGTCCACGGCACGGAACATGCCCGAGGCGGTCTGGAATTCGACGCTGAGGTTACGGATACGAAGGAGGCTCATGGATCAGCTCCTTTTCAGTTTCGGGTCGAGTGCGTCACGAAGACCATCGCCCATCAGGTTGATCGCCAGCACGGTGATGAGGATCGCCACGCCGGGGAAGGTCACGACCCACCATGCGCGCAGGATGAACTCGCGGGCTTCGGCCAGCATGGTGCCCCATTCGGGCGTCGGCGGCTGTGCACCCATGCCAAGGAAGCCGAGCGCGGCGGCGTCGAGGATCGCGGTCGAGAACGACAGCGCGGCCTGAACGATGATCGGCGCAAGGCAGTTCGGCAAAACGGTTTTGAACATCAGGCGCATACGGCCAGCACCGGCAACGCGGGCGGAGGTCACGTAGTCCTTCTGCTTTTCCGACAGCACGGCGGCGCGGGTGAGGCGGACGTAGTGCGGCTGGAGCACGATCGCGATGGCGACCATGGCGTTGATCAGTGACGGCCCGAGGATCGCCACCAGCACGAGCGCCAGCAGCAGTGACGGGAACGCCAGAACGATGTCCATGATGCGCATGATGATGGTGTCGAGCCAGCGCGGCGCGAAACCTGCGATCAGACCGATGATGATGCCACCGAAGGACGCGATGGTCACAACGACCACACCAACGAAGAACGAATAACGCGCGCCTTCGATCAGACGCGAGAGCATGTCACGACCCAGCGGGTCGGTGCCCAGCGGGAAGTCCCACGAACCACCTTCGCTCCATGCCGGCGGCTGGAGGATGTGGTCGCGGAATTGCTGCGTGGAGTCGTAAGGGGCGATAATCGGCGAGAGCGCCGCGACGAGCAGGAAAAAGCCGAAGACGTAGAGGCCGATGACAGCCCCGCGGTTTTCGCGGAAATAGTACCAGAACTCGCGGAGGGCGCTCGGGCGCTTGGGTGCGCTTTGTGCTGTATCAGTCATCAGCGTTTCCGGATCTTGGGGTTGATGATGCCATAGAGGACATCGACAGTCAGGTTCACGACCATCACCATCACGGCGATGAGCAGCAGGCCGCCCTGAACGACGGGGTAGTCGCGGCGGAAGATGCTATCGACCATCCACTTGCCGATACCCGGCCAGCTAAAGATGGTCTCGGTCAGGATCGCACCGGCGAGCAGCGTACCGACCGACAGGCCGATCACGGTGATCACGGGGATCAGCGCGTTACGCAGCGCGTGGATCGCGTTGACGCGGCGGGGCGACATGCCCTTGGCGCGGGCGGTGCGGATGTAATCCTCGCCCAGCACTTCGAGCATCGCTGAACGGGTCTGACGCGCGATCACCGCGAGCGGGATGGTGCCCAGCACGATGGTCGGCAATATCAGGTGGCGAATGGCGGACGACAGCGCGCCGCTCTGGCCGGACGCGATGGCGTCCCAGATCATGAAGCCCGTGGCGTTCGGGAAATAGTATTGCAGCCCGATGCGGCCCGATACAGGCGTCCATTGCAGGTTGCCCGAGAACACGATGATCAGGAGCAGTGCCCACCAGAAAATCGGCATCGAGTAGCCCACGAGGGCGGTCGACATCAGCGCACGGTCGAAGAACTTGCCGCGGTTCACAGCGGCGATCACGCCTGCGGGGAGGCCGATCAGGATCGCGAAGATCATCGCGCAGAGCGACAGTTCGAGCGTGGCGGGGAACAGGGTAAAGAACTCGTCCCAGACCGGTTTTTTCGTCACGAAGGATGTCCCAAGGTCACCTTGGAGCACGCCGGTCAGGTAGTCCCAGAACTGGGCCAGCATCGGACGGTCAAAGCCGTATTGCGTGGTCAGTTCGGCATATCGCTCTTCGCTCATCCCGCGTTCGCCCGCCATGACGATAATCGGATCGCCCGGCAGTACGCGGATGAAAGCAAAGGAAATCAGGGTCACGCCGATAAAGGTCGGCACGAATGTGAGCAGACGGGAGGCGAGGTATTTCAGCACGTCGGCACCTTCATGTCTGTGATTTGATTGATCAGTCTTTTCATGGGGTTAACGTGCGGCATTGAAGCTGCCATCCGTCCCTCGCAAATAAGGGAACCGGCGCTGGATAGCGCCGGTTCGGTTGATTTGGAAAACGCTTAGTTGGACAGGCCAACCGCGTTGAAGTAGTGGCCGCCGAGCGGGTCGATGACGTAGCCGTCAACTTCCGGACGCATGGTCATGTAAACGACCGAGTGAGCGATAGTTGCCCACGGAGCCTGCTCTTTGAAGATGGTCTGTGCCTCTTCGTAGATTGCAGCGCGCTCGTCCTGATCGGAAATGGTCTTTGCTTCCTGGATCAGATCGTCGAACGGCTCGTAGCACCACTGGGCGCGGTTCGAACCGCCAACGCCGTCACAGCCGAGAAGAACTGCGAGGAAGTTGTCCGGATCACCGTTGTCGCCGGTCCAGCCGAGCAGAACAGCACCGTCACGGTCCATGTCCTTCGAACGCTCGAGGTACTCACCCCATTCGTACGAAACGATTTCGACGTCGACGCCGATTTCAGCGAAGTCGGCCTGCATCAGTTCGGCCATACGGCGAGCGTTCGGGTTGTACGGACGCTGTACCGGCATTGCCCAGATCTTCAGGTCGAGGTCGGTCACGCCTTCTTCTTCCAGCATGGCCTTTGCGGCTTCCGGATCGTAGGCGTCGTCTTCAACGGCGTCGTTGTAGGACCACATGGTCGGCGGGATCGGGTTCTTAGCGATCTGGCCCGAGCCCTGGAATACGACGTCGATGATGGCCTGCTTGTCGATAGCCATGTTGAGCGCCTTACGGACGTTCGGGTTATCGTAGGGAGCCACGTTGGTGTTGTATGCGAGGTAGCCAACGTTCAGGCCTTCCTGCTGCATGACTTCAACGCCTTCGTCCGACTGCATCGCTTCGACGTCAGCGGGGTTCGGGTAGGCCATGACGTGGCATTCGCCAGCCTGAACCTTCTGGTAGCGAACCGAAGCGTCCGGCGTGATCGCGAAGATCAGAGCTTCGACCTTGGCCGCATCACCCCAGTAGTCGTCATTGCGGACGTAACGGATGACGGCGTCTTTCTGGTAAGCCTGGAAGCTGAACGGACCGGTGCCGATCGGCGCCTGGTTCAGCATTTCCGGCGTGCCGGCTTCCATCATTGCGTCTGCGTATTCTTTCGAAACGATCGACGCGAAGTCCATTGCCATGTTCGCCATGAACGGCGCTTCCGGACGGGTCAGGTGGAAGACGACGGTGTAGTCGTCGACCTTTTCGATCGACTCGATCAGGTCGGGCATCGACATGGCCGAGTAGTATTCCCACGAACCGCCCGAAACGCCGTTGTACGGGTTGTCCGGGTTGCCCTGACGGTCGAACGAGAAGATCACGTCGTCAGCGTTGAAATCGCGGGTCGGTGTGAACTGGTCGTTCGAGTGGAACTTGACGCCTTCACGCAGGTGGAAGGTCACGGACAGGCCGTCTTCCGACACTTCGTAGCTTTCGGCCAGAGCCGGGTTCACTTCGGTGGTGCCGACTTCGAATTCGACCAGACGGTTGTAGATCGGCTTCGACGAGGCGTCGAAAGTGGTGCCCGAGGTGTACAGAGCGGCGTCAAAGCCCTCCGGCGAACCTTCCGAGCAGTAGACCAGAGCTTGAGCCGAAGCTGCGCCGGCGCTCAGCGCCATTGCTGCGGTCATGCCCAGCAGAGTTGTCTTGAATTTCATTTCATCAACCTCCTTGTTGACTTCATGTGTTGCGGCGACGTTGCGCCGAAAATCATCCGTTTTAAGCGGAATCTTAGTTGCCCGCGCCCACAATCTGGGGGCGGTTCGAGGGTGGCACCTTGCGGGTGCCGCTTGCGTTCAGGACAGTTAAGCGTCCCGACCACAAAATCTTGGCTTCGTTGTCCGACGGGTTCGCCCACGAATGCGGAACGGTTCCGCTGTAGTGCAGGCTGTCACCGGCGGTCATCGTGAAGGTCTGCCCGTCGAGCGTCTGCTCGATGGTGCCTTCGAGAATGTAGATGATCTCTTCGCCCTCATGCGACACCGTCTCCGACGTGTAGTTGGCCGGCACATGCATGATGTAGCTGGAGATCTCGGACCCCGGATAGTCGTTGCTCAGGGCCTCGTAGGTGATCGACGATCCCGCGATGGAGAACTTTTCGCGGCCAGAGGCGCGGCTGAGCGCATCGGCGGGTTTCGTGGATTTGACGAAGTAGTCGATGGACACGTCGAGCGCATCCGCGAGCTGCGCCAGCGTACCCAGCGAAGGCACCGCCATGTCGCGTTCGATCAGGCTCAGATAACCGGCGGATACACCCGCACGGTCCGAAAGGACCTTGAGAGTGAGTTCCATCTGTTTGCGGCGCTTGCGGAGCAGGCCGCCGAGCGCGAGTGCAGGATTGGCAGGTGTGGGTGAGCTCATCAGGTCCGATTGAGTAAACAAATTTTACTGTCACCAAAATTGTCACATAGATTTAACCAAGCAGTCAACCTGATGTGTAGAAATGTTTCAACCTTCCGTGTCGTCAAACAAAAAAGCCGCCCGTTTAGGCGGCTTTTTCGAGAATTTCATCGCAGGAAATACTACCGGACGAGGAACACCGGTACTTTGCAGGCGCGAACCATTTCTGTGGTATGCGAGCCGAGGAACAACGAGCGCACGCGCGAGTGGCTGTAGGCGCCCATGACCAAGAGGTCGTATCCCTCTTTCGCAGTCATTTCAGACAGAACGTCCGAGGCGCTGCCGTCGCGGTAGTCGATCTGCGCGTCATAGCCACCAGCGGCCAGCGTTGCCTTCGCGCGTTCCAGCGCGGTGTCCATTTCGGACGACTGTTTGCCGACATGGACGAGGTGCACTTCCTGACCGGCGAAGGCGCTGTTGCGCGCAAACATATCGACAGCCTTGAGCGCATTCGCACCGTTGTCGAACGCGATCAGCACTTTCTGAATCGGCTTGAACGCACGGTTGGCAACGAACACCGGCTTGTGGCTGGCGCGTACGACACGTTCCAGATTCGAACCGAGGTGGTCGGAGGCCAGACCCGCCGCTTCGCCGCGCTTGCCGATGATGATGATGTCGCCCTGGTCTTCTTTCGCGGTCAGCGTGTCGAGCAGATCGCCCTGACGCAGACGGGTCGACACCTCGACGCCGCTTTCGCGGATGATGTTCGCCGCGTCCTCAAGGATCGCGCGGCCAACCTCGTGCGCGAGCTTGCTGCGCTCGGCGTCCAGTTGCGACAACTGGTCGAGCAGGGCAGTGCGGGCACCGAGGCGGATCGCGCCGCTGAGGTCCGACTGGGCCACAGCCTCGCGGCGGCCCATGACGTGATAGACTTTGACGTCGGCGCCCGAACGGCCCGCAATCCAGCCCGCGTGGCGGCAGACGCTCTCCGCGTATTCGGACCCGTCGACAAAAGCGATAAGTGTTGTGCTCATTGTATCCTCCGTCAGTGGCCCAGCATTTCGTCCATAGCACCCGGTTTATCGTGAACCGCGAGGCGGTCGACGATGGTTTCCGAGGCTTTATTCAGGCCGACGATGTCGACCTCTGCGCCTTCACGACGGAATTTGAGCACGACCATGTCCAGCGCGGCAACAGAGGAAATGTCCCAGATGTGCGCGCGGCTGACGTCGATGGTGACTTTCTCGGGCGCTTCGTGGAAGTCGAACGACTTCGAGAAATCTTCCGACGAGGCAAAGAACAGCTGACCATAGACGCGGTAGGTGCGGTGGGTGCCGTCTGCGGTGATCTCGGTCTCGACCTTGAACAGCTGCGCGATCTTCCACGCAAAGAAGATGCCCGACAGCAGCACGCCGACGAGCACGCCGATGGCGAGGTTGTGCGTGTAGATCACGAAGAACACGGTCGCGAGCATGACGATCGACGACGATTTGGGGTGGGTGCGAAGCTGCTTGATCGACGACCACGAGAAGGTGCCGATGGACACCATGATCATGATGGCAACCAGCGCAGGCATCGGGATGATGCCGACGACATCACCCAGCGCCACGCAGAGGATCAGCAGGTAGATACCGGCCGCAAAGGTCGACAGACGGCCACGGCCACCCGATTTGACGTTGATGATCGACTGACCGATCATTGCGCAACCGGCCATACCGCCGATGAAACCGGTGCCGATGTTGGCAAGGCCCTGACCAACGCACTCCTGATTGCGGTCCGAAGAGGTGTCGGTCAGATCGTCAACGATCTGCTGGGTCATCAGGCTTTCGAGAAGGCCGACAACAGCAACCGCAGCAGCATAGGGGAAGATGATCGACAGCGTCTCGAGGTTCAGCGGCATCTGCGGGATCAGGAACACGGGCAGGGTGTCGGGCAGCTCGCCCATTTCGCCGACCGTGTTCACGTCCCAGCCCATGACGACCACGATGATGGTCATGACGATGATATTGACCAGCGGCGACGGCACGATCGTGGTGAAGCGCGGCAGGATGTAGATGATTGCCAGACCGAACGCCACGAGCGGGAAGGTCAGGAACGGCACGGTGTTCGGATCAAGCTGCGGCAGCTGCGCCATGAAGATCAGGATCGCGAGCGCGTTCACAAATCCTGTCATTACCGATTTGGACACGAACCGCATCACATAGCCGAGCCGCAAGAGACCCGCGCCAATTTGCAGGATACCCGCGAGGATCGTGGTGGCAAAGAGGTACTCGAGGCCATGATCGCGCACCAGTGTCACCAGAAGAACCGCCACCGCAGCGGTCGCCGCAGAGATCATTGCCGGACGGCCACCAGTAATTGCAGTGATGACCGCAATCGAGAACGACGCATAAAGGCCGATCTTGGGGTCGACGCCTGCGATGATGGAAAACGCGATGGCTTCAGGAATGAGAGCGAGCGCAACGACGAGGCCGGAAATGAGGTCGGCCCGGATGTTGTGCGTCCACTGGTGACGGTATTGAGAGAGGGTGATCATGCGCAGCTCACTGTCCTTGGCCGCATGTTCTACGACCATTTTCTTTAGATTTGGTTTCGTTCGGCTGGTCGGCATTTGAAAGGCGCCGAGCCCTTGTTTGCTTTGGCGCAACATACGCAAGGAGCCTGCGGGTGCAATGCGCGATGCAGCTTTCATGAGCGATGGTGCATCTATGCGGCAGTCGTCATGCTTAAAGAGAGTGCAGTGACCTGCGTACAATTTGAGCGTGCGTTCTTATTCTGCGATGCGGCAGAGTTCGCCGATAGTGAGAATCGATTCGCGTTAGGGTGAGTGACCTTGGGTAAGGAATACTGGTAGTTTCCGCTAACGTAAGTTTTTCTGCGGCTGCAAAATTGGGCGGAAACGATCCCCTAAAATCGCAAAATGGGCGGCATTCTTCCCAATATTGCCTAAAAATTTACCTTTTGGTGTGATCATGATTGATGCGAAAGGATTAACGGGGTAGCGAAGGGATAGATCGGTTGAATACAGCTTACGAGACAGCTCGCCAGCCTCAATGCAATTACCCAGGTCTCGGCAAATTTCACGAGTGCGATCCAGTTCCGGAGAATTTCTATGACTGATATTTCGAATTTTGACAGTGCAGCGAAGAATAGTCAGGCACTGCCGGCGGTACGTACTTCCATCTATGCTACATTCGGCAAACGTGTGTTTGACCTTTTCATCGTGTTGATCAGTGCGCCGATCTTGGTGCCGGTCATCGCGGTGCTCTGGTTTGTCGTCCGCCGTGATGGCGGTTCGGGTTTCTTCAGTCATAAACGTGTCGGCAAGGATGGCCGCGAGTTCCCGTGCCACAAGATCCGCACCATGGTTGTCGATGCTGAAGCGCAACTCGAGACTTATCTGGCAGCTCACCCGGAAGAGCGTGAAGTCTGGAACCGTGAATTCAAACTGAAAAACGATCCTCGCATCACTCCAATCGGACGCGTGCTTCGTGCGACTAGCCTTGATGAACTGCCTCAGTTCTTCAATGTGCTACGCGGTGAAATGTCGTTCGTTGGCCCTCGTCCTGTGCCGCGTAAAGAGCTGGCGATGTACGGTACGCAGGTTGGCTATTATGAGGCTGTGCGCCCTGGCGTAACTGGTCTTTGGCAGGTTTCGGGTCGTAACGACATTTCCTACGACGAGCGCATCGAGCTTGATCGTCTGTATGCCCAAACTCATTCGTTCAAAAATGACGTCGTCATTCTGGCGCGTACTTTCAAAGCTGTACTTGGTAAGACCGGTTACTAAGATTATCTGCAATTTGCAGTGAAGAAGCCGGGCGATTGCCCGGCTTTTCTCGTTATGGCGTGTAGTTGAGGACGGGCGCCAGCCAGCGTTCGGCGCCTTCCTTGGTCATCCCTTTGCGCGCGGCGTAGTCGGCGACCTGATCGGCCTCGACCTTGCCAACACCGAAGTAGTAGCTTTCGGGGTTGCCGATATAGAGGCCGCTGACCGACGCGGCAGGCCACATGGCGTAGCTTTCGGTAAGGGTCACGCCAGTTGCATTTTCAGCGTCCAGCAAATCCCACAGCGTTGCCTTTTCCGTATGGTCGGGCTGCGCGGGATAACCAGGGGCAGGGCGGATGCCTGCGTAGGGCTCGCGGATCAGGTCTTCGGGCGCGTAATCTTCAGTCGCGTAAGCCCAGAGTTCGGTGCGGACGTATTCGTGTAGGCGCTCGGCGAAGGCCTCGGCAAAACGGTCGGCGAGGGCTTTGACCATGATCGACGAATAATTGTCGTTGGCCGCGTCGAACTTTGCCGCGATGTCGTCCTCTTCGGGGCCGGCGGTCACGCAGAACGCACCCACATAATCGCCATCGGGTGCGACGAAATCCGCCAGCGCGACATTCGGGCGGCCGTCGCGTTTCGCGGTTTGCTGGCGGAGGGTATGGAGGACGGCGCGATCGGACCCGTCCTCGGCAAACAGTTTGATGTCATCGCCATCCGCCTGCGCGGGCCAGAAGCCGACGACCGCCTTGGGTTTGAACCACTGCTCGTCGATGATCTTCCGGAGCATCGCCTGCGCGTCGGCAAAGAGGCTGCGGGCCGCCTCACCGCGTTCGGGATGGTCGAGCACCGCCGGGTACTGGCCCTTGATCTCCCACGTCTGGAAGAACGGGGTCCAGTCGATGTAGCGGGCCAGTTCCGCCAGCGACCAGTTGTCGAACACGCGGGTGCCGAGGAACGATGGCTGCTTTGCCTCGTATTTTGACCAATTCAGTTTTAGCGCGTTGTCGCGGGCCTGCTGTAGGGTAATCCGGCTCTTACCGCGCTCGCCGCGGGCGTGACGTTCTGCGATATCGGCGTAATCGGCGCGGGTGTCGGCCTTTACCTTTTCAGCGTTGCTGCCGAGGAGCGACGAGACCACGCCCACCGCGCGGGACGCGTCGGTCACGTACATCGCCTGACCGGCCACGTACTTGGGCGCGATTTTCACTGCCGTATGGACTTTAGACGTGGTCGCGCCGCCGATAAGCAGCGGCAGGTCCATGCCCGCGCGCTCCATCTCTGCCGCGACGTGGACCATTTCGTCCAGCGACGGCGTGATGAGGCCGGATAGGCCGATGATGTCTACGTTCTCGGCCTTGGCCGTCTCGAGGATTTTCGATGTCGGGACCATGACGCCGAGGTCGATGATTTCGTAGTTGTTACAGGCCAGTACCACGCCGACGATGTTCTTGCCGATGTCGTGGACGTCGCCCTTCACCGTGGCCATCAGGATTTTGCCGGCCGCCTTGGCTGATCCGTCCTTTTCCGCCTCGATATAAGGGGTCAGCACGGCGACGGCCTGCTTCATCACGCGAGCGGATTTGACGACCTGCGGCAGGAACATTTTGCCCGAGCCGAACAGATCGCCGACCACATTCATGCCGTCCATCAGCGGTCCTTCGATCACGTCGAGCGGGCGGGTGGCACGTTGGCGGGCTTCCTCGGTGTCGCCTTCGATGAATTCGGTGATTCCGTTGACCAGCGCGTGCTCCAGCCTTTTTTCAACGGGCAGTTCGCGCCACGACATGTCCTTTTCCTTGGCCTGCGCACCGCCTTGCCCGCGATATTTCTCGGCCAGTTCCAGCATCCGCTCGGTCGCGTCGGAGCGGCGGTTGAGCACCACGTCTTCGCAATGCTCGCGCAGTTCGGGGTCGATCTCGGAATAAACGGCGAGTTGGCCCGCGTTCACGATGCCCATGTCCATGCCGTTCTGGATCGCGTGGTAGAGGAACACGGCGTGCATCGCCTCGCGCACGGCCTCGTTGCCGCGGAAGCTGAACGACAGGTTCGACACGCCGCCCGAAATATGGACGTGCGGGCAGGTTTCGGTGATGCGCTTGGTCGCGTTGATGAAGTCGACGCCGTAGTTGTCGTGTTCCTCGATGCCCGTGGCGACGGCAAAGACGTTGGGGTCGAAGATGATGTCTTCGGGCGCGAATCCGACCTCTTCGGTCAGCAGTTTGTAGGCGCGCTGACAAATCGCGACCTTGCGGTCTTCGGTGTCCGCCTGTCCGTCCTCGTCAAAGGCCATGACCACGATCGCAGCGCCATAGCGGCGGCAGAGGTGGGCGTGGTGGAGGAACTGCTCCTCACCTTCTTTCAGCGAGATCGAGTTGACGATCGCCTTGCCCTGAATGCACTTCAGACCGGCCTCGATGATGTCCCATTTCGAGCTGTCGACCATGATCGGCACGCGGGCGATGTCGGGTTCTGCCGCGATAAGGTTGAGGTAATCGATCATCGCCTGCTGACTATCGATCAGACCCTCATCCATATTGATATCAATGACTTGCGCGCCGTTCTCAACCTGCTGTCGGGCGACGTCGAGCGCGACGCTATAGTCCTTGTTCGTGATCAGTTTGCGGAACTTGGCGGAGCCGGTGACGTTCGTGCGCTCGCCGACGTTGACGAACGGAATGTCCTTGGTCAGCGTGAAGGGTTCCAGCCCCGACAGGCGCATTAGAGGCGCGACGTCGGGAATGGTGCGCGGCGTGTGGCCTTTGACAACCTCGGCAATGGCGCGGATGTGTTCGTAGGTGGACCCGCAGCAGCCGCCTACAACGTTCAGCAGGCCCTCTTTCGCGAAGCCTTCGATCTGCGCAGCCATTTGCGCGGGCGTCTCGTCGTACTCGCCGAACTCGTTCGGCAGGCCCGCGTTCGGGTAGGCGCAGACGTAGGTGTCCGCGACGCCGGAGATTTCGGCGAGGTGTTCGCGCATCGCATTGGCACCCAGCGCGCAATTCAGGCCGATGGTGAAGGGGCGCGCGTGGCGCACGGAGTGCCAGAACGCGGTTGGCGTCTGACCTGAAAGGGTGCGGCCCGACAGGTCGGTGATGGTGCCCGAGATCATGACGGGCAGGATGGTGCCGGTTTCCTCGAACACTTCCTCCGCGGCAAAGATCGCGGCCTTGGCGTTGAGCGTGTCGAAGATTGTTTCGATCAGGATGATGTCCGCACCGCCGCTGATCAGCGCGCGGATCTGCTGGGCGTAAGCGATGCGCAAATCGTCGAAGGAAACAGCGCGGTAGCCGGGGTTATTGACGTCGGGGCTGATGCTCGCCGTGCGGTTGGTCGGGCCGACGGCACCGGCAACAAAACGGCGGCGACCATCTTGAGCTTCGGCGCGGTCCATAGCCCTGCGGGCCAGACGCGCACCCTCGGTGTTCAGCGCGTCGACCTTGTCCTGCAGGGCGTAGTCCTCCTGCGCGATGGTGGTGGAGGAGAACGTATTCGTCTCCACAATATCCGCGCCCGCCATCGCGTATTGATAGTGGATTTCCTCGATCACATCGGGGCGCGTCAGGTTCAGCAGGTCGTTGTTGCCCTGCTGCGGCTGGTCGGAGTGGATGTGACACGCGCAACCGCTGCCGTGACCTGTGAAATCGCCTTCTTGCAGGCCGAGTTTCTGGATCTGCGTACCCATCGCGCCATCGAGCACGAGGATGCGGTCCTTCGCGGCGGCTTCGAGGGCGGCAAATACGGGGGAACGGACGGGTTGCGGCATAACAGTCTCCTTCAAGCGGAGGGCTATACGCGGGTCAGTTCAATTAGTGAAATTCAAGTCCATCAAGATGATTATGAAATTGGCTCACACTCCGCGAGCTTTCTCCCAAACCTCGAACTCGGCCGGTTTCTTGCGGCGCAGCTTCTCTTCGACACGCGGGGACAGCGTCAACTCCATCGGTGGAGAGACGTTCAGCGTTTTGGTCTCCAATTTCACGTCCAGCCGTTCTTCAAAGAAACGGTAAAGCGGTTCCTGCGCCTCGTAGCGGAACAGGTGATCGCAATCGACGGACCCTTCGCCATCGCCGACGAACTTCGCCTGCGACCCGACACCGGCAAAGGGCTCGGGCTTGCCGCGACAGTATTCTTCTACAAACTCATCAAACGTCTTCCCCCGCGTGCTGTTCTGATGACCGACCAGATCGTCGCGGTGACGGTACCTGTACCACGACCCCAGCCAGCTTACGGGATGGCGTACCACGGCGAGGGTTTCCAATTCGTTATCGCCCGCTTTCTGCAAAAGTGGCAGAACGAAGCGTTTGTAGCGGTATATAGGAGTGTGCTTCAGGATCGGCGGATCGCGGAAAACCGCCGCCGCTTTGGGCGCCAACGCACCTTCGAGCGCGGTCGTTCCGGTCTTGGGAACAGCGAGGAACACGAGTTTTTCGCGCCAGAAGACAAGCATTTAGCGTCCGATCACCTGTATGTCGTTGGCTGTAAACTACCTTTTAACGAATAGGGTGCAATAACCTGTTCCACATAAAGCTTGAAATGTTCTCTTTTTGTGCTCATATTGCGTGAGAACAAGAGGCGAACATAAAGTCATTGCCGCCCGGCAGCGGGTGTGGGATAAGGAGCCAAACATGGCAACGGCAGACATACTGAGCATGAACGACAAGCGCACCGCCGATAAGCAAAAGGCACTGGATTCAGCACTGGCCCAGATCGAACGCCAGTTCGGCAAAGGCTCGATTATGAAACTGGGCAAGGACAGCCCTGTTCAGGAAATCGAAGCGACCTCGACAGGCTCGCTGGGCCTCGATATCGCTCTGGGCATCGGCGGCCTGCCAAAGGGCCGTATCATCGAAATTTTCGGGCCGGAATCGTCGGGTAAAACCACGCTGACCCTGCACGCTGTTGCGGAAGAGCAGAAAAAAGGCGGCGTTTGCGCATTCGTTGACGCCGAGCATGCACTTGATCCGCAGTACGCGAAAAAGCTGGGCGTTGACCTGGACGAGCTGCTGATCTCGCAGCCGGACACCGGTGAACAGGCGCTCGAAATCGTCGATACGCTGGTCCGTTCGGGCGCTGTGTCGCTCGTTGTGGTCGACTCAGTTGCCGCACTGACGCCGAAGTCGGAACTCGAAGGCGATATGGGCGACAGCAGCGTCGGCGTTCACGCCCGTCTGATGAGCCAGGCTATGCGCAAACTCACTGGTTCGATCTCACGTTCGAACTGCATGGTGATCTTCATCAACCAGATCCGGATGAAGATCGGCGTGATGTTCGGTTCGCCGGAAACCACCACTGGCGGTAACGCGCTGAAGTTCTACGCTTCGGTCCGCCTCGATATCCGCCGCATCGGTTCGGTGAAGGACCGCGACGAGGTCGTTGGCAACACTACCCGCGTGAAGGTGGTGAAAAACAAGGTCGCGCCGCCGTTCAAGCAGGTGGAATTCGACATCATGTATGGCGAAGGTATCTCCAAAACGGGCGAGCTGCTCGACCTTGGCGTCAAGGCCGGCGTCGTCGATAAGTCCGGTTCGTGGTTCAGCTACGGCGACGAGCGGATCGGGCAGGGTCGCGAGAACTCCAAGCAGTTCCTGCGCGATAACCAGCACATCGCGATGGAGATCGAAGACAAGATCCGCGCGGCACATGGCCTCGACTTCGATGCGTCCGATAGTGACGGTTCGGACGACGATCTGGTCGAAATGTGATCGACAATATTCGAATGAAAGGCCGGGCAATCGCCCGGCCTTTTGCATTTGGCTTTACGATGGGACCAGAGGCAGCTATTCCACTCAAAACGCTTAAATTGATGGACCGCCATGACGAGCCTTGCCGATATCCGCTCCACATTTCTGAACTTTTTCGAGCGCAACGGGCACACCATTGTTCCGTCGTCGCCGCTGGTTCCGCGCAACGACCCGACCCTGATGTTCGTGAACTCGGGTATGGTGCAGTTCAAGAACTGCTTCACCGGCGTCGAAAAGCGCGATTACACCCGCGCCACCACCGCGCAGAAATGTGTTCGCGCGGGCGGTAAGCACAACGACCTCGACAACGTGGGTTACACTGCGCGTCACCACACGTTCTTTGAAATGCTCGGCAACTTCTCGTTCGGCGACTATTTCAAGGAAGGCGCGATCAACTACGCTTGGGAACTGCTGACCAAGGACTTCGACATCCCGAAGGACAAGCTACTGGTCACCGTTTACCACACCGATGACGAAGCGTTCGACCTTTGGAAAAAGATCACCGGTTTCGAAGATCACCGTATCATCCGCATCCCGACCATGGACAACTTCTGGCAGATGGGCCCGACCGGCCCCTGCGGTCCGTGCACTGAGATTTTCTTTGACCACGGTGAACACATCGCTGGTGGCCCTCCGGGCTCGCCGGATGAAGACGGCGACCGTTTCATCGAAATCTGGAACAACGTTTTCATGCAGAACGAGCAGTTCGAGGACGGCTCGATGGTCGAACTCGACATGCAGTCGATCGACACCGGCATGGGGCTGGAACGCATCGGCGCGCTGCTTCAGGGCAAGCACGACAACTACGATACCGACCTGATGCGCGCCCTGATCGAGGCTTCCGCGAATGCGACCTCGACCGACGCTGACGGCGCGAAAAACGTGCATCACCGCGTGATCGCCGACCACCTGCGTTCGACCTCGTTCCTGATCGCCGATGGCGTGATGCCGTCAAACGAAGGCCGCGGTTACGTTCTGCGCCGCATCATGCGCCGCGCGATGCGCCACGCTCACCTGCTCGGTGCGCAGGATCCGGTCATGTACCGACTGGTCCCCGAACTGGTGAAGCAGATGGGCGCCGCCTATCCGGAACTGGTTCTGGCGCAACCGATGATTCAGGAAACGCTGGAGGCGGAAGAAACCCGCTTCAAGCAGACCCTCGACCGCGGTTTGAAGCTGCTCGACGAAGAGCTCACCGGCCTGCCAGCAGACGCCAACTTGCCGGGCGAAACCGCGTTCAAACTCTACGACACCTACGGCTTCCCGCTCGATCTGACGCAGGACGCGCTGCGCGAAAAGGGCCGCGCTGTGGATGTGAGCGGCTTTGACGCCGCAATGGCTGAACAGAAGGCCAAGGCCCGCGCGGCTTGGGCCGGTTCGGGCGAGACCGCGAATTCGCAGGTCTGGTTCGAAATCGCCGAAGAGCACGGCACGACCGAATTCCTCGGCTACGATTCCGAGGCCGCTGAAGGCCAGATCCTGACCGTCCTTAAGGATGGCGAGGTCGCAACCGAAGCCAAAGCTGGCGACACCGTCCAGATCGTCGTGAACCAGACCCCGTTCTATGCGGAATCGGGTGGTCAGGTCGGCGACTCCGGCACGATCACCACCGACTCCGGCTCGGCAAAGATCACGGACACCAAGAAGGCCGCAGGCGTCTTCATCCACTTCGCCGAGGTGACCGAAGGCACCGTGGGCAAAGGGCAGGCGGCACGCCTGAACGTCGACAGCACGCGCCGCGGTTTCATCCGCGCGAACCACTCGGCCACGCACCTGCTGAACGAGGCATTGCGCGAGGTTCTCGGCGATCATATCGCTCAGCGAGGCTCGCTCAACGCGCCCGACCGTCTGCGTTTCGACTTCAGCCATAACAAGGCGATGTCGGGCGACGAGATCGCCAAGGTCGAAAGCGAAGTCAACGCGATGATCCGCCAGAACACCAAGGTGGAAACCCGCATTATGACGCCGGACGAGGCCCGCGGCCTCGGCGCGCAGGCGCTCTTTGGTGAGAAGTACGGCGACGAGGTTCGCGTTGTGTCGATGGGCCGCAAGGCGAAATCGGGCAAGGGCACCTCGGGCGACGTCTACTCGCTGGAACTCTGCGGCGGCACGCACGTCATCAGCACCGGCGACATCGGCGCGTTCGTGCTGCTGTCCGACGGCGCATCCTCGGCCGGCGTTCGCCGCGTCGAAGCGCTCACCGGTCAGGTCGCGATTGACTACCTCAAAGAGCAGGAAGGCCGCCTCAACGCAGTCGCCGCCGTCCTCAAAGCTCCGGCGAACGAGGCTGCCGACCGCGTCAAGGCGCTGATGGACGAACGCAAGCAGCTTGCCAACGAGGTCGCCCAACTACGCCGCGAACTGGCGATGTCGGGCGGTGCAAAGGCCGAAGAACCTGCCAAGGAAATCAACGGCGTAGCGTTCAAAGCGCAAGTGCTCAGCGGTGTCACCGGCAAGGATCTTCCGGGCATCATCGACGAGATGAAGTCCGGCTTCTCGGGCGTCATCCTCCTGATCGCTGACACCGGCGACAAAGCTGCCGTCGCTTGTGGCGTCACCGATGATGTCAAGGGCAAGGTCTCCGCTGCGGATATCGTGCGCGCTGTCACGCCGGAACTCGGCGGCAAAGGCGGCGGTGGCCGGCCCGACATGGCGCAGGGCGGCGGCGCATCGACCGAAAACGCCGAAGCTGCTATCAAGGCAGCCGAAGCCGTCATCGCAGGAGCCTGATTTATGCCGACCGCACTCTGGATCGCACACGTCCACGTCACGAACGAAGACGCCTACATGGAATATGCAAAACGCGCGACTGGCGCGATTGCAGACCACGGCGGCGTTTTCCTCGCGCGCGGCGGTAAATACGAACAGCTCGAAGGCAACGACCGTAAACGCAATGTCGTCGCCCGCTTCCCGAGCCTTCAGGCCGCTCACGATTGCTACTACTCGGACGCCTATCAGGAAGCGCTCAGCTTCGCCAAAGGCGCTAGCGAACGTGACCTCGTGATCGTCGAAGAAGCCGATTAACTAACGCTTCGTACCAATAGCAAAGGGCGCGACGGAAACACCGTCGCGCCCTTTTGCCTTTGTGCCCCCAATATCCCGGGGGAGCCTGCACCGCAGGCGGGGGCAGCGCCCCCATACTCATATCAAACAAAAACGGGCCCGAAGGCCCGTTTCCGTTTTTCTTTATGCCGAACGTGCTTGGCGCTTGCGCTCGTGCGGGTCGAGGTGGCGCTTGCGCAGACGGACCGCGTTCGGGGTCACTTCAACCAGTTCGTCATCGTCGATGTAGGCGATGGCCTGTTCCAGCGACATGACGGTCGGCGGGGTGAGGCGGACGGCTTCGTCGGTGCCCGAGGCGCGGACGTTGGTCAGCTTCTTACCCTTCAGCGGGTTTACTTCGAGGTCATTGTCACGGCTGTGCTCGCCGATGATCATGCCCTGATAGACCGGTTCCTGCGGGTTGATGAACATCTTGCCGCGATCTTCGAGGTTCCACAGCGCGTAGGCGACGGCGGTACCGTCTTCCATCGAGATCAGAACGCCCTGACGACGGCCAGCGATCGGGCCCTTGTGCGGGGTCCAGCCGTGGAAGATGCGGTTCATGATGCCCGAACCGCGTGTGTCTGTCAGGAATTCGCCGTGGTAGCCGATCAGGCCGCGCGACGGAACGTGAGCGACGATACGGGTCTTACCGTTGCCGCCGGGGTTCATCTCGACCAGATCACCCTTGCGCGGGCCGGTGAGCTTTTCGACAACCGAGCCGGTGTATTCTTCGTCGACGTCGATGGTGACTTCTTCGACCGGCTCCATACGCTGGCCGTCTTCCATCTGGAAGATCACCTGCGGACGCGAGATCGACAGCTCGAAGCCCTCACGGCGCATGTTCTCGATCAGAACGCCCATCTGGAGTTCGCCGCGGCCCGAAACGATGAACGCTTCACCGCCCGGAGTGTCTTCGACTTTGATCGCGACGTTGGTTTCGGCTTCTTTCATCAGGCGGTCACGGATGACGCGCGACTGGACTTTCTTGCCGTCACGGCCTGCGAGCGGGGAGTCGTTGATGCCGAAGAGGACCGAGATGGTCGGCGGATCGATCGGCTGTGCGGGCAGGGCGGTGTTGATCGACGGATCGCAGAGGGTGTCTGCAACGGTAGCGACCGACATACCTGCGACCGAAACGATGTCGCCTGCAACGGCTTCGTCGATCGGCTGCTGCGACAGACCGCGGAACGCCATGATCTTGGTGGCGCGGAACTGTTCGATCTTGGTGCCGTCACGCGACAGCGCCTTGAGCGTGTCGCCGGTTTTCAGGGTGCCGGTCTCGACGCGGCCGGTCAGCAGACGACCGATGAACGGGTCGGCGCCGAGCGTGGTGGCGATCATCGAGAAAGGCTCGTCCTTGTTCGCCTGCTGCTTCGGCGGCTGGACGTGCTTGACGACCAGCTTGAACAGGGCGTCGAGGTTTTCGCGCGGACCGTCGAGGGTCTCGTCACACCAGCCCGAACGGCCCGAAGCGTAGAGGTGCGGGAAGTCCAGCTGTTCGTCGTCAGCGCCGAGATTGGCGAAGAGGTCGAAACATTCGTCGAGCGCGCGATCCGGCTCTGCGTCCGGCTTGTCGACTTTGTTCAGAACGACGATCGGCTTGAGGCCGAGGGCCAGCGCTTTCGAGGTCACGAACTTGGTCTGCGGCATCGGGCCTTCGGCAGCGTCGACGAGGAGGACAACGCCGTCTACCATGCTCAGGATGCGTTCGACTTCACCGCCGAAGTCGGCGTGGCCGGGGGTGTCGACGATGTTGATGCGAGTGGTGCCCCACTCGACCGAAGTCGCCTTTGCCAGAATGGTGATCCCGCGTTCACGTTCGATATCGTTGCTATCCATGGCACGTTCTGCAACGGCCTGGTTTTCGCGGAAGGCACCCGATTGCTTGAGGAGTTCATCAACCAGCGTCGTTTTGCCGTGGTCAACGTGCGCGATAATCGCGATATTACGGATATCCATAGGTCAGCCTTTTTCGGAAGTTGGCTGGCCCATACCGTGCAAATGCAGCAAAGGCTAGTCCTAAAGGGCCTAACCGTGGCTGGCTGTGTCCGAAAACAGGTTAATCACGACAATTCCGGCGAGGATCAGGCCCAGCCCGATGATTGCCCCAAGGTCAAGTTTCTGCCCGAACCAGAGCCAACTGATGACCGCGACCAGCACGATACCCAGCCCCGACCAGATCGCATAGACGATGCCGGTTGGCATAAAACGCACGGCGTACGCCAGCAGGTAGAACGAGATAGCGTAGCCGATCACGACGATGGCGGTCGGGCCGATCTTGGTGAACTGGTCCGACGCCTTGAGCGCGGACGTCGCGATGGTTTCCGCGACGATGGCGAAGAGCAGGGCAATGATGTGGGTGGGCATGGCCGGACCTGTCACTCTGATTTGCGGCCAGCCTAGATTTCCGCACTGCAGCGGGCAAGCGGATACGCCTGCACAGACCGCTCTCAGGTGGCGATATAGCGGTCTTTGCGGTGGTTGATTGCAATGACGAGGTTCACGACGAGCGCACCGATGAAGCTGTAGAACACGGTCGGCACGTCGCGGATCGTCAGTGCGATGGCAAAGAGCGCGGCGTCGAACAGAAGCTGGGTCCAGCCCGCGCGGAAGCCCGTTTTCTCTTGCAGGTAAAGCGCGAGGATGCCGATACCGCCGAGGCTGCCGCCGTGGCGGAAGAGGGCGATGAGCGCGGAGCCGGTGACGAGGCCGAAGAGGATGGCGGCAGGGATTGGGGCCATGAACTCGAACGCGATCATCGACGGCATGAAGCTGACGAGGACCGACAGCAGCGCGACCGACAGGAACGTCTTCATCACGAAGGTCGGGCCGAGGCGCTTGTAGCCCAGCCAGTAGAACGGGATGTTCACGACGAAGAAGACCGCACCGAAGCTCCATCCTGTCACGTAGGAGATCAGCAGGGCAAGACCTGCCGTCTGGCCCGTCACGAACCCCATGAAGGTCAGGATCTGGAGGCCGAAGGACGCAAGGATGACTCCGAAGGCGATGCCTTGGGCGTCTTCGATCAGTGAATGCTTCTTGGGGTCGGTCATGATGCACCTCTTTAGGTCAGCACTTCGTACCCAAAAGCATGGGAAAGGAAAAGGGCGACCGCGAGGCCGCCCTTGATATTTTTTACCCGACGAGCGCTTTGTTGAGGTACTCGTCAACCTTTTCGAGAAAGCCCATCGTGGTGAGCCACTTCTGGTCGGGACCGACCAGCAGGGCGAGGTCTTTGGTCATCCAGCCGTCTTCGACGCACTGCACGGTGACTTTCTCCAGCGTTTCTGCAAAGCGCATCAACTGCGCGTTGCCGTCGAGCTTTGCGCGGTGCTTCAGACCGCCGGTCCATGCGTAGATCGACGCGACCGAGTTGGTTGAGGTTGCCTTGCCGGCCTGGTGGTTGCGGTAGTGGCGGGTAACGGTGCCGTGGGCGGCCTCGGCCTCCACGATCTTGCCATCGGGGGTCATCAGCTGCGACGCCATCAAGCCCAGCGAGCCGTAGCCCTGCGCCACGGTGTCCGACTGCACGTCGCCGTCGTAGTTCTTACACGCCCAGACGAAACCGCCCGACCATTTCAGTGCGCAAGCGACCATGTCGTCGATCAGGCGGTGTTCATACCAGATGCCTGCGGCCTTGAATTTCTCTTCGAACTCTTCCTCGTAGACCTTCTGGAACAGGTCCTTGAAGCGGCCGTCGTAGGCTTTGAGGATCGTGTTCTTGGTCGACAGGTACACCGGCCATTTCAGCGCGAGCCCGTAGTTCAGCGATGCGCGGGCAAAGTCGATGATGGAGTCGTCGAGGTTATACATGCCCATGTACACGCCGGCGGAGGGCGCGTTGTAGACTTCGCGCTCGATCTCGGTGCCGTCTTCGCCGACAAACTTCATGGTCAGCTTACCTGCCGACGGGAAGTGGAAGTCGGTCGCGCGGTACTGGTCGCCGAATGCGTGACGGCCCACAACGATCGGCTGCGTCCAACCCGGAACGAGGCGCGGGACGTTGCGGCAGATGATCGGCTGACGGAAAACAACACCGCCAAGGATGTTGCGGATCGTGCCGTTGGGCGAGCGCCACATCTTCTTGAGGCCGAATTCCTCGACACGCGCTTCATCAGGGGTGATCGTCGCGCATTTGACGCCGACACCGTATTCCTTGATCGCGTTGGCCGCATCGATGGTGATCTGGTCTTCGGTCTCGTCACGCACTTCGATGCCGAGGTCGTAGTACTTCAGATCGAGGTCGAGGTACGGGAGGATGAGCTTTTGTTTGATGAAATCCCAGATGATGCGGGTCATTTCATCGCCGTCGAGTTCGACGACCGGATTTTCCACCTTGATCTTGGTCATGAGGCGACTCCGTGTATGTGTGAGTATGAGGAGTATCTAGCGTGGCCCGAAGGCTTTGACCAGACTTTGTATGCCAATGTATACCGAGTTTAGCTGCCCGCGAAAAGCGGATAACTCTTGAGCATCCGGTCCAGCTCTTCCCACACCGCGGGCGCCCCGCGAGAGATCGGCTTTCCGACACGTTCGACCAGTTGGTCATAGCCCACATTATAGTCCACCCAGCTTCCGCCGCCATTGGCGAGGTTTGCCAGCGGGGTCGAGGTGCGGTCGATAGCCTTGCCATAATGGGCTTCGGGGCTCGTCGCTTCTTCGAATTCGTCCCATAGGGCGCGGAATACGGCGTTCTGCGGGTCGGGGAGGATGTTGAATAAACGGTCAGCGGCGGCCAGTTCGGCGGCCTCTTGCGCGGCGTGGTCGACATTGCCGTGGATCGGATTGTCGCCCGCGTCGATCTCAACGAGATCATGGAGCACCAGCATCCGCACGGCTTTTTCAACGTTGATCTCGCGGGTCGCATGCTCGGCGAGGATGTAGATGTGCAGTGCACTGTGCCAGCTATGCTCCGCGCTGTTCTCATGACGGCTGCCGTCGTGCAGGCGAGTGGCGCGGTAGACGCCCTTGAGCTGGCAGGCCTCGTTGACGAAGGCGAGTTGGCTCAGGAAGTCATCGGTCGCGGTGCTTTCCGCGCCGTCAAGCAGAGCAGCGGCATGTTCGTAAGCCTCGGCCCAGTGCTCGGCCAAGGGACGGGCGCGGCCACCGGACATGTTATTGCGCACGATCTCGATGTGGTCGGGGCGAGGGCTTGTGCCGCAGATCGTCTGGAACATCGGTTGCGCAATGTCGCAGCGGCGGGCGAAGGCAGCGGTCGGCGTCTCACCGGCTTCAAATTCGTCCCAGACGGCGCGGAGGTGCGTGCCTTGGTCTTCGGGCAGAATGCCGAACAGACGGTCGGCGGCCTTTTGTTCAGCGGCAGCGACGACGGCGGGATCGTGGCCCAGATGGATCGGATGGTCGCCTGCGTCGATCTCGACCAGATCATGCAGCATGAGCATCAGGATCGCGCGGTCGACGTCGACCTCGGGCGGTTGGTTCGCGCCGAACACCATCGCGTAGAGCATCAGGTGCCAGCTATGTTCGGCACTGTTTTCTTCGCGGCTGCAATCGAGGATCAGGTTGGCGCGGTCCACGCCTTTCAGTCGGTCTGCCTCGTTGAGAAAGGCAAACTGGCGGGCAATGCGGGATGCGGCGGCCATTACTGGTCGCCGCGCGCTTTTGCGATGCGTTGTTCGAGGTAGCGGCGTGCGCGGCGCTCTGAGTTGATCACGCGCACAGCCGTCATGAACGCTTCCTGCGTGGTCTGCGAGGACGCGCCCAGCACATTGGACACGTCCTGAACGAGGTTCGGGTCTTCCATTGCGTCGGCTGCGTTGATGGTATCAAGCGCAAGCTTTTCGGCGAGCTCGTTGGTGAGCGACATGGATTACCTCGTATTCTCCGTCAGGCGGCGACGGACGTAACCTTTGACGGAATCGCTCATGGTTTCGAGGTGTTCGTCGTCAAAGAAGTGGCCCGCACCCTCGACAACCTCGTGGGTGATGGTGATGCCCTTCTGGTCGTGCAGCTTGTTCACGAGGCTGACGGTATCTGCCGGCGGCGCGACGCGGTCGGCGCTGCCGTTGATGATCAGACCCGAAGACGGGCAGGGCGCGAGGAACGAGAAGTCATACATGTTCGCGGGCGGAGCGACCGAGATGAAGCCGGTGATTTCCGGACGGCGCATCAGAAGCTGCATGCCGATCCATGCGCCGAACGAGAAACCGGCGACCCAGCAGTGCTTCGAGCCGGTGTTCATCGACTGGAGATAGTCCAGCGCCGATGCCGCATCCGAAAGCTCGCCGATGCCCTGATCGTATTCACCCTGACTGCGACCGACGCCGCGGAAATTGAACCGCAGAACCGTGAAGCCCATGTTGTAGAACGTGTAGTGCAGCTTGTGGACCACGCGCTGGTTCATCGAGCCGCCGAACTGGGGGTGCGGGTGCAGAACGATGGCGATCGGAGCGTCACGATCTTTCTGCGGGTGGTAACGGCCTTCGAGCCGGCCTTCGGGGCCGGGGAAAATTACTTCGGGCATTCGGGTCCCTGTGCAGTTGGTGTCCGGATTTCTTGACGAAATTCATCGGGCATCTTAGAAGGATTCTAAATCCGGCCTACATGATGGGCCGGGGCTGGGTCTCGAAGTAATGACGTCAGCCGCATCCGTCAATATTGTAACGCTTTATCGGAGCCGTCTGAAAGCTATGAAACTGAGCACCAAAGGCCGTTATGCCGTTGTCGCGCTTGCCGATCTCGCTTTGCAGCCCGCCGGTTCGCTGGTGACGCTGGCGGAGATTTCCAAGCGTCAGAACATCTCTCTGCCGTACCTTGAGCAGCTTTTTGTGAAGCTTCGCCGCGAGGGCCTGGTGGATTCCGTTCGTGGTCCGGGCGGTGGTTACAAGCTGGCAAAGGTGCCGTCGGACATCCGCGTGGCCGATATTCTCGCTGCGGTAGACGAGACCGTAAGTGCAATGCACAAAGGCGTTGGCGCATCCGGCGCGAACTCCGGCACCCGCGCGCAATCGCTGACGAACCGCCTTTGGGAAGGTCTGTCGGCGCATGTCTATGTGTTCCTCCATCAGGCGCGTCTGTCCGATGTAGTAAGCAACGGCCTTGCGCCGTGTCCGGCTGTGCCGTCGCTGTTCGAAGTGGTCGACGAGTGACTTTTGACGCCGCATATGTGGGGGCTCTGCCCCCGTCCGCCGTTGGCGGCCTCCCCCGAGGTATTTTTTTCAAAGTGAAAAGGGCGGCGGCGTGAAGCGGGTCTATCTTGATCATAATGCGACGACGCCGCTGCGGGCCGAGGCGCGCGAGGCAATGGTTGCCGCGATGGATGTCGCGGGCAATCCAAGTTCGGTGCATTCCGAGGGCCGCGCTGCAAAGTCGCTGATGGAAAAAGCGCGCCGTCAGGTGTCGGAGGCTTTGGGGGCTGGGAACGCGGATATCGTGTTCGTCTCCGGCTCCACCGAAGCTGCTGCGCTGGCTTGCGCGGGGCGCGGTTTGCTGGGCTCGGAAATCGAGCACGAAGCTGTGCTGTCGTGGGTCGAGCCGTCGCTCGATGTGCACGGAGATGGCGCTGTGGCTGTGACCGATCCGGCCGGGTCGACGTTGCAGCTTGCCAATTCGGAGACGGGTATCATTCAGGACCTGCCGGAAGGGCTGGCGGTGTCGGACATCACGCAAGCCTTCGGGAAGATCCCGTTTTCCTATGCATGGGCCGGTGTCGGCATGGTGTTCGTATCGGCTCACAAGCTGGGCGGGCCGAAGGGTGTTGGCGCGCTGGTCATTCCGCAGGGCTATGATCTGTCTGCGCAGCTGAAAGGCGGTGGGCAGGAGATGGGACGCCGTGCGGGTACCGAGAATATCATCGGGATCGCAGGCTTTGCCGCCGCTGCCGAAGCTGCCCAGAAAGATCTGGCGGATGGCCGCTGGGACGAGATCGCAAGGCTGCGCGATTTGATGGAAGAGCGCATTGCTGATGGCGCGGGCGTACCTATCTTTGTGGGGAAGACCGCCAAGCGGTTGCCGAACACGTCCTGCTATGTGACACCCGGCTGGAAGGGCGAGACGCAGGTCATGAATATGGACCTGTCGGGGTTCGCCATCTCTGCCGGCTCGGCCTGTTCGAGCGGCAAGGTGAAGGCGAGCAAAGTGCTCCGCGCTATGGGATTTGACGAAGCGGATGCCGCGTGCGCGACGCGAGTTTCGCTGGGAATTGAAACGACTGAAGCCGATGTGTTGGCCTTCGCCGACGCTTGGGTTGATCGATATAAAAAGATGCGCGCAAAAGCCGCGTAAGAAAGGGAAAGGTCATGGCTGCACTGGACCGAACCGAAGTGAAGGAAGGGGTCGATCAGGAAACTGTCGATGCCGTTGCAAAGCTTTCGGGCAAATATAAATACGGTTGGGAAACCGATATCGAGATGGAGTACGCGCCTAAGGGTGTGAACCCCGATATCGTGCGTCTCATCTCGGACAAGAACGAAGAGCCGGAGTGGATGACCGAATGGCGTCTGTCGGCCTTCGAGCGTTGGGAAACCATGGAGGAGCCTACTTGGGCGATGGTCGATTATCCCAAGATCGATTTTCAAGACCAGTACTACTATGCGCGTCCCAAGAGCATGGTCGAAAAGCCCAAGTCGCTCGAAGAGGTCGACCCCAAGCTGCTCGCGACCTATGAAAAGCTCGGTATTCCGCTCAAGGAGCAGATGATCCTCGCAGGCGTCGAAGGTGCCGAGGACTACAAGGAAGGCGACCGCAAGGTTGCTGTGGACGCGGTGTTCGACTCCGTTTCCGTCGGTACGACCTTCCAGAAGGAACTTCAGAAGGCGGGCGTAATCTTCTGCTCGATCTCCGAAGCGATCCGCGAGCATCCCGAACTGGTCAAGAAGTACCTCGGCTCCGTCGTTCCGGCGACCGACAACTACTATGCCACGCTGAACTCGGCTGTGTTCTCGGACGGCTCGTTCGTCTACGTGCCGCCGGGCGTTCGCTGCCCGATGGAACTGTCGACTTATTTCCGTATCAACGCGGAAAACACCGGCCAGTTCGAACGTACGCTGATCATTGCGGATAAGGGCTCGTATGTGTCCTACCTCGAAGGCTGTACCGCGCCGCAGCGCGATACCGCGCAGCTTCACGCGGCTGTGGTCGAGATCATCGTCGAGGAAGACGCTGAAGTAAAATACTCGACCGTCCAGAACTGGTATCCGGGCGACGAGAACGGCAAGGGCGGCATCTACAACTTCGTCACCAAGCGCGCGGACTGCCGCGGCGACCGTGCGAAAGTGATGTGGACTCAGGTTGAAACCGGCTCGGCTGTTACCTGGAAATACCCGTCGTGCATTCTGCGCGGTGATGACAGCCAGGGCGAGTTCTACTCGATCGCGATTGCCAACAACATGCAGCAGGCCGACACCGGCACGAAGATGGTGCACCTTGGCAAGAACACCAAGTCGCGCATTGTCTCCAAGGGTATCTCTGCCGGTAAGGCGCAGAACACCTACCGTGGTCTGGTGTCGATGCACCCGAAGGCAAAGAATAGCCGCAACTACACCCAGTGCGACAGCTTGCTCATCGGCTCGGAATGCGGTGCCCACACGGTTCCGTATATCGAGGTGAAGAACAACTCCTCGCGCGTTGAACACGAAGCGACCACCTCGAAGGTGGACGACGACCAGCTCTTCTACTGCCGCCAGCGCGGCATGGACGAAGAAGAGGCCGTGGCTCTCGTGGTGAACGGGTTCTGTAAGGAAGTGCTTCAGGCGCTGCCGATGGAATTCGCGATGGAAGCACAGCAGCTGGTTGCCATCTCGCTCGAAGGATCGGTCGGATGATCGTCACCACCACCAACAGCATCGAAGGTCGCCGCGTGACGGGATACCACGGTATCGTCACCGGCGAGGCCATCATGGGCGCAAACGTCGTGCGGGACATCTTCGCCTCGATCACCGACGTGATCGGCGGGCGCTCGGGCGCTTACGAGGCGAAGCTCGCAGATGCGCGTGAAACGGCCCTGCGCGAGATGGAAGTCCGCGCGGCCGAGAGCGGTGCTGACGCGGTGATTGGTGTCGATCTCGACTACGAAGTTATCGGACAGATGCTCATGGTTTCGGCCTCGGGCACCGCTGTCTCGCTGGATTAATCGCGCGTCTCGCGCTTGGAATGAACGGCCTCGGGCCGATGTGCCGCACCGGCGGCTAGGAGAATTAAATGCTGGAAATCAAGAACCTGCACGTCAAACTTGAAGAAGAGGACAAGCAGATCCTCAAGGGCGTCGACCTCAAGATCGGCGCTGGCGAAGTTCACGCCATCATGGGCCCGAACGGTTCGGGCAAGTCGACCATGTCCTACGTTCTGTCGGGCCGCGACGGCTACGAAGTCACCGACGGCGCAGCGACCCTCGACGGCGTTGATCTGCTGGAAATGGAGCCCGAAGAGCGCGCTGCGGCGGGCCTGTTCCTCGCGTTCCAGTACCCCGTCGAAATTCCGGGCGTTGGGAACATGACCTTCCTGCGCACCGCTGTGAACGCACAGCGCAAGGCACGCGGCGAAGAGGAATACAGCGCTGGCGATTTCCTCAAGATCGTCCGCGAAAAGGCCAAGACCCTCAAGATCGACGCCGACATGCTCAAGCGTCCCGTGAACGTCGGCTTCTCGGGCGGTGAGAAGAAGCGGAACGAGATCCTCCAGATGGCAATGCTGGAGCCGAAGATGTGCATCCTTGACGAGACCGACTCCGGCCTCGACGTTGACGCGATGAAACTGGTGTCCGACGGCGTGAACGCACTGCGCGACGAAGGTCGCTCGTTCCTCGTCATCACGCACTACCAGCGTCTTCTGGACCACATCAAACCGGACGTCGTGCACATCATGGCAAACGGCCGCATCATCAAGTCGGGCGGTCCGGAGCTGGCTCTCGAAGTTGAAAACAACGGCTATGCAGACCTTCTGGCGGAGGTGCAGTAATGGCGCTGCCGAAGCTCAAAGCTGACGCGACCGAGGCCCGTCTGGCCGCTCTCACGCTGCCGGAAGGTGCTGCTTGGGCGACCGAACTGCGTCAGGATGCGCTGAACCGGCTGACCGCGATGGGGCTGCCGATCAAGCGCGACGAATACTGGCGCTACACCAACCCCGCGTCGCTGGTCGCTCCCGAGGCGCCCACCGCTGCCGTGTTCGACAACGGCGACGAAGCGCCGCTGTTTGCGGGTGCGGACGCGCTGAAGATCGTGTTTGTCGACGGTGTGTTCGATGCCGCGCAGTCCTCTGATCTGTCGCAGGACGGTCTGGAAATCGCGCGCCTCGCCGACGCGATGTCCGCCGACATCCACTGGGTCAAAGACCTCTACGGCAAGCTCGAAACTGCGGGCCAGACTCCGGTCGAGCGTCCGTTCGCCGTGCTGAACACCGCGTTCGCGACCGATGGCATCGTCATCCGCGCGACCGGCAACGTCAGCCGTCCGGTCCACATCCAGTACCTGCACGAAAACGAAACCTCTGACGCGATCCTCCACCACGTTGTGAAGGTCGAAGAGGGCGCTTCGGTCACCCTGCTGGAAAACGGCCCCGCTGCGGCCCGTTTCAACAAGGTCACCGAGGTCGACGTGGCCGACACCGGCGCGTTCCACCACATCCGTGCGCAGGGCCGTGACCACGAGCGCCGTGCTGTGACGGGTCTGTTCGCCCGCCTCGGCTCTGAATCCGCGTTCAAGTCGTTCACCATGACCGTCAACGGCGTGCTCACCCGCAACGAGACCGTTATTGAGCTGACCGGCGACGATGCGATTGCGCATGTGGCTGGTGCCTGCCTCGGTGATGGGCGTGATTTCCACCACGACGACACCGTCTTCATCACCCACGACGCCGAGCGCTGCGAAAGCCGTCAGGTGTTCAAGAAGGTGCTGCGCAACGGTGCGACCGGCGTGTTCCAAGGCAAGATCCTCGTGAAGGAAGGCGCCCAGAAGACCGACGGTTATCAGATCTCGCAGGGTCTGCTGCTCGATGATGACAGCAACTTCCTCGCCAAGCCCGAGCTGGAAATCTACGCCGACGACGTGGCATGTTCGCACGGCTCGACCGTTGGCGCGATTGACGAGACCGCTCTTTACTACCTGCGCTCGCGCGGTGTGAGCAAAACGGAAGCGACCGACCTGCTGACGCTGTCGTTCCTCGCCGAAGCGGTCGCCGAGATCGAGAACGAAGACCTCGCTGCCGAACTGACCGAGCGTCTGGCTGCTTGGCTGGAGCGTCGCCGCGCATGAGCGTGAGCCGTGACATGATCCGCACGTGGCGCGCGCCGCGTGCGGTGATGCGCAAACTGCTCGCAATGGGAAAACGCGAAGATCGTGCACTGGCCTTCCTGATGGGCGGCTGTTTCATCGTCTTCATTTCCCAATGGCCCGCGCTTGCCCGTCAGGCCCACATCACCGGCGAAGAAATGAGCCAGCTTGTGGCCTATAGCCTGCTCGGCTGGATCTTTATCTGGCCGCTGCTGTTCTACGGCCTTGCGGCTGTTGCCCATCTCATTGCCAAGGTTCTTGGCGGTAAGGGCACGTTTTTTACGGCGCGGCTCGCGATGTTCTGGACATTGCTCGCCACGTCGCCCGCCGGACTGTTCTACGGGCTGCTGCTCGGTCTGAACGGCGCCGTTCCGGGAACCCACTTTATCGGTGGCCTCTGGCTCGCGGCATTTGCCGTAATCCTGCTGCTGACTTTGACGGAGGCCGAAAAGGGGGCCTGAGATGTTTGACGTAAATGCAATCCGCGCCGATTTCCCGATCCTCAAGCGAGAGGTGAACGGCAAGCCGCTTGTCTACCTCGACAACGGCGCGTCTGCGCAAAAGCCGCAGGTAGTGATCGACGCGATCACCCGTGGCTACGCCGAGGAATATTCCAACGTCCACCGCGGCCTGCATTTCCTGTCGAACCTCGCGACCGAGAAATACGAGAGCACCCGCGACATCGTCCGCAAGTTCATCAACGCGCCGAGCGAGGACGAGATCGTCTTCACCTCCGGCACCACCGAGGGGATCAACCTGATTTCCTACGCGTGGGCCGCGCCGCGCTTTGAAGCCGGCGACGAGATCCTGCTGTCGGTCCTCGAACACCACGCCAACATCGTGCCGTGGCACTTCCTCCGCGAACGTCAGGGCGTGGTGCTGAAATGGGTCGAGCCGGATGCGAATGGCAACCTCGATCCGCAGGCCGTTCTGGACGCGATCGGCCCGAAGACCAAGCTGATCGCGGTCACGCACTGTTCGAACGTGCTGGGCACGATCGTGGATGTGAAAACCATCTGCGCCGGTGCTCGCGCAAAGGGCGTTCCGGTCCTCGTCGATGGCTCGCAAAGCTCGGTCCACATGCCCGTCGACGTGCAGGACATCGGTTGCGATTTCTTCGCGATCACGGGCCATAAACTCTACGGCCCGTCGGGCTCCGGCGCGATGTTCATCGCCAAAGAGCGGATGGCCGAGATGCGCCCCTTCATGGGCGGCGGCGATATGATCCGCGAAGTCGGCCGTGACGAGGTGTCCTACAACGACGCCCCGATGAAGTTCGAGGCCGGCACCCCCGGGATCGTACAGACCATCGGCATGGGCGTGGCGCTCGATTACCTGATGAACATAGGGATGGAGAACGTTGCCCGTCACGAGCACGATCTGCGCACCTACGCGGACGAAAAACTTCGTGGTCTCAACTGGTTGAACCTCCAAGGTAATCCGGACGACAAGGCCGCGATCTTCTCGTTCACCATCGACGGCGCGGGCCATCCGCATGACATCTCGACCGTGCTGGACAAAAAAGGCGTCGCCGTCCGTGCCGGTAGCCACTGCGCCATGCCGCTGATGGATCACCTCGGCATCAACGCGTCCTGCCGCGCATCCTTCGGCATGTACAACACCCGCGAAGAGGTCGACAAACTCGTCGACGCGCTTGAGCTCTGCCACGAACTCTTCGCCTGATTTTGCCATTGCGGGCCTATAGCTGCGAAGCTATAGGTTCCCGTAGGCCACTTGGAAAAAAGCACCCATAGCTCAGCTGGATAGAGCGTCGCCCTCCGAAGGCGAAGGCCACAGGTTCGAATCCTGTTGGGTGCGCCATTTCCCCTCAAATCTCACCAGTCGCTGACACGTTTTGCGATACACGCACACGCTACGGTGCGTGTCGGACACCTCGGGTCTAATTTGATCGCCTTGTCCTATACCCTTGCGCGATAAAGAGGGCGGTATCCGTGCCGTTTCTGCCTGGGCGGAACCATGGAACGTGCTCATGAAATTGTCTCAAGCTCTTGTTACCAAACTGCCCATCCGTCGGCTTGCGGCGCTGGTCATCGGACCTTTGTTTGCGTGGATCGCGTGGGTCAGTTTTCATGATCTGTCGAACCATTACCGCGATTATGTGAACGCGCAGGATGCGGCGCGGCGGCTTGTGGTGCTGGAGGCGGCGCGGGAGGTCGTGAACAAGGCGGAAATCGAATACATCGCGGGTTTCGCCTACGTGGTGACACGGTTGCCTGAAGCGGGCGCTATTCTGGCTGCGCAGCAGTCCGGCACGGATACCGCCGTGGCCGAGGCCGAGTTGCTGGAATTCGGACCGGAGTACGAGGAGCTTGGTGTGCTGGACGAGTTCGGCAATATAGTCGAGTTTGCCCGCACGATCCCCGCCATTCGCGAGCAGGCGCGGCGTGAGGACTTCCAAGCGCTTGAAGTCGAAGCGGACTTTTCTGCTTTCTTCGATGAATACCGCAAGCTGCAATCGCGCTTGTTTGTCGGTCCGAGCGGTGACCTCCACGCTGAATTCGAGCGTGTGCGCGAGGTCTCGCAGGCCATCCGCGAGTACAAGAACCTGATTATTCAGGAGATCAACATCCTCGCCAGTGTGGACCGAACCGAGGTGAACGCGAGCGCCTTGATCCGCTATGGCACCTATATCAAGAGCATAATCGCGCCGCTGGAGGACGATGTTCTCTATGCCGATATCGTCGCTGAATTCCTTGAGGTCGACACCGCATTCAGCGAGGCGTTTCGACGCGGCACTGTTGATGGTGGAGAGGTCGATACGGGCAGCGTGGTGCAGGTGCTGTCGCTTGGGCTCGAACAGCTGGGACGGCTCATCAGCATTCAGGATATCGCTCTTGGAGAGTTGGCGAGCAGTGCGGAGGCACTGTCCAGCGCGCGGCTGCGAACGATTTATGTTCAGTTCGGCATGGTGTTTGTCGGCTTCGCCGTGTTCGCTGTGCTGGTCGGATTGATCGTCAATGGGTTCCTGTCGGTTTTCGCCATAACCGCACGGGCTGCGAAAGAGGGCGTGCACGACGGAACATTCCGCTACCCCGCGCGCGGCAAGAACGAGATTTCCATCATGATCGACGCGCTGGAGGAAGCGCAGGCCGAGGTTGCTGCGCAAAAGGCGAAAACGCAGCGCATTCTGGAGCAGCGCAGCCGTGAGCTGTCCGATACGAACGAGCTTTATGAGCGGACGCAGACGCGCTCGGTCCACATCTCCGACCAGATGGTGAAGTTGACAGAACAGACCAACACGATCCTCGAGACCGTCAAAAAGGTACAGAACTCGCTTCATGCCGCAGCCGAGGACTCCGCGCATATCCGCGATACGACCAGCAAAGGCGGCAATGTCGTTGATGCGGCAAACGTGCGGATGAAGGAAATTGCGGCCTCGACGCTTGATATGGGCCGGTTTGTGAAGGACATCGAAGAGATCGCGTTTCAAACGCACCTCGTTGCCATTAACGCGCGGATCGAAGCGGCGCGGGCAGGGAGCGCGGGCAAGGGCTTTACGGTTGTTGCGGGCGAGGTCCAGCAGCTTGCGGCGCGCGCCACCAAAGCTGCGGGCGAGATTGACGAGCTGATCCAGCTGGCGCTCGGACAGGTGGAAAACAGCGTGAAGGTGGTCGAGGATAGCGCCCACGCACTGCGGTCGTCGTCCGACGATGCACAAAAGATCGCGCAGCGGATCAGCGAGTTGAACGACCTTTGCGCCGTCGAGATGCGGAACATGAACCAGCTCTTCACTGCGATCCACGACGTCGAAAGCGCGGCGGGTCAGATTGCCGACGAGACGGCGGCGAACATCGCGGCGCAGTAACGCTATTCGGGGATGTCGAACCCGTCGGGGGCGAGGACGAAGCCCTCGAATTGGAACGCGGGCGAGACGGTGCAGCCGACCAGCGTCCAGTCGCCGGTGCTTTCGGCGGCTTGCCATTCATGCGGCGCGACGATGAGCTGCGGCGCTTCACCGGCCATGACGTCGGGGCCAAGGCGGCGCGTGATCGCGGGGCCTTCGTCCGTCGTAGAGGTTCGCAGCAGCAGCGGCGCGCCAGCGTAGTAGTGCCAGATCTCTGCCGCATCGACCTTGTGCCAATGGCTGCGCTCGCCCGCGGCCAGTAGGAAAAAGATGCAGGTGCCAGCGGGGCGTCCGTCCCCGTCAGCGATCCATGTCTGACGATAGTGCCCGCCTTCGGGATGGGGCTTGAGGTCGAGTTTGCGGATGATGTCGGATGCTGAGGTCATGCCCGCATCCTGATGGGGCGGGGCCGCTTCGGCAAGTCTTTCGAGGCGGTTCACCATACCGATGAGACCCGCGCCAGCCCTGTGCCACGGTACATTTCCAAGCCCCGTTCGCCCAGACTGGAGCCCAAAAGACACCGGAGCTTGCAATGACAGTCATCAATTATGTGGACACCGACGCCAACCAGTTCGCCAGCATTTCGGACGTGATCGATGGTGATCTGTTCACGCCATATCTGCTGTCGGACCTGACGATCGGGGGTATCTCGGCGCAGGACTGGGTGGTCGTGACCTATGATGATAGCGACTGGGGCATCGCCTTTGGCGGCTACAACTTCGTCACCGACAGCAACGGCGTCATGCAAATGGGCACCATCACCGCGCTGGTCGAGGGCCCGATGGACGGAAATACGTTGAACGCTGTCGGCAGTTTCTCGGACTTTACGATTGATACCGCGCTTCTGGTGCAGGCTTTGAACAGTCCCGAATACACCGACGAATATGACATCCTCATGGGGCTGTTCGAGAGCGATGATCAGATCACGCTGAAATTCGACGGCGTGTATATGAACGGCTACAAGGGCAACGATACCATCAGGACGGGCCGCTATGACGACAGCCTCATGGGCGGGGTTGGCAATGACAAGATATTTGCCAGTGCCGGCGACGATGTGCTCGACGGCGGCTTTGGCAACGACAAGCTCGACGGCGGGAAGGGGGCTGACCACCTCTTCGGCAGCAAGGGCAAGGACACCATTAAGCTCGGCAATGACCAGGATCGGGACACCGTCCACTATGGCAACGCCAATGAAAGCACTGGCAACAAATTCGACCGCGTCAAACAATTCGACAACGGCGAGGACGTCTTTGATTTTCGCGGCATGGATGGAGACACCGACACTAATGACTTCGATGCGCTGGTGTTCTCGGACGTGGCGGCAGCCAATGCGCTCTGGGTCGACAATTCAGGCAAGCACGCGTGGGTCTATGCGGATGTCGACGGGGACGCCTCGGCCGATCTGAAGATCAAGGTTTTCAAGCAGGACATTGTCGAGGGCGACTTCCTGTTCGACTACAACTGAAGAGTGCACAAGACTGCAGCGCGCCGTTTCAGTTGTGCCGCACGCCCTACGAAGAGGCCGTTTTGGCATACGTTTGATAGCCTCCGCTGCCCCTTTGACCCTGCGCATCTCCGGCGCCCGTCTGGCAAAGTTGACCTAACGGAAAAATACGGAGCTACCCGATGGTCAAAGTGGTCTACACCGGCGTTGAATTTCCCGCCGACTTCTCGCTCGAAGCGTTTGGCGATGCCGACGAATTCCTGACATTCCTCGATTACAACTTCGATCTGGGCGGCGATAACGTCAGCGATGCTTTCGCCGCGGCCTTCTACGATTACGACTGGGCAGTCGCGTTCGGCGGCGAAAATTTCGTCATCGACAGTTCGAACATCCCGCAGTCGGGCACGATTACTGCGTTGATCGAAGCGGACATCTCGGGTGATGAACCGGCTATCATGGGCTACATCTACGGCCTCGATATCGACATTGCCGAGCTGATCGGCGCGATGCTCTCGCCCTCCACTGATGACGACGAAGCGATCCTTGAAAGCGTGTTTGCAGGCAACGACAACGTCCGCCTGATGTACGGCGATAACCTGTTCTATGGCGCAGGCGGCAACGACAAGATTACCAGCGGCAACGGCGATGACTTCCTGATCGGCGGCAAGGGCAACGACAAGATCAAGTCCGGCAATGGCGACGACGTGCTTTGGGGCGACGGCGGCAAGGACAAGCTGGACGGCGGGAAGGGCGCTGACGTATTCTATTCCGGCGGCGGCAAGGACCTGATGGTCGCTGGCAGGGATCAGGATGAAGACGTCTTCGTGTTCTGGGAAACCAGCGACAGCGCCAACAATAAGAAGGCTGACAAGATCAAGCAGTTCGACAGCGGCACGGACAAGCTCGACTTCACCTGGATGGACGGTGACAGCACCACCGACGATTTCGAAACGCTGTTGATCTCGGAAACCGGCGCGGCGGCGAACTCGGTCTGGTGGAGCAATCAGGGCAAGCACGCCACTGTCTATGTCGATGTGGACGGTGATGCCGTATCCGACATGCAGCTCATCGTGTTGAAGACCGATCTGGACGTCGACGACTTCGGCGCAGGGTCATCGGACTGGCTTCTGGCCTAAACGGCCGCAAAACAAAAAAGCCCCGCAATCGCGGGGCTTTTCGTTTTCCGGGGAGACCCGAAATTACTTCTTCAGGATCGAGGTACCTGCGTATTCGGCAGTGGTGCCGAGCAGTTCTTCGATGCGGATCAGCTGGTTGTACTTGGCCAGACGGTCCGAACGCGACAGCGAGCCGGTCTTGATCTGACCGCAGTTGGTGGCAACTGCGAGGTCAGCGATGGTCGCGTCTTCGGTTTCGCCCGAGCGGTGCGACATCACGTTGGTGTAGCGCGCACGGTGAGCCATATCGACGGCCTTCAGGGTCTCGGTCAGCGAGCCGATCTGGTTCACTTTGACGAGCATCGAGTTGGCAACGCCCTTTTCGATACCGTCAGCCAGACGGGCAGGGTTGGTTACGAAGAGGTCGTCACCAACGAGCTGGACCTTCTCGCCGATCTTGTCGGTGAGCAGCTTCCAGCCGTCCCAGTCGTCTTCTGCCATGCCGTCTTCGATCGAGATGATCGGGTAGTCGTTGCACAGCTCTGCGAGGTAGTCGGCGTTCTCTTCCGAGGTCAGCGACTTGCCTTCGCCCTTCATTTCGTACTTGCCGTCGACGTAGTATTCGGTCGATGCGCAGTCGAGAGCGAGGAAGATATCTTCGCCGGCTTTGTAGCCTGCTTTGTCGATCGCGGTCAGGATGAAGTCGAGCGCCTTGCGGGTCGATTCCAGTGCCGGAGCGAAGCCGCCTTCGTCACCGATGCCGGTGTTGTAGCCAGCAGCCGACAGCTCTTTCTTCAGGGTGTGGAAGACTTCCGAACCCATGCGGATCGCTTCTTTCACGTTCGTTGCCGAAACCGGCATGATCATGAATTCCTGAATGTCGATCGGGTTGTCGGCGTGTTCGCCGCCGTTGATGATGTTCATCATCGGAACCGGCAGAACGCGGGCCGAGGTGCCGCCGATGTAGCGGTAGAGCGGCTGGCCGGTAAACTCGGCAGCGGCTTTGGCAACGGCGAGCGAGACGCCGAGGATCGCGTTGGCGCCCAGGCGGCCCTTGTTCGCGGTGCCATCGAGTTCGATCATCGCGTTGTCGATTTCGACCTGCTCCAGCGCGTCGTAACCGACGAGAGCTTCTGCGATTTCGCCGTTCACGGCAGCAACAGCTTCCAGAACGCCTTTGCCGAGGTAGCGCGACTTGTCGCCGTCACGCTTTTCGACGGCTTCGTGTGCGCCGGTCGAAGCGCCCGACGGAACGGCGGCGCGGCCCATGGTGCCGTCTTCGAGCGTGACGTCGACTTCGACGGTGGGGTTACCGCGGCTGTCGAGGATTTCTCGTGCGTGGATGTCGATGATGATGCTCATGAGACGTATCCTTGTCGGTCAATAAAATAAAGTTTCGCGAGTGCTATACCCGTACACTTGACGATAGGGAAGCGCGGCGCGCCCGGGACTCGCGATAGAACGTGTAGATCCCGGACATGACAATAATCGCACAGCCCACCAGCATGTGGAGTTCCAGCGTCTCGGCAAATACTACAGCACCCACTGTTAGCGCAAACAGAATCCGCGTGTATCGGAAAGGAGCCACCACAGCGAGCTCTCCGATCCGGCTTGCGAGGATCAGAAGATAGTACGCAACGACCCCGATCGAGATGCAGAGCAGGAGGTACAGGTAGTCGATTCCGGTTGGCACAACGGGCGTTTCGCCCTGTAGAACCATCATCGTCGCGCCGAGCGGAATGATCGTCACAAAGCCGTAGGCCGCCAGTTGCAGGGAATGGATCTGACCGCGGAGCGGGCGGGTGATGACATCGCGCGACCCGAGGCCGAGTACAGCGACCAGCGCCAAAAGCGCCAGTGGATCAACGCCCGAGGGCTGCGGGTTAATGACGATGATCACACCAATGAAGCCCACAAAAATAGCGGTCCAGCGGCGCCAGCCGACCTGCTGGCCAAGGAACAGCGCACCGCCCATGGTCACGACCAGCGGCAGGGCCTGCATGATGGCAGAAGTCGTCGAAATCTCGCCCAGCGTGAAGGCAGTTACGAAAGCGCCGGTGCCGACGAACTCGGCGATGTTTCGCAGCACCACACCGCGCTCGAAAAACACGGTGCTGAATAGCGGGACGTTCTGGCGGCGCAGCGCGATCCAGTAAAGCAGCACGCCGCCAACGCCGAGGATCATCATGACCTCGCCAGCGGGGAGGTGCGCGGAGAGCAGCTTGATAAACATGTCTTCGATAGCGAAGCCAAGCATCGCCAAGACCATGAGAATGGAACCGCGAACGTTGTCCATAAATCGACCTTTTGGAAAATATCTGGCCCAGCCTTAGCGGGTTCGCGCGTGCGGCAAAAGGTCTGCCATGGTTTTGCTGACTGCATAGGCGCACAAACCGCCCGCAGAACGCAAAACGCCGCCCCCGAAGGAGCGGCGTTTCAATTGGTTGTCACGTGGGTTAGCCCAGAGTGACGAGCGCGTGGCGCTTCTTGCCTGCCGACAGTTTCAGCGGCTCGCCCAGATCAGCGGCCGAGAACATGCGGCCCGCATCGGTGCAGGTCTCATCGTTGACCTTCAGACCGCCGTCACCGATCAGGCGCTTGCCCTCCTTGCCGGTCTTGGCGAGGCCCGAACGGACCACGAGCTGCGCGAGCGAGATGCCCTCCGCGACTTCGGCTGCCGGAATGGTCAGGGTCGGCAGGTCGTCACCGACGCCGCCCTTTTCGAACACTTCGCGCGCGGTGGCTTCGGCAGCTTTCGCAGCGTCCGCACCGTGGAGCAGGGCGGTCACTTCGTTGGCGAGGATGATCTTCGCCTCGTTGATCTCCGATCCGCCCAGCGCGCCCAGACGCTCGCACTCTTCTACGGGAAGTTCCGTGTAGAGCTTGAGGAAGCGGCCGGTGTCCGCATCGGTAGTGTTGCGCCAGAACTGCCAGAACTCGTAGGCGGACAGCAGGTCTTCGTTCAGCCAGATCGCGCCGTTCTGCGACTTGCCCATCTTCTTGCCGTCCGAGGTGGTCAGCAGTGGGGTGGTCAGGCCGAAGATCTGGTGATCCAGAACGCGGCGGGTCAGGTCGATACCGTTTACAATATTGCCCCACTGGTCCGAGCCGCCGAACTGCACCAGACAGCCGTAGCGGCGGTTCAGTTCGAGGAAGTCGTAGGCCTGAAGGATCATGTAGTTGAATTCGAGGAACGACAGCGACTGTTCGCGGTCGAGGCGCGATTTCACCGACTCGAACGACAGCATCCGGTTGACCGAGAAGTGGCGACCGATGTCGCGCAGGAACTCGAGGTAGTTCAGACCGTCGAGCCATTCCGCGTTGTTGAGCATCAGCGCGCCGTTCGGCGTCGTGTCGTCGTAGTCGATGTAGGCCGAGAAGACCTTTTTGATGCCGGCGATGTTCTCGTTGATCTTCTCGTCGGTCAGCAGCGGGCGTTCGTCCGCACGGAACGACGGGTCGCCCACCTTGGTGGTGCCGCCGCCCATGAGGGTGATCGGCTTGTGACCGGTCTTTTGAAGCCAACGCAGAGTCATGATCTGGATGAGCGAGCCGACGTGCAGCGAACTCGCTGTCGCGTCGAAGCCGATATAGCCCGGAACCACCCCTTTGCTCAGTTCCTCGTCGAGGCCCTGATAATCCGTGCAGTCCGCGAGGAAGCCGCGTTGCATCATGACATTCATGAAGTCGGATTTGGGATGGTACGTCATCATTTCGTCCTTGGTTTGAGTACGGGGCACTCTATAAGCGTGGTAATGGACAAGGGAAAGCCAATGTTGAAGGCAGGGGCAGTCAAAGCGCTTGGCGCTATGTCCGGAACGTCACTCGACGGCGTCGATGCCGCGGTGATCGAGACGGACGGACTGGAGATTATATCGTTCGGAGAGGCCGCATTCCGGCCCTACACCAAAGAAGAAACAGACATCCTGCGCGCCGCTTTGGGCAAGTGGCAGGGTGATGCGCTTGTCGCCGCTGCCGAAGTGGTCGAGACGGCGCATGGCGAGATCCTCGAAGGGTTTGCGGACGTCGATCTGATCGGCTTTCACGGGCAGACCGTCGCGCACGACCCGCGCGGACGCGGGACGTTGCAAATCGGTGATGGCGGGCTGTTAGCTGCGGCGCTGGAAAAGCCGGTTGTCTGGGACTTCCGTAGTGCGGACGTGAAACTCGGCGGCGAGGGTGCGCCTCTTGCGCCATTCTATCATTTCGCACTGGCCAAGTTCATCCGCGCGACCGAGCCGGTCGCGTTCCTGAACCTCGGCGGCGTTGGCAACATTACGTGGGTCGATCCGGACTATGACAAGCCGGAGGAGGAGGGCGCCTTGCTGTCCTTCGACACCGGTCCCGCGAATGCGCCGGTCAACGACCTTATGACCGCGCGGCTTGGGCTGTCCCATGACGAGGACGGCGCGCTAGCGGCGCAAGGCAATGTCGACGACGATATTGTCGCGAACTTCCTTGAGCACCGCTACTTCTACCGAATGCCGCCCAAATCGCTAGACCGCGACCAGTTCAAAGGGCTTAGCGATGCCGTGGCGGACCTCAGCGATGCTGACGCTGCTGCAACCCTCACGGCTTGCGCGGTGATGGCGGTAGTGCAGGGCCTGCAATATTGCCCGACCGAGCCGACAAAGATGCTCGTCTGCGGCGGCGGGCGGAAAAATGCCACGCTGATGAAGATGCTCCAAGCGGCCATGGATTGCGAGGTTCTGCCGGTCGAGGACGTGGGCCTCGATGGGGACATGCTGGAGGCGCAGGCCTTTGCATACTTGGCTGTTCGCGTGGCGCGGGGGCTGCCGACATCCTGCCCGTCGACCACCGGCGTGAAGGCAGCCGTAGGTGGTGGAACAGTGAGCTACCCACCCAAGGGTTGATGCAATTTTGCCACACCACGCATTATCGATGGAACAGCCGGAACTGATCGCCGCGCTGCCGCATTTCCCTTTCCGAACACGGGTTCACACCCAGAAAGGAAATACAATGTTCATCAAAAATATTCTGCTCGCTTCCACTGCTGTCGCTACCCTCGCTGGTCCGGCTCTGGCTGGCGGCATGGCTGCTCCTGCTCCGGTCGAAGACGTGGTAGTGGTCGAGCCCGCACCGGTCATGGGTATGGACTGGACTGGTGGTTACGCTGGTCTGTCGCTCGGCTACGCTGACGTAGAAGACGCCGACGAAGCTGACGGCGCATCCTACGGTGCATTCGCCGGTTACCAGTACGACATGGGTTCGTGGGTCGTCGGTGGTGAAGTCTCCTATGACGGTTACGACATCGAAGAAGCCGGCACCTCGGTCGACAGCGAAATGGCTGCCAAAGTCCGCGTTGGCTACGATGCAGGCCAGTGGCTGCCCTACGCAACCGCAGGTGTCTCGCAGCTGACCGTCACCGACAACGGCACCGAGTTTGAAGATGACGGCTACGTCTACGGTATCGGTACCGACTACGCTTGGAACGACAGCTGGACCGTTGGTGCAGAAGTCCTCAAGCACGAGTATGAAGACTTTGCAGGTTCGGGCGACGACATCGACATGACGTCGGTTGCTGTTCGCGCCAGCTTCAACTTCTAATCCGGTCCTCTGACTGGATGGCAGGCCGCGCTTTTGCGCGGCCTGTTGCGTTTTGAGAGGCCGTTTGCCACGCTGCGCGCAACCAGAGGGGGGGCGATTATGCAGGCATACGTGGCGCTACTGCGCGGCATCAACGTCGGCGGCAAAAACAAGGTGCCGATGGCAGATCTGAAGGCGCTTGCGGGGACTTTGGGCTGGGAAAACGCCAAGACATACATCGCGTCCGGCAACATGACCTTTGCGGCGGAGGCGGGCGACTTTGCCACGACCCTGCAAGCGGCGATGAACGAAGAGTTTGGCCTCGACATCCCGACACTCGTCTACGACCACCCGACCTTCGACGCTCTGGCGAATAGCTGTCCGTTCGAACCCGAAGAGTGCAAACACGTCCACGGGTTCTTCTGCTTTTCCAAGCCGACCATCGACCATGACGCGCTCGCCCAGTTCAAATCAGAAAGCGAAACGCTCACCGCCGAAGGGGACGTCGTCTGGCTCCATGCCCCCGACGGTATCGGTCGCTCCAAACTGGCCGAAAAGATGCACAGGGTCATCACGGGCACCGACACCACGGCCCGTAACCTCAACACCATTCGCAAGCTGCAAGAAATGCTGGACCAGACAGCAGACGGGTGCTAACCCTTTGCACATGAAGAGCAACGCAATCATCATTTGCTGCATTATTACCTGCTGACAAAGTCACGCGGGCCGCTCTTTCACGTTTCCACCGAACAGGATAGTTGCTAAAGCCCGCAGGCGAAAACCGTGCGCGAGAGAGGCCGTATGACGACGATCCGACTCCATAACACCAAGTCCCGCAAGAAAGAGGACTTCGTACCGATCGACCCGCAGAATGTGCGCATGTACGTCTGTGGCCCGACGGTTTACGACCGCGCCCACCTCGGCAACGCGCGTCCCGTGCTGGTGTTCGATATTCTCTACCGCCTGCTGCGCCACGTTTATGGCGAGAACTCCGTGACTTACGTGCGGAACTTCACGGACGTCGATGACAAGATCAACGCCCGCGCTGCCGCTACGGGCCGTCCGATCCGCGACATCACTGATGAAACAATCGGCTGGTATCACGACGATATGGACAGCCTCGGCGCGATGCGTCCCGATCAGGAGCCGCGCGCGACCGAGTGGATCGGCGCGATGATCACCATGATCGAGGAGCTGATTGCCAAGGGCCACGCCTACGAAAAAGAGGGTCATGTCCTGTTCCGCGTGCGGTCCTACGAGAACTACGGCGCGCTGTCGGGCCGCTCGGTCGATGACATGATCGCCGGTGCGCGGGTCGAGGTTGCGCCGTTCAAAGAAGACCCGATGGACTTCGTTCTGTGGAAGCCGTCCGATGTCAAAACGCCGGGCTGGGGGAGCCCGTGGGGCTATGGCCGTCCGGGCTGGCACATCGAGTGCTCCGCCATGTCCTACGAGCTGCTCGGTGCGTCTTTTGACATCCACGGCGGCGGCAACGACCTCCAGTTTCCGCACCACGAAAACGAGATAGCCCAGAGCTGCTGCGCACACCCCGAGGGCGGCTTTGCGAACTACTGGCTTCACAACGAGATGCTTCAGGTCGAGGGCAAGAAGATGTCCAAGTCGCTGGGCAACTTCTTCACCGTCCGCGATCTGCTCGAACAGGGCATCCCCGGTGAGGTCGTGCGTCTCGTGATGCTCGGTACCCACTACGGCAAGCCGATGGACTGGACCGAGAAGAAGCGTGCAGAGGCGGAGCAGACCCTGCGCAACTGGCGCAATCTGACTGCCGATGTGGTCGCTGGCGAGGTCGACCCCGAACTGGTCGACACGCTTGCCGATGATCTGAACACCGCCGGTGCCATCGCGCGTCTGCATGTTCTGGCCAAAGGCGATGCGGCCACGTTCAAAGCCTCCGCTCTGTTCATGGGCTTCCTCACGGACGAACTGGGCGAGTGGGCAGCGGGCGTCGATCTGACCGCCTATGCCGACAAACTTGCCGCGATCCGCGCAGAGGCGATGGAGACCAAGGACTTCAGCGCGGTCGACGCGATGAAGAAAGCGCTGATGGACGCGGGCGTCGAAGTGCGTATGTCCAAGGCAGGCGTTGAACTGTTACCCGGTGCCGGATTTGACGCCGCCAAGTTGGAGGGCCTCTGATGTCCAAGGAAAAGCTGTATCTCTACGACACCACGCTGCGTGATGGTCAACAGACCCAAGGCGTGCAGTTCTCGACCGCTGAAAAGCAGAAGATCGCGACCGCGCTGGACAAGCTTGGCGTCGATTACATCGAAGGCGGCTGGCCTGGTGCGAACCCGACGGATAGCGATTTCTTCAACGCGGTGCCGGACCTGAACACGGCGACCCTCGCCGCCTTTGGCATGACCAAACGGGCAGGGCGCTCGGCTGAAAACGACGACGTTCTGGCTGCCGTAATGAACGCGAACACGCCTGCCGTTTGTCTGGTCGGCAAAACACACGACTTCCACGTCAGCACCGCGCTCGGCATCACGCTCGAAGAAAACACCGAGAATATCCGCGCATCTGTCGCGCATATCGTCAAATCGGGCCGCGAGGCGCTGTTTGATGCGGAGCACTTCTTTGACGGCTACAAGGCCAACGCGCCTTACGCCATCGAGGCGATCAAGGCGGCCTACGACTCCGGTGCGCGCTGGATTGTGCTGTGCGACACCAACGGCGGCACACTGCCCCACGAGGTGCGCGAGATCGTTGGCAAAGTGATCGAAGCGGGCATTCCCGGTGATCACCTCGGCATCCACACCCACGACGACACCGGCCACGCGGTCGCCAACTCGCTGGCCGCCGTCGATGCAGGTGCGCGCCAGATCCAAGGCACGCTGAACGGATTGGGCGAGCGATGCGGGAATGCCAACCTCACCACGATCATCCCGACGCTACTGCTGAAGGAGCCGTACAAATCGGCCCTTGAGACGGGCATCACCGAAGAGGCGCTGGCCGGTATCCGCAAGGTTTCGCGTCTGCTGGACGACGTGCTGAACCGCGTTCCGGCGAAACAGGCGCCTTACGTCGGCGCATCGGCCTTCGCGCATAAGGCGGGTCTGCACGCCTCGGCGATCCTGAAGGACCCGAGCACCTACGAGCATATCGAGCCGAACCTCGTCGGCAACAGCCGCATCATCCCGATGTCCAATCAGGCGGGCCAGTCGAACCTGCGCCGCCGTCTCGCCGACGCGGGCTTTGACGTCGATCCCAAAGATCCCGCGCTGCCGCGTCTGCTGGACGAGATCAAGGAACGCGAGGCGCTCGGCTATTCCTACGACACCGCGCAGGCGTCCTTCGAACTGCTCGCCCGCGAGATGCTGTTCGAGCCGCGCCCGTTCTTCGACGTGGACCGCTACCGTGTGATTTCGGAACGTCGCCGCAATGCGAAGGGCGAGGTCGTGACCGTGTCCGAGGCCGTGGTGTCCGTCTGGATCGGCACGCAGAAGGTCACCAGCTTCTACGAGAACGATCAGGCCGACCGCGAAGAAGACGCCGGTCCCGTAAACGCGCTGTCGAATGCGCTCGCCAAGGACCTCGGCCCTTATCAGGCGCTGATCGAGGACATGGAACTCGTCGACTTCAAGGTGCGCATCACCAACGGCGGCGTCGAGGCTGTGACCCGCGTCATCATCGACTTCGAGGACTCGACGGGCCGCCGTTGGTCCACCGTCGGCGTCAAACAAAACATCATCGACGCGTCCTTCGAGGCGCTGCTCGACGCTGTGAACTGGAAGCTTTTCCGTGACGGAGCCGAAGCCGTATGACGCTGACCGCTTGCGCTGAACTGGTTGAAAAGGGCGATCCGGACCGCTTTCTCGCGGCGATGTCCGCGCCGCCCGAGGCGCGCGAGCGGCTGTTTCCGCTCTACGCCTTCAACCTCGAGATCGCGAAGGCACCGTGGATCACCAAGGAGCCGATGATCGCGCAGATGCGCCTTCAGTGGTGGCAGGACATTGTTGGCGAAGCGGCCGAGGGGGCAGAGCCCCGCGCGCACGAAGTCGCAGGCCCGCTCGCGTCGGTCATCCAGTCGGCCAAGCTGCCGGTGTCGGTTTTCTCGACCATGATCACGGCGCGATACTGGGATTTGAACGGTGATCTGTTCACTTCCGAAGAAGACGTGATCGGCCACATCGATCGCAGCGCAGGCAGCCTGATGGTGCTGACAGCGCTGGCGCTCGGCGCGTCCGAGGACCAAGAGGCCGATATCCGCGAGGCCGCCATCGCTAGCGGGATCGCGAACTGGTTCATGGCCGTGCCTGCGCTCGAAGCAGCTGGCCGCAAGCCTTTTGCCCATGGCACGCTGGCCGAGGTCAAGAACATTGCGGACTACGGGTTGCGGATGCTGGACAAGCAGCAGTCGACCGATTTCGGCTCGGCGACCCCCGCGCTGCGTGCGGGATGGCGCGCGCGGGCGCTGCTCAAAAAGGCAATCGCCGATCCGCAGGCTGTTCCCGAAGGTCGGCTTGATACGTCGGAGTTCCGGCGCAAGGGCAGCCTCATGCTCAAGGCTGCCGCTGGCCGCTGGTAATTAGCTTTTCGGCTTGAACGTCAGCCAGATCAGTGCGCCGCCTGCGAGCGTCAGGAACGGCACCATGGCGAGGTTGACGGCAGTCCAGCCGTCAATCGCCGCGCCGCCCGAACAGTTCATCAGACCGCCCGATGCGACAGACGCGACCGTCACGCCGCCAAACACCAGCAGGTCGTTGAGGCCCTGAATGATGCCGCGTTCCTGCGGGGCGTGCGAACTGGCGAGCAGCGTGGTCGCGCCGATAAAGCCAAAGTTCCAACCGATGCCCAAGAGGACCAGACCCGCGTAGAAGCTGAAGAGCGACGGCGCAGCAGCTTGGTCCGCCAGCTGAACGCCCGCCAACGCGGCAAAGCCCGCGGCCGCGAGGATGGCCAAGCCGATGCTCATGATGCGGATCACGCCAAAACGGGCGATCAGGTGGCCGGTAAAGAACGACGGGCCGAACATCGCAAGCACGTGGGCCGTCACGATGTTATTTGCCTGCTCGGTGCCATAGCCGCAGCCAACGACCGCGAGCGGCGTGGAGGTCATCACGAGGTTCATCAGCGCGTAGCTCACCATACCGACGATGATCGCGACGATGATGGCCTGATCGCGCAGCATTTCCTTGCGGGAGCGGGGCGCGGGCAGGGCAGCGACGCTTTCGGGCGCGCGGCGGTTGCCTTTGGGCAGGTCGAGGCCCATGAAGAGGAACAGGCCGAACAGGTTAATCCCGATGATAATCAGATAGCTGGCGAGGAACGGAATGTAGCTCATCGTGCCGCTGGCGAAGTTATTGAGCTGCGGCCCGACAATCGCGGACACGAGGCCGCCAGCCATCACGTACGAAATCGCCTTGGGTTTGAAGTCGTCCGAGGCGGTGTCCGTCGCGGCGAAGCGGAAGAAACCCTGCGAGGACTGGTAGATACCCGTGAGGTACGACCCGATCAGAAAGATGACGAAATTGCCGAGGTAGAGCCCCGCCGCCGAAATCATCGCGCCGATCATGCCTGCCGAAGCGCCGAGCATAAAGCCCGACTGACGCCCGTATTTCTGCATGAACGGCGACAGCCACGGCGCGGTGGTCATGGACCCGAACACGATCATCGAAATCGGAAGCGTTGCAAAGCACGCGTTAGAGGCAAGCTGCTTGCCCGCAAGACCGCCGATCGCGAAAATCATCGGCATCTGGGCGCCCAGCAGCGCTTGGGCAATGACCAGCACGGTCACATTGCGCTTGGCGCGCGCGTCATTCGTTAAAACAGAGTCGGTCATCGTTACCTCGAAATATAGCCCGACCTTCTTAAGCCTTTATGAACGTGGATCAATGAGGTGCGCAAAAGACCCGTATGTGCGCCCTTGCCGCAGCCCCATCGGCGGCAGCACGTTGCCCTCGGCGTCCTTGGCGGTAAAGAGCGGCTCGCCATCGGCCCTTAGCGTGGTGGCGTAGTGGAATTCGTGCGCGGCCCATTGGCCGGTGAACGGGCCGTGGTCTGCGTGCACGTCACGGTAACCGAGGTGGAGTTTGCGCTTGGCGAACGACGTCTCAAGGCGCAGAAGGCCCGCCATCTCGTGACGTGTTCCGTTGGCATCGGTAAGGCCATCGCCCAGCACCATATAGCCACCACATTCACCATATAGATCAGTGGTTTCGGCGGCACTCTTGAGGCGTTGGACGAAGCCCGTCAGCTGTCCGGCATAGAGCTCCGGATAACCTCCCGGAAGGTAGATCAGATCCGCCTCCGGGATCGGCTCATCGGCCAGCGGCGAGAACAAACGCACCTCGGCGCCCGCGCTTTGCCAGTCCTGCAAGAGGTGCGGATAGCTGAACGCGAAAGCGCGGTCGCGGGCGACGGCGATGGTCTGGGCAGGCGGCTGGGCGGGGGTGCGGGTCGCCGTGGGTAGCGGCTCGGCAAGTGCGGTCAGCGCATCAAGATCAACCGACCCCGCGATATGATCGGCAGCAAGGTCGAGGAACGCTTCGAGATCGGTGCGCTCTTCGGCTTGCACCAGTCCCAGATGGCGCGAAGGGGTCACGATCCCCGTCTGCCGCATAACGGCGCCGAGGACGGAAATGCCCATCGGCTCCAGCGCGCGGCGGAGCATGGTTTCGTGGCGCGGGCTGCCGACCTTGTTCAGGATGACGCCGCCGATACGGACGTCGGGCGCGAAGCCCGCGAAACCAGCGACGAGCGGCGCAATCGAGCCCGCCATGCTTGCCGCATCGACGATCAGGACGACAGGCAGGCCGAGGTGCCGCGCCAGATCCGCCGTTGCGCCGCAACCATCGGGCGGAGCGCCGTCGAACAGGCCCATCGCGCCTTCGATCAACATCAGATCATCGCCCCACGCGAGGCCCTTGATCCGCTCCGGCGTCATGGCCCAAGCGTCGAGGTTCAGGCACGGCTGGCCCGTGGCGGCCTCGTGAAAGCGGGGGTCGATATAGTCGGGGCCGGATTTGCCGCTGCGCACGGCAATGCCCTTGCGCGCCAAGGCCCGCAGGATGCCGAGTGTGATCGTGGTTTTGCCCGAACCGGAGGCCGGAGCCGCGAGGATCAGACCTGCGGTCATGCGCTTTCGGCAGGCTTGCCGCGGCCCAGCGGGTCGAGGTTGCGCGGCGCTTCACCGTTGGCCATGCCCTGCCAGTCGAGTACCTGACGCATCAGAACCGAACGGCCGACGCAGATGATTGCGGGCGGCTCTAGACCGGCGGCGGCGATATCGGCTTCGATCGTGCCGAGCGTTGTCTCAAGCACCTGCTGGTTCTTGGTCGTGGCATTCGTCACCACGGCGACGGGTTCGCTCGCGGGGCGGCCCGCATTGCGCAGCGACTCGGTGATCTGCGCGATGTGCTTCATGCCCATGTAGATCACGAGCACCTGCGAGCCTTTGCTGATCGCTTCCCAATCGAGCGATTGCGGCGTGTTGCCGGACTGGTCGTGGCCCGTGACGAACGTCACCGACTGGTTCACGTCGCGGTGGGTGACGGGCACGCCCGCGTAGGCCAGACCGCCGATGCCAGCGGAAATTCCGGGGATGATGCGCACGGGTACGCCGTGCTGCACGAGCGTCTGCGCTTCCTCACCGCCGCGACCGAAAACGAACGGATCGCCGCCCTTGAGGCGCAGAACGCGCTTGCCCTCTTTGGCGAGGTCGACGAGGCGTAGGGAAATGTCGCGCTGCTTAGCCGACGGCTTGCCGCCGCGCTTGCCTGCGTAGACATGCTCGGCCTGCGGTGCCCAGCTCAGGATCGCTTCGTCCACCAGCGCGTCGTAGATCACCACGTCTGCCTGACGCAGCGCGTTGACGGCATGGAGCGTCAACAGACCCGGATCACCCGGACCAGCGCCGCAAAGCCATACCCAACCGGGTTTCATTTCGGGCCAGTCGTGGCCGGGAAGTTTGAGCGATTCATCCATGCCGTGCTTATGCCCCGACTGATCGGTTTGGAAAAGTCGACAAACGACGCAATTCGCCGGATTGGCGGCGGCTCGCACAATGCATATAGTCCGCCTCATGACGCGTAAACCCGATGGACCGTTACGCCGTGGCTGGACCACTGGCGCCTGTGCAACCGCCGCCACCAAGGCGGCGTTGATGCGTTTGTGGGGTGGCGAATGGCCCTCCAGCGTCGGGATTACGCTGCCGCGTGGAGAGACGCCGGTGTTCGAACTGGCGCATACGGCGGTTGGTGACGGCTGGTCCGAAGCGGGCATCATCAAGGACGCTGGCGACGATCCCGACGTGACCCACGGCGCGCTGATCATCGCGCGGGTCGAGGCGTCCTCGGGCGGTGTTCGGTTCAAAGGCGGGCAGGGCGTCGGCACCGTGACCAAGGCCGGTCTGCCCATCGGCGTTGGCGAGCCCGCGATCAACCCAGTTCCCCGCGCCATGATGGACGAGATCGTCGCAGAGATGGCCAGCGAGTATGGCCAAGCGCCCGATATCACGATCACCGTGTCCGTGCCGAAGGGCGAAGAACTGGCGAAGAAGACCTGGAACCCGCGTCTTGGGATTGTCGGCGGGATTTCGATCCTCGGGACGACCGGTGTGGTGCGTCCGTTCTCCTGCGCCGCGTGGATCTCGTCGATCCATCGCGGGGTCGATGTGGCGGTGGCGAACGGCATTCCGCATGTGGCGGGCTGCACGGGTGCTACTTCGGAAAAGGTGGTTCAGGGGCTCCATGATCTGCCAGAATTCGCGATGCTCGATATGGGCGATTTTGCGGGCGGGATGCTGAAATACCTCAAGAAATACGACGTGCCGCGCCTCACCATCGGCGGCGGCATCGGTAAGCTGGCTAAACTGGCGCAGGGGGCGGTCGATCTGCATTCTGGCCGCTCTCAAGTGAATTTCGACACGCTGGCGGAGTGGATGGGCGACGACCGTCTCCGTACTGCGAACACCACGCTCGAAGCCTACCAGCTCGCGGGCGCGCCGCTTGCGCAGACCATCGCGGACAAAGCGCGGGAGCAGGCTGCGCAAATGCTCGGCGATGCGCCTACCGTCGTCGATATCGTCGTGATAGACCGCGCGGGAAATATCCTAGCGCGGAGCAATCCATGATCCTGCTGTTGGCCGGAACGACCGAGGCCAGAAAACTGTCGTGGCTGCTGAATGACTACGGGCTGGAGGCGCTGGCCTCGCTCGCTGGCGAAACGGCGGAGCCTGAGAAACTCGGCATTCCGACGCGGGTGGGGGGCTTTGGCGGCGCGATGGCGTTTCGCGCCTTCCTCGACGACAATAATGTGAGCGCCGTGGTCGACGCCACGCATCCGTTTGCCGTCAGCATCACGCGCCGCACCGCCCGCATTTGCGAGGAAAAGGGCGTTCCCTATATGCAGCTCGAACGTCCCATGTGGGAGCCGGAGCCCGACGACGAATGGTGGTTCGTTGACGATCTGGCCGAGGCGGGAAAGCACATTCCCGAAGGCGCGAAGGTTTTTGCCGCCGTGGGCCGCAAGGCTGCCGAGGAGCTCGACCTGCCGAACCGCGAGCTTTACGTGCGCACCGTCGATCCGCAGGAAGACACCGAGAACATCAAGTTCATCACAGGCCGTCCGCCATTCTCGCAGGCCGAGGAAGTCGAGCTGTTCAAGTCGCTCGGCATTGACTGGATCATCGCCAAGAACTCCGGCGGGGCGACCGATGGCAAACTGCTCGCCGCGCGCGAATTGCACCTGCCTGTCCTGATGCAGAGCCGTCCCAAGGCCCCCGTGACCCAGTGCCGCGAGAGGGTGCAGGACGTGCTCGATTGGCTGCTCGACTTGTGAGGCTGATCGAGACCGATAACTGCGTCCTCGAAGGCGTCGAATGGTTGGCAAAGGCCGAGCCGCGCTTTGCCTATGCATACGAACAAACCGGCCCACTACCGCTCCGCCGCCGTCCCGACGGGTTCGACCGTCTGCTTTCGGCCATCGTCAGCCAGCAGGTCAGCGTCGCGTCGGCCACCGCGATCTGGAACAAGCTCGAAGCGGCGGGGATGACCTCGCCCGAGTTGATCATCCGGACCAGCGACGACGATCTGCGCGCGCTGGGTCTGTCGCGGCAGAAAGCCCGTTACGCTCGCGCGCTGGCCGAGGCCGACATCGACTACATCGCCCTGCGCGATATGCCGACGGACGATGTGGTGAAAACACTCGTTGCTGTGCCTGGCATCGGCATCTGGACGGCAGAGATTTACGCCATGTTCGCGCTCGGTCATTCGGACGTGCTGCCCGCGGGCGATCTGGCGCTTCAGGAAGCTGCCCGTATTTTGTTCGAACACGACGAACGGCCCAAGGAAAAAGCGTTCCGTACCATGGGCGACGCTTGGGCACCGTGGAGATCCGTTGCGGCGCGGCTTCTGTGGGCTTACTACGCTGTAGCAAAAGACAGGGAAGGTATCCGATGACACGCGCACTTCAGGCAGACAAACGCGACCCGCTTTCGGGCGAACTCCGCTCCGCAGTGGTGTTCCTGCACGGCTATGGCGCCAATGGCGCCGACCTTCTGGGTCTGGCCGATCCGCTGGCCGAGCACATGCCCGACACCATGTTCATCGCGCCCGATGCGCCTGAAAACTGCAACGGCGCGCCCTTCGGTTTCCAGTGGTTCCCGATCCCGTGGATCGACGGCTCCAGCGAAGAGGAATCGCGCGAAGGTCTCTACCGCGCCGCTGGCGATCTCAACGCTTTCCTTGATGGCATCATGGTCGACTACGATCTGCTGCCCGAGCAGGTCATGCTTTTCGGTTTCAGCCAAGGCACGATGATGTCGCTGCACGTGGCTCCGCGCCGCGAAGACGCCGTTGCCGGTATCGTCGCGTTTTCTGGCCGTCTGCTGGAGCCTGAACTGCTGGAGGATGAAGTCCAGTGCAAGCCGCCGGTTCTGCTGGTTCACGGCGATATGGATGACGTTGTTCCGCCGCAATCGCTGCCCGAAGCCGCCGAAGCGCTGCAAAAGGCCGGTTGGAAAGAGGTCTACGCCCACATCATGAAGGGCACCGCCCACGGCATCGCGCCGGACGGTCTTCAGGTGGCGCTGGCCTTCATGCGCGAGCGCCTCGGCTACTAGCTGCCGCCAATTTCAGCAGTCATCGCGGTGTGACGTCATATAGGCGTCACGTTGCCGTTTTATCCGTTCGGTCAGCGCGGCTCTGCATCTTGTAGCCCTTGTCAGGGTGTCCACGAGATATATAGTCGACCTATGGCCGGAGCGGGTGCTCCCGCTCTGGTGCTATCTAGCAGTCAGGGCAGGGGAGATTTGGTCCCATGGACGGTGATTTCAGGACAAACTTTGTCAGAGAAGGCTCGGGGCGAACGCACCCTGCGCTGGTTCTGAACGCGGATTTCAGGCCGCTTTCATATTATCCGCTGTCAATTTGGCCTTGGCAGGAAGCCGTCAAAGCCGTCTGGCTGGACCGCGTGGATGTCGTCGCCACCTACGACGAGATGGTCCACAGTCCCTCGACCGAGTTCCTCATACCCTCGGTTGTCGTCCTCAAAGATTATGTAGCTCCTCAAAAGCGCGTGGCCTTCACGCGCTTTAATCTTTTTCTGAGGGACGGTTTCTGCTGCCAGTATTGCGGATCGCGGGGTGATCTGACCTTCGATCACGTTGTACCCCGTGCCCGCGGCGGCATTACAAGCTGGGAAAACGTGGTGGCTGCCTGTTCTCCGTGCAATCTGCGTAAAGGGTCGAAAAGCCTGCGCCAGTCGGCTCTGACTTTGCGAAAACCACCCCGTCAGCCTACCGCAGAGCAACTTCGGCAGGTGGGACGGAAATTTCAGCCAAGCCACGTGCACCATACGTGGATGGACTACCTCTATTGGGACGCAGAGCTGGAAGCCTGATTATCAAATTCGCTTTAATAATCCGGCTGCTGCGCTAGACTTTCTCCTGCTGTCATAATAGGAAACAGTCGTTAGCGCTAACGAGCGCATATGACCAACAGCGGAGAACTTCTATGGTTTCGCGAGTCATTCCGGTCGATGCTTTCGACCTCGTAATTTTTGGCGGCACAGGCGATCTTGCCCGCCGCAAGATCCTCCCCGGCTTGTTCCGCCGTTTCCTCTCCGGTCAGATGACCGAAGATTCGCGCATTATCGGTGCCGCACGTTCGGACATGGATGCCGATGGCTTCCGCCAGTTGGTACGTGACGCGATTGCCGAATTCGGCGGCGCGGAATCGAAAGAAGCCGAAGCGATCGACAAATTCGCAGCGCGCCTCGACTATGTGTCGATCGACGCGAAAGGCGAGGGCGGCTGGGCCGATCTGGCCGGCAAGGTCCGGGACGGCGTCGTCAAAGCCTTCTATTTCTCGGTCGCGCCGAGCCTCTTCGGTGATCTGGCAGAGCGTCTTCACCTCCACCACATCGCCGACGCCGAGTCGCGCATCGTGGTTGAAAAGCCGTTCGGCCGTGACCTCGAAAGCGCCCGTGCACTGAACCAGTCGCTGGCAGAGCACTTCCAGGAATCGCAGATTTACCGCATCGACCACTATCTGGGCAAAGAGACCGTCCAGAACCTGATGGCGATCCGCTTCGGCAACGTTCTGTTCGAGCCGCTGTGGAACAACCACTACGTCGACCACATCCAGATCACCGTTGCCGAAACCGTCGGCGTTGGCGGTCGCGGGTCGTACTATGACAAGTCGGGCGCAATGCGCGACATGGTCCAGAACCACCTGATGCAGCTCCTCTGCCTCATCGCGATGGAGCCGCCGAACAAGTTCGAGGCCGACGAGGTCCGCACCGAAAAGCTGAAGGTCATCCGTGCCCTCCAGCCGGTCGATCACCATCACATCGTGCGCGGCCAGTACGACAAGGACGGCGACGAAGCGTCCTACCGCGAAGACGCGGAAAACCCGCGTTCCTTCACCGAAAGCTTTGTCGCGATGAAGGTCGGCATCGACAACTGGCGTTGGGCCGGCGTGCCGTTCTACATGCGCACCGGTAAGAAGCTGAAGGCGCGCGCCTCGGAAATCGCCGTCGTGTTCAAAGACCTCGGCCACTCGATCTTCGAAGGCGACGAAGCCCGCCACCGCAACATCCTCGCGATCCGTCTGCAGCCGAACGAAGGCATCGACCTTCAGGTCACGATCAAGGAACCGGGTCCGGGCGGTATGCGCCTGATCGACGTTCCGCTCGACATGACCTTCTCGGAAGCTCTCCAGCTTGAGGCCGACGACGCGCCGGACGCTTACGAGCGCCTGATTATGGACGTGATCCGTGGCAACCAGACGCTGTTCATGCGCGGTGACGAAGTCGAGGCCGCTTGGGCTTGGACCGATCCGATCATCAACGGCTGGGAAGCCCGTAACGATGTGCCGAAACTCTACGACCAAGGTTCGGCTGGGCCGGACGATGCGCTGATGCTTATGCATCGCGACGGTCGTCGTTGGCGTGACATCAAAGGCTAAGAAAACAAAGCAGGCGGGGACTTCCCCGCCTCTCTGCTCCTAAACGCAGGAAAAGACTATGGAACTAATCGAATACGCAGACGTCGACATGCTGATGATCCAGCTCGCGAACAAGATCGCGGGCCAGCTTCGTGAAAGCCTGCAATCCGAAGACTTCGCGACGCTCGCCGTGCCGGGTGGCACCACCCCCGGCCCGATGTTCGACTCGCTCTGCGCCGCCGAACTGGACTGGTCGCGTGTGAAGGTCATGCTGACCGACGAACGCTGGGTTCCCGAAACCTCGGACCGTTCGAACACCCGCCTCATCAAAGAGCGCCTGCTGACCGACCGCGCTGCTGCGGCGACCTACCTTCCGCTGTTTGCCGAAGGTGGCACCGCCGAAGAAAAGCTGCCCGAAGTCGCTGGCCCGATCGAAGAGAACCTGCCGCTGTCCGTCTGCCTTCTGGGCATGGGCGCCGACATGCACACCGCTTCGATCTTCCCCGGTGCCGACCGTCTGAATGACGCGCTGACCGGCACCGACACCCTTTATCCGATGCGTGCACCTGGCGCGCCGGAACCCCGTATTACGCTGTCGGCTCACGTGCTGAACAACGCGATGCGCCGTCACATCCTCATCATCGGGCAGGAAAAGCGCGAGGCGCTGGAGAAAGCCCGTCACCTTTCCCCGCAAGAGGCACCCGTGGCCTCGATCCTCCAGGGGACAACCGTTCATTGGGCAGATAAATGACCATTTTTGACGCACTGAAAGCGCATCAGGCGACCGTTGCGGATCGCCGGATCGAAACCATGCTGGACGCAGGCCGTGCCAAGGATTTTTCGGCTTCGGCAGGCGAGTTGCTATTTGACTACTCCAAGACCAACATCGACGGCGAAGGCCGCGCGCTGCTGATCGACCTGCTGGACCAGACCGGCGTTGCCGCCAAGCGTGACGCGATGTTCTCGGGCGAGAAGATCAACGAAACCGAAGGCCGCGCCGTTCTGCATACTGCGCTGCGCAACATCGACGGCAAGCCCGTCGTGGTAGACGGCGAAGACGTGATGCCGGGCGTTCTGGAAACGCTGGCCCGCATGGAAAAGTTCGCGACCGAAGTCCGCGACGGTATCTTCGAAGGCCAAGGCGGCAAGATCACCGACGTCATCAACATCGGCATCGGCGGTTCCGACCTCGGTCCGGCAATGGGCTACCTCGCGCTGGCGCCGTACGCTGACGGCCCGCGCTGCCACTTCGTCTCGAACGTCGATCCCGCCGACATTTTCCAGACGATGGAAAAGTGCGATCCGGCAACGACCCTCGTGATCGTTGCGTCGAAAACCTTTACCACCATCGAAACCATGACCAACGCCCGTACCGCTAAAGAGTGGATGAGCGAGCAGGTCACCGACGCCTCGGCCCAGTTTGCTGCGCTGTCGACCGCGATGGACAAGACCGCCGCCTTCGGCATCCCCGCCAACCGCGTTTTCGGTTTCGAAGACTGGGTCGGTGGCCGCTACTCCATGTGGGGCCCGATCGGTCTGTCCCTGATGATCGCTGTCGGCCCGCAGAACTTCCGCGAGTTCCTTCGCGGCGGTCAGGAGATGGACAAGCATTTCTGCACCACCGAATGGTCGCAGAACGTCCCCGCGATGCTGGCTCTGGTCGGTCTGTGGCACAACCAGGTCTGCGGTCACGCGACCCGCGCCGTGCTGCCGTACGACAACAACCTTGCGCGCCTTCCGGCTTACCTCCAGCAGCTGGAGATGGAGTCGAACGGCAAGGGCGTCAGCATGGACGGCGAAGACCTCGCGTTCAACAGTGGTCCGGTCGTCTGGGGTGAACCCGGCACCAACGGTCAGCACGCGTTCTACCAGCTCATCCACCAAGGCACCCGCGTGATCCCGTGCGAATTCCTCGTCGCCGCCAAGGGCCACGAGCCGGAACTGCACTATCAGCACCAGCTGCTCGTCGCGAACTGCCTTGCGCAGTCCGAAGCGCTGATGAAAGGCCGTTCGCTGGACGAAGCCCGCGGTAAGGTCGCCGACAAGTTCGAAGGCGCTGAGCTGGAACGTCAGGCCAAGCACCGTGTCTTCGTCGGCAACCGTCCGTCGGTCACGCTGGCTTATCCGCAGCTGACGCCGTTCATGCTCGGCCAGATCATCGCGCTGTACGAGCACCGCGTGTTCGTCGAAGGCGTGGTGCTGGGCATCAACTCCTACGACCAGTGGGGCGTTGAGCTGGGCAAAGAGCTGGCTACTGCGCTGCAGCCGGTTGTCGAGGGCAAGGAAGACGCTGCAGGCAAGGACGGTTCGACCGCCGCGCTGGTCAGCTTCCTGCGTGGCAACGGCCTCTGATTTCACACCATAGAACGCAAAAAGGGCCGCCCGATGGGGCGGCCCTTTCTGTTTGTATCTCTGGGAGATTACATTACGGGGGTCATGACGTTGTCGATGACGTGGATGACGCCGTTCGACTGCTTGACGTCAGCGATGGTGATGGTGGCCATAGTGCCGTTTTCGTCAGTCAGGGTCACAACGCCGTCGTCATAAGCAGCGTCGAGGACACAGCCGCCGAGGGTCGGAACTTCGTGCATGCCGCCATCATCGGCGATCATGCCGCGCAGGGCGTCCGACATGACTGCTTTGTCGACAACGTGGCAGGTCAGAACGTGGACCAGCATGTCTTTGTTTTCCGGCATCAGCAGCGATTCAACGGTGCCTTCCGGCAGGCGGTCGAATGCAGCGTTGGTCGGAGCGAATACGGTGAACGGGCCTTCGCCCATCAGCGTTTCGGCAAGGCCGGCGGCCTGAACCGCAGCAACGAGCGTGGTGTGATCTTCGGAGTTAAGAGCGTTTTCGACAATGTTCTTGTCTTCATACATGGCAGCGCCGCCAACCATCGGGTTGTCAGCAAGGGCAGCAACCGGTGCGGTAAGAGTAGCGATCGAAAGGGCGGCAATAGTAGCAAATTTATTCATTTTGTAACCTCATGGGTTTGCGTTGGTAGTGCTAAGGTTTACGGGGCTGGCTCGCAGTTGGATCTCCGAAAAAGGTCACGAAATCCAAACGTTAACGTGAGCAATTGGGCTGCAACTATTTCTGAAGAGGTGCGTACGTGCGTGGGATTTTCGGGGGTGATGGGGTCGAAAAACGGATCAAAACGGCCCGAAACTTTTTTCAGATAAAAGATGATCCGGAGCGATTTTTTTGAAATCCGGAATGATCCGGCGGAAAATCTGGGTCTCGGAATGCAAAAAGGGGCGCCCGAGAGCGCCCCTTCCATCCGAATTTTGGGATTTTAGCCGCGGCGACGACGCCGACCGCCGCCACCATCGCCTTGGTTCTTTTGATTGTAGTCCACCACAGGCAGCGTCACGATGCCCGACAGGTTCGGGAAGGTATCCGTTGCGTGCGGGATCGCGTTCGCGTTGACGAAGTGCTCTTGGAACTTCGGTTCGATCGCGGTTTCGACCTTGGTGATCTGATGAACGATCTTTTCGATGTCCGAACGGGCGGCGATGTTCGACAGCGCGATACGCGCACCAGTGCCTGCGGCGTTCCCTGCGGACTGGACCTTCTCAAGCGGAACGTCGGGGATCATGCCCAGCACCATCGCGTGCTTGGCGCTGATGTGCGCACCGAACGCGCCAGCCAGAACCACGCGGTCCACGGTGTCGACGTTCATCTCGTCCATCAGGAGGCGCGCGCCCGCGTAGAGGGCCGATTTCGCAAGCTGGATGGCGCGGATGTCGCCTTGGGTCACGGTGATGCGGGGCCCGCCGTTTTCGGTGCCGTAATAGATGACGTACTCGTGGGTGCGGCCCGTGGGTTCGCAGCGCGGCGTGCCTGTCATCTCGGCCGAGCCGATCAGGCCCGACGGATCAAGGATACCTGCCATACGCATTTCGGCGACAGCTTCGATAATGCCCGAGCCGCAGATGCCCGAGATGCCAGTGCCTTTGGTCGCCTCGGCAAAGCCTTCGTCGTCCGACCAGAGGTCCGAACCGATGACGCGGAAGCGGGGTTCCTTGGTGACAGGGTCGATCTCGATACGTTCGATCGCACCCGGAGCGGCACGTTGGCCGCTGGAAATCTGCGCACCTTCGAACGCAGGACCGGTAGGCGAGGAACACGCCAGCACGCGGGTCTTGTTGCCCAGCAGCAATTCGGCGTTGGTGCCCACATCCACGATCAGCACGAGGTCGTCGGACTTGCCAGGCTCTTCGGAGAGGGCAACGGCAGCACAGTCGGCACCGACGTGACCCGCGATACACGGCAGGATGTATATCTGCGCGGCAGCGTTCATCGCGCCGAGCCCAAGCTCGGTCGAGGTCAGCGACATCGCATCCGACGTCGCCAGCGCGAACGGGGCCTGACCCAGTTCCACCGGATCGAGGCCGATCAGCAGGTGGTGCATCACAGGGTTACAGACGAACACGGCTTCGAGGATGCGGGCAGGGTCGATGTCCGCTTCCAGTGCGATGTCCTTGGTCAGCTGGTCGATGGCTTCGCGCACCGCGCGGGTCATCTCCTGATCGCCGCCCTTGTTCATCATCGCATAGGATACGCGGGACATGAGGTCTTCGCCAAAGCGGATCTGCGGGTTCATGATACCGGCAGATGCCGCAACGAGACCCGTGCGCAGGTCGCACAGGTGCGCGGCAACTGTGGTCGAGCCAAGGTCGATGGCAAGGCCGTAGACGGGCGTCTCGTCGAAACCGGGGTAGATGTCGACGAGCGTGTGATCTTTGCTGTGGTGGTCCTTGTGCAGCGCGACGGTGGCTTTCCAGCCGCCCTTGCGCAGAACGGGCTGGAGCTTGCGCATCACGGACAGCGGGGCCACGACGCCCTCGATCTGCCACTGGTCCTTCAGCGCGGCGCAGAGGCGCTCCAGATCGCCCGAAGGCTCGTGCATGTCGGGTTCCTGCACCTCGACGTAGTAGAGCTTCGTTGCGGGGTCCATGACGATATCGCGCTGGGTCGCGGCCTTGCGGACGACCTGACGGTGGACCTGGCTCTCGGCCGGAACGTCGATGACGATGTCCGACTGGACGGTCGCCTGACACCCCAGACGGCGGCCCTTGGTCAGGCCGCGCACGCGGTCGTAACGCTCCTCGACCGCGTTCCATTCGGAGAGCGCGTCATCGGCGACATGAACGCCGTGTTTGGGGAATTCGCCGTAGGAGGGCGTGATCTGGCATTTGGAACAAATGCCGCGTCCGCCGCAGACGCTATCAAGGTCCACGCCAAGCTGGCGCGCAGCAGTCAGGACGGGAGTGCCAACGGGAAAACGCCCCCGTTTGCCGGAGGGCGTGAAGATCACAAGGGGATCGGTCGTCATCGGGGTATACCTGTTCGTTTGACCTTGGATAACGCGAAGCGCGGTAGCACAAGTAGCGTCTTACCGTCATCTTTTGAACGGTATGCGGCATTGCACAAAGTATAGGTCGGATTTGGCCTTTCCCCTCGGGCAGTTCCATGCGATAGGGACGCGCCAAACGAAGCAATCCACGGAGACGCAGATGGAGATTCGCGAGGCCCTCACCTTTGATGACGTTCTTCTTGTGCCGGCGGCGTCGTCGGTCCTTCCTGCGACCGCGGACACCCGCACGTATGTAACCAGACAGATCGCTCTGAACATTCCGCTCTTGTCCTCGGCCATGGACACCGTCACCGAGGCCCGCATGGCAATCGCCATGGCGCAAGCCGGCGGCATGGGTGTCATCCATAAAAACCTTTCGGTCGAAGAGCAGGCGCGCGAAGTGCGCCGCGTGAAGCGTTTTGAATCGGGCGTTGTCTACAACCCCGTTACGCTCCGCGCCGATCAGACGCTGGCAGATGCCAAGGCGCTGGTCGAACGCTACAACTTCACCGGTTTCCCCGTTGTTGACGAAAAAGACCGCGTGGTCGGCATCGTCACCAACCGCGACATGCGCTTTGCCGAGCGTGACGACGCGCCGGTTTCGACGATGATGACGACCCAAGACCTCGCCATCCTGCGCGAGCCTGTCGACCGCGACGAAGCGATCAGCCTGATGAAGGCCCGCCGCATCGAAAAGCTGCTGGTCACCGACGCCGACGGCGTTCTGACCGGTCTGCTGACGCTCAAGGATACCGAAAAGGCCGTCCTGAACCCGACCGCTTGTAAGGACGAACTCGGCCGCCTGCGCGTGGCTGCTGCCTCGTCCGTTGGCGATGCGGGCTACGAGCGTTCGATGGAACTGATCGACGCTGGCGTTGATATCGTTGTTGTCGACACCGCTCACGGCCACAGCCAGGGCGTGATCGACGCGGTCAAGCGCATCAAGGCCGAGTCCAACGTTCAGGTCGTCGCCGGCAACGTGGCCACCGCCGCTGCAACCGCTGCCCTGATCGACGCCGGCGCCGATGGCGTCAAAGTCGGCATCGGCCCGGGCTCGATCTGCACCACCCGCATGGTCGCAGGCGTTGGCGTTCCGCAGCTGACCGCGATCATGGACTGCGCATCGGCAGCAGGCGACGTGCCTGTCATCGCCGACGGCGGCATCAAGTTCTCGGGCGACTTCTCCAAGGCGATTGCCGCTGGTGCGTCCTGCGCGATGGTCGGTTCGATGATCGCAGGCACCGACGAGTCCCCGGGCGAGGTGATCCTTTATCAGGGCCGTTCGTTCAAAGCCTATCGCGGCATGGGTTCGCTCGGCGCAATGGCCCGCGGTTCGGCTGACCGTTACTTCCAGAAGGACGCGGCCAACGACAAGCTTGTGCCCGAAGGCATCGAAGGTCAGGTGGCCTATAAGGGTCCGGTTTCGACCGTCCTGCACCAGATGGTTGGCGGCCTTCGCGCGTCGATGGGCTACACCGGCAACGGCACCGTCGCTGACATGCGGAAGAACTGCAACTTTGTCCGCATCACTGGCGCGGGCCTCAAGGAGAGCCACGTCCACGACGTGCAGATCACCCGCGAGAGCCCCAACTACCGCATCGGTTAAAAGGAACAGGGCCCGCTCCGGCGGGCCTTTTTATTGATATGACACCAGCCGCTCGTTACGCCGCCGCCATCACGATCCTCGACGAAATCCTTGGCGGCGACGCTGCCGAGCCCGCGCTGCTGCGCTGGTCGCGCAATTCGCGCTTTGCCGGATCGAAGGACCGCGCCGCCGTGCGCGACATCGTCTTCGACGGCCTGCGCCGCAAGATGAGCGCCGCTGCGGTTGGTGGCTCGCTGTCCGGTCGCGGCATCGTCCTGGGCCTGCTGCGTCAGGACGGAGCGGACCCGAACGAGGTGTTCACCGGCATCGGCCACGCCCCTGTTCCGCTGGCCGAAAGCGAGCAGACGGCTGGAGTTGCTGATGGTCCTGATGCCGTCGACTGGCCCGCATGGCTCTGGCCCATGCTGGAGGACGATTGGGGCGATAAGGCTACCGAGGTGGCGGGCGTTCAGCGTGACCGCGCACCTGTGTTTATCCGCACCAACACCGACATGGTGACCCCTCAGGCGCTGAAGAACATCTTGGCGAGCCAAGGCATCGGCGCAGAGCTGCATTCCTCCGTTAGCACCACGCTGGAAGTTACTGAAAACCCGCGTAAACTGAACAATTCCGAAGCCTTCGCTGACGGTCTGTTCGAACCGCAAGACGCGGCCTCTCAGGCCGCTGTTCTGCAGCTTCCGATCAACGCAGGCGACACCGTTCTGGACTATTGCGCTGGAGGCGGCGGCAAGTCCCTCGCGCTCGCCGCGCGCGGTGCGAAAGTCACCGCCCACGACATCGACGAACGCCGCATGAAGGACATTCCAGTGCGGGCCGACCGCGCGGGCGTGAAGATCGACGTTGCGCCGATGCTCGGCAATCAGACCTTCGATCTGGTGTTCTGCGACGCCCCATGCTCGGGCAGTGGCACGTGGCGACGCACGCCGGATGCCAAATGGCGTTTGACTGACGAACGGCTCGCCGATCTGACCCGCATTCAAGCGTCCGTCCTGCGCAAAGCCGCGCCGTTCGTCAAAGCGGGCGGCACGCTGGCCTACGCGACGTGCTCCGTCCTGACCTGCGAAAACCGCGCCGTTGTGGACGCTTTCTGCGAGGCCGAAGGCTGGGAAATGACCGACGAAATGTCGCTGGTCCCCTCCGCCGACTGGGACGGTTTCTACCTCTCGGTGCTACGTAAACTACCCTAAGTAGTTGCTTTGGCCGTTTTCTCCCGCCACTCTTAACCCGTCGTTAACGATTGCGCGGTTTAAGGGGAGAAAACGACGGAGCCCGAGATGGAGCAGCAGAACACGCGCGCGGATTTACTGACGCTGATCGGTATCCTAATCTTTGCCGCTGCCGGACTGACCGTGTTCCTCCTGTCGCCGTCGCTCGATTACCGCGTCGGCAGCGCGCTCGTCGCGTGCATCATGAGCCTTTCTGGTTCGTTCTACGCGCTGGTTCTGCTGGCGCAGCGGCAGCGACGGCGCTGGAAAATCGACGGGCTGCGGACATTTGTCGAGGCAAGCGGGACGCACTCATTGCTCGACAGCAACGGGCGAATTATCAGCGCAGACAACGGGTTACAGGGTGTTCTCGATGCCACTTTCGCAGATCCCGCCAATTTTGTCCGCCGTCTGCAAAGTCAGCTTAATGCGAACGGCATGACCCATGAAACCGAGCGTCTCCGGTTCGACGTCAACCCAGCCGGTTTCGACCTTTTCATTTGGCAAGTATCCGAACTTGCGCCCAAATCCACGCCGTTGGAGCCCGTCGCCGAGCCGGAATCGAAATGGAGCTCCATAGAGGATCTGCCCGTCCCGCTGCTGCGCATCGCCAAATCGGGTCATGTAACCAACGGCAACCGCGAGGCGCGGCAACTTCTCGGCCAGACATTTGCGAATCCGGTGAAACTGTCGGATCTGCTTGAGGGACTTGGCCGCCCTGTGACCGATTGGATCGAAGACATCGCCTCCGGGCGGAGTGGGAGCAGCCGTGAATTCCTACGCGGCACCGGCGACCGTCAGGACTTTTTCGTGCAGGTCGCATTGCACCGCATGGGCACCGGCGCTGAGACGCACCTCGTCGCAGTTCTGCACGATATGACCGAATTCAAAGCCCTCGAAGCGCAGTTCGTGCAGAGCCAGAAGATGCAAGCTATCGGTCAGTTGGCTGGCGGCGTGGCGCATGATTTCAATAACTTGCTGACCGCTATTAAAGGACATTGCGAATTGCTGCGGCTGGCTGAACATATTGATGGTCAGGAGGACCTTTCGCAGATCGAGCAAAACGTGGACCGCGCCGCCGCCTTGGTCCGGCAGCTGTTGGCGTTCTCTCGCAAGCAGAACCTCGAACTTGAGGTGATCGACGCAAATGCCGCGATGGCTGATCTGACGCAATTGCTCGACCGTCTCGTGGGTGAAAAGGTGCAGGTCCATTGCCGCTCGGTCGAGGCGCCGTTTGCGTTCCGTGCGGACAAACGGCAGCTCGAGCAGGTCATTGTGAACCTCGTCGTAAACGCCCGCGACGCGATGCCCGATGGCGGGCGGATCGCGATCGAAACCACGAACGTCACCCTGAACCGGACGCAGGTCAGGGATCGTGCGACTTTGCAGGCTGGTGACTACCTCCAAATCAAAGTGTCCGACCAAGGCACTGGTATTTCGCCCGAAAAACTGCGTAAAATTTTCGAACCGTTTTACACGACGAAGAAAGTTGGAGAGGGCACCGGCCTCGGCCTTTCGACCGCTTATGGCATCGTGAAACAATCCGGCGGGTTTATATTTGTGGATAGCGAACTGGGGCGAGGCACAACGTTCTCGCTCTATTTCCCGCGCTATGATGACGGCACCCCACAGGTCGTGGCCGAGCAGGCGGCTCCGCAAATTGCCAGCGCCGCCAAGGTGCTACTGGTGGAGGATGAGGCGCCGGTGCGGGCGTTCGCGACGCGGGCGCTGAGCCTAAAGGGCTATGAGGTAGTCGAGGCGGACAGCGGCGCCGCGGCTCTCGAACAACTGCAACAACACAACGACATTGAGCTGATCGTGACGGACGTCATGATGCCTGGCCTCGATGGTCCAACATGGGTGCGAGAGGCGCGCAAAACACACCCCGCGATGCGCGTGATTTTCATGTCGGGCTATGCGGAGGAAACCTTTGCCGAGCACCGTGCGGAGCTCGACAACACGGCGTTTCTGCCCAAACCGTTCTCGCTGGCGGAGCTGACGGAGGCGGTTCAGTCGGCCTTGTCGGTGATGGGCTGCGTGGCAGAGGCGCAAAGGTGCGCGGCGCAACCGGTCAATGCGGCGTAGTCGTCCTCGACCACTGTAACCGAGAAGTTCTTCATGAAGCCTGCAAAGCGGCCCTTGTCGCGGAACGCGTCGCCGAAGCCGTATTCATTGAGGTAGGGCGCCATCGCGCGGGCCACGCCGCCGACAAGGTAGACGCCGCCGAACGGTAGCTGGATCAGCGACAGGTTGCCCGCAACGGTGCCGAGCATACGGACGAAGACCTTTACGGCCTCGACCGCGCGCTCGTCGGAGCCGTCAGCGACCGCGGCCATGATATCGGCTGCGCTCTTCTGGCGGGGATCGTTTTCTTCTTCGCCGAGGAAGGCGTAAACGTGGGTCAGGCCGCGGCCCGAGAGTACGTCTTCGACCGACGGGAAGCCGTGCGCGGTCGACACGTACTCGCAAAGGCGGAGTTCTTTTTCGGTGCGGATTGGCAGGTTGCCGTGGCCCGACTCCGACGGCGGGACCAGACGGCCGACCTCGGTTTCGAACACAGGCGCGCAGTTAAAGCCGGTGCCTACGCCGATCACCATCTTGGCGGCATGATCGTGGGCCTCGGGGCCGTCCAGAACTTCGCGCAGGTTTTCGGAGGCGATATGACCGATCGCGTGACCCTGCGCCTGAAGGTCGTTCAGGATCGCAACGCGCTCGGCGTTGGTCGAACGGGTCAGGGTGTTCTTGTCGATAGTCCAGTCGAGGTTCGTCATCGTTGCGCGGCCATCACGTACGGGGCCGGCGACGGCAACACAGGTCGCGGCAGGATCAACGCCGCATTCTTCGTCGATGTACTTGCGCAGGATGGTCTCAAGACCGGGATGGTCGGCATTGCTGTAGCGCTTGATCGAGTCCTGCAGGATCGTCCGACCGTCGGCGAGGGCCACGCGGGTATTGGTTCCGCCGATATCGGCCACGAGCGACAAAGTGTTGGCAGGATATTTCATAATGGCTCCGACAATACCGTTTGGCGTAGTTAAAACGTTTTAGATCGTGTGATGCAAGCTTTAGCGAGGGGCAGGGCCGGTGGATTGGCCCACCATCAACTCCGCCTCCAGCAGCAACGTGGGACTGGATTCGATTTCGCCGTTAATACAGCGGATCAGCATATCGGACACCCGTTTTCCTGCCTCGCGCACCGAAGAGCGGGTGGCGGTGAAAATCGGGACGTCGTCGCCGTTGGGCAGGTATGACAGCATGTCGTCGTGGGTGACGATCGACACGTCCTTGCCCATTTGCAGGCCAAGATCGCCCAGAGCGCGGCGCACACCGATGGCACAAATCATCGAAGACACGATGAACGCGGTGGGTGCATTTTCCGCGGCGAGGATCTCGCGGGCGGCGCGGTAGCCGTAGTTTTCGGTCATCTCGGCGGAGCGCATGATGGAGGTGTCTATCTTCATCCCGCGCTTGGTCATCGCGGTCTCGTAGCCTGTGCGGCGGCGGCTCGCGAAGTCCATATTCTCCAGACCGTTGATAAGTGCGATCCTTGTGTGGCCAAGGTCGAGCAGGAAGTCCGTCGCCCGCTCAAAGGCGCGCTTGTTGTTCACGTCGACCCAAGAATAGCGCTGGTTCGATCCCGAGGACCGCCCGTGGACCACGAACGGCAGGCCGATTTCGTTCAGCAGCGCGATACGGGGATCATTGAGGGTAGGGCCGTGGACCACAACGCCGTCGACGTTGCCGCGTGATTTGATCTGGCGGTAGGCCTCGTCCTCTTTGTTATCTTCAACCACGGTCAGGACCATTTCGTAGCCCTGCTTGACGTAGGTCTCTCCTGCACCAGCTATGAAGTCACCGAAGATCGGGTTGACCATCTCGTGTTTGGTGGAGATCGGAATGACGTGTCCGATGGCCATCGCGCGGCCGGTCGCAAGGCTCTTGGCGCGGTGATTGGGCCGGTAGTTATGCCGCTCTGCAGCGAGCCGCACGCGCTCGCGGGTTTCCTCGGAGACCTCCGGATAGCCGTTTAGCGCCCGACTCACAGTGGTCTGGCTCAGGCCCAGAATGCCTGCCAACTCCTTGAGGTTCATAGGGTCTCCTCCAAAGCGCTTTTAGCGCCGCTTTGGAACATAGCTCTGCGGCTGGGTGCCGTCAAACATATGTAAAGCATCAATAAATGCTGCATCCGCATAGGTCGTGGGCCCAAATTTCTGTGATTGACAGCCCCCAGTGTTTCAAATCAAAGTGCGGAACATCAAAGCGCTTTGGAAATGATTCCGAGGCGCTTCGTTCAAGAGTGCGCCTCTTGGCGCGTATGGGAGGGAAACCATGAAAAAACATTTCTACGCTGGCGTAGGTCTGCTCGCTCTGACCACCGGTATGGCTCAGGCGCAGGACCTGGCATTCCCGATGGGCGAAGGCGACTTCCACTGGGACAGCTACAACGCGTTCGCTGAATCGCACGATCTGTCGGGCGAAACGCTGACTATCTTTGGTCCGTGGCGCGGTGAGGACCAGACCCAGGTCGAGAACATGCTCGCCTACTTCGAAGAAGCGACCGGCGTCGATGTCGTGTACAGCTCCTCGGAAAGCTATGAGCAGCAGATCGTCATCGACCTCGAAGGCGGCAGCCCCGCCAACATCTCCATCCTGCCGCAGCCGGGCCTGATCGCGAACCTCGTGTCGCAAGGCTTCGTCTCGCCGCTGCCGGAAGGCACCGCAGAGTGGATGAGCGAAAACTACGCCGCTGGCGACAGCTGGGTGAGCCTCGGCTCCTATGCTGGTCCGGACGGTGAAGAAGGCTTCTACGCATTCCCGTACAAAGCCGACGTAAAGTCGCTCGTCTGGTACTCGCCGGAGAACTTCGAAGACGCAGGTTACGAAGTTCCGGAAACCATGGAAGAACTGAAGGCGCTGACCGAAGAAATCGCAGCCAACGGCGAAACCCCGTGGTGTATCGGTCTGGGTTCGGGCGGTGCGACCGGCTGGCCGGCAACCGACTGGGTTGAAGACATGATGCTGCGCACTGCAACTCCGGAGCAGTACGACCAGTGGGTCAACCACGAGATCGGCTTTGACGATCCGGCCGTTGTTGCCGCCATCGAAGAATTCGGCTGGTTCGCACGCAACGACGCTTACGTTGCTGGCGGCGCTGGCGCTGTAGCCACCACCGACTTCCGCGACTCGCCGAAGGGCCTCTTCTCGAGCCCGCCGCAGTGCTACATGCACCGTCAGGCTTCGTTCATCCCGGCCTTTTTCCCGGAAGGTACCGTCGTAGGTGAAGACGCAGACTTCTTCTACTTCCCGGCTTACGAAGGCAAAGACCTCGGCACTCCGGTTCTCGGCGCTGGTACCCTTGCGTTCATCACCAAGGAAAGCGACGCAGCGACTGCCTTCATCGAGTGGCTGGAACAGCCGATCGCTCACGAACTGTGGATGGCTCAGAAGGGCTTCCTCACCCCGCATAACGGCGTGAACACCGACCTGTTCTCGGACCCGACCCTCGGCAAGATGAACGACATCCTGCTCGACGCATCGACCTTCCGTTTCGACGGTTCGGACCTGATGCCGGGCGCAGTTGGTGCAGGTTCGTTCTGGACCGGCATGGTCGACTACACCGGCGGCAAGTCGGCTGAAGAAGTCGCAGCCGAGATCGACTCGTCCTGGCCTGCAAACTAATCGTCGCTGTCGATTGAGAGACTTGGCAATCCGGGCCCTTTGGTCCGGATTGTCGCCTTAAGGGGTATTGTCGAAGGGGAGAGGCGATGAATCCCGCCATTCAGGGTCTGATGACCATCGTGTTCGGTGTAGGTGGGTGTCTGGCCTACTTTTTCCTGTCGAACGTTGTTCTTGATACATTCATTTTTCCGGCCAAGGGAAAGAACGCAGGGCGCAATATCAACCGCGCCAATATGGTTCGTCCGTGGCTGTTCCTGTTTCCGGCGCTGCTCGTGCTGGGACTTTATCTGGCCTATCCGGTGTTCGAGACGCTGCGCCTGTCGCTCAGTGCGCGCCTGCCGGGTGGTGGCTACGAATTCGTCGGGCTGGACAACTACCGCCAGCTTCTGAACGAAAGCAAATTCTGGGAAGCGCTGCGCAACAACTTCCTGTGGCTCGCCGTTGTGCCTGCCGCATCGACCGCAATCGGCCTTCTTGTCGCGCAGCTGACCGACCGCATTTCGTGGGGCTCGGCGGCCAAGTCGCTGATCTTCATGCCGATGGCGATCTCGTTCGTTGGTGCGTCGGTGATCTTCAAACTGATCTACGACACCCGTCCTTCGGGGCTCGAGCAGATCGGCATCCTCAACGCCATCTGGCTCCAGTTTGACGGCGGCATCTGGTCGACCATCACGCTCAAGGTCGTGCCCGCGATCATCATCGTCGCCTTCGGCATCGTCTGCGTGTGGATCGCGTGGCTGCTGGTGCGTCCGATGATCCAGAAGGGCAGCCGCCCCGAAGGTCCGTTCATCAAGGTCGTCCGCGTGATCCTCGCCGTGCTGGCGCTGCTGCTGGCGGTCTCGTCAGTCACCGGCCTGATCAGCCTGCTGTCGGCAACGATGGCCTACGGTCAGCCGCAGACGTGGCTCACGGTTCCGTTCTACAACAACTTCTTCCTGATGGTCGTGCTGATCTGGATCCAGACCGGTTTCGCGATGGTGATCCTCTCGGCAGCGCTACGCGGTATCCCCGAGGAAACCGTCGAGGCGGCCATCGTCGATGGCGCGGGTCCGTTCCAGATCTTCTTCAAGATCAAGGTTCCTCAGATCATGGGCACCATCGTCGTGGTCTGGACGACCATCACGATCACCGTGCTCAAGGTCTTCGACATCGTGTTCGCCATGACCAACGGTCAGTGGGAAACGCAGGTTCTTGCTAACTACATGTACGACAAACTGTTCCGTGCCTTCGACTGGGGCGTCGGTTCCGCAGCGGCGATGGTCATCATGCTGCTCGTGACCCCGATCCTCGTCTGGAACGTCTACAACGCCCGTAAGGAGATGCGCTGATGGATAACATCGCCGGTTCCAAGTCCTCGCTGACGTGGGCAGTCCATATCTCGACCCTTCTGCTGGTAATCCTCTGGGTGTTCCCGACCGTGGGTCTGTTTGTGTCCTCGTTCCGCACGGGCGACCAGATCGCGACCTCAGGCTGGTGGAAAGCCATGCTGCCGAGCGAGCAGGTCATCACGCTGCGTACCGCAAGCCCTGATGAGGCGATGCAGCAGGTCGATGGCGTCTATGTCGTCGAAGGCAACCTGTTCACCGAGCAAGAGCCGCTCGACATCGGTGCTTTCGGCACCTCCTCGCGTGACCCCGAAGCTGCCGAACCCGGTCAGACCTTTGACATGGGCGACGGTGAGACCATGACCGTTCAGCCGAACGGCGACTACCGCTGGACCTCGACCGAGGAAATGTCGGGCCGTGGTCAGCGTGTGTTCGTCACCGCCGAAATCCCGCCCGAATTCACGCTCGCCAACTACGACACCGTTCTGGGGCAGGGCGTTCTGCAATCACTGATTACCTTCGCCGCCGGTTCCATTGTCGTTGGCTTCGCAGCGTTCTGGATCGCGCGCCAGATCGGTTTTGCCGGTCCCAAAGGCGTCGGCTTCATCGTCGGCATCATCGCCTTCGCGCTGCTGACGTGGATTTACGGCATCGGTACGGGCATCCGCACCGGATCGGGCAGCGATGACATGGGCAAGGCGTTCTTTGCCACGCTCACCGTCACCGTTCCCGCGACCATCATCCCGATCGTCGTGGCGGCCTTCGCGGCTTATGCGCTGGCGTGGATGGACTTCCCTGGCCGTGCGCTGTTGATCGCGGCCATCGTCGGCCTCTTGGTCGTGCCGCTACAACTCGCGCTCATTCCGCTGCTGCGTTTCCACCTGAATGTCGGTATCGGCAAAGGCTACCTCGGCGTCTGGCTCGCACACACGGGCTTTGGTATGCCGCTGGCGATCTATCTGCTGCGCAACTACATGGCCGGCCTGCCGCGTGACATCATCGAAAACGCAAAGGTCGACGGCGCGACGGACTTCCAGATCTTCACCAAGATCATCCTGCCGCTGTCGTTCCCCGCGCTGGCTTCGTTCGCGATCTTCCAGTTCCTGTGGACGTGGAACGACCTTCTTGTGGCCAAAGTGTTCCTGATCGACCCGACGCAGGGCACCACGGTGATGACCGACCAGATCGTTCAGCTCATGGGCTCGCGCGGCGGTCAGTGGGAAATTCTTGCGACGGCGGCCTTCGTGTCGATTGCCGTACCGCTCGTCGTCTTCTTCTCTATGCAAAAATATCTCGTGCGGGGCCTACTCGCCGGGTCTGTGAAATAAGGAAACCTCCAGATGAGCGAAGCTCCGATCCTGTCAAACGTAGAAGACAAGGACTGGTGGCGCGGTGCCGTGATCTATCAGATCTACCCGCGCAGCTATCAGGATAGTAACGGCGATGGCGTCGGCGACCTTTGCGGTATCGTCGAGCGTATGCCCCATATCGCGTCGATGGGTGTCGACGCGATTTGGATCAGCCCGTTCTTTACCTCGCCGATGAAGGACTTCGGTTACGACGTCTCGGACTACTGTGACGTCGATCCGATGTTCGGCTCGCTGGCCGATTTCGACGCTGTGGTCGAAACCGCGCACAGCCACGGCATCCGCGTGATGATCGACCTTGTGCTGTCGCACACCTCGGACCAGCATCCGTGGTTCAAGGAAAGCCGTTCGAGCCGCGATAACGACAAATCCGACTGGTACGTCTGGTCGGAGCCCGCGCCGGACGGCACCCCGCCGAACAACTGGCTGTCGATCTTCGGCGGTTCGGGCTGGCAGTGGGATGCGCGCCGCGAGCAGTATTTCATGCACAACTTCCTCACCTCGCAGCCCGACCTGAACTTCCACAATCCGGACGTTCAGAATGCGCTGCTGGACGTGGCAAAGTTCTGGCTGAACCGCGGGGTCGATGGCTTCCGCCTCGATACCATCAACTTCTACATGCACGACGAACAGCTTCGCGATAACCCGCCGCTGCCGAAGGAAGAGCGCAACGCGGATACCGCGCCTGCGGTCAACCCGTACAACCACCAGCGCCACATCTACGACAAGAACCACCCCGACAACGTCAAGTTCCTCGAACGCCTCCGCGCGGTGATGGAGCCCTTCGGCGCTGCCGCTGTGGGCGAGGTCGGTGACAGCCAGCGCGGTCTGGAAATCCTCGGCGAGTACACTTCCGGCGATAACCGGATGCAGATGTGCTACGCGTTCGAATTCCTGGCGCCGGAACGCCCGCACGCGGGCCGCATCGTCGAAGTGCTGAACAACCTCGACGCCGCTGCCCCCGAAGGCTGGGCGTGCTGGGCGTTCTCGAACCACGACGTCGTCCGCCACATCACCCGCTGGGACCTGTCGCCCTCGGGCATCCGCGCCTACACCACGCTGCTGGCGACCCTGCGCGGCTCGATCTGCATCTATCAGGGTGAAGAACTCGGCCTGCCCGAAGCGGAGATCGCGTTCGAAGACCTGCAAGACCCTTACGGCATCGAATTCTGGCCCGAGTTCAAGGGCCGCGACGGTTGCCGCACGCCGATGGTCTGGGACTCGACCCACCAGAACGGCGCATTCTCGGATTCGAAACCGTGGCTGCCCGTTCCGTCAGAGCATTATCACCTCGCCGTCGAGGCCGAGGAGACCGATCCGGCGGCGCTGCTGCACCATTACCGCCGTGCGCTGCGTTTCCGTCAGGATCATCCGATGCTCAAGCGCGGCACACATTCGTCGCTCGGCACTGCCGGCGATGTCATCCATTTCATGCGTTCGCTGAACGGCGAGCATATGTTCGTGGCGATCAACCTGAGTGACACGCCGTCCGATCTGAACCTGCCCGCAGGGGACTGGGAGCTGGTCGGTCAGGAACTGGGCGGGGCACATGCCTCGGCGGACGGCAAGCTGCACCTCGGGCCTTGGCAGCCTTATTTTGCGATTAAACGGGATTAACGGGGAGGGGCGTTATGGCCGATTTGAAACTGACGGACGTCGCCAAAACATATGGCGGCAGCGTCGAGGTTCTGAAGAATATCGATCTGGATATCCAGCAGGGCGAACTCATCGTCTTTGTGGGTCCGTCGGGCTGCGGTAAGTCGACCCTGCTGCGTATGATCGCCGGTCTGGAAAAGATCAGCTCTGGCACGCTGGAGATCGACGGCGAAGTCGTGAATGACGTGCCGCCCGCGCAGCGCGGCATCGCGATGGTGTTCCAGTCCTACGCGCTTTATCCGCACATGACCGTGCGCGAGAACATGGCGTTTGCGCTGAAGATCGCAAAGAAGTCGCAGTCGGAAATCGACGCCGCCATCGACAAGGCCGCGAAGATCCTCCAGCTGGAGCCTTATCTGGACCGTTTGCCCAAGGCGCTTTCGGGTGGTCAGCGCCAGCGTGTCGCGATTGGTCGTTCGATCGTGCGCGACCCGAAGGTCTATCTGTTCGACGAACCGCTCTCGAACCTCGACGCGGCGCTGCGTGTGGCGACCCGTATCGAGATCGCGCAGCTGAAGGAAGCGATGCCTGAATCGACAATGATCTACGTCACGCACGATCAGGTCGAAGCCATGACCCTTGCGTCCCGTATCGTCGTTCTGGCGAACAAGGGCATCGCGCAGGTCGGCACGCCGCTGGAACTGTACGAGCGTCCCGAAAACGAGTTCGTCGCGCAGTTCATCGGCTCTCCGTCAATGAACCTGCTGCCGGGCGAGATCGTCGGCACCGGAGCCCAGACCACCGTGCGACTGGCTACCGGAGAAACCGCGATGTCCGCCGTTCCGACCACGGATGCGGATATGGGCATGAATGTGAACATCGGCGTGCGTCCGGAGGACATGGTACTGGCCGAGACCAACGCATGCTACAATGGCAAGGTCGCGATCACCGAGGCACTGGGCGAAGTCACGCTGCTGTATTTCGAAGCGGAAGCGGGCGTCGATCCGGTTATCGCCAAGCTGCCTGGTATCCACCGCGACATGCGCGGCAAGACCGTGTCGCTGGCTTGCGATCCGGCGAAGGTACAGATTTTCCACGAAGGCAAATCGCTCTACTACCGCTGATTTCGGTACGGGATGGACAAAGAGAAACGGGCCCTCACGGGCCCGTTTTTGTTAGGGGGCGCTGCCCCCGCGGCTTTGCCGCTCCCCCGGGATATTTGCAGCACAAAGGCGGGGGAGCGTGGTCTCGTATCAGCGGCGACGGCCACCGCGGCGACGGCCTGCGCCACCTTCGGTCTGCTCGCTCGGCGGCTTGTTGAAGTTGATCCAGTCCGAACCGTGCGGGTCGTTGTTGGTCAGCAGGTTGGCAGCGCGGATCGCTTCCATTTCTTTACCCGGACGCGATTTGGTCGAGCCGAGGCCGGTGATGTTGCAGAAGGTTTCGAGGTCGATGTCGTCCGGAACGATGATACCGGCAGCGGCGAGTTCGGCCTTCTTTTCCTCGATCTTCTTGAGGCTGACGGGCAGGGCGCAGGGGTTCATGATCGCGGAGGTCATGCCCGCACCCATCGCCATCGGGAGGAAGGCGTTGTTGATGCCGTGGCGGTTCGGAAGACCGAAGGAGACGTTCGAGGCGCCGCAGGTGGTGTTCACGCCAAGCTCTTCGCGCAGGCGGCGGACGAGGGTGAACACCTGCTGGCCAGCCGTCGCCATCGCGCCGATCGGCATGACGAGCGGGTCGACGACGATGTCATGGGCCGGAATGCCGAAGTCGGCAGCGCGTTCCACGATCTTCTTGGCGACGGCGAAGCGGACGTCCGGATCTTCGGAGATGCCGGTGTCGTCGTTCGAGATCGCGACGACCGGAACGTTGTACTTCTTGACCAGCGGCAGAACGAATTCGAGGCGCTCTTCCTCACCGGTGACCGAGTTCAGCAGCGGGCGGCCCTTGGCGACCTGAAGTCCGGCTTCGAGAGCGGCAGGCACCGAGCTGTCGATGCAGATCGGGGTATCGGTGAGGCCCTGAACCAGTTCGATCATCTTGACCATGAGCGGCGGCTCGGTCTCGTTCGGGTTCGGGTTCGAGTTGTAGACAACACCCGCGTTGATATCGAGGATGTTGGCGCCGGCGGCGACCTGAGCCAGCGCGTCGCTTTCGACGGTGGAGAAGTCACCGGCTTCGAGCTCGGCAGCCAGCTTCTTGCGGCCGGTCGGGTTGATGCGTTCGCCAATGACGCAGAACGGCTGGTCAAAGCCGAGAATGGCAGTTTTGGTCGCGGATTCGACGATAGTGCGCGTCATAGGTAGTCCTCAGAGTTGGGCGGTGGCAGCGGGAACAGTCGAAGCGCCGCCGTTTTCGATGGCCCAGTTGGCGTTGGCCTTGATCCCGCCGAGCGGGAAGAAGTGCACCTGGGTGATGTTGAAGTCGGGGTTCGCGGCCTTGTGGGCAGCCAGTTCGTTCAGGAACTCGTTCGGCTCATAGGGCAGCAACAGTTTGGTGACGTCGAGGGCACGCTTTTGCAGGACCTTGAGCGAAGCGCCGACGCCGCAGGCCATCGAGAACTTGATCAGGGTCTGGAGCTTGGCCGGACCTGCAACGCCGATGTGGATCGGCAGGTCGACGCCGTTTGCCTTGAGCGCATTGGCCCATTCGATGACCGGACCGGCCTCGAAACAGAACTGGGTCGCCAGCGCCATTTCGGCGTCGGTGGTTTCCGAGAACTTCTGCTTCCAACGCAGCGCGTCCGAGACGTTCTTGTCCGAACCGTCGGGGTCGATGTCCTTGTTGCCTTCGGGGTGACCGGCGACGTGGAGGCGCTTGAAGCCTGCCTTGTCGAAGATGCCGGTTTCCAGAAGCTGCATCGAGGAATGGAATTCGCCGTGCGGTTGGCTGACGCCGCCAGCAAGGATCAGGCCCTGATTAACGCCAGCGTCGCCAGCATAGCGGTTGACCCACTCTTCGAGGGTGTTGGCGTCCTTGATGATGCGGGCAGGGAAGTGCGGCATCGGATCGAAGCCCTCGTCGCGCAGACGGGCAGCAGTGGCCACCATGTCCTCGATCGGGGTGCCTTCGATGTGGGCGATGTAAACGCGGGTGCCGGCGGGCAGCAGATCGCGGAAGTTTTCAACCTTCTCTGCGGTGCGCGGCATGACCTCGATCGAGTAACCCTTCAGGAAGTCCTCGAGAGCGGCGTTGTTGATGTTGTCAGCCGGAGCGGCTTTTTTCTTGAACGAAAGCAGGGCCATGAGTTTGTCCTTTATCATCGCGGGCGCCGGTTTACGCGCGGCCCAGGTTTTCGATCAGCGCCTTGAGGCGCTCTTGGTCGTATTCGGTATCGAGGCGCTTTGCTTCGGCCTCGGCAACTTCGGCGTCATCGCCCTCGACAGAGTAGGGTTCGCCCTTGCGCCATTCCGACAGGTATTCGTCGGTGCCAGCCATATCGGCTTTCATCGCGGCGCGGTCGATGCCCTGCTCGAAACGTTCGGGCAGCTGCACCTTATGGCCGCGGCGGCCTTTGCCGACGATGACCTGCGCCGGAATATCACGCCAGTAAACAATGGTGACGTCGGGCATTTGATTCCTCACTCCAAGTTATGCCCCTTGTACGTCAGCCAAATTCCGACACGTGGTCGGATTTCGACATTGCACAGAGTAGGTGCGACAGCCTTGACCTGACGTTTCCGCGAACGCCCTTGCGCGGCCAAGGTGTGCGCCGTACATTGGGGGTAACTTGATATGGAGGGCGTAGACTATGACGCCCAAGCGTCCCCGAGGTGCGGGCGCGTTCCCGAAAGCGGTCGAAAGCCCCGCGCCCCAGAATCCCGTCGATGACGCGCTGTATGCCGCGCTCGACTTGGGAACGAACAGTTGCCGAATGCTGATTGCCCAGCCCAAGGGTAGCCAGTTCCATGTGATCGACAGCTTTTCGAAATCAGTGCAGTTGGGTCAAGGTCTGGAATCCACAGGCCGGCTTAGTCGTGCGTCGATGACGCGGACGATCAACGCGCTGCGTATTTGCAAACAGAAGCTCCAGCGCCACAAGGTCAAGCGGATGCGGCTCGTTGCAACCGAAGCCTGCCGTCGTGCGGTCAATGGCAACCAGTTTATCAATCAGGTGCGCCGCGAAACCGGTCTGAAGCTGGAAATTATCCGCCCAGAAGAAGAAGCACGCCTCGCCGTGATCTCCTGCGCGCCGCTGGTGTCGACCAAGACTGAACAGTTGCTCGTCGTGGATATCGGCGGCGGCTCGACGGAACTTGTGTGGATGGACCTCAGCAACGTGCCGCGCCGCGAGCGTCCCAGCTCGATCATGCGCCTGCATCGCGGATTTTCGCAGGACCCCGGTCCGTTTGCGGCGGCCCGTGTGGTCGACTGGATTTCGGTGCCGCTTGGCGTCGCGACCCTGCGCGATCAGTTCGAGGACGTGGACGATGATGCGGCCCGTTTCGCGCTGATGAGCTGGTTCTTCGAAGAACAGCTTGCCCAGTTCAGCCCTTATAGCGCCGAACAGAACCGCGAGAATTTCCAGATCATTGGCACCTCGGGCACCGTCACCACAGTCGCAGCCAGCCACCTTGGCCTGAAACGCTACGACCGGACCAAGGTTGACGGCCTGCGCATGACCAGTGACGAGATCGACTCCGTCATTCGCGCCTATCTGTCGCTCGGCCCCAGCGGACGCAAAGCGGACCCCCGTATTGGCCGCGATCGTCAGGCGCTGATCATGTCGGGCGCGGCGATCCTTCAGGCGCTCATGCGTATCTGGCCGACCGACCGGATGTCGGTTGCGGACCGCGGTTTGCGAGAAGGCTTGCTTTATGCGCAAATGAGCGTCGATGGCGTACTTGAGGACACACCTTTCTAAGGTTAGAGAGGCGGCCTGAAGAGGAACCGTTCGTGATGGCAAAGAAACCCGGAACCAAAAATACCAGTGGCCGCGGCCAGCGTGATCTCCACGTGAAGGTGAAAACCGCGCGGGGCCGGACCACGTCGTCGACGAAGTGGCTGCAGCGCCAGCTCAACGACCCGTATGTGAAGCGGGCCAAGGCCGAGGGCTACCGCGGACGCGCCGCGTTCAAGATCCTCGAGCTGGATGACAAATACCGTTTCCTCGTGCCGGGTGCGCGGGTGGTCGACCTCGGTTGTGCGCCGGGTGGGTGGTGTCAGGTCGCTGTGCAGCGCGTCAATGCGCTCGGCGACAAGAAGAACAAACGCATCGGCACCGTTCTGGGCGTCGACCTGCAAGAGGTCGAACCGCTCGCGGGCGCCGAGATCCACCAGCTCGACTTCCTCAGTGAAGGTGCGGACGACAAGGTGAAGGAATGGCTGGGCGGTGACGCCGACGTGGTCATGTCCGACATGGCCGCCTCTGCCTCGGGTCACAAACAGACCGACCACCTGCGGATCATCTCGCTGTGCGAAGCCGCCGCCTATTTCGCATTCGACGTTCTGACGCCGGGCGGAACATTCATCGCCAAGGTTCTGGCAGGCGGCGCTGAGGGCGAATTGATGAAGGTTCTCAAGAACCAGTTCCAATCCGTCGCCAACATCAAACCGCCATCATCGCGGTCCGATAGTTCGGAGAAGTTCGTCATCGCCCGCGGTTATCGCGGCAGGCCATCGGACCTCACGGACGAAGACGACCAAGAAGAATAAAAGAAAACCGGCACTCCCTTGGAAGTGCCGGTTTTTTCTTTAGCCCGGAAGCGTCCAGTTCGGGCGCGGGAAGTGGCAGGTATAGCCGTTCGGGAACCGCTCCAGATAGTCCTGATGCTCGGGCTCCGCTTCCCAGAAATCGCCCACCGGTTCGACCTCGGTCACGACCTTACCCGGCCAGATACCGGAGTTGTTCACGTCCTCGATCGTCTTCAGCGCCATCTCTTTCTGCGCGTCCGACTCGTAGTAGATCGCGGAGCGGTAGGAGAGGCCGATGTCGTTGCCCTGACGGTTCTTCGTGGTCGGATCGTGGATCTGGAAGAAGAACTCCAGCAGCTTGCGATAGCTGATCTGGCTGTCGTCAAAGATGATCTCGATGCCCTCGGCGTGGGTGCCGTGGTTGCGGTAGGTCGCGTTCGGCACATCGCCGCCCGTGTAGCCCACGCGGGTCGAAATCACGCCGGGCATCCGGCGGATGAGGTCCTGCATCCCCCAGAAACAACCACCCGCGAGAACTGCGCGTTCTTCAGCCATCAGATGTCCTCCACTTGGTCGATGTATTTGCCGTAGCCTTCGCCCTCCATGTCCTCTTTGGCGACGAAGCGCAACGAGGCGGAGTTGATGCAATAGCGCAGGCCGCCCATTTCCGGCGGGCCGTCGTTGAAAACGTGGCCAAGGTGGCTGTCGCCGTGCTTGGAGCGCACTTCGGTGCGGATCATCCCGTGCGAGCTGTCGCTGAGTTCAACGACGTTCTCGGGCTCGATCGGTTTAACGAAGGACGGCCAGCCGCAGCCGGATTCGTATTTCGCGGCGCTCGCGAACAGCGGCTCGCCCGAGACGATGTCCACGTAGATGCCCGCGCGCTTGTTATCGAGGTACTTGCCCGTGCCAGGGCGTTCGGTACCCGCTTCCTGCGTCACATAGTACTGCTCGGGGTCGAGAGCGGCGATCGCATCGGGGTCTTTGAAATATTGAGCCATTGGTCCACCCATTTCTGTTTGGGACAAATATGGGCACTTCGTGCAAAAAAGCGACTATCCGCCAGCAAACATCTGCGCGAGCGGTCTGTGCCATAGCGCAGGGGAAAACGTGTTAGGGTGGCGACAGTTGCGTTTCACGGTTGCGAGGTCCCATGCTGCATACGTTCGCCGAACACATCTGGATTGCCGATGGCACGGATGTCTCCACCGCTGGGTTCGTTTATCCGACGCGGATGGTGGTGGTACGCTTGGCCGACGGGAAGCTGTGGCTCTGGTCGCCTATCCTGATGACGGAGGACTTGAGCGCTGCGGTCGACGCGCTGGGGCAGGTGGCCCACCTCGTTGCGCCGAATAACCTGCATCATATGTTTATGGCCGACTGGGTTGAGGCATATCCTGCCGCAACCGTCTATGCTGCCGAGGGTGTGGCCAAGAAGCAGCCTGATCTACGGATTGATGTGACCTTGGGCAATTCGCCCGTTCAGGTCTGGGGCGACGACATCGAGCAGGTGGTCATCGAAGGGAATGCGATCACGCAGGAGGCTGTGTTCTTCCACCGCCCGAGCGCCTCGGCGATCTTCACCGATTTCCTCCAGCAGTTCGATGCGGAGCATTTTTCGGGCTGGCGCAAGTGGGTCGCGCGGTTCGATCTGATGATCGGAAACGAACCCCACGTTCCCCGCAAATTCCGCCTCATGACCCGCGATAAGGCCAAAGCCCGCCACGCGGTCGCGAAGATTCTGGACTGGCCCACCGAGCGCGTCATCTGCGCCCACGGCACGCCGGTTCAGACGGGCGGCGCGGCTTTGCTCAAGCGCGCATTCGACTGGTTGATGTAGGGCGGCACAACGCACACTTCCCGTGGCCTTATTCAGGCTAAGTCGTTCAGAACTTTGAGGAAAGTGGCGGAGAGACAGGGATTCGAACCCTGGGTAGGCTTGCACCTACAACGGTTTTCGAGACCGCCCCGTTCGACCGCTCCGGCACCTCTCCGCGTCGGTGGTCGTTGTGTGGGGGCCGTATAAAAACAGTTTCAGAGAGGCACAAGAGGAAAAATCGAAAAAATTGCGAAAGTCATTAACCTCTTTGTTCGCAAAGGGTTGGCTCTGCCTCGCGGGAGCCCTAGTTTTCATGGCAACTCAAGAGGGCAGGCCCGTGTTCGAACGCTTAACGATTTCTTTTGTAGCTCTGCTTTGCGCGGCCCCCGTCGCCGCTCAGGACCTTGCCGAACAGGTCTGGGAAGCGGGCCGGATGGACGAATTCGCCGCCGTCACGCGCATGGAAGAGATCGCGAGCGCGCAAAACATCGCTGCAGCATGGCTTCCTTACGAGTCGGATTTCACCAATGTGGAAGCGCTCTACATCGCGCCGACAGTGCGCAACGCGATTCACGCGGCCTTCATCGACGTTCTGGACGAAAAATACGCGGAGGAGATTCTCGCCTTCCTCCGCTCCGAAGCAGGGCAGGCAATGACGGCGCACGAATTGCGGGGCCGCAAAGAGTTCTACGACGACTCGGCGCTCGAGGAGGGCAGGGCGATGCTCACCGCGATGGTGTTCACCGAGCCCGAGAAATACGAGATGCTGTCGGACTATATCGCGGCGAACGACCTGATCGAACAGAACCTCGTCATCGGGATGAACTTCGAAATGGCGCTGAACGCGGGCGCAAGCGAGGTGTTGCCGCCCGAGATGCAGACCGATCCGTCGCTGCTCGCCGCGCAGCTTCAGAGCGAGGCGGAGTGGATGCGCACCGACATCACCGACTGGCTGGAGAGCTATCTGGCGTACTCTTACGGCGATGTGCCCGAAGACCAGTTCCGCGAGATTTTCGAATTCAGTGTCACGGATGCGGGGCAGGCCTATAATGACGCCCTGTTCGACGCCTACGCGATTTATAGCGAGGACGCGGCGCGGAGGCTGGGTAAGACGTTGATGGAAATGACAATGGCGACCCAACTATAACTTGACTCCGAGTCGTTCCTCTAGAATAAGCGGCACTCTCTAGGGGCGAGTCTGTCCCGGAGAATGATTCATTACAGCCCATATAAGGGCGCGCTGTTAACGGGTGGCTCTGCCAGTAACGCCTACGGGGACCCTACGACGCGGTTCATGAAGGATAAGACTATGTTTGCGGTTCTGAAAACCGGCGGCAAGCAGTACAAAGTCGCCAAGGGCGATGTTCTGCGCGTCGAAAAGCTGGCTGCTGAAGCTGGCGAAGAAATCCAGTTCAACGATGTTCTGATGGTTGGTTCGACCATCGGCGCTCCGTTGGTTGAAGGCGCTGGCGTCAAAGCCGAAGTCATCGACCAGATCAAGGGCGAGAAGGTCATCACCTTCCACAAGCGTCGTCGTAAACACGGCTCGAAGCGTACCCGCGGCCACCGTCAGCAACTGACTCTGGTTCGCATCACCGAGATCCTCGAAAAGGGTGCTGACAAGTCGGGCGTTAAGGCCGCTGTCGGTTCCAACACCAAGGCTTAAGGAGAACTATCAATGGCACACAAAAAAGCAGGCGGTAGCTCCCGTAACGGTCGCGACTCCGCAGGTCGTCGCCTTGGCGTTAAGAAGTTCGGTGGCGAAGTCGTTATTCCGGGCAACATCATCGTGCGTCAGCGCGGTACCAAGATGTATCCGGGTGCAGGCGTAGGCATGGGCAAGGATCACACCCTGTTCGCCGTCGCCGAGGGCAACGTCAAGTTCTACACCGGCCTCAAAGGCCGTACTTTCGTCTCCGTGCTTCCGGTAGCGGAGGCCGCCGAGTAAGCCGAGACCTGACCGAAAAGTCACAAAAGGGGATCGGCGCAGGCCGGTCCCCTTCTTGTTTTCCGGCAGAGGCAAAATTTTGTAACGAATATCTGGTGAAAGACGGGAAGGGGGAACCCGGTTTTCATGTTCTGGTTCGAGGAGGACCATTAAATGTTGGATAAAATGACTGGGCAGCCAACGATCACCGCAGATCGCTTCGTCCTTCGTCCGCTCCGCAAATCGGACACGGGTCCGATCGGCATGTATGCGGCCGACGAACGTATCGCGCGTGGCACCCGTTCTATCCCGCATCCACTGCCACCAGGCACGACCGACGCGTTCATCGCGCGTGCCCAAGACCCCGACCGCACCGAAGACGTCTGGGCGATCGACGGCACCAATGCCAACCTCTCCGAAGTGGTTGGTATCGCGAGCCTCGAGCGTATGGACCGCAACCAGAGCGAAGTTTTCTTCTGGGTTGCGCCGCACTTCTGGGGCACCGGTGTCGCCTCCGAGGCCGTTCAGGCCCTGATCGACGCCAACCCGCATAACGCGGACACCCTCTTTGCCGAGGTGTTTCAGGACAGCCCGGGTTCGGCCCGCGTCCTCACCAACTGCGGCTTTGTCTATCTGGGCGACGCCGAGGCATATTCGGTTGCCCGCAAAAGCACCGTCCCCACGTGGACGTATACGCTGAAATTAAAACGATAAGAGGGTCGGCTTTCGGGCAATCCTCTTGAGAAGATTGGCGCGATACCTTAGGTCACGCGCTTGTAAACCTGAAAGCCGTTCCGATGAAATTTCTCGACCTCGCAAAAGTCTACACCCGCTCCGGCAGTGGTGGTAACGGGTGTGTCTCGTTCCGCCGCGAAAAGTTTGTCGAATTTGGTGGTCCGGACGGCGGCGACGGTGGTCGCGGCGGTGATGTGATCATTGAAGCGGTCGAGGGGCTGAACACCCTCATCGACTTCCGCTACCAGCAGCACTTCTTTGCCAAGAACGGCCGCCCCGGTGAGGGCCGCGCCCGTACGGGTGAAAGCGGTGATGACATCGTCCTGCGCGTGCCCGTTGGCACCGAAATCATCGACGAAGACGAAGAGACCCTGATCGCCGACATGACCGAGGTTGGTCAGACGTTCGTGCTCGCCAAGGGCGGCAACGGCGGTTTCGGTAACCTTCACTTCAAATCTGCCACCAACCAGGCGCCGCGCCGTGCAAACTCCGGTCAGGAAGGCATCGAACGCACCATCTGGCTGCGTCTGAAGCTGATCGCGGACGCCGGCCTTCTGGGTATGCCGAACGCAGGTAAGTCGACCTTCCTCGCGGCGACCTCCAACGCGCGTCCGAAGATCGCCGATTACCCGTTCACCACGTTGGTCCCGAACCTCGGCGTCGTCGGCGTCGACGGTGTCGAATTCGTCGTGGCCGACATTCCCGGTCTGATCGAAGGCGCCTCCGAAGGTCGCGGCCTTGGCGATATGTTCCTCGGCCACGTCGAGCGTTGCGCGGTTCTGCTGCACCTCGTTGACGGCTCGGGCGAGGATCCGATTGCGGACTATGAAACCATCGTTGGCGAGCTGGAAGCCTACGGCGGCGAACTGGCCGACAAGCCGCGCGTCACCGTTCTCAACAAGATCGACGCGCTGGATGATGAAGAGCGCGCATTCTTCAAGGAAGAGCTGGAAGAAGCCTCCGGCGGTCCCGTCATGCTGATGTCGGGCGTGTCCGGCGAAGGCGTTCAGGATGTGCTCCGTGCCCTGCGTGCCGAGATCGACGACAACCGCCTGCGCTATAAGAAGTCCCAAGAGGAGGAACAGCCTTGGCAACCCTGAGTGCTGCCAAGCGGCTGGTCGTCAAGATCGGCTCGGCACTGCTGGTAGATCGTGACACCGGCACTCTGAAGTCCGAATGGCTGGCCTCCTTGGCCGAAGATGTTGCCGCCCTGCGCAAGCGCGGCACGGACGTCATCCTTGTTTCCTCCGGCTCGATTGCTTTGGGCCGCGAGGTGCTGGGGCTGCCCCGTGTGGCGCTGCCCCTCGAACAATCGCAGGCCGCTGCTGCCGTGGGTCAGATCCGTCTGGCCCGCGCATACGAAGAAGTCCTCGCGCCCCATGGCATTGTCACGGGGCAGGTGCTGGTGACGCTCGACGACACCACCGACCGCCGCCGCTATCTGAATAGCCGCGCGACGATGGAAACGATGATCGGCCTTGGCGTGACGCCAATTGTCAACGAAAACGATACCATCGCGACCGACGAAATCCGCTACGGCGACAACGACCGTCTGGCCGCGCAGGTCGCCGTGACCGTCGGTGCCGACCAGTTGATCCTGCTGTCTGACGTGGACGGGTTCTACAACGGGAACCCGAACCTCGACGCTAGCGCGACCCGCTACGACGTCATCGACCGCATCACGCCCGAGATCGAGGCGATGGCAGGTGACGGTGTCTCCGGCCTGTCCAAGGGCGGCATGATCACCAAACTGATGGCCGCGCGTCTTGCGACCGAAGCCGGTTGCGCGATGGCGATCACTTTAGGATCGCGCATCAACCCGTTGAAACAGCTTGAAGAAGGTGCGCCCGCCACGTGGTTCGTGGCGCAGGAAGACCCCCAAGCGGCCCGCAAACGCTGGATCGCGGCGATGAAGCCCAAGGGCCAGATCGCGATCGACGATGGCGCGGCGTCTGCTCTGGCGAAGGGCAAGAGCCTGCTGCCTGCAGGCGTGACTGGCGTGTCCGGCGATTTTGGGCGCGGCGATCCGGTTCTCGTGGTCGACAGCGCGGGCAAACGCCTCGCGGCGGGCCTCGCGCGTTACACATCGAAAGAGGCGCGGCTTATTCAGGGCCGCCGCACCGCAGATATTGAAGAGGCGCTCGGGTATGAGGGGCGCGCCGTGTTGATCCACCGCGACGACATGGTTGTTTGAGTTTTGGGAGGCCACATGACCGAGTTTGAAAACATTTCCGAGCTGATGAAAGACATCGGCGTTCGTGCGCGCGCGGCATCGGCTGAACTGGCCTTTGCCTCGGCCGAGCGGAAGCACGCCGCGCTTGTCGCTGCTGCCGATGCCGTCTGGAATAGCCGCGCCGCGATCATTGAAGCCAACGGTCAGGACATGGAGTTTGGACGCAATAAGGGCCTCACCCCTGCGATGATGGACCGCCTGATGCTGGACGAAGGCCGCATTCAGGGCATCGTCGACGGCCTCCGCGCGATTGCCGAACAGGCCGATCCCGTGGGTGCCGTGCTGGCCGAGTGGGACCGTCCGACAGGCCTTCACATCCAGCGCGTCCGCACGCCGCTTGGCGTGATCGGTGTGATCTATGAAAGCCGCCCGAACGTGACTGCGGATGCCGGTGCGCTGTGCCTCAAGGCCGGTAATGCCGTCATCCTGCGTGGCGGGTCCGAGAGCTTCCATTCGAGCAAGGCGATCCACGCCGCGCTGGTCGAGGGTCTGAAGGCCGCGAACCTGCCCGAGGATGCGATCCAGCTCGTGCCGACCCGCGACCGTGCGGCTGTGTCGGAAATGCTGACCGCGACCGACTACATCGACGTGATCGTGCCGCGTGGTGGCAAGGGCCTCGTTGGTCTGGTCCAGCGCGAAGCCCGCGTGCCTGTGTTCGCGCACCTCGAAGGCATCGTGCACGTCTACATTGACAAATCCGCCGACCGCGAGAAGGCGCTGGCTGTTGTGAAAAACGCCAAGACCCGCCGCACCGGCATCTGCGGTTCCGCTGAATGTCTGCTGATCCACCGCGACGTGGCCGATAGCCTTGGCGCGGAACTGGTGGACATGCTGATGGAGGCGGGGGTCACCGTCCACGCTGGCGAAGGCATCAGCGGAACCGTCGCTGCGACATCGGACGACTGGGGTCACGAATACCTCGACATGGATATCGCGGCGAAGATCGTGGATGACGTGGACGGCGCCATTGCGCATATCCGCAAGTTCGGCTCGAACCACACCGATTGCGTGATCGCCGAAGATGCCGACGTCGTTGCCCGCTTCTTCCAGCGCCTCGACAGCGCGATCCTCATGCACAACACCTCGACCCAGTTTGCGGATGGCGGTGAATTCGGCATGGGTGCGGAGATCGGCATCGCGACCGGCAAAATGCACGCGCGCGGTCCGGTTGGCGCAGAGCAGCTGACGAGCTTCAAATACCTCGTGACGTCGAACGGCTCGCTTCGCGCTTAAAGCGTGAGGGCGAGCGATCCGTCGGCGATGTTGAGGGCAGGGGTCATACCCGCCTCACTCGCGGCCCATGGCAGAACGGCGAATTGAACATGAGCGGCGGCCAGATCGGCCGCCGTTTTGTTTTGCGCGGTGTCCCAATGGTCCTGAACGATGTTCAGCTTGCGTCCCTCCGCATGGATGCCCGTCGCGCGGATTGTGATTTCCCCGCCGAAGGGCAGCGCCGTTTCCACGCACATGATCGCCAGAAACAGCGCCCGCAATTGAACGCGGGTCAGCGTACCGTCCACCTGCCAGTCATAACTGATCCGGCTATTCTTGCTCATCACATCAAGGATCGCCACAACTTCGGAGTGCTTCACCAACTGCTCCGCCGACGCCGCACCAAAGGCAATCCGCAGGAATTTGATCTTTGCGTTCGCGCTCGTCACACTGTCCGCGATCAGCGCCATTTCAGGCGTTTCGGGCAGGCCGGCCAAACTTAGCAGTTCGACGCCATTGCCGATCGCGCTAAGTGGTCCGATAAGATCGTGACAAATCCGCGACCCGATGAGGGCCGCAATATCGGGAGTATGCTTCACGTGTGCTCTCCCAAGGAAAAGACTATGGATATCAATTCGATACTGGAACCCGGAATGCTCGTTCGCCACCCCGAGGAGCCCGAATGGGGAATCGGGCAGGTGCAGTCCAACATCGGTGGCCGCATCACCGTGAATTTCCGCGAGCAGGGCAAAGTCGTGATCGATGGCACCCGTGTCATCCTCTCCATTGTTCCGTACGAAAATCATTGACGGAAAAAGGTTAATTATCCGTCAACGCAGCGTGATTGCTTGCCATGCGGGGGCGAAAGGGCCTAGAACCCCCCGCACCACGACCTAACCGCAATAGGGCCTATGTCTGCAACCCCAGATAGTCTGATCGTCAGGCTCGCAACTACCCCCGATGAGGTCCGCGCGGCCCAGCGTCTGCGCTATCGGGTGTTTGTCGAGGAACTGGGTGGCGACGGTCCGTTGGTCGACCATGAGGCGAAGATCGAGGCCGATGCCTTCGATCCATTTTTCCAGCATCTCCTGCTGATTGATACGGCCAAGGACGAGGTCGTCGGGGTCTACCGTCTATTGACCTGCGATGCCGCCGATGCCGCTGGCGGGTTCTATTCCGAGAGCGAATTCGACCTGTCTGCGCTGAAAGCTTCGGGCCGTAAGCTATTGGAATTAGGTCGTTCCTGCCTTGCGCCCGAGTATCGCGGCGGTACGGGGATGTTCCGCCTTTGGACCGCGCTGGCGGAGTTCGTGGCCGAGAACGAGATCGACATTCTGTTCGGCGTGGCTTCGTTCCACGGCACCAATATCGATCAGCTTGCGCCGTCGTTGTCGCTGCTCCACGCCCGCCATCTGGCCCCCGCCGACATAAGCGCCACGGCGAAACCCTACCAGCCGATGAATCTGCTCAACGTGGCCGAGATCGACCGCGTGGCGGCGATGAAACAGGTGCCTGCGCTCATCAAAGCCTACCTCAAGATCGGTGGATTTGTTGGCGATGGTGCTTATATCGACCATCAATTCAATACGACGGACGTGTGCCTGATCCTCGATACCGAGCGGCTCAACCCGTCGCAGGCCGCGCTTTACCGGAAGGACCGTAACGCTTGAGTTGGAACCCCGAAATGGAGGGACCGCATCACAAGGTCGGCTTGGCCGGTTGGGTGCGCTTTATTCTCAAAGCTCTGCCGCTCGCCGTTCTGGTCTTCGGATGTCTGGCGCTGCTGCTTCTGGTGCGTCTGATCGAGCGCCCGATCTACGGTCAGCGCCGTCCGGCCACGCCGTACATCACACAGTTCGTCTGCCGCAACGCGCTGCGGATCATCGGGCTGAAGTTCAGCGTCGAGGGCAAGCCGCTCAACGGTGCTGGAGCTGTGGTCGCTAACCATTCGTCATGGCTTGATATTTTCGTGCTGAACGCCAGCAAGCGCATCTACTTCGTGTCCAAGGCGGAAGTCGCCAATTGGCCGGGTATCGGCTGGCTCGCCCGCGCCACCGGCACCGTGTTTATCAAGCGCGATCCGCGTGAGGCGGAGGCGCAGGTGAAGATGTTCCGCGAGCGCCTTTCGCTCGGCCATCGTCTGCTGTTCTTCCCCGAAGGCACCTCTACCGACGGGCGGCGTGTGCTGCCGTTCAAGCCGACGCTCTTCGCGGCGTTCCTGACGCCCGAACTCAAGGAAAACCTGAAAATCCAGCCCGTGTCAGTGGTCTATCGCCATGCGGAGGGCGCCGACGTGCGTCAGTACGGCTGGTGGGGCGAGATGGATTTCGGCACGCACCTTGTCCAGACGCTCTCGGCGGCCAAGCAGGGGTCGGTCACGGTCGTGTATCACGAACCGATGCGCGTGGCGGATTACGACAATCGCAAAGCGCTGGCCCACGAGGCGGAAGCCGCTGTGCGCGGCTCCCTCATCCAAGCGGGCGTTCTGGATTAGGACATCGCGCCCTTGAGGCGGAGCAGCGCGGCTGCCGCGTCGTCTTCTTTCCAGATTTCATCGCCGATGCCGAAGAAGTCGGCGTAGGGCGTGATCTGGCGGATGGTGTCTTCGTCCAGCGCGCCTTCGGCGACCATCGGGATCTCGATCATCATTGACCACCACTCGAACAGCTCAAGATCGGCCTTTTCGCCCGTGCCCAGCGCGGTCAGATTGACGGGGCCGAAGCTGACGTAGTCAGCGCCCAGTTCGCCAGCGGTCATGCCGTCGTGACGCGACGCGCGGCAGTATGCGCCGACGATGGCGTCATCGCCGAGTTCCTTGCGGACCTTTTTGACGTTGCGCGAGCCGTCCATCAGGTGAACACCGTCGAGGCCGAGGCGCTCGACCATCATCATGTGGCTGTCGATAACCAGCGCAATGTCGCGCTCGTGGGTCACTTCGCGCAGCGCATCGGCAGCGCGGGACAGGCGATCTTCGTCGCGGGTGGCGAGCGAAAGACGGACGCAAGCGATCTCTGTCGCGTCGAGACATTTGGCCAGACGGTCGGGGAACGTCGAAAGTTCGAACTCCGGCGGCGTGATCAGATAAAGCTGCGGTAGTTCGGCTGCTTCGGTCATGGTCGTCCCCATTTCTAGTTTCGCGCCGATATAACGGCCAATCGCCCTATGTGAAAGGGGGTATGCGCGGCTTGCCTCTTATGTGCGCGGCGCGTATCACGCGGACTATTCCAAACAGGAGTTTTCAATGCCCACCGGACTGCCGCAACCAGCTTTCATCCTGCTCCGCCCCCAGATGGGCGAGAACATCGGCGCAGCCGCGCGCGGGATGTGGAACTTCGGGCTGGACCGGATGCGCATTACCAGCCCGCGTGACGGCTGGCCGAACCAGAAGGCCGTTGCGATGGCCTCCGGCGCTGGCCGCTTGCTGGACGAGGCGCAGATGTTCGACACAACGGCAGATGCCGTTGGCGATTGCACCTATGTCTACGCCACGACGGCCCGTCCGCGCGGCCTGACCAAGCCTGTCTTTTCGCCGGAGGCGGCGATGCAGGACGCTGCGCGCCGGATCGCAGAGGGCCAGAACGTCGCCGTGATGTTCGGCCCCGAGCGTGCGGGCATGGACAACGAAGACATCGCGCAGGCGAATGCCATCATTAGCGTTCCCGTGAACCCCGAGTTTTCGTCGCTGAACCTCGCGCAGTGCGTGCTGCTGACCGCTTACGAGTGGCGCCGCGCCAGCACAGAGGTTGTTCACGAACGCACCGATGCCGCTGGCGAATGGGCGACACAGATCGAGGTCGAGAAGCTGGCCGAACATTATGAGGGCCAATTGACTGAAGCAGGCTTCTTCTATCCCGAGGACAAAGCGCCTTCGATGAAGATGAACCTGCGGAACCTCTGGAGCCGGATGCCGCTGACCCGCCACGATGTGCAGATCCTGCACGGCATCATGCGGCAGATGGTCCGCTGGAAAGAGCGCGGTTAACGCACAACCTTGTCGCTCGACCAAGGGCGGCATAGTTTCACCGCCGAAGAATACGGAGAGCGATACATGGCGCAGACCCCCCGCAAGCTGTTTGAAGAAGTCGGCGACGAAAAGCGCAAAGCGGACACGCCGCGCGCCGGTGCCATCGACGCCAAGCGTCGCGGTGCCCGCGGTGCGATCCGCATCTGGCTGATGCTGATCTTCGCGCTGGTTGCTGCAATGATCGTGATTGGCGGTCTGACCCGCCTGACCGACAGCGGCCTGTCGATCACCGAATGGCAGCCGATCTCGGGCGCTCTGCCGCCGATGAACGAGGCGGACTGGGTCACGCTCTTCGACAAATACAAAGCGACGCCGGAATACCAGCTTCAGAACTCGGGCATGTCGATGATCGACTTCCAGTTCATCTTCTGGTGGGAATGGGGTCACCGCCTGCTGGGCCGCGTGATCGGCGCCGTCTGGGCCATCGGTTTCCTCGGCTTCCTCGTCACCCGCAATATCCCGACCGGCTGGACCAAGCGTCTGCTGCTGCTCGGCGTTCTGGGCGGCCTTCAGGGCGCAATCGGCTGGTGGATGGTCCACTCGGGTCTCGACAGCACTGCGCAGGAGATTGGCCGCACCGATGTGGCGTCCTACCGTCTGGCGACGCACCTCGGCCTTGCCTTCGTGATCTTCGGTTTCACCGCGTGGTGCATCTTCCTTCTGGGCCGCACCGAAAGCGACCTGATGCAGTCGCGCCGCAACGCGAACAAGAAACTGTTCAGCATGAGCACCGGCGTCCTGCACTTCGCGTTCCTGCAAATCCTGATCGGCGCGCTGGTCGCAGGCATCGACGCGGGCCGCGCGTTCCCGACTTGGCCGATGATGGGTGACGGCTTCTTCCCGCCGGATCCGTTCCAACTCAGCCCCGTCTGGCGCAACTTCTTCGAAGACGCGGGCCTCGTGCAGTTCATGCACCGCATGGCGGGTTACCTGCTGTTCATCTTCGGGATTGTCGTCTACTTGCGCGCCCGCAGATCGTCGAACAAGTACATCCGCCGCGCCTTCACCGCGATGATCCTGATGATGCTGGCGCAAGTGGTGCTGGGTATTGTGACCGCGCTCCAGTCCGCACATCTGCACATCGCGATCACCCACCAGATCGGTGCGATCGTGCTGTGGGTGCTGATCCTGCGTGCCCGCTACCTTTCGGCCTATCCGAAATCCCAATCCATCCGCGAGGCATAAGATGACCGCATACGAAGAGCTTCTGGCGTTCTCCAAAGAAACCGCAGCCCTCAGCGGCGTCGTCGAAACGCTGGGCTGGGATCAGGAAACGATGATGCCCCGCAAGGCGGCGGAGCAGCGCGGCGACCAGTTCGCCGCTCTGGAGTCCGTCATCCATTCGCGCAACATCGACCCGCGCGTGGGCGAATGGCTGGCGAAGGCCGAAGCCCCCGATGCCGCTGGCGAAGCGATCCTGCGCGAGGTGCAGTTCAACTACGACCGCTCGGTCAAAGTGCCTGCGGCCCTCGCCACCGAGATTGCGCGTGTCACCTCCGTCGCCCAAGGCAAATGGGTTGAGGCACGCGGTGAGGGCGATTTCAAAGCCTTCGCGCCAGTTCTGAAAGAGGTCGTCCGCTTACGCCGCGAAGAGGGCGCTGCGCTGGCCGATAGCGGCGACGCCTATGACGCGCTTCTGGAAGGCTACGAGCCGGGTACGTCGTCGGCCCAGATTGCAGAGATTTTCGATGCCATGCGCCCGCGTCTGGTGGCCCTGCGCGAAAAGGTCCTCGCCCAGCCCGAACCGGCTGGCGTGAGCGGCACCTTCGACCCCGCAATTCAGCTGCAACTGTCCGAGGAACTGGCCAAAACCTTCGGCTACGACATGGAGCGCGGCCGCATCGACAAGGCCGTCCACCCGTTCTGCGCGGGCCACGGTTTCGACGTGCGCATCACCACCCGCACCAACCCCGCCGATCCGTTCAACTGCTTTTACTCGACCATCCACGAGGTCGGCCACGCTTGTTACGAACAGAATGTACGCGACGCCTACGCAGGCACCCCGATCGGGCGTGGCGTGTCGATGGGCGTCCACGAAAGCCAGAGCCGCATCTACGAAAACCAGCTTGGCCGCAGCCGCGCGTTCACAGGCTACCTCTTTGCTAAGATGCGCGACGCCTTCGGTGATTTCGGCATCGCGAACGAGGACGACTTCTACGCCGCCGTGAACCGCGTCGAGAAAGGCTACATCCGTACCGAGGCCGACGAGCTGCAATACAACCTGCACATCATGATGCGCTTCGACCTCGAAATGGCGCTGATCCGTGGCGAGCTGGAAGTCGACGACCTTGAGGCCGCATGGAACGAGCGTTTCGAGAAAGACTTCGGCTATCCCGTCGACACCGTCAACAACGGCGTGCTTCAGGACGTCCACTGGTCGGCTGGCCTGTTCGGCTACTTCCCGACCTACGCGCTCGGCAACGTCTACGCGGGCAACATCTACAGCGCGCTGCGTGATGCGGTGCCGTCGCTGGATGACGACCTGTCGAAGGGTGATCTGTCGAACGCCTCGGCGTGGCTGGGCGAGAACCTGCAACAGAACGGGGCGCTCTACACGCCCCGCGAAACCGTTGCCAAAGCTTGCGGTTTTGAACCGACCGCAGAGCCGCTGCTTGGCTATCTGGAAACCAAATTTGGCGGCATCTACGGGCTCTAAGCCCAGTCGGGTTTCCGCTTTTCAAGGAATGCCGTGATGCCTTCATCGGTGTCACGGTCCAGCATATTGGCCACCATCACGCCGCCCGAAAAAGTATAGGCGTCCTCGGTGGTCATCTGGGCCTGCTCGTAGAACGCACGCTTTCCGTGACGCACCGCCGACGGCAGTTTGTCCGCAATAGTGCGGGCGAGGGCGGTTGTCGCCGCCTCAAGGTCTTCCGCCGGAACCGCGCGGTTGATGAGGCCAAGGCGCGTTGCTTCATCCGTTTCGATCAAGCGCCCCGTGGTCAGCATCTCGAACGCCGCCTTGCGCGGGACGTTGCGGGTCAGCGCCACCATCGGGGTCGAACAGAACAGACCGATGTTCACGCCGTTGACGCCGAAGCGCGTGCCTTCTGCCGCCACCGCCATATCGCAGGTCGCGACGAGCTGGCATCCGGCGGCCACGGCAACGCCGTGTACCTGCGCGATAACAGGCTGCGGGATCGACTGGATCAGCTGCATCATCGTGGCGCAGCTATCAAAGAGCGACGCGAAATAGTCCGCGCCTTTGTCCTCCGCCTGACGGCCCGCCTGCATTTCCTTGAGGTCATGGCCTGCGCAAAACGCCTTGCCCACGCCCGACAGGATCACCACCCGCGCATCGCTCTGCGCAATGTCATTCAGGGCGTCGGTCAGTTCGGCCAGCATGTCATTCGACAGGGCGTTCAGCCGCTCGGGCGCATTCATCACGATCCGCGCAATGCCGTCGCTGACGTGACGTTCTAAGAGAGCCATATTGTATCCTCCTCACTCCGAGGCAAAGCTTAGAACGGGGAAACGCAGGAGGGAAGAATGCCAATCGTGATGGACAAGGACGCGCTGTCGCAGTTTCTGGTGACGGATTTCGCGCAGGTGAAGGATATGTTCACCGTCGAAGAGGTCCGCGAGATGGGCGTGACCATCCGCCTGATCGCGGGAGAGCAGCACTTGCGCCCCGGCGGCACGGTCTCCGGCCCCGCGATGTTCGCGCTGGCGGATGTGTCGGTTTATCTGGCGATCCTCGCGATGATCGGACCCAAGGCGCTTTCGGTGACGACGTCATGTTCAATGGACTTCATGCGCAAACCCGTAGCGGGTGTCGATCTGCTGTGCGAGGTGCGTCTGCTGAAGCTGGGCAAGCAGCTGGCTGTGGGCGACTGCCTGATCTTTTCCGAAGGCAAGCCCGAGCCTGTCGCACGGGCCAATATGACCTATTCGATCCCACGAAACTGATCGCGGACAAAACCGTAGTCGTAGGTCGTCAGCTCGATCCGGTTTCCGTCCGGATCGACGAAGTACAACGACCAGCTGAGATCATGGTCGCGGACGTGCTCTGCGGTCAGCGTTTCGCCATTCCGGTTGGTCAGCGCCTTTGTACCAAGCGATCTGACAAATTTGCAGAATTGTATCCCGCTGGTGCGGAATGCCACGGTCGCATCACGGGTGCAGGTTTTCGCATCGCGTGCAAATAGGGACAATAAAGGCTTACCTGAAGGTGTGCCGAGGATCATCGGACCCATCGGATCATCCGCCCAAACCGCCAGTTCGGCATGTTGTACCAGCCCGAGAACGCGATTGTACCAATCGGCGGCGGCATCGCGGTCACGGACTTCGATATGAATGTGGTCAATGTCTTCGATCATCATAAAACACCTATGACAAATAAAAAAAAGGGCGGGATAGACCCGCCCAGTTGTCAGGAAGAAGCCGGGGATATCAGCTCCTCCAAAAGTATTTCTGAGCCTCGTGATCGACGAGATCGCGTGTCAGGCCGATATCACCATAGAGATGATCGGGTAGGTCACGCAGGTGTTTTCGTGTAGTTCGGCGCTGATCCCATGTTGCCACGGCAGCGACCGCACGAACCATCGCCATCACGAGAACCGACGACGGTGCTGGGATCGAGATTTCACGGAGCGGGTGCACAGAGGCATTTTCGTAGGTCATGGGACTCACTTGACATGTATTGATACAATCGGCTAATGCAGCCTATCCGTATAGATACATTTCGCTCTGAAACTGTCGAGGAATACATTGTGACCGATACAATTTGGCTACCAGACTTCGCACAATCGAACGGTCCCAAGTATCGCACACTCGAAAACAGCATCAGACAGGCCATCCGTTCCGGTGAATTGGGCGAGGGGGAGCGCCTCCCTCCGGTGCGCGAGCTTGGCTGGCAGGCGGGTATTACGCCTGGAACCGTGGCGCGGGCCTATAAAAATCTGGTCGATGCGGGTGTTCTGGAGTCCACCGTGGGCCGCGGCACCTTTGTACCAGTACAGCGAAAACCGCGTGTCTCGCCGCTTGATCACGATCCTGCCGCGACGCTGATCAGTCCGCGTCTGCCGGATGTCGGTCAATCCGACCTGCTGCGCGAAGCCTACGCCGACTACGCCAAGAACGTAGAGCGCGACCGACTGCTATGCTATCCCGTGCGCCCGACTCAGACCGAAGCGATCCGCGCTTTCGTTGATCTGCACCGCGACGATCCGATCGGTGAACTGCACGAGGACGACGTCGTCATCACCCATGGCGGCCAGAATGCGATCTCTCTGGTCCTCATGACTGTTCTGCGCGGGCCGTCTCCAACTGTGCTTGTCGACGCCCTCAGCTATGGCGGCTTCCGCCGTGCGGCAGAGGTGCTGCGGGCGAGGGTGCTTGGCGTCGATTGGGATGACGAAGGCCCGATCCCCGAGGAATTCGAGCGACTGTGTCGTGACGAGGGCGTGCAGATTTTCCTCACCTCGTCGGAGGTGAACAATCCGATGAACCGCACGACCAGTATTCGCCGCCGCCACGAGATCGCGGAGATAGCCGAGCGCCACGGCGTCCATATCCTAGATGACGACTGTTACCGCAACGGACCCTTCATCGGACCGAGCTACCGCCAGATCATCCCCGAACTGGCGTGGTATACCACATCGCCCTGCAAATCCTTCTCTGCGGCGCTGCGCGTCGGGTTCGTCGCCGCACCGACCGGTTGGGCGAACCGCCTGATCCGCGCGGCCTCTGCCGCGTCATACGGTGTGCCTGACGCCGTCACCGCCGCTTACGCCTACGTCGCGCGTCATCCTAAGACCCCGCAGATCCTCGAAGCCGCGCGCCAGCACCTCGCGTATATGGTAGAGACTGCCGTGAATTGCCTTGGTGCGCACCGCATCAGTTGGCGCAAGGATGTGCCGCTGATCTGGCTTGAGTTGCCCGAAGGTTGGCGCATGGGCGAGTTCTGCCGCATCGCCGAGCGCGAGGGCGTGTTTGTCCGCACCGCCGAGGATTTCAGCCTCCGCGACGGCCGTCAGGTCCAAGGTGTGCGCATCGCCCTGAACGGAGAGATGTCCACCCAGCGGCTCGAATCCGCGATGATGACCCTTAACGGGCTGCTTGCCCGACCGCCGGAACGCATTTCTGTGTAAAAAGTATGGGGTATTATTATACCATAATTGCAATGCGTTGTTTTTGAACGTTTTTATCCGCATCATGGCGCTTGACTGTGTGTTGGATGCCTATATAACCCGCCCATCGAATTTGTGGGGCTTGCCCCGACACCGACCAACAACTGGTGACCTATGAAAACCTTCTCTGCTACTCCGGCAGACATCGAGAAGAAATGGATCGTGATCGACGCTGAAGGCGTTGTTCTCGGCCGTCTCGCTTCGATCGTTGCCAACCGCCTGCGCGGTAAGCACAAGCCGACTTTCACCCCCCACATGGACATGGGTGATAACGTCATCGTAATCAACGCCGACAAGATCCAGCTGACCGGCAAGAAGCGCGAAAAGCCGAACTACTGGCACACCGGCCACCCGGGCGGTATCAAGTCGCGCACCACTGGCCAGATCCTCGAGGGTGCACACCCCGAGCGCGTCGTGACCCAGGCCGTCAAGCGCATGCTGCAGGGCAACCGCCTGAGCCGCAAGCAGATGACCCACCTGCGCGTCTTCGCTGGTGCCGAGCACGGCATGGAAGCCCAGAAGCCCGAAGTTCTCGACGTCAAGTCGATGAACAAGAAAAACACGAGGGTCTAATCATGGCTGAACAACTGAATTCGCTCCAGGATCTCGCTGGTGCAGCTGGCGAAGCCGTCGTCGAGACCGCAGCTCCCCGTGAGCCGGTTCGTGACGAGCTGGGCCGTTCCTACGCAACCGGCAAGCGTAAAGACGCTGTCGCTCGCGTTTGGATCAAGCCGGGTTCGGGCAAGATCGTTGTAAACGGCAAAGAGATGCCGGTTTACTTCGCTCGTCCGGTTCTCCAGCTGATCGTACGTCAGCCGTTCGGCGTTGCTGGCGTTGAAGGCCAGTTCGACGTATTCGCCACCGTTACCGGTGGTGGCCTCTCGGGTCAGGCTGGCGCTGTCAAGCACGGCATCTCGAAGGCTCTGCAGCTGTACGATCCGTCGCTCCGCGGCGCGCTCAAGGCCGCTGGCTTCCTCACCCGTGACAGCCGCGTCGTTGAACGTAAGAAATACGGTAAGGCCAAAGCCCGCCGTTCGTTCCAGTTCTCGAAGCGTTAATTCGTTTCCAGAATGCGAATACGGAAAAGCACCCTTCGGGGTGCTTTTTTCGTTTGAAGGTGCGGTCGGTTATGGGCGGGGTGCAAACGGCTACCCGTGGTGGGTCATTCCGCTGTTCTGGGGTCAGATAACCCGAGCAGAACAGGGGAACTGACATGGCACTGATTGTACGCGGCACGGCCGGCGACGACGAGATTATTACGCAAGGCGGCGAGGGCCCGAACGAGGACGTGCGCGCGCTTGGGGGCGATGACGTCATCATCAACATGGGCGGGAGCGATACGTTCAACGGCGGCGCGGGTAATGATACGCTCTACACGCCTCTGGATAATGACCTTTTTCCGCAGTTCGAACCGTTCAGCTTTGCGGTTGAATTCAACCTCCTTACGGGTATCCACGGCCGCGCCGATAGCACAATCGGTCAGGACACGCTGATCAGCATCGAAAACTACTTCTTCACCGGAAATTTCCACGTCATCGCTACCGGCGATAAAAAGAGTAACGTGTTCATGACCGACACGGGCGACGACATTCTGAGCGGCAACGGAGGTCGTGATTATCTGTTTTCGGGCGACGGAGACGACACGCTCTCCGGCGGAAGCGGAGGCGATCTGCTGGGCGGCGGCGCGGGTAACGACCTGCTGAACGGTGGGATAGGTAAGGACGTGCTGGGCGGCGGCGGCGGACGTGATGTCTTTGAATTCAGCTCGATCAGGGACAGCAGTGCGCGCGCGAAAAAGGCAGACAAGATTGTCGATTTCAAGCAGGGCAAGGACAAGATCGACCTGTCGGCAATCGACGATTTCGACTTTATCGCGCCCGGCAATGTCGGCGCGGATGTCGGGCCGGAGGTCACCTACACCCAGATCGACGGGCCGCGAAACAAGGACTGGACGGTGGTCAGCCTTGATCAGGACGGTGACGGCGATGCGGAGATGGTCATCCGCCTCAAAGGTCTGATCGACCTCACGGCGGATGATTTCATTCTCTGATCACTGATCGGGCGGCAGAAGGCCCAGACCGCGCAGGTAAACGCCGATCCCCGTCTCAAGAAGATCCTCGGGCGGGAACGGCGAGCGGGTGCCGGGTGAGCCGCGTGCGAACAGTTCGACAACACCGTGGCTCATCGCCCAGATGTGGGCCGCGAACATCTGCGGCGGCGGACGGCGGTCGGCGGGGATGTTAGCGGCAAGGTCGGCAGCGGCGCGCTCCAGCACGCCGAGCGCACGGGTCGCCACAGCGTTCAGGGCAGGGTTCCGCTGGATCGAGATGCCGCTTTCGAACATCGCCACGTAGTGCCCCGGAAACCGGCGGGCAAAGGCGAGGTAGGCGCGGCCGACGGCTTCGAACGAGGCGAGGGCGCTCGGCCCACCTTTCTCGTAGGCGTGCTCCATCAGGTCGGCGAAAATCTCGTAGCCCTGCTTGGCGGCCTCGGCGATCAGCTCTTCGCGGCCTTCGAAGTGGCGGTAGACGGCGGCAGGGGTCACGCCTGCTTCGCGCGCGGCTTCGGACAGGGTGAAACCTGTCGGGCCTTTTTCCTCGATCAGTTTGAGACAGGCGGCGACGAGAGCTTCGCGCAGATTGCCGTGATGGTAGCCCCGTTTAGCCATTCCAGATATCCGGCCCGCCACAGATTTTGGTGTCGATATCGTTCACGAGGTCTTCGTTCTTTCCGGTGTAATCGAGACTGGCGAGCACGGACTTGATCGCGTTCACGCGCGCACGACGTTTATCATCGGAAAGAATGACCGTCCACGGTGTGTCCATGTTGTGGGTCCAGCCGAGCGTCTCGCGGATCGCATCCGAATACTCGTCCCAGCGCTTCAGACCCTCGACATCCACCCACGACAGTTTCCACTGCTTCAGCGGGTCCTGTTCACGGGCGAGGAAACGGCTCAGCTGCGCTGCGCGGCCCACATTGAGCCAGAGTTTGCACAGGTGAATGCCTTCGTCGACGAGCATCTTCTCGAACGGGCCGACCTGTTCAAAGAACTTGGCGCGCTCCTCGTCGGACACGAAACCGAACACTTTCTCGACCACACCGCGGTTGTACCAACTGCGGTCAAAGAACACGATTTCGCCTGCGGTGGGCAGTTCTTCGACGTAGCGCTGGAAATACCACTGGCCGGCCTCGGTCTCGGTCGGTTTGGCGAGCGCCACGACGCGGGCGCCGCGCGGATTGAGGTTTTCGGTGAACCGCTTGATGGTGCCACCTTTGCCCGAGGCATCGCGGCCTTCGAAGACGATGACGATGCGCTGGCCGGTTTCCTTGACCCATGCCTGCATTCGCACCAGCTCGCGCTGGAGGGCGTCCATCTCTTCGTTGTAATGCTTCTTTTTCATCTGATCGTCGTAGGGATACCCCTCGCTGAAGATCAGATTGTCGCCGTGATCCTTGATAGCCTCGCGCACCGCTTCAGGCGCTTCGTCGTTGTAGTAGGCGCTGATGGCACCATCAAAAGGCAGGCTATCCATTTGGTTCTCCGTTCTTTTTCAATATGGTGCCGCGCTGCGATCAATTCAATCCGGCATCCTTTGCCGCGCGGTCGATGACGGCGACGACCTCGGGGATATGGGTGTGGTGGATCATGTGGCCCGCGCCCTCGATCGGCGTTAAATTCGCCTGAGGCAGCAGGTCGGCCAGCGCTTGGGAATGGATATTGAGGTAAACGGTCGTGTCCTCGGTGCCGTGCATGATTTCGACCGGCATGGTGATTTCATCATAACGCTGCGACTGGACCTCCAGCGCGGCGTCAAGGTGGGCGACTTGCAGAGCGTTGGCCCGCATGGAGTCCTTGCGCGCAATCAACGGCACGCCGATGTCGTCAAAATAACCTTCGGGCGCGGCCTCGGGTTCGAACACGCCTTCAACCGCGCTTTCCATGACGGAGGTCGGCGCGAAGGCGTTGATCATCGGCGGGATGACCGCGCTGCCAACGGAGGTGTTGATCGCGTCATAGAGCGTGCTGACATCGCCGCCCCACGGGTAGATCGCGCCTGCGAGGTCTACAAGCGCCGCAGCATTTTCAGGGTGGTACGTCACCCAAGCCAGCGCCACCGCGCCGCCGTAGGAATGGCCCAGCACGATGGGCTTTTCGAAGCCGAGTGCCACAGCCGCCTGACGCAGTACGTCCGCTTGTTCGGCAGGCGTGCCGGAGTCGGTGCCTTCCGCCAGCGTCGGCGTATAGCCAAGGCCCGGACGGTCGAAGATCAGCACTTGGTAGCGGTCGGCCAGAGCCTTACCCAAACCGATCTCCATATCGCGGGTATTGCCGCTTGCGCCGTGGATCAGCACGATCTGCGGACCGGTATCACCCATACGCACATAGTGGACCGGGTGGCCCGCAACGTCGATGAACTCGCCCTCGGGCGGCCAGCGTTCTTCCCACGCCTTTGTGCGACTGCTGGCCGTGCAGCTTGTCAGGACAGCCGAGGCCGCCAGCAGTGCTATGAGTGCGAGTAGAATCTTAAGAGCCGATGGCAGAAAGGTCATATGGCGTCGTCTGGTAAATTTCGTTTATCCAGTTGCCATATAGAAGGTGAGCGTGGCTTCTCCACCTATTCTGGGGTTTCTGCGACGGATCGTCGTTCGGATAGTAGTTCGCAGGCACGTTGATCGGCTTACCTGCAGCGACATCGCGGTCGTACTCTTCCTTCAGGGTGCCACTGTCGTATTCGAAGTGGTTGAAGACATAGAGCGCACGGTGTGCTTCGTCGCTGACGAGGCACGGGCCGGTGTCGTTGCTGTCCAGCAGGATGTTCAGACCGTCCTTGGACTCGATCTCGTCGCGGCGCATTTCGGTCCAGCGGCTCACAGGCACAACCATATCGTCCGAGAACCCGCGGAGGTACGGCGAGGCCGGCTCGCAGTTGCGGTGACGCACGCAGCCGAACGCCTTGTGGTCGAGGATATGCTTCTGCACGCCGTGGAAGTGGTAGATCATCGCCATACCGCCCCAGCACACACCGAAGGTGGAGTGCACGTTGGTCTGGGTCCAGTTGAACACTTCCTGAAGCTCGCTCCAGTAGGTCACTTCGTCGAACGGAAGATGTTCGATCGGCGCGCCGGTGATGATGAGACCGTCGAACTTCTCGCCGCTGTCGGCCACGTCTTTGAACGGACGGTAGAACTCTGCCATGTGCTCGGCAGCAGTGTTCTTCGTCTCGTGTTCCGACATACGGATCAGCGACAGTTCTATTTGCAGCGGGGTCGCGCCCATGAGGCGGGCGAACTGGTTTTCGGTCTGGATCTTTTTCGGCATCAGGTTGAGCAGGCCGAACCGCAACGCGCGGATGTCCTGTCGTGCGGCCCGCTCGTCCGACATGACCATCACGCCCTCGTGCGAGAGCACGTCGTAGGCGGGAAGGTTTTCGGGCAGTTTAATGGGCATTTTCGCGTTTCCTGATTGGTGAGAACGGAGATGTATTCTCCTTAACGACGGTCCTCAAGGGTTTTTGCGACGAGGTTTTCAAAGTCGGCAGGCGTTTTGACTGCGTAGATGTCCTCGGCCTTGACCGTGATGCCCCACTTGTCGGCCATCGCGGCATAGCGCGGCTGACGGTGGTCGAGCGCCTTGCGGTAGGTCCAACGGATGAAATCGTCGGGGTCCACCTTGTCGGGGGCGACGTTCTTTTCCGCGAGGTAGGCGTTCCACGATTGGTCGAGGAACTCTGCCTGATAGGACATCGGCTTGGGTGCTTTGTCGAAGCGGCGGCACAGCTCGTCAATGTGAGCGTCCGAACCTTCGATCCAGATGCAGAGCGCGTGTTTGGACAGCTCCGCCATGATCGGATCGTTCGGATTGTCGACGTCCACCCATTCGCAGATCGACCCGCCGGTATCGCAGATGAAATGCGGATAACCGTAGAGCGCCTGCGCGCGGCGGATGAAATAGGACGTGTCCATTAGCGCGTCGATCTCTGCCCGCTGGAACTGCTCCTGACGGCGCTTGTATTCGTCGATCAGGATGCCGCCCTTCGCCGGATCACCGGGTTTGCCGAGGTAGGTCGATACGGGGCTGAGGTTCTCGAACGTGATGTTGGAGCCGATGTAGATCGAATCCGTCATCAACAACTCGCGCAGGAACGGGACCTTCATCGCCTCGGCCTTCGCGTTATCGGCGATGTATTCGCCCATGTAGCGGGTGCCGATGCGGTAATCGACCGAGTAGTGGAACCAGTCGCCGTGGTCGCGCATCAGGTTGGAAATATAGGTCTTGCCCAGTCCGGACATCCCGAACAGGAGGACATGCTTCTGCGGCGCGTCGCGCCAGTCTTGTGCGGTCTGGTAGATCATGATGCTTTGTCAGTAACGGCGGTGATGCGTTTGATCTAGCTTATTTTTACCCTGCTTGCCCAACGAAAAAGGCCCCGCAATGTGCAGGGCCTTTCGCGCGATCCACGGGAAGGATCAGAAGGTGGTGACGAGCTTTACGCCGAAGGCAGTTGCCGAGTTGTCGGTGAACTGACCCTGAATAGCGCCAGCCGGCAGACCCGCGGGGGTCAGGTCGGTGTTGGCGTCGCCGATATCGACCCACTTCATGCCGAAGGTGATCTTGGCGTTGTCCTGAACCTGATAGGTCGCACCAAGGCCTACGCCGAAGTTGCCGTCGGTCGGGCCGAGGTTCGATACCAAACCGCCGTTCGATTCTTCGTAGGACAGGGTGATCGCTGCCGACCAGTCGTCGGTGAAGCGGCGACCAACACCCAGCGAGTAGGTCATGCCGTCGTTGGCATAGTCGACCAGCGAGTCGCCGGTGGCGAGGTTGTAGCCGAACGGGGTGATGTCGAACTCGCTCCAGTCCACGTAGCGGACGCTACCGAACAGGAGGGTGTCGGCCATGATGCCGCTCTGGAAATCAAGGTTCCACGAATCCGGCAGGGTGACATCGGTGTTCAGGCTCGGGTTGCCGTTTTCCATGGTCGGGATCGACAGGTCGATTTCCGACGAATAGGTCAGAGCAACGCGCAGCGCGATGTCCTTGCGCTCGTAGGCAGCACCGGCAACGTAGCCCGTGCCGCTGGTGTTGGCGAATTCGCCGGTGTAGGTCAGTGCGCCGTTCTGGTAGATTTCGACGTCGCCGCCGACCGATACCATGCGCGCGCCGCCGTAGACGCTGAAGTTGTCGTTGATCTGGTACTTCGCGATACCGGTGATGCCGTCGCTGTTCAGGTCAGCGGTGGTGCCTGCCAGCGGATAGTTGGTGCCGGTCGGGTAAGCGACGTCAGCGCCGAACGGCTGGTCATACATGACAGTGACGGACCACTGGTCGTTCAGCTGCTTTTTGAAGCCCAGACCGATCTGGTTGTAGCTTTCGGCCATGTCGCCCGAACCCAGAACGCCAACGCCCGGGATGGCAACGGTGCCCGAAATGCTCGGATCTACAGCGCCGAACGACAGTTCGAACGCATCGCCTTCCTCCCACAGAAGTCCAACAGGCTGACCCGAACGGTCGATACCGGCGGCATTTGCCATGGCCGTGCCAAGCAGCAGGAACGCGCCAGCGCTAAGTGCATATTTCATATTGTTTTCCTCTTTCCCCAATGGGGTTCCTCGTCCCATACGGGAACGCTAACGATCAATTGATTGAGTGGTCAATTTTAACGCAGCGTAATCCCTGTATCTGATCTGAGGTTAACAGAAGATTAATTCCCCGAAGAACGGATATTTAACCAGTTCGCGAAGAAAATTATTGCTGCGCCAATAAGGACATACAGGTCGATCGCCTCTCCGAAGAGCACCATGCCGACCACCGCTATGAGGGGCAGGCGGGCAAAGTCGATTGGCATCACGATACTGGCAGGGGCAAGTGATAATGCCGTCGTCAGGCAGAAGTGCGCAAAGAGGCCAGCGCAGCCAACGAGCACCACGTAGGGAACGGTCGCCATGTCGGGAACGTGGATGTCAAAGTCATAGCCTGCGCAAATCAGACCAAAGACCGCCTGCATGATCGACAGCCAGAAGAGGATGCAAACCGTGCTCTGATCGCGGGTCAGTTTGCGGGTGAAAATCGCGGAGAACGCGAATCCGATGGCAGCCAGGCCAGCGGCGATCAGCGGCCACTCCAACGTCTCGGGGCTGGGGCGCGTGACGACAAGGATACCGATAAACCCGAGGACGCCAGAGACGACGCCGATAGGCCGCAGCTTTTCCTTCAGGATCAGCGGGGACAGAATGATGACCCAGATCGGGGCGGTGAACTCCATCGCGAAAACCTGCGCCAGAGGGATCAGACCGACTGCAAAGAACCACAGGTTCTGACCGGTGAAGTGGCTGATATTGCGAATGAAATGAAGGGGTAGGCGGTCGGTCTTGATCTCGCCGCGCTTGCCCGTCACCAGCACGACCGTCACCATGATGAGGATGCCGACGAGGCTGCGGTAGAACATGATCTCGAAGGTGTCGAGGTGTCCGCTCATCTGGCGGCCAGCCACTGCCATCGAGGAAAAGGCGGTAATCGCGCCGATCATCCAGAGGGCGGCGCGCAGGGTCGATGACATGTCAGTCTTCCGAAATTTGATCAATTAATTGGCGGCATCCTGCGACGTGATCGTTTTTGAAGCAAGCACACTGGAGCGCGATTTTGTGCGGGCGCGGCCTCTCGGATTACACAGTGCGCCGCGCAAAGAAAAAGCGGCGCGAAAATTCCGCGCCGCTTCTGTTATTCCGACATGAGAACCGGATTACTCCAGTTCGATCGTTCCCGGCGGCTTCGAGGTCAGGTCGTAGAACACGCGGTTCACGCCTTTCACTTCGTTGATGATGCGGGTCATCGTCTCGCCAAGGAATTCTTGCGTGAACGGGTAGGTGTCAGCGGTCATACCGTCGACCGAAGTCACAGCGCGGATCGCAACGGCGTAGTCGTAGGTACGACCGTCGCCCATCACGCCCACGGTGCGCATCGGCAGGATCGCAGCGAAGGCCTGCCAGATTTCATCGTAGAGACCGTGCTTGCGGATCTGGTCGATGTAAACGGCGTCGGCTTTGCGCAGGATATCCAGCTTTTCGCGGGTGATCTCGCCAGGGCAGCGGATCGCGAGGCCCGGTCCGGGGAACGGGTGGCGACCGATGAAGCTGTCGGGCAGACCCAGTTCGCGGCCAAGGGCGCGGACTTCGTCTTTGAACAGTTCGCGGAGCGGTTCGACGAGCTTGAGGCCCATCTTCTCCGGCAGGCCGCCAACGTTGTGGTGCGATTTGATCGTGACCGACGGGCCGCCCGAGAACGACACGGATTCGATCACGTCCGGATAGAGAGTACCCTGAGCAAGGAACTCGGCGCCTTCGATTTCATCCGCGTATTTCTGGAACACGTCGATGAACAGCTTGCCGATGGTCTTGCGCTTCACCTCGGGGTCGGAAACGCCTTCAAGCTCGCCAAGGAACAGGTCGCTCTCGTCCGCGTGGATGAGGTTCAGGTTGTAGTTGTCGCGGAACATCGCAACGACCTGCTCTGCCTCATCAAGACGGAGAAGACCGTGGTCCACGAATACGCAGGTCAGCTGGTCGCCGATCGCTTCGTGCAGAAGGATGCCGGTGACCGAGGAATCGACGCCGCCGGAGAGCGCACAGATGACTTTCTTGTCGCCGACCTGTTCGCGGATCTTCTCGATCATTTCCTGACGGTAGGAGGCCATCGTCCAGTCACCGGTGAAACCGGCTTTGCGGACGAAGTTTTCCAGCATGATCTTGCCGTTCGGGGTGTGGTGCACCTCGGGGTGGAACTGCACGGCGTAGAACTTGCGCTCTTCGTCGGCGATCATGGCAAAGGGAGCGTTGGGCGAGGTCGCGACGATCTCGAACCCCGGTGCCAGAGCGGTCACGCGGTCGCCGTGCGACATCCAGACCTGCTCTTTGCCCTCGGTGAAGAGACCGGCAAAGATACCATCGAGCTTGTGGCCCTCGGCGGGGGAGACGAACGCACGGCCGTATTCGGCGTGGTGTCCACCTTCGACCTTGCCGCCGAGTTGTTCCATCATGACCTGCTGGCCATAGCAGATACCGAAGATCGGAAGCCCCATGTCGAACAGGGCTTGCGGTGCGCGTGGGCTGCCTTCGCGGGTCACGCTGTCAGGACCGCCGGACAGAATGGCGGCCTTGGGGTCGATCTCGCGGATGACCTCTTCGGTGACGTTCTGATAGGGGCGGATTTCGCAGTAGACATTCAGTTCGCGCAGGCGTCGCGCAATAAGCTGCGTGACCTGCGAGCCGAAGTCGATGATGAGGAGACATTGATGCTGGGTCATGGCAGCCGAATAGGGCCACCGCCCCGTTTGCGCAAGTGTCATATGTGACGTGGAATGTCGCTTTCACGACTAAGAGGACGCAAACTCAGCATTGGCGCTTCGACAAACTGTCTATGACACTCACAAAGATCACTCCGGAGGGATAATTATGTCGGATGTTGCAGAAGGTCGTAGCCGTCGTTCGCGTGGAGGCGGAGGTGCCGCCCGCCGTGCAGAGCGTAGTGCTGTCAGCTTCGAAACCGCCAAGTACATCGAGCGCAATATTCCGAACCTCGAAGTCCTCGACGACGAAGCGCTCTCGATCATCGAGTACAACGCCGAGACGATCCTCGAGGAAATCGGCGTAAACTTCCCGGAAAACCCCGGTGCGCTTGCGCTGTGGAAAGAAGCCGGTGCCGACATTCAGGGAGACCGCGTCCGCATTCCCCGCGGTCTGGCCCGCGAGCTGTGCAAGACCGCTCCGTCGAAGTTCATCCAGCACGCCCGCAACCCCGAGCGTAGCGTCGAAATCGGCGGCAAGAACCTCGTTCTCGCTCCGGTCTACGGCCCGCCATTCGTGCGTGATGCCGGTGGCCGCCGCTATGCAACCATGGAAGACTTCAACAAGTTCGTAAAACTCGGCTACATGTCGAAGTGGCTCCACCACTCGGGCGGTACCGTTTGCGAGCCGACCGACGTGCCGGTGAACAAGCGTCACCTCGACATGCTGCTCGCTCACATGACCCTGTCGGACAAGCCGTTCATGGGCTCCGTGACCGAGCCGAGCCGTGCGCAGGATTCGGTCGAGATGTGCGAAATCCTCTTCGGTAAGGAGTTCGTCCAGAACAACACCGTGATGACCTCGCTCATCAACATCAACTCGCCGCTGACCTTCGACAGCATCATGATGGGTGCTCTGGAAGTCTACGCGAAGAACAATCAGGCCTGCATCATCTCGCCGTTCATCGTCGGCGGCGCTATGGCGCCTGTCACCGTTGCCGGCACCCTGACGCAGGTTGCTGCCGAAACGCTCGCAGGCGTGGCCTACAGCCAGCTCGTCCGCAAGGGCGCGCCGGTCATCATGGGCGCGTTCGTAACCTCGATCGACATGAACTCGGGCGCGCCGACCTTCGGTACGCCGGAAGCCGCGCTCATCACCTACGGCACCGGCCAGCTGGCCCGCCGTATGAACCTGCCGTACCGTTCGGCCGGTAGCTTCTGCGGCTCGAAACTGCCCGACGCGCAGGCGGCCTATGAAACCGCGAACTCTCTGAACATGGGTCTGATGGCTGGCGTGAACTTCATGCTGCACTCCTGTGGCTGGCTCGAAGGCGGCCTCGTTGCCGACTTTGAAAAGTTCGTCATGGACGCCGATCAGCTCGGCGCTCTGCACGGTCTGGCCAAGGGTGTCGACATGACCGAAAACGGTCAGGCGATGGACGCCATCCGCGAAGTCGGTCCGGGCGGTCACTACCTCGGTTGTGCGCACACCCAAGCGAACTTCAAGACCGCGTTCTGGCGCACCGAACTGCTCGACTACAAGCCGTTCGAGACCTGGGACGAAGAAGGCGGCCGCGACACCCGTCAGCTGGCCTCCATCCGCGTCGAGAAAATGCTGTCGGACTACCAGCAGCCGATGCTGGACCCCGAAATCGAGCAAAAGCTTCGCGCCTACGTCAAGGCCAAGAAGGACTCGATGCCGGACAGCTTCGCGAGCTAAGGCCATTGCCCGCGGGGGTCATACTCCGCGGGCTTCCCGCGCGGCCGTCAGAAGGCGCGCCTCGGCCATGATCGCGATCAGCACCTCGATATGGCTGGCAAAGGAATAGGCAGCACGGTCGCCCAGACGCTGCTCGTTCAGATCCGCTTCCATCTCCATCAGACGCATCAACGCCTCGCCGTGTCGCGGGGCCGTATTGCGTTTCAGCAGACGCGGCAGATGCCGGTCGCGGCAGTAATCGGCGACGCCGTGACGTGCGCTGCGGACCAGAAGCGACGGACGCTTCAGCGTCGAAACCATACCCAGAATATCAAACATCGGTGCCCCCTGATTGGCGTTTCAGTGGGACCATCCTGCACTCGGTTTGTGGGGTGTTGCGCGAACCGCTCGGCGGGCGTTCGCCATGGTTACCCGAATTTATTCTTTAGAAACAAAGATGGAGTAACGCGGTCCTCTTAAGAAATCGGTAAGGTTAACCACTTTAGGTTGCCATTCTGTAAATGGGTCCGTGCCGAGCGCAGGACGACAAGAGGAATGCGGGATGGAAACTGCCGAAAGCCTTGCCTTTGCGGAGACGTTGCCGAAATGGCTCCCCGAAGCTGCACGAAATTATCTGATGCACACCGCTAGAGGCGTGTCGATCCGCGCGCTTGCCCGCGCCAAGGATTGCCACGCCTCCACGATTTTGCGGCAGGTCCGCAGGTACGAGAACCTGCGCGACGATCCTCTTGTCGATGACGCGCTTCACGCGCTCTCAAACTGCGGTGCGCCCCGTAATTGTCTGACCTCAAAGGACTTCTCCATGCAACTCGAACCCAACACCATGACCACCGTGCAGCCCGCACTGATTGATGAAACCCGCATCCGAGAAGAGGGCGGCCGCATCCTGCGCCGCCTGTGCGAAGCTGGCGCCGTGCTCGCCGTCGCCCGCGAGATGGAGATGGCCGTGGTCGTCCGCGACACGGGCGGCGAAACCACCCGCACCGCCGTTACCCCGCGCGAGATTGCGCAGGCGATGGCGCTGCGCGACTGGGTCGCTTGCGAGGACCCCTCGGCCCGCATCGCCCGCTACCGGATCACCTCTGCGGGCCGTCAGGCTGTTAAGGAAATGCTGGGCGCGCCGCAGACCGAAGCGGGATTCGTACGGGAAAACGCCGTCTGGGACGACGAGCCGACTCGCCGCGCTGTCACTGCCGAAAGCCCCTTAACCATGTTAGCCCGCCGCCGCGACAAGGACGGCTCCATGTTTTTGCCGCGCGAATACGTGGTTGCGGGCGAACGCCTGCGCGAGGATTTCGAACTTGGCGGCATGTCGGCGTTCACCGTGGCGCACTGGCACAGTTTCCTGATGGGACAGGACGTGGACACGGGCGCGGCATCGGCGGCGAAGGAACGCGCTCTGGCCGCTTTGGTGGAACTGGGGCCGGGGCTAGGCGATGTGGTGGTGCGCTGCTGCTGTTACCTCGAAGGGCTGGAGACGATCGAGAAAGAGCTTCTCTGGGCCGCGCGGTCGGGCAAGATCGTCCTGCGGATCGCACTCGAAAGACTGCGCCGCCACTACGACCGGATGCAGCATTCCGACCTGATCGGTTAAAGGACTTTTGCCGGATCGCCTCCTGCCATAAGATCAGCTTATGAACACGACCTTTCGCCAGCTCCGCTATTTCGTCGCTCTCGCCGATGCGGGAAACTTCACGCTCGCCGCTGAACTGGCGAACGTGACCCAGCCTGCGCTCTCGCTCCAGATCAAGGAACTGGAGGCGAACCTCGGCGTCAAACTGGTCGAACGGATGCCGCGTGAAATCCGACTGACGCGGGCAGGTCAGGACGTTCTGGCCCGTGCACGGGTGATCCTGACCGAGGTGCGCGATCTGGAAGCGTCGGCGCGTTTGCGTGGCGGGTTGAGCGGTTCGCTGACCCTCGGCGCGATCCCGACCATCGCACCGTATCTGCTGCCGCATGTGCTCACGCGCCTGCGGTCGGCGGATATCTCGCTCGAACTGAAAGTGCGCGAGGCGCAGACTCACCGGCTCGTCGACGCGCTGCAAAAAGGCGAGATTGACGCTGCCGTCATTGCGCTGCCCATCGACCTGCACGGGCTGGAGGTGACGGAGCTATTCTCCGACCGTTTCCTCCTCGCGGGAAGCAAATCGCGGATCGCCAGCTACACCGAAACCGCGCCGCCGAACCCGACCGATTTGCCGTCGGGGTCGCTGCTGCTGCTCGAAGACGGGCATTGCCTATCGGACCAGACGCTCGCGGTGTGCGGTCTAAAAGGGCGCAGGCAAGCGGTGGACCTCTCGGCTTCGTCGCTATCAACGCTGTGCGGATTGGTCGGGCAGGGGTTCGGGCTGACGCTCCTGCCTGAAATGGCCGTAAACGCGGAATCAGCCGCGATGCCCGATATGGGCGTGATGCGCTTCCCCGATCCGCAGCCAGAACGGACCATCGCGCTCGTGCGCCGCAAATCGACCGACAACGATGGCTGGTTTAGCGATCTCGCCGACCTCATCGGCGAAGCGGGCCGAGAGCTCTTGAAAACCGCGTGTAGCCGCATCGCAGCATAACGAAAAAGGCCCGCCACAGATGGGCGGGCCTTCAAACCTATCAGACGCGGGCGATTACGCTGCGGCTTCTGCGTTTGCTTTCTTGATCCACGACAGGACGTTTTCCGGCGACGATTCACCGTAGGGGTCTTCGCCGTGGTTGTCGCACAGGCCCGGCTCTTCGAACCATGCTTCGACAACACCGTCGTTGATCACGGCAGCGTAGCGCCACGAGCGCAGACCGAAGCCGAGGTTATCCTTGCGCACCAGCATACCGACGCGGCGGGTGAATTCGCCCGAACCGTCCGGAATGACTTTGACGTTCTTGAGGTCCTGCGCCTTGGCCCACTGGTTCATGACGAACGAGTCGTTGACCGACATGCAGTAGATTTCGTCGATGCCTTCGGCAGCGAAATCGGCGTAGCCGTTTTCAAAGCCCGGAAGCTGGTAGGTCGAGCAGGTCGGGGTGAATGCGCCCGGCAGCGAGAACAGAACAACGCGCTTACCTGCGAAGTAATCGTTGGTGGTCTTGTCTTCCCAGCGGAACGGGTTCGGGCCTTCAATCGACTCGTCACGAACGCGGGTTTTGAAAGTCACCTGGGGAAGCTTGTAACCGACTTGCATAGTCATCTCCATTTTGGCTTTGGCGGCTCGCGCCGCATTTGAGCCGTACTTAGAATGATTCCAGTCGGGTCTCAATGCTGCTTTGCGGCAATACGAATGCATATCGGGCATTCGTTGCGTTCATTACGGAAAAGGCCTAAGTCTTTGGCAGATCGCTCGCAGGAGGAGCACATGCGCGACCTTAAGATCCCCGATCAGCGCCACCCAGAAAAGGCGCATCGCAAGGATAACGCCCAACCGAAAAAGCCGTCGTGGATCCGCGTGAAGGCCCCGACATCGCAGGGCTACCGCGACACCCACAAGATCATGCGCGAGCACAAACTGGTCACGGTTTGCGAAGAAGCAGGCTGCCCGAACGCGGGCGAATGCTGGAGCCAGGGCCACGCCACCATGATGATCATGGGCGAGATCTGTACCCGCGGCTGTACGTTCTGCAACGTCGCCACCGGCAAACCGCAAAATCTCGACGCGTTCGAGCCGGGCCGTGTGGCCGATGCAGTCCAGAAACTCGGCCTGAAGCACGTCGTGATTACCTCGGTCGACCGCGATGACCTTGACGATGGTGGTGCGGAGCATTTCGCCCAGACCATCCGCGCTGTGCGTCACCGCTCGCCCGACACCACCATCGAAGTGCTGACCCCCGACTTCCTCAAGTGCGGCCCTGACGCGCTGGAAACTGTCGTTGCGGCGAAGCCCGACGTGTTCAACCACAACCTCGAAACTGTGCCGGGCCTCTACCACGAAGTCCGTCCGGGTGCGCGTTACTTCCACTCGCTGCGTCTGTTGCAGCGCGTGAAGGAGATCGACCCGTCGATGTTCACCAAGTCGGGTATCATGGTCGGTCTTGGCGAAGAGCGTGCGCAGGTTCTGCAAGTCATGGACGACATGCGGTCTGCCGACATCGATTTCCTGACCATCGGCCAGTACCTCCAGCCGACCCCGAAGCACCACGCCGTAGACCGTTTCGTCACGCCCGACGAGTTCAAGTCCTACGAGCAGGCGGCTTACGGCAAGAACTTCCTGATGGTCTCGGCCACGCCGCTGACTCGTTCGTCTTACCACGCGGGCGACGATTTCGCGCAGCTGCGTGCGGCGCGGAACAAGAAACTGGGTCTGGCGTGATCTGAACGGGTTTCGGGGGCGCTGCCCCCAGCGGCGTTGCCGCTTCCCCCGGGATATTTACAGCACAAAGGCAAGGGGCGCGGCTCCTTGCCTACGTTATTAAGCTCAATGGTGAATGGTTTGGAGCTTGGTGAATTGGCCATGACTGGTGATTTCAGCATGGCGGCTTGCGGGAGGCGGGTCAAAGCGGCTCGGCTTGCCTCAGGATATGATGTTGCAAGGGATTTCTCTACGGCGACCGGGACTCTCCCTTCGACAATCGCGAATATCGAGAAAGCTCGACAGTACCCGAGTAGAGAAGTCATGATATTTCTCTACAAGCACCACCGCATCGACTTTAATTTCATCCTCGCCGGCGAATACCGTCAGTTGCCGTTCGAGGTGGTCGAACTTCTGGGTTCTGAGCTTTCGAAATTGAACGCTCAGCCGTAAAGCTGGCGGGCGCGGTCTTCGAAGGCGCGGACGACGCGGGACATGGCTTCATTGAAGAACATGCCTGCGGCGCCTTGCAGGATGCGGCTTTTGAATTCGAAGTCGACCTTGAACGCGACCTCGCAGCCGCCCTTGACATCGCGGAAGTTCCAGACACTGTTGAGATATTTGAACGGGCCGTCGATGTATTCGGTGTCGATCTGTTTTGTCTCGGGCCAGAGCGTTACGCGCGAGCCGAAGCTTTCGCGGAAGACTTTGAACGACACGACGAGATCGGCCAGCATCACTTTGTGATCGCCGTGGTCGGTGACAGACCGGATGCGGGCGCCTGCGGTCCACGGGAGGAATTTGGGGTAACTCGCCACATCGGCCACCAGATCGTACATCTGCTGGGCGCTATAGGGCAGGACCTTGGATTCTTCGTGGTGCGGCATGGGTCGTCCTCGTCGTCTTCCGCCCTTTACTTACGGCGCTGAGTGCAGAGCGCAAGGGGCGAGCTTGCGCCCAAGGATACCCGTGGCGATTTGCCCGAGTTTGGCGCATGGTGGCGGCGCAGCGGAAGACCGGAGGATTTGGCATGACCACGCGCAAGTATCACATCGATCAGATGATCTCGGCCAAAGCGATTGCCGCGCGGATCGAGGCGCTGGCGGACGAGATCAAAGCCGAGTTCGACGACACGCCCAAGCTGGTGGTCGTGGGGCTGCTACGTGGATCGTTCGTGTTTATCGCCGATCTGGTGCGTGAGCTCGATCTGCCGGTGGAAGTCGATTTCATTGAAGCCTCGTCCTATGGCGATAGCACGGAAAGCTCGCGCGAGGTGCGTATCCTCAAGGACCTGCGCGGGCAGATCGCGGGGCGTGATGTGCTGATTGTCGAGGATATCGTCGACACGGGCCACACGCTGTCTGCGGTGTCGGAGTACCTGACCGCCCGCCATCCGGCGCGGATGAAGACGATTGCTTTGCTGGATAAACCCGCCCGCCGCGAGGTCGATTTCAAGGCCGACTGGATCGGGTTCGAGATCCCCGACGAATTCGTTGTGGGCTACGGCATCGACTTTGCCCAACGGAACCGCAACCTGCCGTATATCGGGTCGGTCAAGTTCGAGGACGATGAAGGATAACTTCAACTGCACGTGATGTGCGCCGAAACATAGTGTGTCAGCGCTGGTGCAGGATAGCTTGAAAGCGCAACTGCCTGCACCATGCTTATCAATATTCTTTTTATGATCAGGAGACACTCATGTTTCGCACTGCCTCTTTGACCGCCGTTCTTGTTGCCGCCATTGCGGCGCCTGCAATTGCGCAGGACGCTAACCCCGCCGTCTCGGCCCGTCAGGCACATATGGACCTGCTGGCCTTCAACCTCGGCACGCTGGGCAACATGGCCCGCGAGCGTATCGAGTATGATGCCGAGGCCGCCAGCGCTGCTGCTGCCAACCTCGTCGCGCTGACCTCGATCGACCAGAGCGCTTATTGGGTCGAGGGCACCGACGCCGACACGCTGATGGAATCCCACGCGCTGCCCGCGATCTGGGAAAACATGGACGATTTCGAAGCCAAGACCGCGGCTCTGCATGACGCGGCTATGGCGATGGAAGAGGCCGCAGGCGTAGACCTCGCTTCGCTTCAGGGCGCGATGGGTGGCCTCGGTCAGGGCTGCGGTGGTTGCCACCAGCTGTATCGCCAGTCCGATAACTGATCGATGAAGCGTATCCTTACAGCCGGTGTGGCGATCGTCGCAGTTGCGGCCGCTGCCGGTTGGTTTCTGACCGCGCCGAAGCCTCTGGACGAGAGTGCCGTTTCCGGCATGACAGGCGATCCCGAAGCGGGTCGTCTGGCGTTCGCCGCCGGTGGCTGTGCGTCCTGCCACATCGCGCCGGATGCGGAGGCGTCGGACCAGCCCGTGCTGTCGGGCGGTCAGGAGTTTGCCTCGGAGTTCGGGATTTTCGTCGCGCCGAACATTTCGCCCGACGAAGAGCATGGCATCGGCGGGTGGACGGACCTCCAGTTCGTCAATGCGGTGAAGGAAGGTATCGGGCCGGACGGAAAGCACCTCTATCCGGCGTTTCCCTATAGTTCCTACACCCGCGCGGGCGTTCAGGACATTCTGGACATCGAAGCCTACATCCGCACGCTGCCAGCCTCGGCCGAACCGAACCAGCCGCATGAGCTGGCGTTTCCGTTCAGCATCCGCCGCAGCGTGGGTGGCTGGAAGCTCCTGTTCTTCGGCGATGACTGGGTTGTGGACGGTGATTTGACCGAGGAGCAGCAGCGCGGGCGCTATCTGGTGGAGGGGCTCGGCCACTGCGCCGAATGCCACACACCGCGCAATGCGCTGGGTGCGCTAGATACCTCGCAATGGCTGGCTGGTGCGCCCAACCCGTCGGGTCAAGGCAACATCCCGAACATCACGCCAGGGGCGCTCGATTGGAGCGCGGCGGATATCTCGGCCTATCTGGAGAGCGGGTTCACGCCCGAGTTCGACAGTGCGGGCGGCGATATGGCCCATGTGGTCGAAAACATGTCGCAGCTACCCGCGAGTGACCGCGATGCGATCGCGGCGTACCTCAAAGCGGTGCCTGCCGTGAATTAAAAAAGGGGGCCAATCGGCCCCCTTTGTTTTTACGAGTTCAATTCGTAAGCGCGTTCGCCGTGGACCGCGAGGTCGAGGCCGTTGGTCTCGGTCTCCAGATCGACGCGGATCGGGATGAAGATCTTGATCACGTAGATCAGGACCAGCGTCGCAACGACGGTGAAGATGCCGACGATCGCGAGGCCCGAAAGCTGTGCAGCCCAAGTCGCGCCGCCGAAGACAGCGATCATGATCGTGCCGAAGATGCCGCCGACACCGTGGACTGCGAAGACGTCCAGCGAGTCGTCGAGCTTCAGGCGGTCACGGATCAGCACAACGGCTTCCTGACACAGGATACCAGCCACGCCGCCGATGATGAGCGCTTCGACAGGGCCGACCGAGCCCGCAGCGGGGGTGATCGACGCCAGACCCGCGATGGAGCCGGTGACCATCGACACGAGCGATGCGCGGCCGAACTTGATCTTTTCCCAGAGCGCCCAAGTCAGCGAAGCGGTTGCAGCCGACAGGTGGGTGACGGTGATCGCCATTGCAGCCGAGCCGTCAGCCGCCAGAGCCGAGCCGCCGTTGAAGCCGAACCAGCCGACCCACAGCATACCGGCGCCGATGAAGACCATACCCGGCTGGTGCGGCGGGGTGTGCTTGGTCTTGCGCGGGCCGAGAACCAGCGCCAGCAGCAGTGCAGCCAGACCAGCAGTTTCGTGAACGACAATGCCGCCAGCGAAGTCGACAACGCCCATGTTGGCAAGGAAACCGCCGCCCCAGATCCAGTGTACGACCGGCGCGTAGACCAGCAGCATCCATGCGCCCGAGAACACCAGCACGAAGGCAAAGGTGATACGCTCGACGTAGGCGCCGACGATCAGGGCAGGGGTGATGATGGCGAAGGTCATCTGGAAGGCGAAGAACAGCACTTCGGGGATGGTGCCTGCCAGCGTGTCGGCGTCGACACCTGTCAGGAACGCTTTGCCCATGCCGCCCCAGTAGGCACCCTCACCGCCGAACGCGATGGTGTAGCCCGCGACGAGCCACAGCACGCTCATCAGACACGCGATGGCAAAGCAGTGCATGAACACGCTGAGTACGTTCCGACCACGCACAAGGCCGCCGTAAAACAGAGCCAGGCCCGGCAGTGTCATAAACAGCACCAAGGCAGTGGCCACGATGATCCAAGCGGTATCCGCTCCGTTCATTTGTCCCCTCCAAAAATCTGGGTTGTCCCTATTCGGAGGCGCTCAAAGCGGATTCACAATGCGCAGGAAAGAAGCGATTGCGGTATGGGGTGATGTTTTTGTGCGCAGTTTGCGAACTGCTTAAATGGTGTGCGGAAAATGCCGTGGGTGGTCAGGAAGTGTGCGAAATGGAAATGATACGGTCTAGGAGCATCTGCAAGGCGTGTTCGGTTGCAGCGCTGCGCACATTTTCGCGTCCAAGTGCACCAAATTCGACCGTTTGGCAAAAAGTCTCGACCCCGTCGGTCACGCCAAAACAGACGCGGCCCTCGGGTTTGAAGTCCGATCCGCCCGGTCCGGCGATACCCGTGGTCGCAACAGCCACGGCAGTGCGGGCATGGAGGCGCGCGCCCTCGCACATCTCCTTGGCGGTTTCTTCGCTGACCGCACCATGGGCGTCGAGCGTCGCTTGGCTGACGCCCAGCATCTCGACCTTGGCGGTGTTGGAGTAGGTGACATAGCCGCGCTCGAACGCGGCGGAGCTGCCCGCGATGTCGGTCAGTGCGGCAGCCACCATCCCGCCCGTGCAACTCTCTGCGGTGGCGATGGTGATGCCGCGCTCCTTGGCGGCAAGGATGACCTGTTTCGCGAGCGGGATCACATCAACAGCCCATGCGCTGCGCCTGCGGCGACCATCGTGGCGACGCCTGCGAAGACGCCTGCCAGCAGGTCGTCATACATCACGCCCAGCCAGTCGTGGCGGCGGTCAGCGCGGCCGATGATCCACGGCTTCCAGATATCGAACAGGCGGAAGAACAAGAACGCCGCGACCCAACCCGGATAGGGGAAGTTCCAGTTATCAAGGCCCATGAGCCAGAACCCGAGGCTGGGGAAGCACAGCGCCAGCCACTGCGCGGCCACTTCGTCGATGACAATTTCCGAGGGGTCCTCACCGGGGCGGTTCTTCAGCTCCGCATGACAGGCCCAGAAACCCGCGATAGTCGCCAGAACGGTGGCAAGCGCCAGCAGCGGGAAGCTTCCGAGGCCGTGCAGCACGAGGCCCAGAGCCACCGCAACCGCCGAACCCCACGTGCCGGGGGCAGGGCGCAGCAGGCCAACGTAGAAGAATGTCGCGACAAGACGGCTCATAGTTTCACCAGTGTTGCTGTGGCGATGGAGGCAATGCCTTCTTCGCGGCCCGTAAAGCCGAGCTTTTCAGATGTTGTGGCTTTGACGCTCACGCGGTCTTCGGTCAGGCCCATGATCGTGGCCATCGCAGATTTCATCGCGGCGTGGTGCGGGCCGACCTTGGGCGCCTCGCAGATCAGTGTGCAATCCACGTGGGTGATGGTGAAGCCGTTGTCTCGCGCCAGTTTGCAGGCATGTTCGAGGAAGATATGGCTCGCGGCGCCTTTCCACTGCGGATCGCTCGGCGGGAAGTGCTGGCCGATGTCGCCCATCCCGAGTGCGCCGTAGATCGCGTCTGTGACTGCGTGCATTCCAACGTCGGCATCGGAATGGCCCTTGAGCGACTTCGTGTGCGGCACCTTCACGCCGCAAAGCCAGACGTGATCGCCTTCGGTGAAGGCGTGAACGTCGTAGCCGTTGCCTGTACGGATATCCATTCCTGCTCCTAAGTGTCTTTCGGCGCGGGCGAAATCGTCCGGTCCGGTGATCTTGATATTGGCTTCGTCGCCCTCGACGATCAGAACGTCAAGCCCTGCGGCCCGCGCCACCTGCACGTCATCCGCTGCCGCGCCGCTATAATTACGGTGCGCATCGAGGATCTTGGCAAAACGGAATCCCTGCGGCGTTTGCGCGCGAAACAGGTTGGTGCGGTCCTGCGTGCCGTCGACATAGCCGTCCTTGCCGACCCAAAGCGCATCCGTCACAGCCACCGCAGGCGCAGCGCCGTCGTGCGTAGCGAGGGCATCCACCACACGGGTGATGACAGCCTGCGACACCAGCGGGCGCGCGGCATCGTGGATCAGAACGACATCAGGGGCGTCATTCGCCAGCGCCTCCAGCCCGTTACGGACCGAGGCATCACGGCTCGCGCCGCCCGCGACGCAGGTGCATCCTTCAAGCTCCGCCGCGCGGTGCATGTCGTCGGGGTGCAGCACGACAACAATGCGGCCCGCACTGGCAAATCGCTCCAGCGTGTGGGAAAGCACAGTGCGGCCATGGATGATGCGCCATTGCTTCGGCACGTCGCCTCCTGCACGTACGCCGCGTCCGGCAGCAACGATGATGACCGCTTTGTTCATATGCACCTCATGTTCGCCACGCGGTTTAAGGTGCGCGCCGGAGCGGGGCAATCTTGCGCTGTCACAATTCGGTGCATTATGCCCATTATTTGTGCAACGCATATGATATGGTCAAATATCAGTTGCCTAGTCATTGAGCGTGGCCGCGTGTTTGGCTACTTCTAAATCGAACGCCCAACAAATGAGCAGCCTATTTTGTCTCTGAGCGAATCCCTTTCTATCGGCACCGTCGACCTCGCGCCCGCAGTGGCTTTGGCTCCGCTCGCCGGCATTACCGACCTGCCGTTCCGTCAGCTGGTATCCAGCTTTGGCGCGGGTTGGGTCGTGTCCGAGATGGTCGCGAGCCAGGAGATGATCCAAGGCAAACCCGGCGTGCGCGAAAAGGCCGAACTGGGTTTCGATCAAGCCAATACCGCCGTGCAGATCGCGGGCCGCGAGGCCTACTGGATGGCCGAGGCCGCCCGCGCTGTCGAAGCGAACGGCGCGAAGATGATCGACATCAACATGGGCTGCCCAGCGAAGAAGGTCACAAACGGCTATTCGGGCTCCGCGCTGCTCAAAGACCTCGACCACGCGCTGACGCTGATCGAGGCCGTGGTGGGCGCCGTATCGATCCCGGTGACGCTGAAAACCCGCCTTGGCTGGGACGATAACCTTCTCAACGCTCCTGAACTGGCGCGTCGCGCCGAGGCTGCGGGCATCCAGCTTCTCACCATCCACGGACGCACCCGCTGTCAGTTTTACAAAGGCAGCGCCGATTGGGCCGCGATCCGCGAGGTGAAAGACAGCGTTTCCATCCCCGTAATCGCCAACGGCGATATCGTCAGCTTGGAAACGGCCAAAGAGGCATTGGACCAGTCGGGCGCGAACGGCGTGATGATCGGACGCGGCGCGCAAGGCCGCCCGTGGATACTGGCACAGATTACAGCAGAATTGACAGGGACACCGGCAGTGAACGCGCCGGAAAAAGAAGAATTTATAGACATGGTATCAAACCATTACGAGGCGATGCTCGACTTTTACGGCATCGAACTGGGCGGCCGCGTCGCCCGCAAACACCTTGGCTGGTATCTCGACGAAGGCGCGCCCAAAACGCCGCTCCGCCGTGACATCCTTACTGCAAGCGAGCCGTCCAAGGCATTAAAACTAATCAGAGAAGCCCTCTCGGACGCCGAAGGGATCGCCGCATGATCGCTGACGCAAACCTCTGGAATTCGCTTCCTGTGCCCGCGCTGCTAGTCGGCGAAGGGGACGTGATCCTCGACAGCAATCCCGCTGCCGAAAGCTTCCTCAATCTGTCGAGCAAGTCGCTCATCGGTTCCAGCCTCTGGGACAAGGTGATGATCGACGCGCCGCTGGAGGAAGCCTACAGCCGTGCGGTGACTTACCGCTCGTCGCTGTTCGTCAACGACGTGGACGTCGGCTCGGGCGAGCGCCCGCCGATCCTGTGCAACATCCAGTTCTCGCCGCTGTCGGGGCAGGACAATACGATGCTGATGATGATCTCCCCGCGCGAGATCGCCAACCGCGTCACCGTTAACCAGTCCTCGGGCAAGGCCGCTAAATCCGCGATCGGCATGGCGGAGATGCTGGCGCACGAAATCAAGAACCCGCTCGCCGGTATCACGGGCGCGGCGCAGCTTTTGTCTATGAACCTGTCCTCCGAAGATCAGGAGATGACTGACCTCATCGTTGACGAATGTCGCCGCATCGTGAAGCTGCTGGAGCAGGTCGAACAGTTCGGCAACCTGCGTCCGCCGCTGCTCAAACCCATGAATATCCACGACGTTCTGGACCGCGCACGTCAGTCGGCCTCGGTCAGCTACGGCGCGCATATGATGTTTGTCGAGGATTACGATCCCTCGCTGCCGCAGACCTTGGCCGATGGCGACCAACTGCTTCAGGTCTTTATGAACCTGATCAAGAACGCCTGCGAGGCGGGCTCTGCGGGCGGGTCGATCCGACTGCGGACCTTCTATGACACCTCGCTGCGCGTGCGCCGCGCCGATGGCACCCACGCACGTTTGCCGCTTCAGGTGGAAATTATCGACGATGGCCCCGGATTGCCGCAGGACATCGCCAATGACGTGTTCGAACCCTTCGTGTCAGGTCGTGAAAACGGGACTGGCCTCGGGCTGGCGCTTGTCGCCAAACTGATCGGGGACATGGGCGGCTGGATTTCGGTGGATAGCACCCCCGGCAAGACCGTGTTCCGCATTTCGCTGCCGCGCGCACCCAAAGAATTACCTATGACCGACGGAGATAACTGATGGACGGAACTGTACTTGTCGCCGATGACGACCGCACAATCCGCACTGTTCTGACACAGGCGCTGACGCGGGCGGGCTGCAAGGTCCACGCGACGTCGTCTCTGGTGACGCTGATGCGCTGGGTCGAAGAAGGCAAGGGCGATCTGGTGATCTCGGATGTTGTCATGCCGGACGGTAACGGTCTGGAACAACTGCCGAAAATCAGCGCAGCGCGTCCTGGTCTGCCGGTCATCGTGATCTCTGCGCAGAACACGATCATGACCGCGATCCAAGCGGCCGAGGCGGATGCCTACGACTACCTGCCCAAGCCGTTTGACCTGCCGGACCTGATGAAGCGCGCCGCGCGTGCGCTCGAAGTCAAACGCCGCGCACCTGCGCCGAAAGCTGAAACCGCCGACCGTTCGAACGAACTGCCGCTCGTGGGCCGGACCCCCGCGATGCAGTCGCTCTACCGCCTCGTCGCGCGGATGATGAACACGCCGCTGCCCGTACTGATTACGGGCGAAAGCGGAACCGGCAAATCGCTGATCGCCCGCGCGATTCACGACCTGTCCGACCGCCGCAGTCTGCCGTTTGTTGTGGTTTCGCCCAGCGATCTGCAAGGCATGGACGGCCCGTCGTCGGTCATTGCCCGTGCTAAGGGCGGTTCGATTTTGTTCGATGAAGTCAGTGACATGACCGACGATGTTCAGGCGAAAATCGTGCGTATGCTCGACAGCCTCGGCGAGAACGCGCCGCGCATCATGGCGACCAGCCAGTCGGACCTGATGAACCGCATGGAGAACGGCGAATTCCGCTCGGATCTGTTCTACCGCCTGTCCGGCGTGACGATTTCGGTGCCATCGCTGCGTGAGCGCGTCGACGATATCTCGCTGCTGTCCGAACACTTCCTCGCACGTTCCGAACGTGATGGCCTGCCGCATCGCCGCCTGAGCAGCGGCGCGCTCGATCTCGCCCGCGCTTACAGCTGGCCGGGAAACGTGCGTCAGCTGGAAAACGCGATGCGCCGTTTGGTGGTGACTGCCGCCGAAGAGGAAATTACTCGCAGCGAGATGGAAAACATCCTTCAGAACCAGCCCGCGATGGAGCCGCTGCGCTCTGGCGACGGTGGGGACAAGTTGTCGGCCTCGGTCGCCAAGCATTTGCGCCGCTACTTCGATCTGCACGGAGGCGTTCTGCCGCCCGCAGGCCTCTACAACCGGATTTTGCGTGAAGTTGAAACGCCGCTCATCGAAATCGCGCTGGACGCGACGGGCGGAAATCAGGCGAAATGTGCCGACCTGCTCGGCATCAACCGCAATACTTTGCGTAAAAAGATCACTGAGCTGGATATTCGCGTGACACGACGCCGTAAGCTGATGTAAATTCGCCACATAACAGTGACCAAAGAGTCGCAACTGCGGCATCCAAGGCACATAGGCGGAGGCGGGTCAAAACCCGCCAAACAACAGGGCAAGATGTGAAGCGTTCCGTGTCAGCCATGCTGATCGGCCGGTTCAACCGGTGGCGACTCCAGCGTTCCGTACAGAACGCGTTCACGCTCGGGCTGGTCATCCTCGGACCGGCCTTGGCGGGCGTTACCTTTTTTGTCATGGGACCGCTCGATCAGGGCAGCGCGGACAACTCGTTGCGCGTCGTGCTGCTGGCTGACCTCGTTTATATTCTGGTGGTCGCGGGCCTCGTGGCAGAGCGGATCATGCGGCTGATTGCGGCCCGCCGTGCGCGGTCTGCTGGATCGCGGCTTTATGCACGGCTGACCGGCGTCTTTGTCCTGCTTGCACTGCTGCCGACTGTGCTGGTCGCGGTGTTTGCGGTGCTGTCGATCAATGTTGGTCTAGAGGGCTGGTTCTCCGAACGCGTCGGCAACGTTCTGAACAATTCGTTCCGCGCGGCAGAGGCGTACAAGGACGAACATCGTCAGGAATTGACGCGTGATGCCAATGCCTTAGCGTCCTATCTTAACATCCAGCGCCAAGCCACGCCGTTCATGTCGGATGGTGAGGTCCGCGAGGCGCTCGCCGCCGTTCAAAGCACCATCGACCGCTCCCTGTCCGAAGCTTTTGTCATTGATGCGACGGGTGAATACCGCGCCCGCGCCGTCGGGTCCTACCAGTTCGACATGGAGCCGCTGACTGCCGAGGACATCGCTAAGGCCGACCGCGATGGCTCGCTGATCTTCGAGGACTGGGACAACAACGAATTCCGCATCGTCCTGCCGCTCGACAGCTTCCTTGACCGCTATTTGTATGTGAGCCGTCCGGTCGATGGCGCGATCCTCAACCTGCTGGACGAAACGCAGGAGACGGTGAGCCTGTATAACCAGATCGAGAGCGACCGTGGGCGGCTGCTGTTCGAATTCGGCCTGATCTACATCGGCTTCGCGGTGATCCTGATCCTTGCGGCTATCTGGCTCGCGATCTGGTTCGCCGAGCGTCTGTCGCGTCCTGTGGGCCGCCTCGTTTCGGCGTCCCAGCGCGTCGGTGCAGGTGACCTCAACGTGCGCGTTTACGAAGAGCCGGGCGATGACGAGATCGCGCAATTGAGCCGTGATTTCAACAAGATGACGCAGCAGCTTAACGAGCAGCGCAAGACGTTGATCCAGAATACCAACCAGATCGAAGAGCGCCGCCGTCTGTTCGACTCCGTGCTGACGTCGATTACTTCGGGCGTTGTCGGTCTGGACTCGGACGGCGCAATTACCTTCGTGAACCGCTCGGGCGAGCGCCTTCTGGACATGGAGGCCGGCATGGAGGCCGGTTCGCTCGTGGTCGCTGTGCCGGAGTTCGGACCGCTGTTCGACAGCCTCCACAGCGAGGGCCGCGAGGTCGTGCAGGCGCAGGTGAACCTGATCCGTGCGGGCCATCAGGAGGCGCTGCTGGTGCGCATGAGCACGCGGCGCACTACTGACGGTACGCTCGAAGGTTACGTGGTGGCGTTCGACGATGTGACCGACCTCGTGACCGCACAGCGGACCGCAGCGTGGGGCGATGTGGCCCGCCGCATTGCGCACGAGATCAAGAACCCGCTCACGCCGATCCAACTTTCCGCCGAACGGATCAAGCGCAAGTTCGCCCCGAAGGTTGGCGAGGAGAGCGATACGCTCGAACAGATGACCGATGTGATTGTGCGTCAAACCAATGACTTACGCCGCATCGTTGACGAGTTCTCGCGCTTCGCCCGTATGCCGGAGCCGATCAAGGTCACGCATGACCTGAGCAAGCTCGTGCATGATGCGGTGATGCTGCAAACCAGCGGTCAGCCGGAGGTAAAGCTGGTCGAAACGCTGGTCGACAATCCGGTCCCTGCCGACGTGGACGCGACGATGATAGGTCAGGCGCTGACGAACCTCATCAAGAACGCGGGCGAAGCCATTGAAACGCGGAAAGAAAAGCTAGGTCATGACGTCCAGCCCGAAATCCGCGTGACGATGGAGCTCGACGGCAAGATCGCGCGCATCTGCATCTCGGATAACGGGATTGGGCTGCCCGAAGATCGCGGCCGCTTGTTCGAGCCCTATGTCACGACGCGTGACAAGGGCACGGGCCTCGGGCTGCCGATCGTGAAGAAGATTATCGAAGAACATGGTGGAATCCTGCAATTGCAGGACGCCGAAGAATATGACGGAACGGGCCATATAGGCGCGAAAGCTGTCATCGAACTGCCGATCCGCACCGATATTAACGGTGACGGAGCGCAAATGATTGAACCGTGAGGGGCAAGAATATGGGCGACATTCTCATTACCGACGACGAACGCGACATCCGCGAGCTGATCTCGGACATCCTGAAGGACGAAGGGTTCAGCACCCGCGTCGCGGCGAACGCCGAACAGTGCATGTCCGAAATCGAGAGCGAGAAGCCCGCTCTGATGATCCTCGATATCTGGCTGAAGGACAGCCACATGGACGGGATCGACATCCTCAAGAAGGTAAAGCGCGAACATCCCGAGATCCCGATCGTGATCATCTCGGGCCACGGCAACATCGAAATCGCGGTGGCCGCGATCAAGCAGGGTGCCTACGACTTCATCGAAAAGCCGTTCAATATCGACCAGTTGATGGTTGTTATCCGCCGCGCCATGGAAACGTCGCGTCTGCGTCGTGAAAATCAGGAACTCCGCCGCGCCGATGCCCCCCCCGCAGAGATGCTGGGCGAGAGCACCATTTTCCGCACGATGAAGTCGCAGCTCGACAAGGTCACCAAATCGAACGGCCGCGTGATGCTGTCAGGTGCGCCGGGTAGCGGTAAGGAAATTGCTGCGCGGTATATCCACGCCAATTCGAACCGCGCCGATGCGCCGTTCGTCGTGGTGTCGTCAGCCTCTATCGATCCCGAACGCATGGAAGACGTGTTGTTCGGACGCGAAACCAAGGAAAACGGGATCGAGCAGGGCCTCCTCGAACAGGCCAACGGCGGTGTCATCTATTTTGACGAGGTGGCAGAGATGCCGCTCGGTACGCAGTCCAAGATCCTGCGCGTCCTTGTGGACCAGACCTTCAACCGCGTTGGCGGTACCGAAAAGGTGCAGGTCGATCTGCGCGTGATCTCCTCCACCAACCGCGATCTGGACGCCGAGATTGCCGCCGGAAACTTCCGTCAGGAACTGTTCCACCGTCTGAACGTGGTGCCGATTGCCGTGCCGAGCCTTGCCGAGCGCCGTGACGATATCCCGATGCTGGCCGAATATTTCATCGAGACGTTCAACCGCACCCAAGGTCTGCCGTTGCGGGCTCTCGCCGATGAAACCCGCGCGATGCTCCAGACCATGCCGTGGCCGGGGAATGTGCGTCAGCTGAAAAACGTGGTGGAACGTGTACTGATCCTCGGAGACAGCAGCGAGCCGATCTCTGCCCGCGAACTGCCTGCGCAGGAAAACCATGTCGAAGAAGACGGCCGCGTTGTCCTGTCGGGTGCGCTGGCCACGCTGCCGCTGCGCGAAGCGCGCGAGCTGTTCGAGCGTGAATATCTACTCACGCAGATCAACCGTTTCGGCGGCAACATCAGCCGCACGGCGTCGTTTGTGGGAATGGAGCGCTCGGCTTTGCACCGCAAGCTCAAGTCGCTCGGCGTGGTCACGTCCTCCAAGAGCGGAGCACGCGTGGCCCACGTCAACGCTGACGGCGAAGAAGAGTAATCAGACGAGCGAACGAACGATCTGGCGGAGGTTCGCCTCTGCCAGACGATCCAGCGTCGTATCATCGACACCGCAAACGTCCTTGAGCGTGAAATAGGGCTCCGGCCCGATCACGGCGGCAATACGCAGGCTAATTTCTTCGATGCGGTCGCCCAGCGACTTCGCAATCGGGTCGAGCGCGAGCGTAATCATCCGCAGACGGCGGTCGTTGCGGGCGTCGGTCTTCTCGAACGGGGTCTGACGGGTCGCGATGCGTTCGTGGCGCTTGGCGATGAACAGACGGTAGCCCGCCTCATTGCGGCGCACCCATTCCATCATCATGTTGTGCACTGCGACGACCCGCTCGATAGGATCCTGGTGCGCACCGACTTTTTCTTTGAATTCGACCATATACTCGTCATCACGGCCTGAATCGTGACGGATGATCGCTTCGATCTGGATAGTCTCGGCGTCTGGGAAATAGCGATATGCGGTTGCTGTCGAAATGTTGGCGGCGTTTGCAACGCCCGCCACCGTAATGGGTTCGTTCCGACGAAGCATTTCGTAGGCAGCATCTAAAAGAGCATTGCGCGTACGGATCTTCTGACTGACGCGACCTTTTTCCAGCGCGTTCGCCCTAATAGCCGATGACATTTCGTATTCTGTCCCAGTTTTTGGTTGTATTTTAATTATCAGTTCGCCTGTTAAGCAACCTACTAATTGGTTTTGCAACAGGTTTGCAAGCCCAAGGTGGCCAGCCTTCCGATTGACCATACTTCCTTTAGGTGCGACACCATGAGGGAATTAGCCGGGAAGGTTGGGATGAAGGTTATTATTTGCGGCGCCGGTCAGGTGGGGTGGCAAATCGCACGTCACCTGTCGTCAGAGCGCAATGATGTCACCGTGGTCGATAACAACCCCGAATTGATCCGGCGCGCGATGGAAACGCTCGATGTGAACGGCGTTGCGGGCCATGCGTCCTATCCCGACGTGCTGGAACGGGCAGGGGCCGAAGACGCCGATATGATTATCGCGGCGACCCACTCGGACGAAGTGAACATGGTCACCTGCCAGATCGCGCACTCCGCCTTCGCGATCCAGCGCAAGATCGCACGCATTCGCGCGCAGAGCTATCTGGACGCGATCTATTCGGACCTCTACCGCCGCGATCACATGCCGATCGACGTGGTGATCAGCCCCGAACGCGAAGTCGCTGCGGCGGCTCTTCAGCGTCTTGCGGCGCCGATGGCCTTCGATACGGAGAATTTCTTTAACGGCAAAGCGCAGCTCTTGGGCATCACGGTGGACGGCGACTGTCCGGTCATCAACACGCCGCTGCGCCAGCTGACCGATCTGTTCTCGACCTTGCAAGCGATCGTCGTGGGCATCCGCCGCGAGGGCACGCTGTTTGTGCCTTCTCCTGGTGACCAGATTTTCCCGCAGGACGACGTCTATGTCTTCGCCCGCGAGGAAGACGTGAACCGCACGTTCGAAGTGTTTGGCAAGCGCACCGTCAAGCAGGAGCGCATCGTCATCATCGGTGGCGGTAACGTTGGTCTCGCGGTGGCCAAAGAGCTGGAAAGCCGCCAGCAGCGCGTCCGCGTCAAGATCATCGAAAAGGACCGCGCTCAGGCAGAGATTGCCGCCGACGCACTGGAACGGACGATTGTTCTGAACGGTGACGGTCTGAACGCGAGCCTTCTGGAAGAGGCGAACGTTGCCACAGCCGACGCGGTTCTGGCTGTCACCGACGACGATAAGACCAACATGCTGTCAGCTGTTCGGGCCAAGGCCAACGGCGCGAAGATGGCGATCTGTCTGACCAACGATCCGACACTGATGGGCCTGCTGCCCGCGCTCGACATCGACGCGTACATCAACCCGCGTGCGACCACCGTGTCGTCGATCCTGCGCCACATCCGTCATGGCCGTGTGCGCTCGGTCTATTCGGTCGGCGATGCAGAGGCGGAGATGATCGAAGCCCACGTCCTCGGCACATCGCCGATGTCGGGTCAGAAAATCCGTGACATCGGTTTCCCTGAAGGCGTCATTGTTGGCGGCATCCTGCGCGATGGCCAGTACAAGAAGCCGAACGCCGATTTCCGCATCGAAGAGGGCGACATGATCGCGATCTTCGCCCGCGCGCCCGATGTGCCGGAAGTCGAGCGACTTCTTCAGGTTTCGATCGATTACTTCTAGACCGATGATGCGTCGAATCACATCAATGCCGCTGTTCGTGCTGCTGATCCTGATCGGTTCGCTCGCAATGGTGCTGCCTGCGATCCATGCGTTGATGAACGAGAACTACGCGGTCTCGCGGGCATTCTTCTATTCGGCGATCCTCGGCACGCTGCTGTCGACGCTCATCGCGGTCGCGACCTTCGACCGGCTGCCCGAAAGCCTCGCGCGGAGCCACCTTGTCACGCTGCTCGCGGCCTATGCGGTGCTGCCGATCATCCTCGCGATCCCGTTCCACGAAGCGCACGGACGCACCACGTTCTTCGACGCCTATTTCGAGATGGTGTCGGACTTCACCACCACCGGCTCGACGCTCTACGACAGCCCGTGGCGCCTTGCGCCGTCGCTGCACCTGTGGCGCGCGATTGTCGGCTGGCTGGGCGGTCTGTTCGTCTGGATCACCGCTGTTGCGGTCCTCGCACCCCTGAACCTCGGCGGGTTCGAGGTGCGACGCGCGGCCGATAGTGCTGCACCTGCCGAGAGCTACGTGCAGATTTCACGCGTTGCCGATACCTCCGAACGTCTGATCCGCTACACGGCGCAGCTGACGCCGATCTATATCGGCCTGACGGCGGCGCTCTGGGTTGGTCTGATCGTGGCAGGCGATCGGTCTTTCGTCGCGCTGCTTCACGCGATGTCGACGCTGTCCACCTCGGGCATTTCGTCCATCGGCGGGATCTACTGGTCGCAGAGCGGTATCGTCGGCGAGATCCTGATCTTCGGCTTCATGTTCTTCGCCGTCTCGCGCCTGACCTTCAGCCGCGACGCGATGGGGATCGACAAGACCAATATCAAGCAGGACCCCGAACTGCGTATGGCGGGGATGCTGCTGATTATCGTCCCTGCGTTTCTCTACCTCCGCCACTACTTCAACACGCTTGAAGAACACCAGCTTGAGGGGGCGCTCTCCGGTCTTTCCGCGCTTTGGGGTGGTCTCTTTACAACCCTTTCGTTCCTGACGACCACGGGGTTCGAGTCGAAATACTGGGGCACGCTGACCAACTGGTCGGAACTGTCTACGCCCGGCCTTGTACTGGTCGGTCTGTCGCTGATCGGCGGCGGTATCGCGACCACGGCGGGCGGGGTAAAGCTACTGCGCGTCTATGCGCTCTACCGTCATTCCGAGCGCGAGTTGGAGCGCATGGTCCACCCATCGTCCGTCGGCGGCTCGGGCCAGCAGGCCCGCCGTATCCGCCGTCAGGGTGCGCAGATCTCGTGGGTGTTCTTCATGCTCTTCGCGTTGTCGATCACCGCTGTGATGGTCGCGCTGTCTCTGGTGGGCGTGTCGTTCGAAAACGCAGTGGTGCTGGCCGTCGCGGCATTGGCCAACTGTGGCCCGCTGGTCGAAGTCGCCGCCGAAGCGCCGATTGCGATCTCGACCATTCCCGTAGAGGCCAAGGCCATCCTCGCCGCCGCGATGGTGCTGGGACGGCTTGAGGCACTGGCGATCATCGCGCTTCTCAACCCCGATTTCTGGCGGAAATGACACGCGGCGTAGTCTGCTGATTTTGGGGCTGGAATCTCGCTGAATCGTTCGACATACTCACCCGAAAGAGGGAGGCCGGTCCGCGGCCACAAGAACAAAAAAAGGACAAGCCAAAATGGCGGCTGACAAACAGAACCTTCAGGATGCATTCCTAAATCATGTTCGCAAAGCCAAGGTACCGGTAACGATTTTTCTGGTAAATGGTGTGAAGCTCCAAGGTGACATCACCTGGTTCGATAGCTTCTGCGTCCTCCTGCGCCGCGACGGCAAATCGCAGCTCGTTTACAAGAGCGCGATTTCGACGATCATGCCGGCGAGCCCGATTAGCCTTTATGATGGTGACGAGTAATTAATATGGAAACCGACAGGCCTGCAACGCGGGCCTGGGTACTACACCCAGACATCAAAGCCGACCGTGACCGCCGACTGGCGGGGCCGGCTTTGGAAGAAGCCGTTTCTCTGGCCGCTGCACTTCCCGCGTTGGAAGTCGTCGGCGCAGATATCGTTTCGCTCCCCAGAGTGCATCCCGGTATGCTCTTTGGCTCGGGCAAGATCGAAGAACTGGCTGCCCGCTTCAAAGAAAACGAAATTGAGCTAGTGCTGATCGACGGCCACGTCGGACCTGTGCAGCAGCGGAACCTCGAAAAAGAATGGAAGTGCAAGATCCTTGACCGGACTGGCCTCATTCTCGAGATTTTCTCCGACCGTGCACGGACCCGCGAAGGTGTTCTTCAGGTCGAAATGGCGGCGCTGTCCTATCAGCGGACCCGCCTTGTGCGCGCATGGACGCACCTCGAACGCCAACGTGGCGGCTTGGGGTTTGTCGGCGGTCCGGGTGAAACCCAGATCGAAGCCGACCGCCGTGCCATCGACGACCAGTTGGTGCGTCTGCGACGCCAGCTCGACCGCGTCATCCGCACGCGAGAACTGCACCGCAAGGCTCGCGCCAAAGTGCCGTTCCCGATCATCGCGCTGGTAGGCTACACCAACGCGGGCAAGTCCACGCTGTTCAACCGCCTGACCGGCGCAGAAGTGTTCGCGAAAGACATGCTCTTTGCAACGCTCGACCCGACCATGCGGCGCGTGACGCTGCCGACGGGCGACGAGGTGATCCTGTCCGATACGGTAGGCTTCATCTCCGACCTGCCGACCGAACTGGTCGCGGCGTTCCGCGCCACGCTCGAAGAGGTGCTGGACGCCGATCTGGTCGTGCACGTGCGCGACATCAGCCACAGCCAGACCGACGAGCAGGCCGAGGACGTCCGCAAGATCCTCACCAGCCTCGGCGTTGACGATACCGGCCCGCAGATCGAGGTCTGGAACAAGGTCGACCAACTGTCCGAGGACGAGGCCGAAGCGGTCCGTAATCAGGCAGAGCGCACCGATGATCTGTTCGCGATCTCCGCCATCACCGGCGAGGGACTGGACCGTCTGCTGCAAGCGATGTCGGACAAGCTCAAGCCCGACACCGAAACGACCACGATCGAGGTTCCTTTCTCTGACGGTCGCCGCCGCGCGTGGCTGTTCGAACAGGATGTCGTGGACGAGGAAAGCCAGTCCGAGACCGGCTACACCTTTACCGTGACATGGACGGCGATCCAGAAAGAGCGCTTCGCAAGGCTCTAACCGGAGTGGGGGCCTAGCCCGACCGATAGTTGTCGGACTTATGGCAATAGCCATTTAGGATTGAAAACCACAAAAGGGCGCGGGATGTCCCGCGCCCTTTGTGTTGGTATCGATGACTCAGCTCACATCAGCTTTCGCTTACGTCACCTGACTTTGCCGGTGCCGTACGCGCTTGGCTCTTCTGCTTGCGGTTTGAGGCGCTATCGTCGATCCGCTGTTGGAGCTCTTCGGCTACGATCTGCGGGCAGTCGTCATGCGCGACTGACCTGCCCCTTTTCTCAGGGCCACTTGTGAGAAGAGCCTGTTCCCCTTTTGTGTGCCATCATTCGGCTGCGTGAGCAATGGGCGCAGGCGCGGAGCCATCAGGTAGCTCAAGCGTCGGTGCCCATTGCGTTTTGTCGAAGGGCCGCGCTGCGGCGAACTCCTCCGGCGTCTGATACTTCAAGCTGCTGTGCGGGCGTTCCGTATTGTAATCGGCCCTCCATTCTTCGATAATCTCTCGGGCTTCACCGATGCTCGTGAACCAGTGCTGGTTCAGGCATTCCTCGCGGAACCGCCCGTTGAAGCTCTCGATGTAAGCATTCTGCGTAGGTTTCCCCGGGTCGATGAAATACAGCTGCACGCCGTGATCATCGGCCCATCTGTCCATGGCCCGACCACGAAGTTCCGGGCCGTTATCAACGACCAGGATATCGGGGTATCCTCGCTCCCGGGCAACCCGCTCCAGCATTTCCACAACCCGCTCACCAGGCAGAGAAAAGTCCACCTCGATCACCGGGCATTCGCGGGTGCAATCGTCCTTGAGATTGGCGGTGCGGAACTTCCGGCCATTGGCCAACGCATCGCTGGTGAAGTCGAGCGACCAACGCTGGTTGGCAGCGATCGGGCACCAACTGCCCTCACGCGCCTCGCGCGGGATCTTCTTGCGCTTCGTCCGGCGCAGCCATAGGCGCTCCTCCCGATAGAGGCGCTCGACGACCTTCACGTTCACCTTGAAGTCCTCGCGGACAAGCTTGGCATGCAGCATGCGATAACCATACCTCCTGTGTTTGCCTGAAAGAGTGATCAGGCGTTCTCGAAGTCGCACATGGCGGTCTGGCCGTGCCCGATAGGCCAGGCTCGACCGCGAAATCCCGACCAGCCTGCACGCCCGCCGCTCCGTGAACTGATGATCCGCCATCAGCGTCTTCACGGCATCCCGGCGGTGTGCAGGCGTCAGGAGTTTTTTGCCAGCAGCCCTTTCAGACCCGAATTGTCGAGCATGGCATCCGCCAGAAGCCGCTTGAGTTCAGCGTTCTCGGCTTCCAGATCTTTCAGGCGGCGCAGTTCGGAAACCTGCATGCCCCCATACCGGCTCTTCCACTTGTAGAGCGTCGCATCCGACATGCCATGCTTGCGACACAGCTCCGCGACCTTCGCCCCGGCCGTATATTCCTGCAAAATCCGGACAATCTGTTCTTCCGTGAAACGTGATTTACGCATTCTTTGTTCTCCTCGTTGCTTCGAACGTTACGAGAACAAACTCTCCTTTTGAATGGCCCAGTTTCTTGGGGGCAGGTCACGACGATCTTCTTGGCGTTCGAAAGCGTTGCGTGTTTGACGAACAGCCCGAAGAACTCGACCGCTTCAGGCGTGTCTGCAATCGCGTCAAAGACGCTATCAAGAGTCGCGGCGATAGCTGTTTTCGCTGTTTCTCTTACTTCGTGCTGACCGACAGCGAGCTGCCCTGTCAGTTGCTCAAGTCGCGCTTTGTGGCGCAGTTGCTGATCGGTCAGGCGGGCATAGTTGATGCCCGCGTGACGGTTTCTTTTAGCCAATAGCATACTCCTTTGGCTCTTTCGCCCCAGCTTCCGCCTTGCGCTCATCGCCAGGTTTCTCTGTTGCTAATATAGACATGGAGTCATTGCGGTCGCCGCGGAAATCCTCAGGCCAATATTTCTCAACTTTTTTCGTCTGGGCTTTGATCGCCCTTACTGGATTGGGCTTTCATCGACAGTCGGAGGGCGTTCAACGGTCTCGTAAGCGACCGGCGCGCCTCCGCGAGCCGCTGTCGCGCCTTCTCGGGCAGGGACTTCGCAATTTCCAACAATACCCGGTCCGCAGCCCTGATCTGTGCGAACTCACCGGCGAGTTCGGCGCGTGCCTCTTTGCGGGCTCGGCCCCGCAGGACCTCAAGCGCGCGCCCGAATATGACCTGTGCTTGTGACGGCTTAGCAGGTGGCGACTGAGGGGCTTTCGCCTCGGAGGTCACATCGATGCGCCCGTCAGCGACCGCAGCAGCGACATCAAGCACAGCTTGTGCAGCTTGATGTCGCTGCGCGGCAGTGCGCTCTTTTTCCGCCAGCGAGGCTCGCGCGGCAACGAGGGTCTGCTCCCCTTTCTTTACGGCCTTGTCACGTGCGGCCAATTCCCTTTCTTGCTTTTCACGCCAGTGACGAGGGCTGACGTGTTTGCGACGCTCAGGCACAGGGACCTCGGTTTCGGTGACTGGCTTACCACTGACGCGTGCTTCCCGAATTTTTTCATTATGCTTTATGGCCTTCCGAATGGATTGCTTGCGTCGCTCACCGCGCTTGAGGCCGATCTGAGCGAACCACGCGCCTACATCATCCTGGGCTTTCTCGTAGTCTCGAATGAGGGGATGGCGTGTCGGTTGCAACATCTGCCGCTCGCCCTTTGATGCATAATACGGAACGATCACCGCGTGGATGTGGTAGGTGGTTTCGTCGAGGTCAGCGCGGGCGTGGACGCATTTGTCTCCGAAGTTGTTGATCAGCCATTCCTTCGCATGTTGCTCGAACAATTGCTCACGCGTCGGTCCCTCTTCATTCAAGAAGCTGGTCAGGTCTTCGTCGAACCACTTCTTGTTCACGGTCAGAATGATCTCCCGCATCGGACCATGACGTGACGGTCGCCACGGGTCTTGCGGCCCGCGAAACAACGCTAGTTCAAGGTCCTTCTTCCGGCGGCGTTTGCGCAATTGTGCGATCTCGCGATCGTGGTTCGCATGCCGCATGTCTTGTATGCGGTCCCAAGTGTCCTGCACCCAAGTTGCTGTGCCGATCAGTTGACGGTTGCGAACTTTCGCATCTGGATCGCACTGTCCGATATCGCCACACGCTCGCTTCAGATGCCTGATGTATCCAGCTAGGTCACGAGGCGACATGCCCTGCATGCGCATGACGATGGGATGGATTTGATGTGCCTGCGACATGGTCGATCTCCAATGGTGTGAGATCGACTTGGGTTCATGTCAGAGGGGGCGGAAATTGTGAGCCGACTTGCTTCGATGTAGGCCCGCAGTCGTTGGAATACATTGAACGTGCGGTAATTGAGCTAGGTGGAGGGCCAGTAACAAAATGGGCGGGGAGAGGTCATTCGCTGCGAGCACATCATATTGACGCAGGCCTTCGAAAGCAGACATGAGGTTGAAGGTCTGAGTTCTGAGAGAAAAAGAGTGCCAACGGAACACTATTGCTAGGATTCACAACTTTTACATGCAAGACATTTGCATGACGTACTGTGAATAGATTTGTTGGAAATGACTCAACCAAGTAACTCAACAGAAACGCTAATCGGAGCAATGACGGACGCCGGCGAATTTGAACGGCTTGCAACGAGCGTTCTTAGAGTTGCCGAGCCTTTGTACAAGGGAATTAATCATACTGGGGTTAATACATCAGGCCAAACAATTGTAGAACCACTGGACGGCATTTCAATTTGCAAGGATGAAAAAGGAACTCGCTATGCTATTGCCTGTGAACATACTATCACAGCACGATCAAGCATTTCTAGAAAGTGGCTTGATCCCGATGATGGAGACTTAATAAAAGCTGTTTGCGAGCTTAAATCATATCAATCCAAGAACTCTGGTATCGCCCTCAGGCTGATATTGACCAGTAAGCACACCCCTCCCTCAGACGTGATTCAAAATGCCCATATGGAGGCTGCAAAACACTCGGTGGAATTAGATATTTGGTCGAATGACAGACTGTCCCACGTTTTAGACTTCCATCCAGATGGCCAATATATTCGTTCAAAATTTTTTAGAACTGCTCAAATTAGACTCTCACGTGACCTTGCAGAAGAAATTTCGCTACGCCAGTTGTCAAGGTATGCACCATTGGTTTCCGAGGACCAATTGATAGTTCGAGATGTTTTGATGGCATGTCCGGCTCTTGAAAAAATGTCATCGTCTGTTGTTTTTCTAAATGGCACCTCAGGATCGGGGAAATCTGCGTTTTGTCACCAGCTTTGCAAAGGTGTGGTTGATAGAGGTGGTTTCGGTTTTGTTGTTTCCCATGACGTTTTGGAAAGGAGTTCGTCTTTTTCCCAAGCCATACGCGAGAGCTTAGTCGCAGAAGTTCCCTCGCTAACGCTAGATGATCCAGTCGGTGAAATCATTCGCTTGTTTCAAGGGCAAGTGGTACAAATTTGGATCGAAGATATAAATTTATCAGCGTCGCCCACTGACCTGATATCAAAGCTTGATCGCGCTGCTAGAGAACTCGACGGGCCGAAAAATGACCCGCAGGCACGCACCCTGAAAGTTCTGTGCCCTGTGTGGCCGGAGAACCTCCGCGCACTTCCAACGCAAATGAGCAAAATCGTTCAAAGTCATGTGGCCGACCTCACGGATTTTAGTGATCACGAAGCCAGAGAAGCAATCCAGAAGCGAAGCCTAGCCGCTGGTGTTGAGTTGACGAATGTAGAGGCTGATGAGGTACGCGAACACCTCGGGAACGACCCCCTTTTAATTGGGCTATGGACGGGGCAAGGTTCCGAAAATGCGAGTGAAGTCCTCTCTGAGTATATCGCTAATGCCCTTTCAGAAGTCTCTAAGGCGAACACGCGTTCCGTATATTCGCTCCGTGCGTCAGTCGTCTCCATTGCTGCTTGGATGCTTGAAAATCGGATCAGCAATCCTTCGTTTGAGCAGCTATCTGCGAAATTTGGATCGACACAAATCTTCGCAGATATAGAGGCAATATGCAGAGTGGGGCGTCTATTCAGAGAAGTTTCCCAAGGAAATCAGTCGAAACTCGGTTTCAGGCACGATCGGGTAAAGGACTTTCTGCTGATTGAAGCGATTTCGAAGGCATTGTCTCAGGAGAACTATTCTCAAAGTTACCTAACGGACCCGTTCTACACCGACTTGGTGGCTCGAGCTTCTGTCCGACCAAATACACCAATTGAATTTTGGGATTTGGCAAAATCCAGCAATCCCTTGATCTGCTTTGGTGCGTTGAAGCACTGCCAGAGGGGGAACCCATCGATGGCCAAGCGCTTGCTTGGCGATTGTGAAGAGCTGGTTGAGGCGGGCTTACTCGAACAAGTTCCGAAGCAAGTTAGACGGGCCATTGAATGGCAGATTGCAGGCTTGCAAGGGAGCCAGTTCAAAAAACTAGTTGATGCCACCAAGGAGGACACGCATGCGGGTCTTGAAGCCAGAGTCTTAAACGGCGAAGTCAAGGCAGCAGCGAAGCTATGCTATAGGGCAGAGCCCGCCTCCAATGCTCCTTTCCGTGATCGTCTCATTGCGCATGCTCGTGCACGCCATGGAACTAAGTGGCTTGAAGGCATAGCTGCCTTGGTCAGCGACTCTACCAACACAGAGAAACAACGGGAAGCAACACTTTACCTCGCCGGGGAGTGTGCCGATGAGCAATTGTCAGAGTCCGTCGCTAAGTGTTGGAAAACGATGAAAGATCATGAAAATGAATTATCTTACGGGATGCTGTTTGCGGCCGTCTCATGTTTGAGTGGCTTCGACGAGCCGACATTGGAAGATGTTTTCAAGGCCTGGGAGGCATTGCCCACTGAAGATCCAGAAGGCGAAGACAATTCTGGCTTTAGTGACCGTCGATATAACGTTGCTAAGTACTGCTTGGCTGGCGGCTTGAGGCGAGTTTGTAGCGACAGGACGATAGTTCCTCTTATCCAACTTGCCGAGACCAATGAAGACATGAGGCATGTAGTTTATGCGTGCCTAGATCAGATTGACCATCCTCTGGCTGCCATTTTTGTCGCTTCTTATTTTGCCGACATCGATAAGCTGGTCGAAGGTCGCGAGGGTTCGTTTAACTGGCTTGCAAGCTCAAGATTTGCTTTCTTTGGTTCAGATATTGACCGCAATGTTCGATACACGACGCCTGCCTTGCGATCGTTAAGATCCGAATGGAAGAACACAGAAAACGAATTCTTCTTCCGAAAGCGATGTTTCCAGCTTTGGCGAGCATCTGCCAGTGTGAAACAATTGCAACAGCTCGCGGAACGTCCGCCAGAAGGGCTTGAAGACGAGTTGTTGCTTTCCAGATGCCGCATCAGCGATACCACGGCGATTCCTGACTTAAGGACAAAGATTGAAGAACGCCGTTCAAATGGCATCTACTGGTTTCAGTTCATTCGCCAGTTCGACAGCCGGTTGTTCGAAGATCTCATTTTGCGAGAGTTGGAAGAGATCTCTGCCGCATTGAAAGCAGGCGGTAAGCCAGATTACAGCGCGGATAGCACTATTACTGACATACTGGCGGATCGCCGCGATGAATTCGCCGAGAGCGCTATTGTCGAAAATTGGGAAGATTTGCAGCATCGCTACAACTATCCCCATGTTTTGTTGTGCATTGCCTCGCCTGCGACTCTCAAACTCCATGCACGCCACTTCGAAAGCATCGAGGACAAAGAAGATTACTTCAAGCTTCTCAGCTTTGCTTACGGTTTCCGGAACCCAGACAGATCAGGCATAACAGAGGTTACGCAGCTACAAGCCCTTGAGCCATACCTCGATTACTTCAAAGCCAGCTTGATTGAAGAGCTTTGGGATGAATGTAACGACAAAGGGTTCATAGACTGGCGTCGAGAGCATTTGGACGGGCGGCTCTCTGAAGATGGCTGGGCTTTCAAAAAAATCAACGATGAAGCGGCTTTCCGAGACCTAGATCAGGAGCTTGCTAATCGTAGCAGCATAGAGATGGCTGCTTATTCATGGTCAAGCATTCGACGACGGGACTCAAGCTCTTCTAGCTCGCTCATCGACACGGCTGTTCGCTATGTCGAAAGTCGAGCAAGCAATGACGCCGCTGAATTCTTTGCAGAACTGTTGGCCTTGATCGGGACGCGAGATGATTTGAAATTTCTCTCAAAGCACGTAAGTGCCGGGCTACTCTCTGAGGAGCAGTATGAAGGTACAGTGTTTGCTGTCCAAAAGAGGTCTTTGATCTAGGAGCAAGCTATGTGGGAAAAGCCCATGCATCGCAAAATTGAAGGGGCGGGAAGGCCTATGCGATTGGCATACCTCATCGAATGTGTAAATCCGCCCTTCGGAAATTTTTCAGTTGCAGTGAGTGGCCGGAAAGAGTGGGGGCACTGCACCATGCGAACATCTGATCGAACGGCGGCTTATGGCCGTTAGTATAGTGTAAACATTGCAAGTTTAGCCAGGCGCCACACCGGAGCGTCGCCAGCCTCCTTGTGCTGCTATCGGCATGCGGGTTCGTGTTTTCGACCGTCCTAACAGTCGCCATACGCTTCTGTCCTCAACCAAACTGTCATCCTTCCCCCCCGCGCTAGTTTTCTGCGCGGGGATTTTACTCACTAGGCATTAGGCGCAATTGTCCTTCGTCCAATAGCTCCTACTGCGCGTTCGCCGGGGCGTGGCCCCGGACCCGGCGCCGCTGCGCGCCGCTTGGGGGAAGCTCCACATCCCCCAAACCCCCAGGGCAGAGATCGTTCGCCACTTTCCCTGCACCCTAAGGCGCCCGTCCGGCGGACCGGGGGATCTTCGCCAGTCTCCCCGGACCCTCTTGGCGTCTGTCTGACGGATCAGAGAGACGCTCGCCGCCCTCTCTGAACTCTCCCGGCCCCTCCGCGGGCCCAGAGGGGTGCTTCCCCTCTCGGCGCACTCCCCATGTGTGCAGCGGCCGCCATCCGGCGATTGTCGTGTGCTTGGGGAAGGTCGGGCCTCAGGCGTGGTTTGCTTGCGTGCAGCGTCGATGACGCACGCAATCAAACCACGCCCCGAAGCCCTGTGAAGTGGGTCAGTGGTCAGGTTCCGCGCGTCGTTTCTTCAACAACGACACGAGGCATCTATGCACCCGAATACTCCTGCTCATCTCGTCTACAAGGAGCCTCTGGTTCCGGGCGATATTCTCCGACTACCCGTTCAATTTTCCCACTGTGGTAAAATCTCGGAGCTCAGAAAGCATCCCTCCCTGATCCTTGACCGGATCAGGACCAACCACGGCCCGATGAACAGGGTCGTGCTCGGTCTCGGTCTCAACTCGGACCGGTTCGAGGCGGAAGAGGGCGATATCGTAGTTTCCGAACCCAAGCATCTCATTGCCAGCGGCCTGTCCGAGCCTGTCTTCTTCCGTCCGCACATCAACGTGCTGATCGATCCGGACTCGCCGGTGTTCTCGGGTGACAACTGGGTCGGACATCTCGCTCCCCAGTTCGGCGCGCAGCTTGCGGAGGCCCAGACCACGCTCGCGCAAGACCGCGAGAGCTTCGAGCGCCACTTGGCTGCATCGCGAAGAGCCGCCGCACATAGCGCACGTCGCCGCTGATCAAACCAGCCGGGTCGGGCTGCAGCTTCCGTCCGCCTTCCACATGAGGCGGACGGATTTTGCAGCTCGCCGACTTCCCAAAATTCCAAACAGAAAGACTGATATGAAAGACGAACAAGACACCGCTGGCACCCGTGTTGAGCTCCTGCCGGAGCATCGTGCGCTCCTCAAAACCGTTGTGAAGTGGGCGAATGCCCGGCCGACCGACGACGATCTGCGGGACGCCACGCTGCTGGAAGACTGGATGCTGTACGCGGGACGCGGCGACATCGCCTTTGCCGCTCACGCAGTGATGCCAGACGGCGCACGCTCGACGCTGCTGACGACGCGCGCGATCATCGCGATCGACAACGATCTCAAATGGGCTTTCGTCGAAGACGGTTACGTCCGCCTCGGGCGCCGCCTCGGCGATAATCCGGAGTTGCGGGAGTACATGCTGTGCGCACAGCTCAACTCAGTCCCAGAAGTGCAAGCTCTGCTCAAAGCGCAGACTGAAGCCGCGGCAGAGTTGCTGCTGCGGTGCGATCCCGGGCGCGACTACGACGCCTGAGCGCGGCCTGCTGCGGCCTCTTCACGGAGGTCGCAGCAAACTCCCGCGCCATTCACAAGCCGCACGCGCGGACTATCTGAACCGTTGTTCAAAGCAGACGATTGGCCAACATGTTCACCGATATCACCGCTCTCGATATTCTCCTCCGCGGCACTGTGCTGGCGGCGATCGCCTTAACTTGGGTGGTGATCTGCGTGCGGATCATCGGCTTGCGGTCATTCTCCAAGATGACCTCCACCGACTTCGTGACCACTATCGCGATCGGCTCGCTTCTGGCGGGCTGCGTGCAAGCGACGACATGGAGTGCGTTGTGCCAGGCCTTGCTCGCTATCGCGGCGCTGCTCGGCATCCAGTTCCTCGTCTCGCGGACCCGCGCGCGCCGCGATGACTTCGAGGGCGTCGTCGACAACACGCCGACGCTCCTCATGCGCGATGGCGTGTTTCTGGAGGCCGCAATGCTGCGCACCCGCACGACCCGCAACGACGTCATCGCCAAGCTGCGCGAGGCGAACGTCTCGCACATCAGCGAGGTCCGCGCGGTCGTTCTGGAATCCACCGGAGACATCTCTGTCCTCAGCGGCGCGACCCTCGACGAGACGCTGCTGGAAGGCGTGACGACCGTCCGCTGAGGACGGCTCTCACATAATTTCAAAAAATATTTCCGCGTCGGCGGAGACGGACTCAGTTGTTGATTAGCAACCAATGAAGGAGCCCGTCTTGGTGCCCACGATGAACATTACCGCCGCCAACGACGCCTCTGTTCGCGAGGTCGCCGTCCCGCAGGCGAGTCACGGGCTCGCACGCTTGCTTGCCGCCGCAGTCGTCCGCGAGCTGGCCAAGATGCCCGCGGCGAACATCCCGAATGCCCCAAAGAAGGAGACCGTCAAATGACCAAGCGCGTCGCCATTTACGCCCGCTACAGTTCGGGTCTGCAAAAGCAGACTTCGATCGAAGACCAGATCGCCCACGCCGAAAGCTTTTCGGAGAACAAGGGCTGGACGGTGACGCATCGCTTTACCGACTACGAGAAGTCCGGCCGCACAACGCGCCGTGAGGGGTTCCAGGCGCTGCGCCGCGCCGTCAACGCACGCCTCGTCGATGTTGTCGTCGTCGAAGCGGTCGATCGTCTCACCCGCCGGATCAAAGACGCGATGTCCGAGTTCGAATTGATGGAGTTCTCGCAAGTCGAGCTTCATTCCGTCAACGAAGGCCCGCAGAACTTCATCACTGTGCTGATCCACGGCCTTGGCGCGCAGCTCTATGCGAAGTCCGTCGGTGAACATACGCGGCGCGGCATGATCCAGAGCCTCTCGCGGCTCCGGCTCCACACCAGCGCGTACGGGTACCGGAGCCTCGACAACGAACAAGGCCTGAACCGCGAGATCGACCCCGATGAGGCCGAGATCGTGCGGCGCATCTTTCGCGAGTTTGCCGAAGGACACTCGACGCAAAGCATCATCCGGCGTCTCAACGCGGAAGGCATCCCGTCGCCGCGCGGGACGACGTGGGACACCAGCACGCTCCGCGGCAATCCCGCCCGCTTCGAAGGGATGCTGCGCAACCGGCTCTACATCGGCATCGCGAGTATCGGGAAGACCGCGCGGCGGTATCATCCCGAGACCAACCGCCGGGAAATCCAGGCCACGCCCGACAGCGCCAATGAGGTCGAGATCCCGTCACTGCGGATCGTCGATCAGGACCTTTGGGATCGCGTCGAAGCGCAGCTCATTGCGCAGGCCGCCAAGGTCAAACGCAAGGGCAATCCCGTCGGCGCACGGCGCAGCAAATTCCTTCTCTCGGGCCTGCTGAAGTGCGGATGCTGCGGAGCGCCCTACGTCAAATCGAGCCAGACACACTTCGGCTGCCGCGAGGGGCGAAAGGGAGCGTGCGCGAACAAGAAGACTATCCGCCAGGACGCGATCGAGGCGCGCATCTTCAACAGACTGCGCGGGCAGTTCCTGACGCCCGAGCTCGCAGAAACCTTCGATGCGGCACTGAAGGCTGAGTACAAGTCGCTCGCATGCAGTGATCAAAGCGCTGCGAAGAAACGCTTGGAAAGCCGTCTTGCCGATGCCGTGAAAGGCAGGAAGAACCTCTTCAAGATGATCGAAAGTGGTGCGAACTTTGAGTCGCTCCTTGAGCGGATCAGTGAGGTTGAAGCTGAGATCAAAGCGTTCGAAGCGAAGCTCGAACAGTATCGACAGACAGAAGCGGTGCTACCGAAGCTGCCGACCGATAGTGCTGAGCTCTTCGCACAGGCCGTCAAGCGGCTGGAGAGCCTGCTCGGCGACCCTGACATGGTGCATCAAGCGAACGAACACATGACAGAGCTCATACAGCACATAGAGCTTAAACCCGACCCTACATCACCGAATGGCATCGCTGCCGAGATCATGGTTGATCTCGGCAGTTTGCTTTCGGCAGCAAAGGTAGATCCGGCAATCGCCGACATCTTCACCGATATCGCGAAACTATCGGTCAGGCAGGGGGCGCTGCCCCCGCGCTAACGCGCTCCCCCGGGATATTTATCGCACAAAGGCAATCAGCGGCGTGGCACCAAGTGTGTCACGCCCGTTGCTGCTGCGCGCGCGAGTGTCGGGTCTAGCGACATCGGAATGTACTCGCCCTGACGCCAGCGTTCGCCCTGATCGTCATAGTAGCGGCTGAGCGGGTGGCCGGACTGGCCGGTCGAGACCACGAAAACCGAGCTGTCGGGGTCTGCGAAGTCGTAGACGCCGCGGTAGGTAGCCGCCTCCACGTTCTCGAAAGGCAGAGCGCCGATGCCGCGGGTAAGGCCGCGCATCAGGGTATTGTCGCCGCCCGAGGTGGACTGCGTGATATTGGCGACCCACTTCAGGATCGGCGACTGGCCGAGCACAGGGTGGGTGTGGACCGCTTGGTGCGCGTCACCCCAGCGGAGCGCTTCGACGGCGTTTCCTTGGTGCTCTGCGATCCAGATGAGCGCATCGTCAAGCGCCGCGCGAGCGATGTCGGTGCAGGTTTCCAGCGGTTCGGACTGGATGATGTCACACCAGACGCCGGCGCCGTCGACGTCGCGGAAGACGCGCTCGATGAAGACGGGATCAATGTGGGTGAAGCTGTCGGCCAGCGGGCCGAGGTTGTCGCGGATGAGGCGGTCTTGCAGTTCGCGCATCCATGCGGCGTAGATCAGCGGCTCGGGCAGGTGTTCGTTCATCTCGCCGTTCCAGTTGGCGAGGAGTTCCAGCGCCTGCTGGCGGCGGCGCTGCGGGGTGCCATCAGGGGCCGGCTCGCCCGTGAACCACAGGTTCGCGCCGACCAGCGGCAGCAGCGTGCGGGCAGAGTAGCTGACGGTGTCGAGCTGCGCTTCGATGAAGCTTTCGCGGGTGTGGACGCCGCGCATACTCATGAGGCGTTCCCAGCGGTGGATACGCTGATCGTCGCCCCAGTCGGACGTCATGTTGTTCGGGTAACTGCGGTCCGTAGTGCGGTTGTTGGTGTTGCCGAGGATGCCCTCTTCGGGATCGAGCAGCGAGTAGTTGCGGCTGTACGGCTGGAAGCCATCCCAACGGTTTTCGGGCTTGTAGCCATAGCTCGGCATCCGGCCTTCGCTGTCGCTGCTGCGCGACCGGCTGGGGAGCTTGCCGATGACCTTGAGGCCGATGTTGTTGCGGTCGGCGATCATCAGGTTCAGCGCGGGCGCGATTTGCGGACGCGCGGCAGAGATGGCGCCTTCGACGCTGCGGGCGCGCATGATACCGATGGCGGCCTCGAGCGTGGTGTCCTGATCCGAAAGGCCCGTCCAGTTGGCCGAAACCACGTGACCGGGCGTGCGGATGGTGTCGAGGTTGAACTGCTCGGGCGGCAGGATCGGGCCGTTTTCGGTCCATAGCAGTTTCAGGGTGACAGCAGGCTGGTCCTCGATCACCACGATACTGTCGCGGGTTTCGAAGTTTTTCCAGCCGTCCGTGCCGCGATACTGGCCGGAGTTTTCGGGGTTCACTTCCTCAAGATAGAGGTCGAGGTCGTCCGCGGTAGACGCCGTAATCGCCCAGCCAATATCCGCGCTGCGGCCGGAAAGGACGGCGGGAATGCCGGGGATGGTGGCACCGATGACACCGCCGTTTTCAAGCTCCAGTCGCGCGAGGTACCAGTTGGCAGGGGCCGTCAGCGCGGTATGGAGGTCGTTGGCGAGGAGCGTAGAGCCGGTGGTCGAACGCTCCGGTCCTGCGGCCCATGCGTTGGCGGAGCCGGACTGGCCTGCGGGGCGCACAGGGTAGAGCGGATCGGGCTCGGCCGGAATGCCGGGCAGGCGGGAAGGCATGTCCTGCACCAGTTCGGTGAAACGCTTCGGGTCGCCGCCGCTATTGGTGCTGTCTTCGGGCAGGATGTCGCGGATGCGGTCCGGCTCGACCAGTTTGGAGACGTTGGCGCGGAGCACCTCGTCGTAGATCTGGCTGGACTGTTTGAGCGCGAAGACCTTCATCAGCGCGATACTGTCGGCGGGCTGCCACGGAGCGACGGGCTGGTTGAAGAGCCACATTTCGGGCGCGCCGCGACCGCGTGCCCCGTCGTTGACCTCGGCCAGCCATGCGTTGACGCCAGCACTATAAGCTTCGAGCAGGGTCAGCGTGTCCTCGTCCAGCGCATCGACGCTGGCGACCGACAGGTTGTAGATATCGAGGCGGCGCATCAGCACGTCAGCGGGCAGGGTGCGGCGACCGAAGACCTCGGACAGGCGGCCCTGCGCGGTGCGGCGTGCGACGATCATCTGCCAGAAACGATCCTGCGCGTGCACGAACCCGAGGGCGTAGAAACTATCGGCATCACTCGCGCCGAAGATGTGCGGCACGTCGGAATTGTCGCGGACGATCTCGACCGGCGCGGAAATGCCGGACACCGTGAATTCACCGTCATATTCGGGCAGGGACCGCGCGGCAAAGTAGTAGGCCAGCACCGCTGTAAAAACCACCAGACCGAGAAGTGTCGAGGCCAACCAGAACATCCAGCGAAACAGCTTGATCATTCGAATTCCTACCGCAGTGCTCGTGTCTTTACGCCAGAGCGCGCGGGCTCTAGGTTTCCCCTAAACCCGATATGTGGCAATTGGCGAAAGGGCAAGCACATGGCAAAAATCGCGTTCCTCGGACTGGGGGTTATGGGCTACCCCATGGCAGGGCACCTCGCGGCGAAGGGCCACGACGTGACGGTCTATAATCGCACGACATCCAAGGCCGAAGAGTGGGTCAAACAGCACGGTGGCAACTTCGGCAAGACGCCCGCCGAGGCGGTGGCCGGTGCCGAATTTGTTATGTCCTGCGTCGGCAACGATGACGACCTGCGCAGCGTGTGCACGGGCGAAGATGGCGCCTTTGCTGGCATGGAGAGCGGCACGGTCTTTGTCGACCACACCACGGTGTCGGCGGCTGTGACGTGCGAGCTTTACGCTGTGGCCGCGGAAAAGGGCATCGCTTTTGTCGACGCGCCGATTTCGGGCGGTCAGGCGGGTGCTGAAAATGGCGTGCTGTCGGTGATGTGCGGCGGTGACAAGGAAGCGTTCGATCGCGCCGAGCCGGTCATCGACGCCTACGCGAAAATCTGCCGTCTGCTGGGTGAATGTGGCGCGGGGCAGCTGACCAAGATGTGCAACCAGATCGCCATTGCGGGTCTGGTACAGGGTCTGGCCGAGTCGCTGCACTTTGCCCAGAAAGCGGGTCTCGACGGCGAGGCGGTGGTCGAGGTCATCAGCCAAGGCGCTGCGGGCAGCTGGCAGATGATGAACCGTCACAAGACCATGCTGGACGATCATTACGACCACGGTTTCGCGGTCGACTGGATGCGCAAGGATCTGGGGATTTGCCTGAAGACAGCGGACGAGAACGGCGCGAGCCTGCCGGTCACGGCGCTGGTCGATCAGTTCTACAAGGATGTGCAGAAGCTTGGCGGCAAGCGGTGGGATACGTCGTCGCTGCTCAAGCGTTTGCAAGAGATGGGGTAAGGCGGGAGGGGCTTTGCCCCTCTTGGCCGTGCGGCCAATTCACCCCAGGATATTTGAAGCACAAAGGCAGGGGGCGGTGGCTCTCTGCCTTTGGTGTTTTTAGTCGAGGAACGCTTTTTCGACGACGTATTGCGCGGGCTTGGAGTTCGCGCCTTCCTCGAGGCCGTAGCCTTCGAGCATTTCCTTGATTTCAAGGTTGAAAGCGAGGTTGCCGCAGACCATGGCGCGGTCGGTTTCGGGGTTGATTTGCGGCACACCGAGGTCGGTGAATGCTTCGCCCGAACGCATCAGGTCGGTGATGCGGCCCATCTTCGGGCTCTCTTCGCGGGTGGTGGTCGGGTAGTACTTGATCTTCTTCCAGAAGCCTTCGCCGATCACGTCGTTCAGAAGCTCGTCGGTTTTCAGGCTTTCGATCAGGTCGCGGCCATAGGTCAGCTCGCCCACTTCACGGCAGGTGTGAGTGATGACGATCTCGTCGTAGTCCTCGTAGGTCTGCGGCTCGCGTAGCAGCGAGGCGAAGGGCGCAAAGCCGGTACCGGTGGCGAAGAACCAGATACGCTTGCCGGGGATCAGCGCGTCATGGACGAGAGTGCCAACGGGCTTGGGGCGCATGATGATCTCGTCGCCCGGCTGGATGTGCTGGAGCTTCGAGGTCAGCGGGCCGTCTTGTACCTTGATCGAGTAGAACTCCAGCTCTTCGTCCCACGACGGGGACGCGATGGAGTAGGCGCGCAGGAGCGGTTTGACCTTGCCGGTCTTTTCATCGGGATCGCCCATCAGGCCGATCATGACGAATTCGCCCGAGCGGAAACGCATGGTTTCGGGGCGCGTGCAACGGAACGAGAACAGGCGGTCGGTGTAGTGTTTGACCTCTGTCACGGTCTGCGCGTCGGGCAGGTGCGGTTTAGCGGGTGCTTCTTTCACGAGTGTCTGTTCGGTCATGTGTGTCATCCGGGCAATCTAGTGCCCGACCCATCTCTAATCTTTGATCTGTGTCAGGGGAAGAGGACGTTCAGCCGCGGACGCGGGCCTGGTAGTCGTTCTGTTCCCAGTTCGCGCGGGTGAGCCAGTTGGCTTCGGGCTGGCGGGCTGCAAGGTCGTCGCTGATCTCAACTTCGTCGAAACCGGAACGGCGCGCCATTGCGTATTGTTCGCAGATGACGTGTCCCTGAGCGCGCAAACGGCCCTGATAGCCCAGACGGCGCAGTTGCGCCGCGAGGGTGAAGCCGCGGCCATCGGAGAACGACGGGAAGGCAATAGCCACGCCGTTTGCGTCCAGTGCCTTGGGCAGGTCCGCCGGATTGGTGTCCGACGGGATCAGGATCGCGTCACCCGATTGCGCATCGGCCAGCGGGACGAAGGCAGCGGTGAAATCATCGGCAACAAAGCCGGTATCTTGTACGAGTACGGTCATCTTTGTCTCCTTACGCCGCTTGTCCGTTGCGGACAACTTTGCCGTCCACGATGTGAATGCCGCATTCTTCCTTTTGCGAATTCCGCCAGCGGCCAGCGCGGGGGTCTTCGCCTTCGGCAACGGGCGTGGTGCACGGTGCGCAGCCGATCGACGGGTAGCCCTTGGCCACCAGCGGGTGACGGGGCAGCCGGTTTTCGGCCATGTAGTCCTGAAGGTCACTGCTATTCCAGTGAGCCAGCGGGTTGATCTTGATGCGGATGTCGTCTTCGTTCTCGAAGAAGTCAAGCGCAGCGCGGGTGCCCGACTGGTAACGCTTCCGTCCGGTGATCCACGCGTCATAGTTCGACAGCGCGTTCTGGAGCGGGATCGTCTTGCGCAGGGCGCAGCAGGCATCGGTGTTGAACTGATGCAGTGTGCCGTCGGGGTCTTCGAGTTTCTTCGCTTCTTCCGACGCGCGGATGATCTGCACGTTGCTCAGGTGGAGGCGCTCGGTCAGTTCCTGCTGGTAGGCCAGCGTTTCGGCAAACAGCATCTCGGTGTCGATGAAGACGACCGGCGTGGTGCGGTCGATCACAGACACGAGGTGCAGCAGCACGACGGACTCTGCCCCGAAGGACGACACGAGAGCGGTTTTACCCACCTCCGCGTCCTTCAGCGCGTGCTCCAAGACCGCGGTCGCGCCGTGGTGCTTGTAGCGGGCGTTCAGCGCCTCGACCCGTGTTTGAACCGGATCACTGAGCGGCATGAGCTGTGGCCTCCTCGTAGAGTGCGGCTTTGAACGGAGCCATCCCGACGCGGTTATACGCTTCGAGGAAGGTTTCCTCGGCCGACAGGCGCAGGTCGAGGTAAGCCATCACGATACGCTCGATGGCGGGGGTGATTTCCTCGTAAGAGAAGCCCGGACCCGTCTTGGTGCCGATCACGGTGGTGTCGGTGCCGTCGCCGCCAAGGGTGATCTGGTAGTTTTCGACGCCAGCGCGGTCGAGGCCCAGAATGCCGATGTGGCCGACGTGGTGGTGACCACATGCGTTGATGCAGCCCGAGATCTTGATCTTAAGCGGGCCGACTTCGTGCTCCAGCTTCAGTTCGTCGAAGCGTTCGGCGATTTCCTGAGCGATCGGGATCGAGCGGGCGGTTGCCAGCGCGCAATAGTCCATGCCCGGGCACGCGATGATGTCCGAAATCAGACCGATGTTCGCGGTCGCCAGATCAGCAGCCTTCAGCGCGTCGTAGATCGCGGGCAGGTGAGCGCGGTGGACGTGCGGCAGGATCACGTTCTGTTCGTGGCTGATACGCAGCTCATCGTGAGCGTATTTCTCGGCCAGATCAGCCAGCACGCGCATCTGCTCGGCGCTCGCATCACCCGGCGTTGCGCCGTGCTTTTTCAGCGAAACGGTGACGATCGCGTAGCTGTCGTTCTTGTGCGCGGTCAGGTTGGTGTCAGCCCACGAACGGAACACGGGATCAGTCGCCAGACGGGCTTCGAACACGTCGAACGGCGCGTTGTCGTAGGCCGGCGGGGTGAAGTGTTCCCAGATCTGCGCCAGCAGCTCCTGATCGACGCCCGAGAAGGTCGGACGGATCGCGGCGAAGCGTTCCTCGACCAGACGCGAGATTTCTTCAAGACCGTTTTCGTGGACGGTGATCTTGATACGCGCCTTGTACTTGTTGTCGCGGCGGCCCAGCAGGTTCCAGACCGAAACAACGGCTTCGGTGTAGGGCAGAAGGTCTTCGCGCGGCAGGAAGTCCTTGATGACTTTGCCAACCATCGGGGTACGGCCAAGGCCGCCGCCGACGATCACCTGATAGCCGACCTCGCCCGCAGCGTTCTTGACGATGCGGATGCCGATGTCGTGGGCCTTGGTCACGGCGCGGTCATGTTCGGCGCCCGAAACGGCGATCTTGAACTTACGCGGCAGGAACTGGAATTCGGGGTGGTCGGTGGACCACTGACGCAGCAGTTCTGCGGTCGGGCGCGGGTCTTCGATTTCGTCCGCAGCAGCACCGGCAAAGTGGTCGGCGGTCACGTTACGAATGGTGTTGCCCGAGGTTTGCAGCGCGTGCATTTCCACGTCCGCGAGGTCCGACAGGATCTGCGGCACGTCCTTCAGAACCGGCCAGTTATACTGGATGTTCTGTCGGGTGGTGAAGTGGCCGTAGCCCTTGTCGTAGGTCTCTGCAATGTGGGCCAGCTGACGCATCTGCGCGCCGTTCAGCGTGCCATACGGGATCGCAACGCGCAGCATGTAGGCGTGCAGCTGAAGGTACAGGCCGTTCATCAGGCGCAGCGGGCGGAATTCGTCCTCGGTCAGAACACCGTCGATGCGGCGCTGAACCTGATCGCCGAACTGGGCGACGCGGGTGCGGACAAATGCTTCGTCAAAGTCGTTGTACTTATACATTAGCTCAGCTCCACTTGCTTGCCGTGGGCGTAGTTCGACGGACCTTTGGTCCGGAAATCTTCACGGAAATGGGTCGGCTCGGGGCCGTTTTCTCCGGCGACGGCATCGGCCAAATACGGGCCGACAACGACGTCCTGCTGCGAGGCGGCGAACAGCAGACGGATATCTGCGTGGGCCTCGTCCTCGATCAGCTCGGCCTCGCACATATCGCGGGTCCAGCGGTCGTCGGCGGTCAGCCAGATGGCGTCACCTTCGAGCAGGTGATTTGCGGTGACAACTTTCGGTGTGAACCGGCGGCTCATTGCGATGCCTCCTTACGGGAAATGGATTGGATAGCCTCTGCCGCGTGGCGCGGGGCAAGGCCGTAGAAAGTGATGGCCGGACCTTTGAGGCCTGCCGTGGTCATGGTCGGTTCCAGCTCGCCCAGCGTGGTCGCAATGACGCGGCTGTCTGCGCGGCTGGCGTTTTCGATGATGGTCACAGGCGTTTCAGGCGATGCGCCGTGCATCAGCAGGCGACCCTGAACAAAACGCGCAGCGCGCTTGCCCATGTAGATCGCAGCGACTTCGCCATCGCGGGCGAGGGTGCGCCAGTCGTGATCGCAAAAGCCCTTCATGTCGTGACCGGTGAGCAGACGCACCGAGGCGTTGCGCTCGCGCTTGGTCAGGCTCTGGCCGATCTGGGCGACAGCAGCGGATGCTGCCGTGATACCCGGAACGATGGAATAGGCGATGCCCGCAGCCTCGATTGCTTCGATCTCTTCGTCGAGGCGACCGAAGACCGTCGGATCACCCGCTTTCAGGCGCACGACATGGTGGCCGTCCAGCGCGTGCTCGACGATCATCGCGTTGATGTCGTCCTGCGCGGTCGAAGCGCCGAAGCCTTCTTTGCCAGCGTTGATCATGATCGCTTCGCGGCGGGCGAGTTCGAGGATCTCGGGCGCAACAAGGCGGTCGTAGATCACGACGTCAGCCTTATCGAGCGCCTTGCGGGCCTTCAGCGTCAGGAGCTCCGGATCACCCGGACCAGCGCCGACCAGATCGACGCGGCCGGCTTCTTCGCCGGACATGATGTGCTTGTCGAGGAGCGCACCGAGCGTGTCGTTCAGAGCGTCCTCACCACGAGCGGCCACATGCGGGCCCTCGTTGAAATAGTAGTCCGCCCAGAAATCGCGGCGCTTGCGGCCCATCGGCAGAACGTCGGCAGCGTGGCGGAAGGCTTTGCCGATACGCGCCAGCATACCGAGGTTCGAGGGCAGGCGCTCTTCAAGGTCGGCCTTGATCGCGCGGGCCAGAACAGGCGCAGCACCTTCGGTGCCGATGGCAACGGCCACGGGATCGCGGTCTACAATGGCGGGGGTGATGAAATCCGACAGCGCGAGGTTGTCGACCACATTCGCCAGAACGCCATCGTCGTGGGCGATGGCAACGATGCGCGCGTCAACCAGTTCGTCCTCGGTCGCGGCATAGACCAGACGGGCACCGCGTGCGTCGCCGTAGTCGAACTCGCGGTTCAAAAGCTTGATCTTGCCTTCCGCGGCCAGACGGACCAGATCGGCGTGCGGGTCAGTGGCATAGACCACGATGCGGGCTTCGGTCTTGGTCAGCAGGCGGAGTTTGGCAAGCGCAGCCTCACCGCCGCCCACGAGGACGATGGTCTGGTCTTTGACAGACAGAAAGATCGGAAAGTGCTGCATATCTCTGGCTCCGTTTCTGTGACTTTATATAGGACATACGTACCGTTTTTGCCTATTGCGTGCGGCAAATAAGGAATTATGTTCGTGACGTGCCGCGATATGGCACGTTCGTTCCAAACCAGAGGGAAAACAGGAATGGCGTTGCGAATTGACGAGATGGATCGGAAAATCCTCAGCGAACTCCAGCGCGATGCCGGCCAATCCTTGGACGATATTGCGAAAAATGTCGGCTCTTCGAAGACCCCCGTCTGGAATCGTATCCGCAAAATGCGCGAGGCTGGCATCATCGGTCAGCAGACCGTGCTGCTCGACGCGGAGGCGCTTGGTTTTGAAGCATGTTTCTTCGTTCTGATCCGCACCAGCGCGCATGAATCCGACTGGCAGCAGAAGTTCCTCGGCGCTCTGAAAGCTCGTCCCGAAGTGCAGGAAGCGCACCGCCTTGCGGGGGACATCGACTACATCCTCAAGGTCCGCGTGAAGAACGCCCGTGCCTATGACGAGTTCTATCAGGCCCTGATTTCCGAGGTCCGCATCCACAACGTAACAGCGCTGCTGTCGATGGAAGAGATCAAGTCTACCGTCGCACTGCCGCTCTAAAGGAAAACGCCCCCCGAACCACCTGGGCCGGAGGGCGTTCCCTTACCGCCGGAGCTTTTTGCCCGGTCTGGTTATCCGTTATTCAGGCAGGGCGTAGACAGCGACCTGATCTCCTACCTGATCCTTGATGATACTGTTGCCGCCCGCGACAAAGGCAACATACTGACGGCCTTTATATTCGTAAATCGCGGGGTTCGCGACGATGGGCGCTTCCATCTGGTCGGACCACAGCTCTTCCCCCGTTTCCAGATCGAAGGCGCGTGCCTTGGCGTCCATCGTGGCACCGATGAAGATCAGCCCGCCAGCCGTCACAGCCGGACCACCAATGGTGGGCGAGCCCATGCTTTCCGGCATGTAGAAGCCGAACTTCTGCGACATCCCCAGCGGCTTGCGCCATTTCACATCACCCGTGGTCATATCGAGCGCGACCAGTTCACCGAACGGCGGCTTCCAGCAGGGCATTCCCAGCCAGTTGAAGGCCGAGAAAAGCGACATGCCGTAGGGCGAACCTTCTTGCGGGTAGAAACCGCTCTCGTTGCCCGAACCGCCGGTCTGGTTGTCGTACTCCTGACGCGCATAAAGCTGGATGTACTGCGTGATGTGCGACGTGTTCACCACGGCCGTCTGCGTTTCGGGGTCGAACGCAACGCCGCCCCATTGAACGCCGCCCGAACTGTCGGGGTAGGCCAGAACGCCCGAGCCCTTGGTGGTCGGCGGGGTATACATGCCTTCGTACCACAGGTCATCGAAGAGGCGCGAACACGAACCCGCACCGACGATATCGGCAGGCAGCCAGACTTCGGGCTTTTCAGCTTGATCGAGCAGCGGCGCGGGCTTGGTCGGGAACGGCTGCGTCGGCGCGTAGTATTCGCCGTCCACCGAACCGTCACCGCCCGGAACAGCGCGCTCCTCAATCGGCCAGACGTCTTCACCCGTTTCGCGGTTCACAACGAAGAGGAAGCCCATCTTGGTCGCTTGGATCAGGGCAGGGATCTCCTCACCGTCGACGGTGATATCCATCAGCGTCGGGGCAGAGTTGATATCGTAGTCCCAGATATCGTGGTGGACCCACTGGCGGGACCAGACGACTTCGCCGGTTTCCAGATCAACAGCAGTGGTCGAGGTGGCATAGGGCACTTCATCCACGCGGTTGCCGCCCCAGTAGTTCGGCGAAGGCGACGAGATCGGCATGTAAACAAGGCCGAGGTCTTCATCGACCGACATGGCAGTCCAGACGTTTGCGGTGCCTGTCTGTTCGCGCAGTTCGTCAGGGATCGTCTGGAACGCCCACTGCAATTCGCCCGTCTGCGGATCGACCGAGAATACAGCACCCGGAGGGGCTTCGGAATAGGCCCAGTCCTTACCGGCCCAGCCAATGATGACGTGGTTGCCCGCAATGGTCGGCGGTTGCAGCAGCGAGAACGGGAAGCGGTCGTTGACCGTATTCCATTGGTTCACGTCCAGCACGCCGTCCTCACCGAAGTCGGTGCATTTCTCGCCTGTATCCGCGTCGATCGCGAAGAGCTGCGCGTCCATGGTGCCGAGGTAGATGATCTTCTGGCAAGCCTCGCCCTCGACCGGATTTTCGGCCTCCCAATAAGACACGCCGCGGTTCTTCAGCGCGGGTTGGGTGAGCGGCTCCAGCGTGGAGTCCGTGTTGAATGACCACTTCACCTTGCCGGTATCGGGCTCCAGCGCGACCACGCGGTAGAACGGGGTGCCGAGGTACAGCGTGTCGTTGGCAAAGATCGGCGTGGCGGACCAGACGGTCGCGGCCAGATCGCCCGAGCCGTCAGAGACATCGCCCGTGTGATAATCCCAAACCTTTTCCAGATCGCCGACGTTCTCGACACGGATCTGGTCGAGCGGCGCGTATTTCTGCCCGTTCACCTGACCGTGGAAACTGTCCCAGCGAGCTTCTTCGGGCTGCATCGGAGTGCCGGTGCGTTCGCGACCCCCAGCGCCAAGCAGCGGGTCGGCAATCCCTTCGAGGTTATCGTCCGTCTGCGGCGGCTGATACTCGCGGAACATCTGCGGGCCGGCGTCTTCCTCGGCTTCTTCCGCAGCAGGTTCGGCTTCGGGCGTCGCTTCTTCGGCAGGTGCAGCATCCTCCGCGGGTTGCTCGGCTTGGGTCTGGTCGTCCGCAGGCGCTTCCTCCTGCGCCCACGCAGGCCCCATGGTGGCGGTCAGTGCAATGCATGAAACGAATAAGGTACTGCGAAAATTCATACGCGAGCTCCCTGATGGCGGTGAATTACGGAAAAACGGGAAATCGCGCGGATCACGCCGACCAACGCGACAACCATCGCGGCGATCAGGAGCCATTCGTGGAGGAAATACCCAGCGAGGGCGGTCAGGAACACGTCGAGCAGGCACAGGATGCCCAGCGTCATGTAGATGGCCTTGGAACTGAACAGCGGCATCAGAGCCGCCGCGATCAGCATGGCCACGGTCGAAAAGAGGACAAGCCCCGCACCGATCGTGCCGTTCACGCCGGTCAGCGGAACGAAATAGTAATAGGCCGCCACCGCGATACCGAGTGCGGCGCCGACCATCAGGATAATTACCCCTGAGCCCAGAGGAGGTTGTTGGGATTGCATGAGATTGGCCTCAATCACTTGTTATGAAAACCACAACAAGGAGTAGGGCGCGGAGCCGTCCCTTCAACAAAGCCTTAGGTATTATTACAGTTTTTTAGCCCTGACGGTACGATGCCTGCGCCATTCTATGCGCCATGCGGATCGCGGCGATCATCGACGACGGGTTCGCTTTGCCCGTGCCCGCGATGTCGAATGCGGTGCCGTGGTCGGGCGACGTGCGGATGAACGGCAACCCGAGCGTGACGTTGACCCCGTTGTCAAAATCAATGGTCTTGATCGGGATGAGCGCCTGATCGTGGTAGGCGCAAATCGCGGCGTCATAGGTCTGGCGGGCAGCGGCGTGGAACATCGTGTCGGGCGGCATCGGCCCCCGCAGGTTAAAGCCCTCGGCCCGCAGCGCGTCGACCGTGGCGTTCATCCATTGCAGCTCCTCGGTGCCCATCTTGCCGCCTTCGCCAGCGTGCGGGTTAAGGCCCGCAATGGCGATGCGCGGCTCGCGGATGCCGAAGTTCTGGATGAGCCCGCGCGCAGTGATCCGCACGGTGTCGGACAGTACTTCGGGCGTGAACTGCGCGGGGACGTCCTTCAGCGCGATATGGATCGTTGCGGGCACGACGCGGAGCTGATCGCTCGCCAGCATCATCACGACTTTCTGATTGCCGGCCAATGCCGCCAGAAACTCTGTGTGCCCAGGGAACGAGAAGTTGGCCCCGTCAGCGAGCGCCTTTTTGTGGATCGGCGCTGTGGTCATCGCAGCGCAGCGGCCCGTCATGGTCAGCTGGACCGCCGTCTGGATCGAAGAAATCACACCGACCGCATGGCGCTGATCAGCCACGCCCGGCACGCGGGGCGCGCCGAAATCGCGGGCCAGAACGGGCAGGGCGTTTTTAGTCACACCGGCCGCGTCCTCGGGCTGGGCAACGACCTCGAACTTCGCGCCGTCGGGCAGGTGGGTCGGGTCGCCGATCCAGAGCATCGGGACGTCTTCGCGCAGAACCTCCCACGCACGGACCGCGATTTCCGGTCCGATGCCTGCGGGTTCACCACAGCTGATGGCAACAGTCATGGCGTGACGATGGTCGCGTTTGCGCGCAGACGGGCCAGCAGCAGATCGGCCTGTTGCGCAAGCTGACGGCTGCTCAGACGGTTGGCCACGGTTTCGCGGTCGATACCGCCGTCGACAACCGGCAGGCGGCTGCACAGCATGACGTAGAGCAGCGTCTGACCGTCGTTGCGGGTCAGGGCAGCGGCGCTCTCGCCTTCATCCAGACCAGCCAGAACCATCGCAATGTCATTCTCGATCTCGGACGGCGCAGCGGTGGTGCGGGTCAGGCGATCCTCGGGCAGACCCTTGGCCACGCCATACAGGTCGTCACAGCTATCAGTGTCCGCGTCGATCTGCGCGGCCTGCGCCAGTGCCTCTGCCGTGAGACCGCCGCCGATAGTGAAAACGGCATAGTCCAGCATCATCGGCTTGGCCTCTCCGCTGTCGACTTCACGCAGGTCACGCAGTTGAAGCAGCGCCACGCCGTTCGGGATCGGCAGCGGCTGGGTCACTTCACCCGGCTCCAGCGCGAGGAGTACGTCACCGAGACCCGCCGGATATTCGTCGAGCGATTTCCACGGCAGGCGGCCTCCGTTTTCCTTGGTCTGGACGGCGGAATACTGCGCCGCAGCAGCCGAGAATTCGGCAGTCGAGCGCAGACGGCTCAGACGCTCGGCAATCGCCATCGCCTCGGCAGCGCGCTCGGGCGGCGCGGGGATGATGATTTCGGACAGAAGGACTTGGATCGCGGTGGTATTGCCCAGCTCGCTCGCAATCGCGGTGTCGATGTCGCGGTCGGAGACATCGACGCTGCCGCGGAACTCACGGCGGATGAAGTCGCGCCACAGGCTGTTGATCTCGACATAATCGCGCAGCGCCTGCTCCTCGATCCCTTGGCTCGCCAGTGCGGCAAGGAACTGGTCAACCGACTGGTTCGCACGCCCCGCAAATTCCTCCAGCGCAGCCTGAAGGCCCTCATCGGTGATGCTGATGCCGCGGCTGGCCATGTAGTCACGGCGCAGCGCGTCATCGATCAGCTGCTGGCGGGCAACTTCGGCCGGATTGCCGGGGGTGTTGAAGGCCTCCAGCAGCGCAACGCGCTGGTTCAATTCATAATTCGTAATCGCTTGGTCATTGACCATGATCGCGGGCGAAAACAGGCCCTGCGCCTGCACCGAAACCGGAGCCAGAAGGGCAGCCGTCGCGGCCGCGCAAAGAAGGGTTCGAATAGCTCGCATTATTTGCCTCGTCATTTCGTGCATGTCCGTCGCGCGGCAGCGCCGCTGGCCGATGTTCCAAATCCTGTCAGCCCGATGGACAGACCGTAATCCGTCGTTGGTTCAACACTAGTGGAAGAAGTGTAGCGGCGCGAGGCGGAAAACTCGACCGTCACGCATTCGTTTTGCCACCCGATATCGAAGCCCGCTTCCGCAGGCGCTTCGGCGGCAATGTCGTATCGCCCGTTCACGCCGAGCGTCCAGATATCGTCAAACCGGTACTCTGCATCCACCGCCCATTCGGACACGTCACCGTCGCGGTTTTCGGCCAGATCGGTATCGAGGAACACGTAGCTCGCGGCGAGGTCCATCTTGATGCCGTTCCAGTCAATCGCGATCTCGGACTTGCTGGGGGTGAAGTTATTGTCGAGCACCGACCGCCCCGCAAGGCCGATCCCGTCGGGCAGCATGAATTGCCCCGCGACGAGCCAGTCGGAGGTCGTGCCTGAAAGCCCCGAACTGTCGGTGAAATCGGCGGCTTCTTCGCGGAACACACGGCCCAGTACGAAACGCGCCGACAGCCCGTTATCCGCAGTGCGCGACCAGCTGAGGCCGGCGGCAGCTTGCAGACCGGGCTCGATGCGGTCCTCACCGGGGAAGCGGCTAAGCGAGAAGAGGTTGCTCTCGTCGAACTCGACGCTGGTCGAGTCCTCGTTCGGAATGTCGGTGCCGTAATCGCCGGTCCAGCCGACCATGACCTTCGGTTCGATGATGTCGGTCACACCCTTGGCGCCGGTGCGGATCATCGGATAGCTCAGCGTCACAGCCGCCTCGGGGGTGAACCGCACACCGGAATCATAGAGGAGTTCGTCGTTGAACACATACCAATCGGCGCGCAGGCCAACGTCATTGCGGACCAGCAGACCGGAGGACAGGACGTAATCCTTCACCCAGTCTACCTCGGCTCCGACGCGGAACACATCGCGGTCCAGACCGCCGGTATCCTCGCCGTAACGCAGGAACAGGTCACCGTCCGCGCCGATGGTCAACAAACCGCCCCACATGTCGCGGGACTCCTCATAGCGCGCTTCTGCAACGAGCGGCGGAAGGCCAGCGTTATTCTCGTCGTCGAGCAGCGTCTGATAGGCCGAGATTTCGGCCCACGCGAGGCTCCGCGCTTCAACCTTTTCGAACCGCAGCGTGCTCTCCAAACGGTCGGCGTCGGAATAGCCGTAGGTCTGGAGGTAGCCGTCGTCCGTGGTCGCCGTGCCGTCGAACGTCAGGGTATAACCGCTCGGCAGCCAGAACTCGGCATCGGCACGGATATAGCCGCGCAGCGTGTCGTCGGTCTGGTTGTCGGAACTCAGCGCACCTTCGACCAGCAGATCGCCGTTGGCGAACGCCTGACGATAGCGCCCCTCGACCGTCACGGTATTGAGGCTGAGGTATGGCGTGATCGTTACATCACGATCATCGGCTAATGCAATGAAATACGGGAGCTTTACGCCGAAACCGAGCTGGTCGGTAGAGCGGTAGCGCGGGATCAGGAGGCCGGTCGCACGTTCCAGCGACGGATCAGGCAGCCGGATTTTCGGAAGCCATACCAGCGGTACGCCCCGTACGCGGAAGGTCGCGTCCTCGAAGTACAGTTGCTGCGCTTCCTCATCGTGGGTCACACGGCCCGCGCGGATATCCCAAAGTGGCGGACGTCCGTCGCACACGGAACAAGAGGTCGCAGCTACGCGCGTCAGTTGCGATGCGGTCGGCGAGGTATCGATCCGTGCGGCGGCGAGTTGGAGCCGCTCGTCCAGCACCAGACGCGCACCCAACAGAATGCCGTTTTCCAGCTTGGGATCGATCTCAGCGCTGTCCGCCATGAAGATCTCGCCATCGGGGCCGGTGATGAAAATTGGCCCCTCGATGCTCAGCTGGTCGGTGTCCTGCGAATAAACGATCCGCGTCGCGGTCAGACGGCTGTCACCGTAGAAAACCTCGACGTTGCCCGAGGCGATCAGCGTGTTTTCACCGCGCAGGGAAACGTTGTCCGCCAATAGGTTAGCGGCCACTTGTGCAGTAGCGATCTGCGGCAGGAGCAGAGCAAGAACGGTCGCGGCAAGACGCATCAGCCGTCCTCCAAATGTAGTAGTAATCCGAGGGCGAGCCCGATGGCTCCGAACGGCGGGGCCCATGCGGCGAGCATGACGGGGATTTGCCCGTTTTCACCCAAGATCGTCGCGAAGTTACGCACGAAGTAGAGCGCGAAGCTGATCAGCACAGCGTAAAGCACCATGATGCCCGTGCGGCCGCCGCGCTGGTGGCGCATGGTGAAGGCCGACCCCACAAGGACCATCGCAACAAGGAACACCGGCATCGCCAATTCCGACTGCAGCCAGACCGCGTGACGTCGCGCGCTGAAGCCCGCGTCCTGCAGGCGCTGGATGAACCCCGGCAGTTCCCAGATCGGGATCGACGAGGGAGTACCAAAGCTGTCGCGGATCTGGTCGGCAGTCAGGTTGCTCGGAATTTCGAAGGTGTCGAACAGTTGCGCTTCGGCTTCGGGGTTGCGGGTGTCGCTGAGCGGCCAGACCTTGGCGTTGGTCACGCTCCACATGCCATTCGCGAGCGTTGCGGCTTCGGCGTCCACGCGGCGGGTCGGGCCGCCCTCGGTCGCGAAGGTCAGGAACGTCACGTCGCCAAGCTGCGTGCCTTCGAGGTTCGAAGACGACGCCTTGATTACCGTCTGGCCTTCGTCCGAGCCCTGACGCAACCACAGCCCGTCGGCTGCCAATGTGAGCGCCGCGTCCACGCCCTTGAGCGAGGCGGCACGCACTTCGTATTCGCGCGAGGTCGAAGCCACGATCGGGTTGATCGCCGCGACAGCCACAACGCCCACGATGAATGCCACACCAGCAGGAGCCGCGAGTGCGCGCAGACCAGAGCGACCGGCAGCGCGGGTGATGACCAGTTCGGACGACCGCGCAAGCCCGAGGAACAGCGCGATGGTCGACAGGATCACGATCAACGGAAAAATCCCGTAGAGCGATTGCGGCAGGTTCAGCAGCGTCAGGCTGACCACATCCGCAAATGACACGCCGACATCGCTGAACTGGCGCAACTGCTCGACCAGATCGAGGAACGCCATGATCGCAAAGAAAATGCCGAAGATCGACGCGAGCGTCGTCAGATATCTGCGGGCGAAATAACGGTGGAGGATCATGCCGCAACCTCCTTGATCCGCCTGCGTTTTTTCGGCTTGGCGGCGAGGTGCAACAGGAACGCGGTAATCAGCAGACCGACGAGCGTGGGCAGATACGCCAGATACCATGCCTCGGGCGTCACGCGGACCATGTTCGCCGCGACGCTTTCGACGATCTTGACCACAATCACGAGCGCAATCGCGATGATGATCTGCCGCCAGACGCCGAAACGGCTGAAGCCGCCGACGATCAGCGCAGCGAACCCGATCAGCGAGCCCGACAAAGCGAGCAGCGCCTGAGCGGTGCGGTTCTGGATTTCCAGCATCAATTGCGCACGGGTGCGGCCCGTTTCCTCGACCAGCGCGGGGCTGAGGGACATCAGCTCGAACGTCGTGATCTCGGGCGCGCCTCGGGTGTCGCTCGGCTCCGATCCGGTGAGGTCCGACACGTCATATGCAAAATCGTCGAACGTGGTCGTCAGGAGGCGGCCCGTCTCCGTGTCCAGCGTCTGCGCCATCCCGTCGATCATCACCAGTTGCGGGCCGTTGTCCGTGCGGATCAGGTAAGCACGCGCGGCGGTGTAGGTGACGCTTTCATCAGGATTGCGGGTGTCCGAGAGGAACAGGTCCATCAGCTCGCCCTCGCGGCTGATGTCGCGGATGTAGATTGTCAGGTGGTCGACCGGCGTCAGGAAACGCCCCTCGACCAGCAGGCGCGAGGTGACGTTCTGGGCGATCTCGTCGCGGCGCTCGTAGTACCGCTCCAGCGCCGTGGGCACGAGGTAATGCGTCAGCGCGAGCGTCATCATCGTCGTCAGCAGACCGAAGATCATCACAGGCCGCGCCAGTCGCCACGGCGAAAAGCCAGTGGCCTGTACCACGACCAATTCGCTGTCATTCGACAGGCGGTTGGTGACATAGATAGACGCCGCGAGCGCCGCCAAAGGCAGCACGATCCGGATCACGCCCGGCAGCGAAAGCGCTGTTAATTCAAGGAAAACCCAAGCCGATTGGCCGTCTGCAATTAGCTGGTCGAACAGGATGACTGCACGGTTGATCCAGTAGACGAGCACAAGCACCAGCGCGAAAAATCCGAACAGGGTCAAGAGCTGCGACAGCATGTATCTGTCGAATCGTGCCACTGATCCCCCCGCTTGGTCTTTGTTGGTTCCGGCGGAAGCTAACCCATTTAATCAGGGGGTTGAACTGCATTCTGGTCATTCCTCCGGCGGCAAGCTACCAATTGCTCAAACACACTCAGGAGATTTCATGACCAACCCCATTGCTATCGAATTTGTCGAACCGCAGCTTGATACCCTCGGAGCCGAAGAAGAGCGCGTCGTCGTCTTTGCCGGCAGCGACGGCAAGCTGGACATCGCGGCGCGCAAGGTGAACTCGCTCACCCGCAAAGCGCTGAGCCGTCTGGTAGAGTCCGACCGTTTCGAGAGCATGAAGTCGGGCGAGGTCGCGGAGATCGCGTACCCCTTCGGGATGGAGACCGAGAGCGTTCTGGTCGTGAAGCTGGAGCGCAACGCCTCCGCCAACGCCGCGCGCAAAGCGGGCGGCGCAATTGCCCGCTCGCTGGGCCGTAAAGGCGCGCTCGTTCTGGGCGCATCGCTGAAGAACGTCGCTGACGTCGCCTACGGTATGGCGCTGCGCACCTATGCCTATGAGGACCAGAAAACCGGCGAGAAGAAAGCCGCTGCCAACGTCCGCGTGGCCGTGAAGGACGTGAATGCCGCGACCGAAGCCTTCGCTCCGATGGCTGGCGTCACCGACGGCGTGTTCTTCACCCGCGATCTGGTGAACGCGCCTGCGAACATCCTGACCACCACGACCTTCGCTGAAAAACTTCAGGAACTCAGCGCACTGGGCGTTGAAGTTGAAGTCCTCGAAGAAGACAAGCTGCACGAGCTCGGTATGCGCACGCTGCTCGCCGTGGGCCAAGGCTCCGCCAGCCCGTCCAAAGTCGTCGTGATGAAGTGGAACGGCGGCGGTGACGAAGCTCCGTTCGCGCTCGTCGGTAAGGGCGTCGTCTTCGACACCGGCGGTATCAGCCTCAAGCCCGCTGCTGGTATGGAAGACATGACCATGGACATGGGCGGCGCCGGCGTTGTTTCCGGCGTCATGAAAGCCATCGCGACCCGCGGTGCCAAAGCGAACGTCGTCGGCCTCGTCGGTCTTGTCGAGAACATGCCGGGCAGCAATGCGACCCGTCCGGGCGATGTTGTCGCATCGATGAAGGGCGACACCGTTGAGATCATCAACACCGACGCAGAAGGCCGCCTCGTGCTGGCCGATGTGCTCTGGTACGCGCAGGACCGCTTCAAGCCGACCGCGATGATCAACCTCGCGACGCTCACCGGTGCGATCATCATCGCGCTGGGGTCGGAAAACGCGGGCGTCTTCTCGAACAATGACGAACTGGCGGACGACTTCCTCGCCGCTGCCAAGGTCGAGGACGAGGGCGCATGGCGGATGCCGCTGGGTGACGGTTATGACGCGCTGCTGAAGTCGAACATCGCCGACATGAAGAACATCGGCGGCCGTGAAGGCGGCTCGATCACTGCGGCTCAGTTCCTCCAGCGCTTCGTGAAGCCCGACACCCCATGGATCCACCTCGATATCGCGGGCGTTGCATCGAAAAAAGCCGACGGCCCACTGCATCCCAAAGGCGCGACGGGCTGGGGTGTGCGTGCGCTCGACCGCCTGATCCGCGACCGTTTCGAGGCCTAAGACATGGGTGCCGCGTTCTTCTACCACCTGACCGAAAGCCCGCTGGAGGAAGCGCTGCCGCTTCTGCTCGGTAAGGCGTTGGACGCAGGATGGCGCATCGAAGTGCGCGGCACCGACACTGACCGGTTGAAGGAACTCGATACCAAACTCTGGGGCGGGGCCGACGACGGATTTCTGCCCCACGGTGTCGAGGGCGGAAAACACGATGCACGGCAGCCGATCCTACTGACCTCCTCACACAACCGTAAGAATAACCCGACTTGCGTGGTGGCGGTTCACGGGGCTAAGGTCGCCCCCGAAGAGGTTGACGGTCTAGAGCGCGCGATGGTCGTTTTCGACGCTACACTTGGTGATGAAATTCAACTAGCACGAGAACAATGGAAGACGCTGACCGGAGCAGGCTGCACTGCACAGTATTGGGCGCAGGAAGGCCATCGCTGGGTCAAGAAGGCTGAATCCTGACCAAGGTGCACTTAACTATTTTCTTTGCGGGGGCGGTATGTCTCGAAAATCCGAACTGCCGCTTTACACAGGCGGCTGCCAGTGCGGAGCAGTGCGTTTTCGCACTTCGCAACTGCTGGATAATGCTCACGTCTGTTTCTGCAGGATGTGCCAAAGGGCTTCGGGCGGGATGGCGATGGGCTGGGTCGGCGTGGCCAACCCCGCGCTGACGTGGACCAAGGGCCTGCCGAACACGTTCAGCAGTTCCGAAGGCGTTGGACGCGGGTTCTGCAAGGAGTGTGGCACGACGCTCTATTTCTCGCGCGCAAGCCGGAGCTATCAGTTCCTCGCGCTCGCTGCCTTCGACGATCCGCACGACATCGAAATCCGCTTCACATGGGGCAACGAGTCCAAGCTCGACCAACTGGCCCAATGCGCCGAAGTTCCGGCGCATAACTCGATCGAGGACACGGCAAGTTTCGAGCGGGCGCGTCTGACGAACAAACAGTTCAAGATCAAGCATTAGCGGGTGAGGATCAGGCGCCCGCGGGTAATCTCGATCTTCTCGAAGCGCGAGAGATAACTCATGCCCAGCAGCGAGTCCCGCATGGGGCCGCCGTTAACCACCGCGCGGACATTGCGGTCGAGGATCGGTCCGAGCTCGACCGTCTCCAGACGCACTGGCGCGGTTTGAACGATACCATTTGCGGTGGTGGCTGAGCCGACAAAACGCAGGTCATCCGCTTTGAACCCGAGCCGCTTGGCGTCCTCTTCGGTCAGCACGACATGGCTCGCGCCGGTATCAACGACGAATTCGATCGGAACGCCGTTCACCAGCGCTGTCAGGTAATAATGCCCGTCGCGCTGCATGGTCAGCTCGATCCGGCCATCCTGCAATTCCGCTTGCGTCTGGAAGGGCATGAAGCCCGCGCCCTGATAGGTGCCGACCGCAAAGGTCGTGCCGCCGATAATCACCGCCCAGATGCCGAAGTTACGGGCCACTTGGCCGAAACGACCACGCGACGTCGCCAGCACGCCGATCAGCACGGCGATGACGATCAGTCCCAAGTATGTCAGACGCATGATCTCGTTTTGGCTCATGCACCTATATTTAGGATTAAACGGCCAGACCGAAAGACCTAAGGCCATCAAGAATGAACTGGATCGCCAATGCGGCCAGCAAAAGGCCGAGAAGGCGGGTGACGACGTTGACTCCGACCTTGCCCAAGATGCGCTCCAGCGAGCCCGAAATCAGGAAGAGCACGAAGACAATCGCCAGCACGAAGGCAAGCACGGCGATGATGGAGATCGAGCCTGCGAAGCCCTCGGCACGGTCCATCAGAAGGATCATCGTCGCGATGGCACCGGGACCTGCAATGAGCGGGATGGCAATCGGGAAGACCGAGGGATCGTCACCGTGGTCCTCATGCGCGTCCTCTGCGTTGTTCTCGCGGCGGGCCTGACGTTTTTGGAACAGCATTTCAAGCGCGGTGAGGAACAGAAGGATACCGCCCGAGATGCGGAACGCGGGCAGGCCGATGCCGATGAAGCCGAGCACAGCCTCGCCGAAGAAGGCGAAGATACACAGGATCGCAAACGCGATGACGCAAGCGCGCAGACCGATGGCGCGGCGTTTGCTATCGGACATGCCCGCCGTCATCGCGACAAAGAGCGGCGCGAGACCGATGGGGTCGATAATCACGAAGAGCGTGGTGAAGGCTGTAATCAATTCATTCATGGGCGTGAGCTATAGCGCTTTTGACCACTCGGGCAAGAGGGGGCTCTGCCCCCGCGGCTGCGCCGCTCCCCCGAGGTATTTGGGTCAGAATGAAGAAAGGGCCGCGCGTGGCGGCCCTTGGTGTTCTTATCTTTCGGGGACGAGGCCGCGCGGGTTGAACCGCAGCACCAGGAGCAGGATAAGCCCCATGGTGAAGAGGCGCATATGCGGCGCGGCGTCTGTCATGCGGACCGCGAACCAGTTGTTCGGATCAAGGCCAGCGGTGGAGACCTGCGCGAGCCACTGGCCCATCGGTTCGACCTTCACATAGAGCCACCAGATCAGGAACGCGCCGAGGAGCGAGCCGATGTTGTTGCCCGAGCCGCCGACGATCACCATCACCCAGATGAGGAAGGTGAAGCGCAGCGGGTTGTAGGTGGTCGGCACAAGCTGGCCATCGAGCGTAGTCATCATCGCACCGGCGATGCCGCAGATCGCGGAGCCGAGGATGAAGATTTGCAGGTGGCGCGCGGTGACGTTCTTGCCCATGGCGCGGGCTGCGGTCTCGTTATCGCGGATCGCGCGCATCATGCGGCCCCACGGGGAGTGGCGGGCCAGCTGGGCGAGGATCAGGACGATCACCAGAACGGCAGTGAAGAGCAGTGCGTAGCCGAGTTTGATGTAGAGCGTCGACGCTTCAACCGGCGACATGCCGAAGCGGGCGGCAGCCTCGATGAAGGCGGGATCGGCTTGCAGGTCCACGGGGTTCGGGACCGGACGGGGCAGGCCGTTGACGTTCTTGGCGCCGCGGGACAGCCAGCCTTCGTTCTTGATCACGGCGACGATGATCTCGGCGATACCGAGGGTCGCGATGGCCAGATAGTCCGAACGCAGGCCCAGTGCGGTTTTGCCGATGATCCACGCAGCACCAGCTGCCAGCAGGCCACCAACCGGCCACGACAGCAACACGGGCAGGCCCAGACCGCCAAGGTAACCGGCAACGGAGGGGTTCACGGCTTCGATCGCTTCAACACCCGGATCGAAGACCGAACGGTAAATGAAGAAGCCGCCGACCAGCACGACGATGGTGAACACCGCGCGGGCGTTGCCCTTGGGCAGCTTGGTGCGCAGCATGATCGTCAGGCCGATGGTCAGTGCACCGATCAGCAGGCCCGCCAGAACGCGCGCACCGCCGGCCTCCCATGCTTCGCCGACGGGCTGCATGGAGGTGATGACGACCGCGAGGCCGCCCAGAGCGGTGAAGCCCATGATGCCGACGTTGAAAAGGCCAGCGTAGCCCCATTGCAGGTTCACACCCAGCGCCATGACCGCCGAAACCAGCGCCATGTTGAGGATGGAGACCGAGGTGTCCCAGCTTCCGGTGAAGATCCAGAAGTTGGTCAGACCTTCGAGCAGGAAAAGGATCGCGACGAGGGCGAAGTAAAAGATCACACGGTTGGACTGGCTCATACCGATTGTCCTTTGAAGATGCCGGTGGGCTTGAACAGCAGCACGATGACGAGGATCGTGAAGCTCACCGCGATTTTGTAGTCGGTCGAAAGCAGCTGGAGCAGGCCCTCGGGCTGTAGGTTCTCAGGCAGGACGTACCCTGCAACGGCGCGCCAGACGTAGGTCACGACGACCTCCGAATAGGCGACGACGAAACCACCAGCGATAGCGCCCAGCGGGCTGCCCAGACCGCCAACGATAGCCGCCGCAAAGGTCGGCAGTAGCAGCTGGAAATAGGTGAAGGGCGAATAGCTTTTGTCGAGGCCGTAGAGCACACCAGCAGTCGTGGTCAGGATGCCGACGATCAGCCAAGTGACCATGACAACGCGGTTCGGGTTGATGCCCGACAGCAGCGCCAGATCCTCGTTATCCGAATAGGCACGCATGGATTTACCCGTGCGGGTTCGGTTGAGGAACCAGAACAGCCAGGCCACGACGATGACCGCGACGACAACCGTCAGCGCCTGCGTGGTGCGAAGCGCCAGCGGCTGGTCGAGGCCCGACCATTCCTTGAACGCGCGCGCCTGGATCAGGAAACGCTCGCCGTCGGTGAAGTTGATGTCCTTCACGCCAGCAAGGAAACGGATCACGCCGTTAGTCATGAACATGACGCCGAGCGAGGCCATCACGAACACAATCGTCGCAGCTTTTTTCGCGCGGTAAAATTTATAGACGACCTGATCGGTGCCGATCATCACCAGCGAGGTGACGATGATGGCAAAGGGCAGGGCGAGCAGGGCGGTCGGCAGCGGTCCGAGCGTGATGCCCCACGACTGGAAAAGCGCGGTGATGCCGATCGTGACGACAGTACCGAGTGCCATCGTGTCGCCGTGCGCGAAGTTCGAGAACCGCAGGATCGAGTAGATCAGCGTCACGCCCAAAGCACCCAGCGCAAGCTGCGCGCCGTAGGTGGTCGCCGGAATGATGATGAAGTTGGTCAGCATGACCAGCGCGTTGAGAAAATCCATCTCAGCCTCCAAGGAACGAGCGGCGGACGACGGGGTCGTTCAGCATTTCCTGACCCGTTCCGGTGTGAGCATTGGCGCCTTGGACCAGCACGTAGGCGCGGTCCGCGATTTCGAGCGCCTGCTTGGCGTTCTGTTCGACCATGAGGATCGGCATCCCTGTGCGGCTGACTTCGATGATGCGGTCGAAAAGCTCGTCCATGACGACAGGCGATACACCAGCGGTCGGCTCGTCGAGCAGCAGAACACGCGGCTGGGTCATCAGCGCGCGGCCCACGGCCACCTGCTGACGCTGACCGCCCGAAAGCTCGCCCGCGGCTTGGTAACGCTTGTCGCGCAGGATCGGGAAAAGGCTGTAGACCTGCTCCATCGTGTCCTTGAAATTATCGGTGCGGATGAACGCGCCCATCTCGAGGTTCTCTTCGACGGTCATCGACGGAAAGATGTTGCGGACCTGCGGCACGAAGCCCATGCCTTTGAGGACGCGCTCTTGCGGCGTCAGGGTGGTGATGTCCTCGCCGTCCAGACGGACCGAGCCGCTGCGGACGTTGAGCATCCCGAAAACCGCCTTCATCGCGGTCGATTTACCGGCGCCGTTCGGGCCGACGATGACAGCGATCTCGCCGGGGTTCACGGCAATCGTGCAGGAATGGAGGATATCGGGACCACGGCCGTAACCGCCGGTCATCGTATCTCCGATGAGGAATGGTTCAGTCATGAGTGTGACACTCTCGTACAAGGGTGTTTGGCACGCATACGGCGCGCGAATTCAGGAAAAGGGGGAAACGGTCAGCCAATGTCGCAATCCTTGCGCAGGCCGTTCCGGTCTCCGAACTGGCTGATGAGCTGGTCATGTTCTGCAAGCGGCGTGTCGCCGTTTGCGCCGTTGGACATGAAAAGAACGTAGCGGTCTTGGATGGTGTAGATGGTGTAAACCGCCATCAGACCATCCGTGCGGTAGGCGATAACGCGGCTGGGCGCGGCGCAATCAAGCTTCTGCGCGTCAAGGATCTCGAAAACCTGCGTATTCGGGCGCATGGAGGTAAAGCTATAGGCCTCTTGTCCCAGCACATCCATCTCGGTCGCGATGCCGTCCATGACAGGCAGGCCGACGCCGTGGATGCGCACTGCGTCCTGATCGAAGTTTTCTCCGATCTCCATGATCCCGACTTGCATGAAGTAGAAGTTGTCTTCCACGCCCGCATCGGTGGTGCCTTCCAGATCGCAGACCTCGAACGCTTCGTCCAGCGTCACGCAGTCGGCATTTGCCGCGCCTGCCGCCAGTATAAGCGCCGATGTGATCAGCGCCTTCATGCGCCGACCTTGTCTTTGTTCTTCAGACCGGTGCCGAGGTAGGCTTCGATGACCTGCTCGTTCGACTTGATCTCGTCGAGCGATCCTTCGGCCAACTTCTTGCCCTCGGCCATACAGATGACCGGACCGCAGATTTTGCCGATGAAGTCCATGTCGTGCTCGATGACGACAAAGGTGTAGCCGCGCTCTTTGTTGAGCTGGAGGATCGTGTCACCGATGGTCATCAGCAGGGTGCGGTTCACGCCCGCGCCGACTTCGTCGAGGAACACGATCTTGGCGTCGACCATCATCGTACGGCCCAGTTCGAGCAGCTTTTTCTGACCGCCCGACATATTGCCGGCCTTTTCGTCCGCCAGATGGCTGATGGTCAGGAATTCGAGCACCTCGTCGGCCTTCGCACGCAGCGCGCGCTCTTCGTCCGCAATGCGCTTGCGGCCGAACCACGTGTTCCACAGCGTCTCGCCCGTCTGGGCGGCGGGCACCATCATCAGGTTCTCGCGCACGGTCATCGAGTGGAATTCGTGCGCGATCTGGAACGTGCGCAGCAAGCCTTTGCCGAACAACTCGTGCGGCGGCAGACCGGTGATATCCTCGCCATCCATCGTGACGCGGCCACTGGTCGGCGGCAGAACACCGGCGATCACATTGAACAGGGTGGTTTTACCTGCACCGTTCGGTCCGATCAGTCCCGTGATCGTGCCTTTTTCGATTTGCAGGCTGGCTCCATCAACAGCGTGGAACCCTCCGAAGTGCTTATGGAGGTTTTCAACGACAATCATATCAGTCCCCGGGGCGGCGCATTGTTCGCGCTCAATTATGGAAAACGGCGCGGAGAATAGATCCCCGCGCCGCCAAATAGCAAAGATGACCGATTAGCGGTAGCTGTCGGTAACCATCTCGCCGTCGGTGAAGGTGACAACGCGGTACGAACCGGCAGCTTCGCCGCCGTTCACCAGCTCGACGCCGGTTGCGCCGATGAGGTCGACGTCACCACCCGAAGCGAGGATGTCCAGCGCGCGACCAAGGTCGCCCGGCATGATCGGCTCGCCCGGAGCGTTTGCAACGGTTTCGATGTAGTCCTTGTAGACCGACGGATCGGTGCTGTTTGCAGCCTGCATGGCGAGCAGCATCAGAGCAGCCGCGTCATACGATTCCGAAGCGTAGGTGCCTTCGCCGTTGAAGTCGGTCGCCAGCTGAACGAACGCCTGGTAGCCAGGGTTATCCGAACCCGGAGCCTGACCGTACGAACCTTCGATCTCGGTGCCGAAAGCTGCCGGCAGTGCGTCGCCGATCATGCCGTCGGGGAAGTGGAACATGTCGAATGCGCCAGCGTCGAGCGAAGCGCGAACGATATCGCCGCCGCCCTGGTCAACGTAGCCAGCTACGACAAGACGGTCACCGCCAGCAGCTGCGAGAGCCGCGACTTCAGCCGAGTAGTCGCCTTTGCCTGCGTCATGTGCAGCCGAAATGGTCACAGTGCCGCCGAGCTCTTCGTAAGATTCCTGGAAGCTGTCAGCGAGGCCCTTGCCGTAGTCCGAGTTGATGTAGGTCAGAGCGACCGATTCAACGCCTTGCTCCATCAGCAGCTCGGCCATGACGACACCCTGACGGGCATCCGACGGCGCGGTGCGGAAGAACAGGCCGTTGTCTTCGGCGGTCGACAGACCCGGCGAGGTTGCCGAGGGCGAAACCATGACCATGCCGTTCGGAACAGCAACGTTGGTCAGGATAGCGCCGGTGACGCCCGAACAGTCAGCACCGAAGATGCCCGATACGCCTTCGGCGATCAGTTCTTCAGCAGCGGTGACGGCAGCGGACGAGTCGATGCAGGTCGAGTCCTTGCGGATCGGAGTGACGGTCGAGCCACCCAGAAGCTTGCCGGAGTCGGAAACTTCTTTCATCGCCAGCTCTGCGCCAGCAGCCATGTCGGGGGTGAGGGATTCGATCGGGCCGGTGAAGCCGAGGATCACACCCATCTTGATGTCATCTGCCGAAGCAGCGCCTGCGAAGAGTGCAGCGGCTGCGGTGGCCAGCATCAGTTTTTTCATAATTATCTCCCTATCGGATGATCTTATCCGTTTGTGAGGCTAGAACGCCGTTTGAGAAAAGAAAAGTGCGCTCTAACGGAACTTTGCCCCGAAACTGGGCGATTGCCCGCCTTTTTGCCTTTTGCCTACAAACGCGACAGTTCGGATGCCGAAAGCGACTTAGTGCTTGCTGCCGTGACTTCCGCGCTCGCGGTAGGGCGTGGTCTCGTAATGGGCGCGGTAGCACTTCGAGAAATGCGACGGCGACGCGAATCCGCAGGCCAGTGCGACGTTGATCACGCTCATGTCCGTCTGCATCAGCAGGTTGCGCGCTTTCTGGAGGCGAAGCTCCATATAATAACGCTTCGGCGACCGCGCGAGGTAGCGGCGAAACAGGCGTTCGAGTTGGCGCGTGGACATGCCGACTTCCTTGGCCAGCAGGGCGGGGCTGATCGGGTCCTCGATGTTGCTTTCCATCATCTGGATCACCTTGCTCAGCTTCGGGTGACGCACACCGATGCGGGTCGGGATCGACAGACGCTGGGTATCCTGGTCGGTACGGATCGACGAATAGATCAGCTGGTCGGCCACCGCATTCGCCAGTTCCTCACCGTGATCGTCGGCAATGATCTTGAGCATCAGGTCGAGCGACGCGGTGCCGCCCGCAGCCGTCAGACGATTGCCGTCCACAACGAACACGGATTTTGTCAGATCGACCTCGTCGAACTCCTCCGAGAAGCTGTCGTGATTCTCCCAGTGGATCGTCGCGCGCTTGCCATCAAGCAGACCGGACTTCGCCAGCGTGTAAGCCGCAGTACACAGACCGCCCACGACAACGCCGCGGCGCGCTTCACGGCGCAGCCAGTTGACGATGCGGCGGTTGGTGGCGGACTGCACCTTGATACCGCCGCACACCATGATGGTGTCATCGCGCAGCAGCTCGTCCAAATCGGCCTGAAGTTTGAACTCAACGCCGTTCGAACAGGTGACGAATTCACCGCCGTCACCGGCAATCACCCACTCGTAAAGTTTCTTTTCACTCATACGGTTGGCGATGCGCAGGCACTCGATAGAGCTGGCAAATGGCAGCATGGTGAACTGGTCGAGCAGCACGAAAACAAAGCGGCGCGGCTTTGCCGGTGCGTCGACGTCGACAATTTGAATTTCTAGTTCCATGGCCCACCCAGTCAGCGCAGATTCAGTCAAAACCTCAACTACTTTTACAAAACTTTCGCAAGGGGGCGTGACATAAGCAAATCCCATTGAGCAATTCATTACTACTTATAGCGGAATGACCATTTGCTTATTGCTCAAACGACTCGTGTCTTTATAAACGGCATGCCGTTACCGCTAATTCAGTAATACGGTACGCTTAAGTAGAGATTATGGAGCAATAAAATGACCGAGTGGCAGAAATCTGACTGGCGCAACAAGCCCAGAGTTCAGATGCCCGAGTATACGGACGGGGCAAAGCTGAACGCTGTAGAAGCGAAGCTTGCAAGCTATCCGCCCTTGGTCTTTGCAGGCGAGGCGCGCCGTCTCCGTGAAAAACTGGCTGCTGTCTCGCGCGGCGACGCTTTCCTTCTTCAAGGCGGCGACTGCGCAGAGAGCTTTGCCGAATTCAGCGCCGATAACATCCGCGACACCTTCAAGGTCATGCTGCAGATGGCGATGGTTCTGACCTACGGCGCGAAAGTGCCGGTCGTCAAAGTCGGCCGCATGGCTGGCCAGATGGCCAAGCCGCGTTCGGCGCCGACCGAAACCATCAGCGGCGTGGAACTGCCGAGCTACCGCGGTGACATCGTCAACGGCTTTGATTTCACCCCCGAAGCCCGTATCCCCGACGCCGACCGTATGCTGCAGGCCTACACGCAGGCTGCCGCCACGCTGAACCTGCTGCGCGCGTTTTCGACCGGTGGTTATGCAGACGTCCACAAGGTCCACGCATGGACCCTCGGCTTCACCGCTTCGCCGGAAGCCGAACGTTACCGCGAACTGGCCAACCGCATCAGCGACACGCTGGACTTCATGGAAGCTGCTGGCATCCGTGACGAAGCCAGCCACGCCATGCAGACCGTGGACTTCTACACCAGCCACGAAGCACTGCTTCTGGAATACGAAGAAGCCCTGTGCCGTCTGGACTCGACCTCGGGCAAGTGGCTCGCAGGTTCGGGCCACATGATCTGGATCGGCGACCGCACCCGTCAGCCCGACGGCGCACACGTCGAATTCTGCAAAGGCGTCCAGAACCCGATCGGTCTGAAGTGCGGCCCGTCGATGACCACCGGCCACCTCAAGTCGCTGATGAACACGCTGAACCCGAACAACGAAGCGGGCCGTCTGACCCTCATCGCACGTTTCGGCGCCGGCAACGTCGGTGAACACCTGCCGCGCCTCATCAAGGCTGTTCAGGAAGAGGGCGCCAACGTGGTCTGGACCTGTGACCCGATGCACGGCAACACCATCAAGTCGTCGACCGGCTACAAGACCCGTCCGTTCGACAGCGTCCTGCGCGAAGTCCGCGACTTCTTTGCAGTGCATAACGCCGAAGGCACGATCCCGGGCGGCGTCCACTTCGAGATGACCGGCAAGGACGTGACCGAATGCACCGGCGGGGTCCGCGCTGTCACCGACGAAGACCTGAGCGACCGCTACCACACCGCCTGCGACCCGCGTCTGAACGCATCGCAGTCGCTGGAACTGGCGTTCCTCGTGGCCGAAGAACTGTCGTCCCGCCGCGAAGGACTGGCCCGCGCCGCAGGCCAGTAACCGTCAGGTATTATCGACAACGAGACGGAGAGCCGGCCTTGGGGCCGGCTTTCTTTCTTTGATGGTCGGGATTTCGCTGAGATACTCGATTTTCGGCGCGGCGCTGCTCGGCACGATGAGGCACTCAGGCGCAATCGGTACCGCGCTATGCAGCTCGAACCCGCCCAGCGCGCGGTTCACCGTTCCGTCGGAATCTGCCAATGGCATCAACACCATACGGCCCGAAACTCGTCCAAATCCATTGGCCGCCTTCGCCTCGATCCCGAGTGTGACGACAGCAGGCGCCGCAAGGCACGTATCGCTCAGACCCCAGATCCGCTGACGGTTCGGCGCGTCGAACAGATGCGGCAGCGGCAGCCCGCGCGTATCGAAGCCCACCATCTCGCTGATCCGCTGACCCGACACACGCAGATGCGCGGGGCCTTCGTCGGCACGTTCCAGAATGAACGATGACGGCAGCGCATCGTCGATTTGCACGGGGTCGATTTTGGTGCGGGCAGGGAGCGTGTCGGTCTGGCGCAACTCGCTCCAGTATTTACGCAAGAGATCAAGGATGGACACTTCAGCGGTTTCGGTCGTCATAACATCGTCCTCACAAACATTACCAAGCTGTTAAGCCACCATTTGCCGCCAATCACTTAATAAAAGGTAAATAGGTTAATGCGGTAAGCGGGTTGCAGCGCATGACGCTTTGCTTTTATCTGCGCCAAACCGCCAAGGAGTATCCCGTGATCCGTTCCATGACAGCCTTCGCCAGCCGCAGCGGCGCCGACGATAATGTTCAATGGACGTGGGATATCCGGAGTGTGAATGGGCGCGGGCTCGACATGCGTCTGCGTGTGCCTGACGGGATCGACGGGCTGGAGCAGACCGTTCGCGCAGAAATCTCCAAACGTTTCGCGCGCGGCAATATTACCGTGAACATGCGTCTGTCCCGCGACGAGGGCGAACGCTCGCTCTACCTCGACGAATGGGCGCTCGACAGCGTGCTGAACGCGCTAGAGACGATCACCGTCCGCGCCAAGGCCAAGGGCGTCCAGGTCGAAAAGCCCTCCACCGCCGAAATCCTGCAAACCCGCGGCGTCTGGACCAACACCCGCGCCGAAGAGGATGCCGATGCGCTGAAAAAGCACGTCCTGGCCGACCTCGCGCCGCTGCTGGACGAATTTGCCGAGATGCGCGCCGCCGAGGGCGCTGCGCTCCACGCCGTCATCTCTGAACAACTGGACCGCATCGAGGCTTTGATCGCTGACGCGCAGGACGCCGCCGATAAACGCCGTCCCGAAGTCCGCGAGAACTTCAAAGCCGCGCTCCAGCGCGTCATGGAGGACGCCGAGGTCGATGAAAGCCGACTTGCGCAAGAGCTCGCGATCATCGCCGTCAAACAGGACGTCACCGAAGAGCTCGACCGCCTGAAGGCTCACGTCGCCGCTGCCCGCGCGCTGATTTCTGATCCCGCACCCGCTGGCCGCAAGCTCGATTTCCTTGCCCAAGAGTTCAACCGCGAGGTCAACACCCTCTGTTCCAAGTCACAAGCGACCGGATTGACGCAAGTAGGGCTTGAACTGAAGGCCGTTATCGAACAGATGCGCGAGCAAATCCAGAACGTGGAGTGAACCATGACCGAGATCCAGCGCCGCGGGCTTCTCATTATCCTGTCGTCCCCCTCGGGTGCCGGCAAATCGACCCTCGCCAAACGACTGATGGCGTGGGACCCGACGCTGAAGTTTTCGGTCTCCGCCACCACCCGCGCGCCGCGCTCCGGTGAGGAAGACGGCCGCGAGTACTACTTCAAGACCAAGGAAGAGTTCGAGGAACTGGTCAAAACCAACCAAATGCTCGAACACGCCGAGGTGTTCGGCAACTACTACGGCACCCCGCGCGGTCCCGTTGAGCTTGCCATGACCGAAGGCCGCGACACGCTGTTCGACATCGACTGGCAGGGCGGTCAGCAGATCCGCCGCTCCGCGCTCGGCAAAGACGTCGTGTCCATCTTCATCCTTCCGCCCTCCATCGCCGATCTGGAATCGCGTCTGCGTGGCCGCGCGCAGGACAGCGAAGAGGTTATCGCGGGCCGCATGGCGAAATCCCGCGACGAGATCAGCCATTGGGCCGAGTACGACTATGTTATCGTGAACGAGGATGTGGACGCCGCCGAGGATGAACTGAAGACCATACTCACCGCCGAACGCGCCCGCGCTGACCGCCGCCCCGGATTGAATGAATTCGTGCGCGGCCTGAACAAGGAATTCGAGGAACGATGATCTACGAACTGGACGGCCACGCCCCCGAAATCGCTGATGACGTCTGGGTCGCAGAAGACGCGAACCTGATCGGCAAGGTGACTTTGATGGAGGGCAGCTCTGTCTGGTTCGGCTGCACACTGCGGGGCGACAACGAGCGCCTCACCGTGGGCAAAGGCAGCAACGTTCAGGAAAACACCGTCTTTCACACCGATATGGGCTACCCGCTGACCATTGGCGAGAATTGTACCATCGGGCACAAGGCGCTGCTCCACGGCTGCACCATCGGGGACAACACGCTGATCGGCATGGGCGCGATGGTGATGAACGGCGCTGTGGTAGGCAAAAACTGCCTGATCGGGGCAGGGGCCTTGATCACCGAAAACAAAGTCATCCCCGACGGCAGCCTCGTCATGGGCGCACCGGGGAAGGTGGTCCGCCAACTGGACGAGGAAGCGATCGCGCGGATCACCGACTCCGCGCTGCGCTATCAGGCCAATGCGCAGCGCTTCAAGAACGGGCTGAAGCCCGTCCGTTAATGAACCATGCGGGCGACAGCCGGCAGCGACACCAGATCGAAATCCAGCAGCGGCGCGACCTGCGAAATCTCGCGTTTCACCAGCGCGGGGTTGGGAAGGTTCGCGCACAGCGCACGGTAGGGGCCGGCAAAGCCGAACTCGAACAGTTTGGCAGCAATGTCCATGGCATCGAATCCCGTGCCGAACAGCAGCGACATCACCATGTCCGGCTTGAACTGTTCCAGCATCTCTGCCGAGAACGAACGGTAATCGACAAAGTTGAACCCGTCATTGCTCGTGTCGTGGTTCGGCCACACATCGCGGCTGCCGATGACAAGCATCTTCACTGCGGTCGCGGGCGTGTCTGCGCTGAGTAATCCTATAGCACCCATGTGATTTCCCTTGGTATTTCTGCCACCATCCAGGCAGTTGTCTTACGGGTTTCACAATATCTCGCAGTATTGGTGGCTGAATAATCACCATTATGGGGGAGGAAACGATCTTGTTTTGGTGATGCGTGCCGCTCTACTCAAGAGACATGATTGATATGACCCCGATTCAGATCAACTTTGTGAACGCGATGCCGTTGCCTGCTTTGCTGGTGCGGCCCGACGAACGCATCGTTGCCGCAAACCAGCCCGCGCGCGATCTTCTGAAGAATGACTGCGTGGACCGTCCGGTGATCACCATCCTGCGTGCGCCCGACATGCTGGAGGGGATCGAAGGCGCGCTGATGAAGAGCCGGAAAAGCTCTGTCCGTCATATGCTGCGTGATGGCGGCCGCGATTACGTCTACGCCGCCCACATCGCGCCGGTATCGCTGCCCGACGGTGATTGCGCAATGATTACGTTCGAGGACCGCACGGATATCGAGACCGCCAACGAGATGCGCCGCGATTTCGTCGCCAACGTCAGCCACGAACTGCGCACGCCGCTGACCTCGCTGATGGGGTTCATCGAGACCCTGCGCGGTCCGGCCAAGAACGACCCCAACGTGCAGGACCGTTTCCTCGGCATCATGGAATCCGAAGCGGGGCGCATGGCGCACCTCGTTCAGGACCTGCTGCACCTGTCCCGCGTGGAAGAAGACGAACGCATCCGTCCTAGCACGATGATCGACATCGCGCAGGTGATGGAAACTTGTGTGAACGCCATCCAGCCGGTTGCCGACAATAACAAGGTCACGCTCAATCTGACCAAACCTGCGCAGCCCGTCATGGTGCCCGCCGACGCCGATCAGCTCCGTCAGGTGTTCAACAATCTGGTCGAGAACGCGATCAAATACGGCGGGCGGGAAAAGAATGTCGACATCGTCATATCGGAGCCGACTCAGCTGTCACAATTGCGCGCCACCGGTGTCACAGTGAGTGTCACAGACTACGGTGAGGGCATTGCGTCCTATCATATCCCGCGTCTGACCGAACGTTTCTACCGCGTGGACCGTCACCGCTCGCGCGAAGTGGGCGGAACGGGCTTAGGCCTTGCAATCGTTAAACATATTGCCGTTCGGCACAGAGGAAAACTGGTCATTCGCAGCAAGGAAGGCGAGGGTTCCACCTTCGAAATCCTGCTCCCGACGCAGTAATTTGCCGACAATTCGACGACTGTCATAAAAGTCTTACATTAGTGTCACAAAAGCGCATTGCTCGACCCATAGACGGAGCGGGCAAGTCGAACACAAACGACAAGCCCGACACTCAGGAGATTGATTAATGTCGTTCTACAAGCTCACCGCTTCCGCTCTGGCCATCGCTGCCATTTCGGCCACCGCAGCTACCGCGCGTGACAACGTCCAGGTTGCTGGTTCGTCGACCGTTCTGCCCTACGCTTCGATCGTAGCTGAGGCATTCGGTGAAAACACTGATTTCCCGACCCCCGTTGTTGAATCGGGTGGTTCGTCCGCTGGTCTGCGCGCTTTCTGTGAAGGCGTCGGCGAAGAGACCATCGACGTTGCAAACGCTTCGCGCGCCATCAAGGACAGCGAAATTGCAACCTGCGCCGAAAACGGCGTCACCGACATCCTCGAAGTCCGCATCGGTTATGACGGCATCGTCTTCGCTTCGGACATCAACGGCCCGGCATTCGACGCTTTCGTACCGGCTGACTGGTACAACGCTCTGGCCGCTGAACTGCCGGTAGACGGCGCGATGGTTGCCAACCCGAACAGCAACTGGAACGAAGTCAACGGCGACCTGCCGGACGCTCCGATCGCTGCTTTCATCCCGGGCACCAAGCACGGCACCCGTGAAGTCTTCGAAGAGAAGGTTCTGCTGCAGGGTTGTGAAGACTCGGGCGCTATGGAAGCCATCCTCGAAATCAACGGCGGCGACGAAGACGCAGCTGAAGAAGCATGTATGGCTGTTCGCACCGACGGTCTGTCGACCGACATCGACGGCGACTACACCGAAACCCTCGCACGCATCGAAGCTGACTCGAACGGCCTCGGCGTCTTCGGTCTGTCGTTCTACGAAAACAACACCGACAAGCTCAAAGTAGCCACCATGTCGGGCGTTGCTCCGTCGACCGAAACCATCGCTTCGGGTGACTACCCGGTATCGCGCCCGCTGTACTTCTACGTCAAAGGTGCACACCTCGACGTAATCCCGGGCCTGCAGGAATACGCAACCTTCTTCGTAGCTGACGAACTCGCTGGCCCCGACGGCCCGCTGGCAGCTTACGGTCTCGTTTCGGATCCGGAACTGGCTCAGACCCAAGAGAACGTTGCCAACCGCGTCATGATGGGTCAGTAACGACCTGTCTCTGGGCAAGGGGATCACCCCTTGCCCAACCCTAATACGCCGGAGCCGTTATGACTCTCGTTTGGATTATCGTGGCCATCGTTGCCGTCGTGCTTGCAGTACGCGGCGTTCAGAAGGGCCTCCGTACTCGCAGTACCCGCCGGCAGACTGAGGCCGGCGTTCGTTTTCTTCTGATAGGCTGCGCGACAATTGCCATTCTGACCACGGTCGGGATTATCGTCTCGCTCTTCGGAAACACCCTCCAGTTTTTCCGCATCTACCCCGCAACCGAGTTCTTCTTCGGCACCACTTGGGCGCCGAACTTCCGTGGTGGCGGCGAGCTGGGCATTCTGCCGCTCGCTTGGGGTACGCTCTACATCTCGCTTATCGCGCTGGCCGTGGCCGTTCCGATCGGTCTGTTCGCCGCGCTCTACCTCGCTGAATACGCCTCGCGTCCGGTCCGTTCGATTGCCAAGCCGCTGCTCGAAGTGCTCGCAGGCATCCCGACCATCGTTTACGGCCTTTTCGCGCTGGTCACTGTCGGCCCGCTGCTGAAATCGGCCTTCGGTGAAGGCGGCGCACTTGGCGTCACGTGGATGGGCAGCGCTGATGCGGCGATCACCGCTGGCCTCGTGATGGGCATCATGCTGATCCCGTTCGTGTCCTCGCTCTCCGACGACATCATCAACTCGGTCCCGCAATCACTGCGCGACGGCTCGCTAGGCCTCGGCGCGACGAAATCGGAAACCATCCGCAAGGTCGTTTTCCCCGCCGCTCTGCCGGGTATCGTTGGTGCAATCCTGCTGGCCGCCTCGCGCGCCATCGGTGAGACCATGATCGTGGTGCTCGGGGCAGGGGCCGCGGCCCGCCTGTCGCTCAACCCGTTCGAAGCGATGACCACCATTACCACGCGCATTGTCTCGCAGCTGACCGGTGACGCCGACTTCAGCTCGCCGACAGCACTGGTGGCCTTCGCACTGGGAACCACGCTGTTCGTCGCCACCCTCGGCCTGAACGTGCTCGCCCTCTACATCGTCCGCAAATACCGGGAGCAGTACGAATGACCGATACTTCCGCAAACGGCCAGAACAACGCTGCCCCGAAAAAGAACTCGCTCTTCGTGCAGGACGCGCGCCTCAAGCGCCGCAAGGCCGCAGAGAAGCGTTTCCAGTGGTACGGCATCGGTGCGATCAGCATCGGCTGCCTGTTCCTCGTGGTTCTGCTGACCAACATCCTGATGAACGGCTCCTCGGCTTTCCGCCAGACCTTCATCGACCTGCCGATCACGCTGAACGCCGAAGAGATCGAGGCCGCCGAAGCCTCCATGCTCAAAACCGGCGCCTACAAGAACATCATCTACACGGCGCTCGAAGAGCAGGTCGCAGCCAAGGGCGTCGAGACCGAAATGTCCGGCAAGGACCTCGGCAAGATCATGTCCGACTCCGCACCGGGCGAACTGCGTGACTTCGTGCTCGCAAACCCCGACGCCATCGGCACCACCGTCGATTTCAGCTTCTTCGCGTCCTCCCGCGTTGACGGCTACTTCAAGGGCCGTGTCGAACGCGCCGACCTCGTGAACGACAAGAACCTCGATGCGGCTCACCTCGATATTATCGATCAACTGAAGGACGCCGGCATCGTCGGTCTGCACTTCAACTCCGAATTCATCTTCGGCGCCGACGCCTCGGACAACCGTCCGGAGCAGGCGGGCATGGGTCTGTCGATCCTCGGTTCGTTCTACATGATGATCGTGGTTCTGCTGCTGGCGCTGCCCATCGGTGTGGGCGCTGCGATCTACCTCGAAGAATTCGCACCGCAGAGCAAATTCACCGACGTCATCGAAGTGAACATCTCGAACCTCGCCGCTGTGCCGTCCATCGTGTTCGGTATCCTTGGCCTCGCGATCTTCATCCAGACGATGCACTTCACCAAATCGGCCCCGCTGGTCGGCGGTCTAGTGCTGACCCTGATGACGCTGCCGACCATCATCATCTCGACCCGCGCCGCCCTCAAAGCCGTGCCGCCGTCGATCCGCGAAGCCGCTTTGGGCCTCGGTGCGTCGCGTATGCAGGCGGTCTTCGACCACGTTCTGCCGCTCGCCATGCCGGGTATCCTCACAGGCACCATCATCGGTCTGGCGCAGGCGCTGGGTGAAACCGCACCGCTGCTGCTGATCGGTATGGTCGGCTTTCTCGCAACCAACACGCCGGAGAGCTTCATCGCCGGCTTCGACACGCCGAACTCGGCCATGCCCGCACAGATCTACCAGTGGGCATCGCGCGCCGATCCGGCATTCTATGAACGCGCATGGGGCGGGATCATTATCCTCCTCTTCTTCCTTCTGGCCATGAACATCATCGCGGTGATCCTGCGCCGCAAATTCGAACGTCGCTGGTAATGAGTTATGCTATGAACGACATGCGCTACATTGAACGAGCTATTGATATGAACGAGACCAAGATTACCGCCCGCGACGTCCACGTCTTCTACGGCGACTCCGAAGCGATCAAGGGTGTCGACGTCGATATCCAGGCCCGTGCGGTCACCGCATTCATCGGCCCGTCGGGCTGCGGCAAATCCACCTTCCTGCGGACCATCAACCGCATGAACGACACCATCCCCAGCTGCCGTGTCACCGGTGGCATCACGCTGGACGGCGAAGACATCTACGACAAGCGCGTCGATGTGGTGCAGCTGCGCCAGAAGATCGGCATGGTGTTCCAGAAACCAAACCCGTTCCCGAAGTCGATCTACGACAACATCGCCTACGGCCCGCGCATCCACGGCCTGACGAAGAACAAAGCGGAAATGGATGAAATCGTTGAGAAATCCCTGCGCCGCGCCGCGATCTGGGACGAGGTGAAGGACCGCCTTCAGGCGCCTGGCACCGGCCTTTCGGGTGGTCAGCAGCAGCGTCTGTGCATCGCTCGCGCCATCGCCACGTCGCCCGAAGTACTCCTGATGGACGAGCCGTGCTCCGCGCTCGACCCGATCGCCACCGCGCAGGTCGAGGAACTGATCGACGAGCTCCGTCAGGAATACACCGTGGTCATCGTCACGCACTCGATGCAGCAGGCCGCCCGTGTCAGCCAGAAGACCGCGTTCTTCCACCTCGGCCATCTGGTCGAATACGGCGACACCTCGGACATCTTTACCAACCCGAAAGACCAACGCACCGAGAGCTACATCTCGGGCAAAATCGGCTAACCGGAGGCACCCATGGCTCAACACATTTCTTCTGCCTTCGACCGCGATCTCGAAGCCGTTCAGGCGCAAATCATCAAGATGGGTGGCCTCGTCGAAGCCGCGATCCTCGACAGCGCCAAGGCGCTCGAAGAGCGTGACACCGAACTGGCCGAGAAAGTCCGCAAGGCCGACAAGGCCGTCGACGCTCTCGAAACCACCATTAACGAAGAATGCGCCCGCATCATCGCGCTCCGCGCTCCGGTGTCGACCGACCTGCGCACTGTTCTGGCCGTGATGAAAATCAACGGCAACCTTGAGCGGGTAGGCGACTACGCCAAGAACTGCGCCAAGCGCGTGCCCGTCATCGCTCAAGGCCAGCGCATCAGCGGCCCCGATGCCGCACTGCGCCGTATGGCCCGCGAAGTGCAGGACATGCTCAAAGACATGCTTGATGCGCTGATCCAGCGCGATGCTGCCCTCGCAGCCGACGTGCGTCTGCGCGACCAAGACGTCGACCAGATGTATAACGCGCTTTTCCGCGAAGTGCTGACCTTCATGCTCGAAGATCCGCGCAACATCACGGCCTGTATGCACCTGCATTTCATTGCCAAGAACATCGAACGTATGGGCGATCTGGTCACCAACATGGCCGAGCAGGTCATCTACCTCGTCACCGGCGAACTGCCGGAAGATCCGCGTCCCAAAGGCGATAACACCTCGCTCATCGCCGAAGTGAAGTAACAGGTACCGTCATGTCCTCCGAACCCCACGTCCTCATCGTCGAAGACGAACCCGCACAGCGCGAAATGCTGGCCTACAACGTAGGCGCCGAAGGCTATCGGGTGTCGACCGCAGCCAATGGCGAAGAAGCCATTCTGATGATTGCCGAAGACGAACCGGACGTGGTCATCCTCGACTGGATGATGCCGAACCTGTCGGGCATCGAGGTCTGCCGCCGCGTCAAATCGCGCCCCGAAACCCGCGAGATCTCGATCATCATGCTCTCGGCACGCTCCGAAGACGTGGACCGCGTGCGCGGGCTCGAAACGGGCGCCGACGATTATGTGGTCAAGCCGTATTCGGTCAACGAACTGCTGGCCCGTGTCCGCAGCCAACTGCGCCGTACGCGTCCCGCACTGGCCGGTCAGACGCTCGTGTTCGAGGACATCCAGCTCGACGCCGAAACGCACCGCGTGACGCGGGCAGGGGAACAGCTGAAGCTCGGCCCGACCGAGTTCCGTCTGCTCTCGACCTTCATCGAAAAGCCCGGCCGTGTCTGGTCCCGCGAACAACTGCTCGACCGCGTTTGGGGCCGCGACATCTACGTCGACACCCGCACCGTCGATGTCCACGTCGGCCGCCTGCGCAAAGCGCTCACGGCTTACGGCGGCGGCGATCCGGTCCGCACGGTTCGCGGCGCAGGCTACGCGCTCGGTTAACAAATGCGAAACGCCCGTGTGATACGTCACGCGGGCGTTTTCATATCCCGCAAGGGCACAAACAAAGGTCTCGCGATCATGCAGTTCATAAGTGGCATAATCAGTATTATGTTGCTAATCTTCATCTTTATCCTGTTCTCAGGCTTCTGACCGCGCCACTGAGGCGAAAACGGTGTCGCACAAGCGCCCCAGATCTCCGACCTAGGCACCGCGTTAGCTTCATTCATGCTTTTGTAAAGGTATGGAAAGTGATACTCCTACCTAGCGTAGAAACTCGAACAAAGACTCGCTTGTGTTAAATTTTATCGATCACCTCGAAGCCATTACCAACGCCCCATCCGTCGAAGAACTCTGGGAACTCCACTCGACACGCATGGCCCGCTACGGCTTCGACCGGATCATTCTAGGCTACACACGCTACCGCACAACGAGCTCCCTCGGCGATCCGCAGGACTGGGTCGTTCTTACCAACCAGACGCCGGAATACATGCGCGCCTTCATTGACGAAGGCATGTACTTCAACGCGCCCATGGTCCGCTGGGCCATGGAGAACGACGGCGCCTGTAGTTGGAGCTGGGTCGCGCAAAACATCGATAGCCTGTCCCAAGGCGAACTGCGCACCGTCGAATATAACCGCTCCATGGGCGTGACAGCCGGCTACACGATCAGCTTCCGCTCCGTGACCGCCCGTACCAAAGGTGCCGTCGCGCTCACCGCGAAAAGGAACATGACGCAGGAACAGGTCGACGGGATCTGGGAAAAGCACGGCCGCGACATCACTCTGGCGAACAACGTGGCCTACCTGAAACTCCTGACGCTCCCGTATGCGCGCCATCGCCAGCTGACCAAACGACAGCGCGAAGTGCTCGAATTCGTCGGTGACGGCAAAACCACCGCCGATATCGCATACCTGATGAATCTGACGCCAGCGACCATCGAAAAGCACCTTCGCCTTGCCCGTGAAGCCCTCGATGTGGACACAACCGCACAGGCCGTTCTCAAGGCGGCGTTTTATAACCAGATGTTCGTTATCGACGCGTAATCATTGGGAAATTCCCAAAGGTCAGGTTTCCACTACTTTTGTTACGCTACGTCAAATGGCAATAAGTAACCGTTCCGTGAGTGGTGGCTCATTGAGCCAAAGGAACGCCCAGCAAGACTAACCCTTGCGATTACAAGGCTCTTGGTTTTGTGCCGTGTTTGCGGCGCGTTGGGACGGCTATGTTTGCTAGGTCGTTTCAGCATCAGGCTAGTTGTGTGCTAATCCATCCCGTGCGCACAATATAGTTCGCGGCACTGCGTTCTCCCGACGCAGTGCCGCTTTTTTATGTCCCGACACTGCTGCCTTTGTGCCCCAAATATCCTGGGGTGAATTGGCCATTGGCCAAGAGGGGCAAAGCCCCTCCTCCGCACCCTGCCCCGCAGCGCGCACCGACCAAAGAAAAAGCCCGCCGGATTGCTCCGACGGGCCTTCATTCATTCAGAAAGAACGAAGTCTTACTTGTTCATTGCTGCAACTTCAGCAGCAAAGTCCGACTCTTCTTTCTCGATGCCTTCGCCGACTTCCACACGGATGAAGCCGGTGACCTTGACGCCGGCTTCAGCAGCAGCGGCTTCAACGGTCAGGTCGGGGTTCACGACGAATGCCTGACCCATGAGGGTCGATTCAGCGATGAACTTCTTCATGCGGCCTTCGATCATCTTTTCGATGACAGCTTCCGGCTTGCCCGACTCGCGAGCGATCTCGATCTGGATCGACTTCTCTTTTTCGACAACAGCAGCGTCGAGCGACGACTCGTCCAGCGCAGCCGGGTTCACAGCGGCGATGTGCATCGCAACCTGCTTGCCGAACGCTTCATTGTCGCCGTCCAGAGCGACGAGAACGCCGATCTTGCCCATGCCGTCGGTGGCAGCGTTGTGGATGTAGCTGACAACCTGACCGCCTTCGATCGAAGCCATGCGGCGAACGCCCATGTTTTCGCCGATGGTAGCGATCTTGTCGGTAATGGTGTCTGCAACCGACTTGCCGCCGATGTCGGCAGCGTTCAGCGCGTCGACGTCAGCAACGTTCAGAGCAGCGGCAGCGATCTTAGCGACCATGCCCTGGAATTCTGCGTTCTTCGCAACGAAGTCGGTTTCCGAGTTTACTTCGACAGCGACGCCTTTGTTGCCCGAAACGGCGACGGCGACGAGGCCTTCAGCAGCGGTACGGCCCGACTTCTTGGCGGCTTTTGCGAGGCCCTTGGTGCGCAGCCAGTCAACTGCGGCGTCCATGTTGCCATCGTTTTCGACGAGAGCTTTTTTCGCGTCCATCATGCCTGCGCCGGTCGACTCGCGCAGTTCTTTCACCATTGCTGCGGTGATAGCCATGTCACATCTCCTGAAAATAAGGGTCCGGACGCGCATAACCGCGTCCGGTATCATTTTTACGAAGGGTCAGTAATTACTGAGCGTCTTCGGCGAGAGCTTCTTCAGCCAGCTCTTCGTAGGCGCCCATGTCGACGCCGGCTTTCTGCAGCTGGGTGCTCATGCCGTCGAGAGCAGCGCGTGCAACGAGGTCGCAGTACAGCTGGATAGCGCGAGCAGCGTCGTCGTTGCCCGGGATGACATAGTCAACGCCTTCCGGCGAGCAGTTGGTGTCGACAACAGCGACGACCGGGATGCCGAGCTTCTTGGCTTCGAGGATCGCGAGGTCTTCTTTGTTGACGTCGAGAACGAACAGCATGTCCGGAACGCCGCCCATCTCGCGGATTCCGCCGAGCGACAGCTGGAGCTTGGTCTGTTCACGTTCTGCGTTCAGGCGCTCTTTCTTGGTCAGGCCTTCGAAGCCGTTTTCCGAAGCTTCGTCGTACGACTTCAGGCGAGCGATCGACTGCGAAACGGTCTGCCAGTTGGTCAGCGTGCCGCCGAGCCAGCGGTGGTTCATGTAGAACTGAGCCGACTTTTCAGCAGCTTCTGCGATCGGCTTCTGAGCCTGACGCTTGGTGCCGACGAACAGGATGCGACCGCCGCGAGCAACGGTTTCACGGATTGCGTTCAGAGCAGCGTCCAGCATCGGGACGGTCTGGGTGAGGTCCATGATGTGGATGCCGTTGCGCGAGCCGTAGATGTACTGCTGCATCTTCGGGTTCCAGCGCTGGGTCTGGTGGCCGAAGTGAACACCAGCTTCAAGCAGCTGGCGCATGGTGAACTCGGGAAGAGCCATGTCCTTTTCCTTTTCCGGTTTGGCCTCAGCGGAGGATCAGACTTTTCGTCAACCGGTGGACCGTATGGGATGTCTCCCCATAGGGCCCGCCTCCGCCTGCGGGTTTGAGTGCTGGGCCTTTACGCCAGAAATTGACAGCTGACAACAGTAAAAGAGAAGTTGCGTACGCTTAATCGCTTTCCGGCCTTGCGGCGGCGCTCCGGTCGGGTCATGACACGTCTATGAACACTTCGCCAGACATCCTTTGTATCGGGTCGGTCCTTTGGGACATCATCGGCCGTTCCTCTGTCGTCATGCGCGTCGGATCCGACGTGCCGGGTCATATCACCCGCGTTCCGGGCGGTGTTGCGATGAATATCGCGATGACCCTGACGCGCTTTGGCATGACCCCTGCTCTGCTCTCTGCCATCGGCCGTGATCCGGCCGGCGAAGAGCTGACCGAGCAGGCCGCTGCGATGGGGATGATCGTCGATCACCTCTATCATTCCGACGACCTGCCGACCGACAACTATATGGCGGTCGAGGGTGCCAACGGTCTGATCGCCGCGATTGCCGATGCGCATTCGCTGGAACAGGCGGGCGACAAGATCTTGCGTCCGCTGTCTGATGGCTCGCTCGGGTCTGTTGATGCGCCGTACGAGGGCCTCGTGGCACTGGACGGCAACCTGACGGTCGAACTCCTCCGCCAGATCGCGCATTCGCCGCTGTTCAGCAAATCCGACCTCCGCGTTGCGCCCGCAAGTCCGGGCAAAGCGGACCGCCTTCTGGCGCTGGTCGGGCATCCGTCGGCGACGCTCTACGTGAACCTCGAGGAAGCCAGCCTGCTGTGCCACACCGATTTCCCGTCGTCCGAGACGGCAGCCAAGGGCCTCATCGCGCGCGGTTGCAAGCGCGTGCTGGTGACGGACGGCGGTAGCTCCGCCTCTGAGGCGACTGGCGAAGACGTCATTACACTCACACCGCCCAAGGTGCTGGTCACACGCGTGACCGGCGCGGGCGACACTTTCATGGCAGCGCATATCGCGTCCGAACGCGAAGGCATGAACCGCCACGACGCGCTCGAACGTGCGCTCTTTGCCGCTGCTACATACGTTTCAGGAGAAATTCCCAAATGATCCCGATGGCATTTTCCGCCGAAGTCACCGAAGCGATGAAGAACGGCACGCCGCTCGTCGCTCTGGAAAGTACGATCATCACCCACGGTATGCCGTACCCGCAGAACGTCGAAACCGCGCGTCTTGTCGAGGCTGCCGTGCGCGAGAACGGCGCTGTTCCGGCGACCATCGCCATTATCAAAGGCACGCTGCACGTCGGCCTTGATAGCGATCAGCTCGACGATCTGGGTCAGGCCAAGGACGTCAAGAAACTGAGCCGCGCCGACATCGCGGCCTGCCTCGCTACCGGCGGCACGGGCGCGACCACCGTTGCGGCAACCATGATCTGCACCGAAGCGGCTGGCATCGACGTGTTCGCCACCGGCGGTATCGGCGGTGTTCACCGCGGCGCTGAAACCACCTTCGACATCTCCGCCGACCTTCAGGAACTGGCGCAGACGGCTGTCACCGTTGTGGCGGCTGGCGCCAAAGCGATCCTCGATCTGCCGAAGACGTTCGAAGTGCTCGAAACGCTGGGCGTGCCGGTCATTGGTCTGGGTCAGGACGAACTGCCTGCCTTCTGGTCGCGCACGTCGGGCATCCCGACGCCGATCCGCCTCGACACCGCGGACGAGATCGCCAACGCTCACCAGATGCGCGGCCTGCTTGGCCTGCCGGGTGGTCAGCTCGTTTGTAACCCGATCCCCGAGGACGCCGAAATCACCGCCGAAGAGATCCTGCCGCACATCGAAGCCGCTCTGGCCGATGCAGACGCGCAGGGCATCAAGGCAAAAGAGGTCACGCCGTTCCTCCTCCAGCGCATGTACGAGATCACCGAGGGCCGCAGCCTGACGGCGAATATTGCACTGGTGCTTAACAATGCACGCCTTGCCGCGAAAATCGCCGTTGCTTTGGACAAGCTGTCACGAAAGTCGGAATAACGGGCGATAAGAGATTGAGCGGGGGCCACCCCGCTCTTACATACTAAGCAGAACCTTTTCCCGTCGGGCCGATAGTGAACGAATTTTCCCAGATTACGCCTCCGAAACAACGCACGAGCGTATTCGGTGTCCTCCGCAATAACTTCCTTGCCGGACTTGTCGTTGTGGCCCCTATCGGCCTTACGATCTGGCTGATCTGGTCCGTCGCCGGTTGGGTCGATGGTTTCGTCTGGCCGTTCGTGCCGGGCGGTTATCACCCCGAAGCGCTGGTGAACCGCTGGTTCGGCGATCCGAACCCGACAAGCCCCGACCACATCCGCGTCAACGTGCGTGGTCTGGGTGTAGTTCTGTTCCTGATCTTCACGGTCTTCGTCGGTTGGATGGCGAAGGGCCTAATTGGCCGTAGCTTCCTCAACTGGGGTGAGAACATGGTCTCGCGGATGCCGGTCATCCGTTCGATCTATAATGGCGCGAAGCAGCTGGCCGAGACGGTGTTCGCACAGACCGAGTCCAGCTTCGATCGAGCCTGCCTCATCGAATATCCGCGCAAGGGTGTCTGGGCGATCGGTTTTGTGTCCACCGACGCAAAGGGCGAGATGGCCGAAAAGGTCGTGACCGAGGAAAAGGTGCTGACCGTGTTCCTGCCGACCACGCCGAACCCAACGTCTGGCTTCCTGCTGTTCCTGCCGGAAAGCGAAGTCACGATCCTTGATATGACGGTCGAGGACGCGGCGAAGCTCGTGATCTCTGCGGGCCTCGTTTATCCGAACGGCAAGGATAAGAACGGCGTAACCGCCACGCCGGTCAAGGACAAAACCTAAGCGAACATCGCAGCCAGATCGACGCTGCCTTCGGTGCCGATCTGGTCTTTGTGCTCTCCCAAGAACCGCTCCATCGCGGCATAGCCCGCATTGCGCAGGCGCGACAGAACCGTCGGCAGCGCGATCATTTTGGTCGCGATGCTGAGTTCCGTCATCAGCGCCGCATCCTCGACCAGATGCACCTTCACGTCCTTCATCTTGCCCTCTGGCATGTCGTCGTCCGCGATCAGGCGTTTGACGAAGCTGATGGCGCGCAACTCACGCAGCAAGGACGTGTTGAAGCTGATCTCGTTGATGCGGTTCTGGATCGACTGGGCATCACGCGGCACTTCCTCGCGGTAGAGCGGGTTGATGTTTACGATCAGAATGTCGTCGGGCAGGTGTTTGGGAAACAGCGGGAAAAGCGCGGGATTGCCCGTGAAGCCGCCGTCCCAGAACGCTTCGCGCTGACCGGTCTGGGGATCGTCGATCTCCACCGCTTCGAACAGGGTCGGCAGGCAGGCGGAGGCGAGGATCGCGTCGGGGCTGATTTCGGTGTCGGTGAAAATGCGGATCTTACCGGTGCGGACGTTCGTTGCGCAGACGTGGAGTTCGGGGCCTTCGTGGGACAGCAGAGCCTCCCAATCCAGATCGCCCAGCACACGACCGAGAGGGTTTTGCAGCACCGCGCCGTTGGAATAAGGCGACATCATCCGCATCGCCGTGTCCCACCAGATATAGGCGGGCGAGTAGTTCAGCGCGTGTGCATAAAGCTCGCTGACTTCGGCGAAGGGCTCCATCCATTTGGCAAGCGCGGGATGGGTGATCGCGCCAACGCTGCTCCACACCCAGCGGAGTTGCTCCTTTGCCCCTTCCCGTCCGCCTGACACCAGACCGGATTTCAGGGCCGCGCCGTTCAGCGCTCCGGCGGATGTGCCGGAGATCGCCGCGATTTCAATGTCGTCCTCTTCGAGCAGACGGTCCAGCGCGCCCCACGTGAAAGCACCGTGCGCGCCGCCGCCCTGAAGGGCCAAGTTGATCCGTTTCATCATCTTTTCCCTTCAGTCTTTCTTATCGTTCTGTGCGTTAAAGGGCGGTCCAGCCACCATCCACGCTGATCGTCGTTCCGGTGATCTGCGCAGCGGCGTCAGAGCAAAGGAAGACCGCCGTGCCGCCGATCTGTTCGACGGTCGCGAATTGCTTGGACGGCTGACGTTCGAGAATGACCTTCTCGATCGCCTCTTCCTCGGTCATGTTATATTTCTTTGCCGTATCAGGGATTTGCGCGTCCACCAGCGGTGTGTGCACGTAACCCGGGCAGATGGCGTTACAGGTGATGTCCTCTTTCGCGGTCTCCAGCGCGGTCACCTTCGTAAAGCCTACAACGCCGTGCTTGGCAGCAACATATGCACCTTTGTAGGGAGAGGCCGTCAGACCGTGGGCGGAAGCGATGTTCACCACGCGGCCCCAGCCCGCCTTGCGCATCATCGGTAGCGCAGCAGCGGTGGTGTGGAAGGCCGAAGACATGTTGATCGCGATGATGGCGTCCCATTTCTCCATCGGGAAATCCTCGATCGGAGAGACGTGCTGGATGCCTGCGTTGTTCACGAGGATATCGCAGGCGCCCGCCTTTTCGATCAGCGCGCGGCAGTCTTCGCCCTTCGACATATCGGCGGCGATGTAGCGGACGACCACGCCGAATTCGGCTTCCATATCGGTGGCCAGCTTGTGGTCCTCGTCGCGGTCGGTGAAGGAGTTCAGCACGACGCTCGCCCCTGCCCGCGCCAGTTCACGCGCCACGCCGAGCCCGATGCCCGAGTTCGAGCCGGTAATCACAGCAGTTTTACCAGACAGTGTCATTGGGGAAGCCTCCTCCGTAAAGCCAATCGTTAAACGGATAATGCTGCACCTGCAGAAAAATTCAATGGGACATGCCGCGAATATGAGGGGGATTCGCACTTGCGCCGCTGCCGATTCCGAGGCAATAGAGCCGCCTGCCCGAAGCAGGGAATAGCCATAAAAAAAACGCCGGCACGAAGCCGGCGTTAAGTCATTGAGGCAGGTTTCATACAGGCAAGAAACCTATCGAGCAGTGCCCTCTTTATAGGCAATTACCCGCGAACTTCCAAGCATTAAGTTTGAACTGAGCCAAAACCCCCGATACGCTCAATCACAGGCATATGAGCAGAGGGGAGAGTTCATCGAATGAACGTCCAGCTAAATAAGAAATTGAGATATGGCATTGCCGTTGCCGCACTATTCGCTGCGGCGGGTATGGCAAATGCCGAACAAAAACACGCTATTGCAATGTACGGTGATCCCGCGCTGGAAGAGGGCTTCATCTCCCTGCCCTACGCGAACCCCGACGCGCCCAAGGGCGGGTCGATGGCCACCGCAGAGGTCGGATCCTTCACAACGCTGAACCCGTTTGTGGACACTGGCCGCTCGCCTTGGCAGCTGCCGTACCTGATGGGCGAAAGTCTGATGGGCCGCTCGCTGGACGAGCCGTTCTCGCTCTACGGTCTGCTGGCTGAAAGCATCGAAACCGGCCCGAACCGCGAATGGGTCGAGTTCACGCTGAACCCCGCCGCCGAATTCTCGGACGGCTCGCCGGTCACCGTAGAGGACGTCATCTGGTCGTTTGAGACGCTCGGCACGGAGGGTCACGGCCGTTACCGCGGCTTCTGGGCCAAGGTCGAAAAGATTGAACAGACCGGCGACCGTTCGGTCCGCCTGACGTTCAACACCGAGGACCGCGAACTGGCGCTGCTGGCCGGTCTCCGTCCGATCCTGCAAAAATCGCAGTTCGAAGGCGTGGATTTCGCCGAAGAAGCGCCGGACATGATCCCCGTGACGTCGTCGCCCTACGTCATCACCGACTACGAACTGGGCCGCTTTATCGAGTTCACCCGCAACCCCGACTACTGGGGCGCGGACGTGCCGTTCCGCAAAGGCACCAACAACTTCGACACGCTGCGCATCGAGTTCTTCGGCGACGAAGCGCCCGCGTTCGAGGCGTTCAAGACCGGCGAAGTGAACTTCACCCGCGAGTTTAACGAAGCGCGCTGGATGAGCCAGTACGACTTCCCGCGCGCGCAGGACGGCTCGGTCAAGAAGGACGAACTGCAACACGAACGTCCCTCGGGCATGACCGGTTTTGTGATGAACACGCGCTCGGCGCCGTTCGACGACTGGCACGTGCGCGATGCGATGATCGACATCTTCAACTTCGAGTTCATCAACGAGACCATGACCGGCGGCACTCAGCCGCGCATCACCTCGTACTATTCGAACTCGCCGCTGGGCATGAGCACCGGACCGGCTGAAGGCCGCGTTCTGGAATTCCTTGAACCCTACGCGGACGACCTGCTGCCGGGTGCTATCGAAGGCTACGAACTTCCCGTCTCGGACGGATCGGAGCGGAACCGTGCTGGCACGGGCGAAGCCCTCGCAGCGCTCGAAGAAGCCGGATACACCATTCAGGACGGCGTGATGAAGAACGAAGCGGGCGAGCCTCTGGAGTTCGAAATCCTCCTCCAGACCGGTGCGTCGGAATTCCAGTCGATTGCCGATATGTTCATCCAGTCGCTCGACCGCGTGGGTATCAAGGCCACCGTCGATGCCGTTGATAGTGCGCAATACAAAGAGCGTACCGACAACTTCGACTTCGACATGACCTACTACCGCCGCGGCCTCAGCCTGTCGCCGGGTAACGAGCAGTATGGCTATTACGGCTCCGAATACGCCGACACCGTGGGCAGCCGGAACCTGATGGGCGTGAAGTCCGAAGCCGTCGACGCGATGATCAACCAGATGCTGACCTCGGAAAGCCAGAGCGACTTTGTTGCTGCTGTCAAAGCGATGGACCGCGCGCTGACTGCCGGACGGTATGTGATCCCTACCTATCAGTGGAACATCAGCCGGATTGCATATGACGCGAACCTCCGTTACCCCGAGGACATTCCGATTTTCGGCGACTGGCCGGGATGGCAACCTGATGTGTGGTGGTATGAAGACTAAGATCCTCCTCGTACTCGCGCTCGTGGCGCTGTCTGCCTGCAACACCGTAGCCGGTGTGGGCGAAGACATCTCCGAAACGGCGCGAAGCGTTCAGACCTGGTTCTGATTGCGCGCTAAGAAGGGCCGGTTCATCCGGCCCTTTTTCGTTTCAGGAACCAAAGCCATTGCCCTCGCGTTTTTCCTTCAACCAAGGAGATACCGCTATGAAATGGCAGCAAGTAACCGAGCATTGGAACGCATTCGTCCCCAGCATCCTCACCCGCTGGCCCGAACTGGACAGCGACACCGTGGATGCGATCGAAGGTGACCGCACCGCCCTGCTCAAAGAGATCGTCCACACGTACCAGGTTCCCGCCCGCGAGGCAGAGGACGAACTGGCGGAGTGGATGGAAGGCGCGACGCCCGCCGACGTCATTATGGACCCGGAGATGGATAACGAGCGCATCACGGCTGTGGCCGACAACATTCCCGAGGGCGAAGACGCCTATGACGACGACCGCCGGTTCGGTGATGACGGTTACGAGGCTAATCCGATCGGCCGCACCGATGCCTAAGACGCTGGCTTAGTTCAGCGACGTGACCCAGAGGATGTTCGCATCCTCCTGACTGGTCGAGATGACGTTGTGGCCCATGGTGGCGTCATAGTACGCGCTATCGCCGCGGCGCATTTCGACCGGCTCGTAGAATTCGGTGAACAGCTTGATGGTGCCTGTCAGCACGTAGAGGAATTCCTCGCCGTCGTGACGCACCCAGCCTTCGAATTCATCCATGCTCCGCGCGCGCACCCGTGCCCGATACGGCAGCATGTTTTTCTTTGTCAGTTGGTCGGCGAGCAGTTCATGCTCGTAAGTGGTCGTGATGTGCGACTGGCCCTCGCTGTTGCGGGTCAGCGCCATGCGCCCATTCACCTGACTACGGCTCGGAGTTGTAAACAGCTGGGGGACGGAAATGCTCAGACCGACAGCCAGCTTTTTCAGCGCCTCGTAGGTCGGAGACATCTGACCATTCTCGATCTTGGACAGAGTCGAACGGGCAAGTCCGGCGTGCTGCGCCGCCTGCTCCAACGTCCAGTCGCGTTCCTTGCGCAATTCACGCACGCGGGCACCCAAATCGAGCGGCGGCGCGGTCTCTTGCGCTCCACTGTCACGGGCGATCTGAATGAGGCTGCGCTTTTCTGAGTTTTCCGACATGAACGCTCTTATATTCCAGTATTATCTTTACTTACAACGACCAGAGGTAAATTCTGGAATGCAGATATGTTGAGCATCACAGAACCTCGGGCAGTCGATCCCTGCCCTACAAGCTTCAATATGGCGGCACATGTGCTGTCAAATGCTTCTTTGCAGCCGGACCATATCGCGCTCGAAGTGCTGGGCGAGGAATGGTGGAGTTATGGCCAGATTGAAGAGGCGGTTCTGGGGCTTGGCACGGGGCTGAAAGCTCTGGGCATGAAACCTGGTGAGCGGCTGCTGATGCGGGTGGGAAACACACCATGGTTTCCGATCGTCTACCTTGCGGCCATTGCGGTCGGCGTGGTGCCGATCCCGACCTCGACGCAACTGACAGTCGAGGAGATTACCAAGATGTGCAAGGGCGTGAAGCCCGCGCTTATCGTCCGCGAGCACGGCATCACGATGCCCGAATGCCGCGTGCCGGTGATCGAGCTAGACCAGTTGAAATCCTTTCGCGATTTCCCACCCGCGAACTATGTTTTCGGCAAGCCCGACCGTCCCGCCTATATCATTTTCACCTCGGGCAGCACCGGAAAACCCCGCGCCGTGGTCCATGCGCACCGCGCGATTTGGGCGCGGCAGATGATGTGGGGCGGCTGGTACGGGCTGAAATCGACCGACCGTCTGATGCACGCGGGCTCGTTCAACTGGACCTATACGCTGGGCGCGGGCCTAATGGACCCATGGAGCATCGGGGCCACCGCGCTGATCCCGCCCGACGGGACGCCGACGACGAAACTGCCCGAACTGATCGCCAAATCCCGCGCCACGATCTTTGCCGCGACGCCCGGTGTGTTCCGCCAGATGATGCGGACGGACATGCCGCCGATGCCCAAGCTGCGCCACGCGATTTCGGCGGGTGAAAGTATGCCCTACGCGATGAAGCGGCAATGGAACGCGGCGGCGGGCACCATGGTCTTTGAAGCCTACGGCATGTCCGAGTGCTCGACCTTTATCTCTGGCAGTCCCATGCGCCCCGCGCCGCCCCATGCCATCGGATACCCGCAACCGGGCCGCCGGATCGCGATCCTCGGCGACGATGGCCCTGTGCCGGTGGGGGAAACAGGCCACCTCGGCATTCACAACTCCGACCCCGGCCTGTTTATCGAATATGACGGCCAACCCGAAGAAACCGCCTCCAAATTCCAAGGTGAGTGGTTCCTGACCGGCGATATGTGCCACATGGATGACACCGGCGCGATCTACTACGACGGCCGCACCGACGACATGATGAACGCGGGCGGCTACCGCGTCTCGCCCATCGAGGTGGAGGACGCCATGGCCAGCGCGGAGGGCATCCGCGAATGTGCAGCAGCGGAGGTCAGGGTCAAGATAGATGCAACGGTTATCGCCCTGTTTTACGTTGCAGACACCGATCTTTCCGAAGATACGTTGAGCAATCACGCAGCAGAAAAGCTCGCCCGCTATAAGAGCCCGCGTCTTTTCGTCCGTGTGGACGCGCTGCCACGAAATGCCAACAACAAGATCCTCCGCCGCGAGCTGCGCGGGGACTGGGAAAGACAACATGGTCAAACTGGACATCATCGCTGACCCCGCCTGCCCTTGGTGCTACGTCGGCAAAGGCTACCTCGACCGCGCGCTGGAAAAAGCCGGCGACCACCCCTTCGAAATCGAATACCACCCGTTCCAACTGCGCCCAGACATGCCCAAAGGCGGCATGGATCGCGGCGAGCTGATGGAACAGGTCTTCGGCTCCAAGAAGCGCGCTGCCGAAGCGCACGTCGTGCTGGAAGAGCACGCGAAGAACGCTGGTGTGACTTTTAATTTCGAGAAGATCACTCGCTCGCCCAACACCTTCGACGCGCAGCGCCTGATCTACTGGGCGGGCCTCGAACAGCGCCAAGCCTTCGTTGTCAGCGCCATCATGAAAGCTTACTGGGCCGAGGGCCGCGACATTGGAGACCATGAGGTGCTGATCGACATCGCCAAGGGCTGCGAGATGGACCCCGAGATGGTCCGCCGCCTGCTGGAGAGCGATGCCGACGTCGACAGCATTGCCAAGCGCGAGGCGCATTCGCGTCACATGGGCATCACCTCGGTTCCGACGTTCGTTGTCGGTAATCGTCACGCGGTGCCAGGTGCCCAGCCAACCGAGCTGTGGCTCGACGTGATGAAGGATATTGCATCGCAGGACCGCGAAGAAAGCGCCGAGTAATGATCGCTACATCGACAGGCCGCCCCATCGGTCGCCGCGAATTCGTCGGGCTGATGGCGATGGTCTCGGCGCTGACCGCGTTCTCCATCGACGCGATGCTGCCCGGCCTTGGGAAGATCGCGGCAGAGCTTTCGCCCGACGCGCCGAACCTCGCGCAGCTTGTGGTAACATCGTTCGTGCTGGGCCTCGGGTTGGGCACGTTCTTTGTCGGGCCGCTGTCGGACACCTACGGGCGCAAGGTCGTGATTATCACGGGCTGCGTTCTCTACGTCGTGACGGCGTTCATCGCCTTCCTCGCGCCGTCGATGACCACGATGTTGATTTCGCGCTTCGTCATGGGTGTGGCCGCTGCCGCGCCGCGGATCGTCAGCATCGCGCTGATCCGTGACAAGCACAGTGGGCCGGAAATGGCGCGGATCAGCTCGCTCGTGATGATGATCTTCGGGATCATTCCGGCCTTTGCGCCGATGGCGGGCGCGGCCCTGATGGACGCTTTCGGATGGCGTTCGATCTTTGCGTTCTTCGGCCTCTTCGGCGCATTCGTGATGTTCTGGATGCTGTTCCGCCAGCCCGAAACGCTGCTGGAATCCAACCGTCGCACCCTGAAGGTGTCGGAGCTGAAATGGGCGGTCAAAGAGGTGCTCAAAGCGCCCGCCGCGCGTCAGGTGATCTATGTGCTGACGCTGGTCTACGCGATCCTGATGGCGACGCTGTCGTCCACCCAGCAGATCTATGCGGAGGCGTTCGGCGCCGCCGAAACCTTCGAGTATTTCTTTGGCGCGGCTGCGGCGATTGCGGCCTGCGCGTCCTTCATGAACTCGCGACTCGTGATGCGGTTCGGCATGAAGCGGATCATCCAGATCGCGCTCTGCATCATGGCCAGCTTGGCTGCAATCGTGACCGTGGTCGAACTCAGCACCGCGCCGCAAGTCATTCGCCTTGCAATGTTTTTCGTCTTTAGCGCCGCTGTTTTCGCGACCATCGGCCTGACGCTGGGCAACCTCAATGCGCTCGCGCTAGAGCCGCTGGGCCACGTTGCGGGCATGGGCACTTCGGTGGTGATGTCGCTGTCGACCTCGCTCTCGCTGCTGCTCGCGATCCCCGTTGGGCAGTTCTTCAACGGCACACCGATCCCGCTGACGGTCGGCGTTTTCCTCTTCGCCGCCGCCGCGTTCGCATTAAGCTTCGGCCTTAAGCGCCGGACTTTGTAGCCTTTTTCTTCTTGGCCGCGACCTTCTCTGCAAGGTCGCGGGCGATGGCGAAGGCGCCTTTGATCTTGTCCGCTTCCTTTGGCCAGTCGCGTTGCAGGACGATCTTGTTGTCCTTGATCTTGGCCTGACCCTTCTGGTCGCCGATGAACTCCACCAGACCTTCGGGCGATGCGAACTTGTCGTTGTGGAAGCGCACGGTCGCGCCTTTCGGGCCGCCGTCGAGGTGGCTGATACCGGCGCGTTTGCACATCGCCTTGATGCGCACGATCAGCAGCAGCGTGTTCACTTCCTTCGGCAACTTGCCGAAACGGTCGATCAGTTCGGCAGCGAAACCTTCCAGCTCCACCTTGGTCGAGAGGTTCGACAGACGGCGATAGAGGCCGAGACGTACGTCAAGGTCCGGCACGTAATCCTCTGGAATCAGGACAGAAACGCCGAGGTTGATCTGCGGCGCCCACTGGCCGTCATCATCATTAAGCGCGCCGCCGCCCTTCTTGATGCGGTCGATCTCTTCTTCGAGCATGTTCTGGTACAGCTCGTAGCCGACCTCGTTGACGTGGCCCGATTGTTCTTCGCCCAGAAGGTTACCCGCACCGCGAATATCGAGGTCCTGCGAGGCCAGCGTGAAGCCGGCGCCCAGGGTGTCGAGGCTGCCCAGCACGCGCAGACGCTTCTCGGCCTGCGGGGTGAGTTTGCCGCGCGGTTTGGTCGTCAGGTACGCGTAAGCGCGGGTCTTGGAACGGCCCACGCGGCCACGGATCTGGTAGAGCTGCGCGAGGCCGAACATATCGGCGCGGTGCACGACCATCGTGTTTGCGGTCGGAATATCGAGGCCGCTTTCCACGATCGTGGTCGCTAGCAGTACGTCGTATTTGCCGTCGTAGAACGCGTTCATCCGGTCGTCGAGCTCGCCCGCTGCCATCTGGCCGTTGGCCACGACATAGGTGACTTCGGGGACGTTCTTTTTCAGCCAGTCTTCCATCTCTGGCAGGTCGCTGACGCGCGGCACGACGAGGAACGATTGACCGCCGCGATAGTGTTCGCGCAGTAGCGCTTCGCGGATGGTGACGGTATCGAATTCGGACACGTAGGTGCGGATCGACAGGCGGTCGATGGGCGGCGTGCCGATGATCGACAGGTCGCGCACGCCCGTGAGCGACAGTTGCAGCGTACGCGGGATCGGTGTCGCGGTCAGCGTCAGGACGTGCACGTCGGAACGGAGCTGCTTCAGGCGTTCCTTGTGCTGGACGCCAAAGTGCTGTTCTTCGTCGATGATCAGCAGGCCGAGGTTCTTGAAATTAACGCCCTTGGCGAGGAGCGCGTGGGTGCCGATGACGATGTCCATCTGGCCGTTCGCCATGCCCTCGCGGGTTTTGGACGCCTCGCTCGCGGAGACGAAACGCGACAGCGGGGCCACGTTGATCGGGAAGCCGCGGAAGCGTTCCTTGAAGTTCTTGTAGTGCTGGCGGGCGAGCAGAGTGGTCGGTGCGATGACGGCGACCTGAACGCCGGACATAGCTGCAACAAAGGCCGCGCGGATCGCGACTTCGGTTTTGCCGAAGCCCACGTCGCCGCAGATGAGGCGGTCCATCGGGCGGCCGCTGTCGAGGTCATCAAGCACGTCAGAAATTGCCTGAAGCTGATCGTCGGTTTCCGCATAGGGGAAGCGCGCGAGGAACTGGTCCCACATGCCGTCGGGCGGCGTAAGAACGGGCGCTTTGCGCAGTTCGCGCTCTGCCGCGACACGGATGAGACGCTCCGCCATCTGGCGGATGCGTTCTTTCATGCGGGCCTTTTTCGCCTGCCATGCACCGCCGCCAAGTTTGTCGAGCAGGCCGCTTTCATGGCCGTATTTCGACAGCAGTTCGATGTTCTCGACCGGCAGGTAAAGCTTGGACCCTTCGGCGTATTCGAGCGAGATACATTCGTGCGACGCACCGGCCGCAGTGATGACCTCCAGCCCGAGGTAGCGACCAACGCCGTGGTCGACGTGGACCACCAGATCGCCGGGCGTGAGGCTCTGCGTTTCGGTGAGGAAGTTCTCGGCCTTGCGCTTTCTCTTGGTCTGGCGAATGAGGCGGTCGCCGAGCACGTCCTGTTCGGAAATGACGGTGATGCCTTTGGCCTCGAAGCCCTGTTCGAGCGCCCATACCGCGAGGTGTAAACCGCGTTTGCCGACACGGGAGAAATCGCTGACGGGGATAACCTCGCCCGCGCCTTCGTCTTCCAGCAGGCCGGTCAGACGTTCGCGGGCACCGTCGGAATAGGACGCGATGACAACGGGGCCGTCGTCGAGTTTCTTCTTGATGTGCGAAACGAGGCTGCCGAAGAGGCTGATGCTCTCTTGCTGACGCTCGGGAGCGAAATTGCGCCCGATGCGGCCGCCTGCATCGATAACGTTCGGGCCGGTCGGCTGTTTCAGCGGGCTGAATTGCAGCAGGCGGCGACCGTCGACGGCCACCTCCCACGCGTTGTCGTCAAGGTACATCAGAGACGGCGGCGCGGGCTTGTACACGCTGTCCATCCGGCCCTTCTGCTTGAGCGCGTGCATCCGCGTCTCGTAGGTGTCCTCGACCATCGTCCAGCGGGTGACGCGGGTCGGCGTGACCTGATCGTCCAGCGTGATAGTGGCCTTGGGCACATAGTCGAACAGCGTTTCCAGCTCGGCGTGGAAGAAGCCGAGCCAGTGTTCCTGTCCTGCGTGCTTGCGGCCCGCACTGATCGCTTCGTACAGCGGATCGTCGGTGCCAGCGGCGCCGAATTCGATGCGGTAGTTCTGGCGGAAACGGGTGATTGCCGGCTCGTCGAGGATGACCTCGGACACGGGCGCAAGTTCGACCACGTCGAGCTTTTCCGTGGTGCGCTGCGTGGCGGGATCAAAGCGGCGGGCGCTATCGAGAACATCGCCGAACAGGTCGAGGCGGACGGGGCCGCTCTGCCCCGGCGGGAAGATGTCGATGATGCCGCCGCGGACGGCGTAGTCGCCAGGTTCCATCACGGTCGGCGCTTGGGTAAAGCCCATGCGCGTCAGGTAGTTACGCAGCTTGTCTTCATCAATCCGGCTATCGACGCGGGCGGTGAAAGCGGCCTCTTTGAGGATACTGCGGGCGGGCACCTTTTGGGTGGCGGCATTGACGGTGGTCAGCAGCACGTATTGCGACGGCATCCCGTGCGTCAGTGCCGCCAAAGTCGCCATGCGGGTCGCGGAAATATCTGCGTTCGGCGAGGTCCGGTCGTACGGCAGACAGTCCCACGCGGGGAACACGACGACGGGCATGTCGGGGGCGTAGAACGCGAGCGCGGCCTGCATTTCTGCCAGACGTTTGTCGTCGCGCGCAACGTGCAGCACCGGCTGGCCTGTCTTGGCCAGCTCCTCGAGGATGAGTTTAGCGTCAAACCCCTCGGGGGCGCCGGAGACGGTGATGTGCGCGTTCTGAACCATGCAACTGACCTACGCTGCGGACGGCGAGAGTCAATCCTTAGAACGCATGAAGAACAGCGAGGTTGTAAAACATCCCGTAAGTCGCCGTGATGAAGATCGAAAACATGCCGATCGCCTGCACCATCAGACGATGGCGACGCAGGCGGCGGAAGATCATGTCACTGCCCACGCCTTCGGCTTCGATCTTCAGCGCGGTGCGGACGTTCAGCGCACCGAGTCCGAACAGCGGGACCATCAGCAGCAGCAGCGCCTGCGCGAATTCCTTCTGATAAAGGACGGCGAAGGTGATGAGCATCGCGAGGATGAAACACATGAAGCCGACCAGAAAGACCGCCGACTGTCGCACAATAGTCAACGTGCGGCGAACGTAGACGATCACAACGGCCTGCATGTCGGTGAAGGCATCACCGTGTTCCCGCTCGGCCCGCTGGATCAGGTCATAAGGAACGCCGACAACCCAATAGGACGACGTCGACCACAGGACGGCCACGACCATCCAGTACCACGCATTCGAAAAAGATCGAAAATCGATGACGTCGAATACGTTCTGTATCAAATCCACGGGTATGGGCCTCGGTTGGTCTTCTGCGCGGACGTTAACTTCCGCTCTTGTGATTGCCCAGACTTGGCAACAACAATTTTACGTGGCACCCAAGGGGTGTGACATGAAAGGCCCGTTATGAAACCCACCGTCGCCCCCTATCCCACCGCCCGTTTCCGCCGCCTGCGCAAGTCCGCCGGTATCCGCGCTATGGTCCGTGAAAACACGCTCACCACAGATGATTTCATCTGGCCGGTGTTCCTGATCGAGGGAAAGGACGACGAAACCGCGATCCCGTCCATGCCGGGGGTGACCCGCAAGACCATCGACCGCGTGGTGAAATCGGCGCAGGAGGCGTTTTCGCTCGGCATTCCGGCGATGTGCCTGTTTCCCTACACCTCGATGGAGCACCGGACGGAAGATTGCGCGATGGCGTGGTCCCGCGACAATCTGACCAATCAGGCGATCCGCGCGATCAAGGACGCGGTGCCCGAAATGGTCATCATGACGGACATCGCGCTCGATCCATACAACATCAACGGCCATGACGGGTACGTCGAAAACGGCGAGATCCTGAACGACGAAACCGTAGAGGCGCTGGTCAAAATGGCGTTGGCGCAGGCAGAGGCCGGTGCCGATCTGCTCGGTCCGTCGGACATGATGGACGGGCGTATCGGGGCAATGCGTTCGGCGCTGGAAAGCGAGGGATATCAGAATGTTGGCATCCTGTCTTACACCGCCAAATACGCCTCTGGCTTCTACGGCCCGTTCCGTGATGCGGTGGGTGCGTCGGGCGCGCTGAAGGGTGACAAGAAGACCTACCAGATGGACGCGGGCAACTCGGACGAGGCCCTGCGTCTGGTTGAGCGCGATCTGATGGAAGGCGCCGATATGGTCATGATCAAACCGGGGATGCCGTACCTCGATATCTGCCGCCGCGTGAAGGATACCTTCGGTGTGCCGACTTTCGCCTATCAAGTGTCGGGCGAATACGCGATGATCCAGGCTGCCGTGGCAAACGGCTGGCTCGACGGCGAAAAAGTCATGCTGGAGAGCCTCTTAGCGTTCAAACGTGCGGGCTGTGACGGCATCCTGACGTATTTCGCACCCGAAGCGGCACGTATCCTCAACGGATGACATAACGCAGTTTGCGGCGTATAGTGCCGCACATGACAGAGCGGCAGGCAAGCCGCCCCTTATTGACGAGGCACGAGTATGACCAACCTGACACGACGCGGATTTGCGGCCGGCGCCATGATGGCAGCCGGAACCCTTGCTGCTTGCGGCAACCCCATCGGCGGAAGCGGCGCTGCGACCATCGACGCGCGCGTTGCCGCTACGCTCAACCACATGTACACCGCCTATCCGGGCACCCGCCAGCTGGCGAGCCAGTCCTCGGGTATGCTGGTCATGCCGCTGATTTCCGAGGCGGGCATTGGACTTGGCGGCTCTTACGGACGCGGCGCGCTTGTGATCGGCGAGACCACCGTGGACTACTATTCGGCAGCGGGCGCGAGCGCGGGCATCCAGTTCGGCGCGCAGCAGTTCAGCGCGGTCCTGTTCTTCATGACCCCCGAAGCGCTGAGCGGCTTCCGCCAGTCGAACGGCTGGACTGCCGGTGCTGACGTCGCCTACGCGCTGAACGACCGCGGCGAGATGCTGAGCGCTTCGACGCTGACCTCGACCTCTCCGGTCATCGCGGTTGTGTTTGCGCAGGCGGGCTTCCGCGTTGGCGCGACGCTCGAAGGCGTCAAGTACACGCGCATCATCCCGTAAGGCACTGCGGTTTCACGAGTTTTGCCTTGTCGACCTTGGTCGGCAGGGCCTCCTGAGCGCGGTCAAAAGCGTCCTGCGCGACCTCTCTCGCGGCCTTGGCGATGTCGGGATCAGGGTGGCGCGACAGGATATCGAGGCGTTTCAGCAGCACCTCTTGGACCTCAAGCGAAGTGATCGCATAGCGCGAAATCAGATCGAACGGCCGGCGGATAATGTCGCCCGTATTCAGCGGCGGCATCCAGAGGTTCTTGTAGGTCGTCTCGCCCAAGTCCTCATGCGTTTCCGCAAGCTCGGCCATCCGGTCGATCATGTCGATAGCCGTGCCGCCGTCATTCACACCGGGAGAAAGCGCTTTTTCTCCAATCTCTGCAAGCATTAAGAGGCCGAAGTTCGGGTCCTGTTCGATGTCGCGGTGATGACCGATGTCGATATTCTGCTCGACCGCCTCGGTCATCTTCTCTGTTTGGCCAGTGGTGAAGGCAATCGGGTCGCCCTTGGTGATATGCTCGCCCACATCGACGATGATATAAATCGCCCCGCCGCAATCCTCCGCCGCGCTATCGAGCGCACTGGCCATCATCCGCACGACGTAGCCGGAACGCGCGGCGAAGACGGGCTTGGCGTCCATCGGAATGATCGAGCGGTCCAGCAGCGCGTGCCCGCCTAGGCACGGATGAGACATCCGCAATTGCAGCGCATCGCGGGTCTGTTCGTGGATGCGGTCGGCGGTTTGCTCTAGGCTCCCGAAGGTCTGAAGGTGCAGCACCCACATCAGCATCTGGTAGACGATCCACGCGATCACACCGAGCGTCGTGACGAACAGCGCGACAACCTCTTTGTCCCCGAAATACGGGGTATCCAGCAGGATCAGCGACAATAGCGCGTAGATGTAAGCCCCTAGAAACGTTGCGATAACCGTCTGCGTGCGGCTGTCGCGCAGGTGCATCCGGTGCGCGCGGGGGGTCCACTGGCTGGACGCGTTGCGGTGGATCGTCACCATCACCGACAGCGAGAACGTTGTGACCGTCAACATGGAATTCGCGATGATGTTCAGCAGCGAAACCACTGAATCCGCGCCGATTTTTTCGGCCACGCCTGCGGGCACATAGACGCCGGAGTATTTCGCCGCGAAAACCGACAGCACCGAAAGTGCCGCGATCGAAATAACGCGGACCCCGAGCTTTCGTGCCCAGAGCCTCAGGCGGTATAGGAATGCCCGCATCAGTCCCTCGCTAAAGTCTTATTGGCCTTTGGGCCGTAGACGTGTCATTCTTCGTGATATGATATCTATTCTGATACTTGCCGCCGGCAACGCTTCTCGTATGCGCGGCGCCGATAAACTCGCCGAACCTGTGGACGGCGTGCCTCTTCTCCACCTTCAATGTCAGCGCGCACTTTCCACTGGATATCAAGTGTTTGTCGCCCTGCCCTCATCCGATCATCCGCGTCTGGACCTGATCCGCGACCTACCTGTCACGCCGCTGTTCGTTCCAGACGCTGCCGAAGGAATTTCGGGCACGCTGCGCGGCGCTGTGAAGATGCTGCCAAAGGGCGATGTGCTGGTGTTCCTTGGAGATCTGGCGGAAGTCGAGGCGGAGGATCTGTACACGATCTGCAATGCCCGCGTCGCCCATCCGAACGCGAAAATCTGGCGGGCCGCCACGGCGGAAGGCAAACCGGGGCATCCGGTGCTATTTCATCAGAGCACACGGCCGATGTTCGAGGACATCACGGGCGACAATGGTGGAGAAGCGATCGTCAAGTCGTTGAAACAGCAGACAGTTCTGGTTCCGCTGTTCGGCAATCGGGCGAGACGCGATCTGGATACGCCCGAGGATTGGGCCGCGTTCCGCGCGAAAACGGGGCGTTAACCTAGCAGTAGTTTTGCCTCATGGCGCTTCAAGCAGCGACGGGCAGATTGGTAACCGTCAACGCCAGAGCGCGTCGCAAGCTCAGGAAATAGCTGGAAAATCTCGGCGCGCTGGTCGCCGTCGATACCCTTGAGGCTCTGATCGCCGGGTTGGAAACTTTCGGTCCATGCGCCGTCAGCCAGAACCACTTCGTGGCGTTCTAGCATGATGTGGAAGTAGCTGACGCCCGGCGTTATGCTTTGCGCAACGCCCGGAAGTCCCACGAGGTGTTTTGCGGCGATGAACACTTCGGATTCGTCGAAATAAAGCTCTGCCTTTTCGGAAGCGAGCAGCATCCGGTGGTTCGGGGACACCCACATGTCCCGCTCGGGCAGACCGCCGCCAAGCGCGCCGCGCTTGATGAGGATCGGGCGGAGGTTTTTTTGCACCGCAAGATCGCGCTGGGTCAGATCGCGATGACCGGCCCAAGCGACCTCTTGGATGCCGTTATCGCGGGTGACGATCTTGTGGCCGGGGCGGATATCCTCGACAGGCATTTCGCCCTGCGTCGTCGCGATCAGGCTGCCGGTGGTGAAACACGGCACGAAGCGCTCAATGTCTTCGAAGTTGATGTTCGCGTGCTTGCCGGTCGACGGATTGTAGAGTTGAAGCTGACCGTGATAACCGGGTTGACCGTTACTTTCAGCGTTCTTGACGAAGTTCTGGATTTCCCATCCGTTCGTGGTGAAGGCGCTGAAATCGAGGGTGTCATAGTCATTGCCGGTCGAGCCGCCCTTGACCGTGGTGTTCGACCAATCCTGATTTCCGTCGGGGCTGATGACAAAGGTATCGGCACCGGACTCGCCCATCAGCTCGTCGTTGTCGCCACCACCGTAGATAGTGTCGTCGCCGTCGCCGCCGTAAACCTTATCGAAACCATTGCCAGCATAAATTGTGTCATTACCGGCACCGGCGTAGATCAGATCATCGCCGCCTTTCGCGGTGATGGTGTCATCGCCATCCGATCCAATGATCGTGTCGGCGTGCCCGGTTCCAACGTACTTACCCAATTTCATGCCCCAAATAACCTCGCGCACACAACAAACACGGGCAGGCCACCCGTTACGCGATGGCCCCAAACTAGTCGTTCTCTAAGGCATATCTAGGGCAATACGAAAGCATATTCGCACATGCTAAATGATATATTTGTCTAACAATAAGGTTACCGCCGCAGATTGTCCTGCAACGGTCAAAAAAACAGCAATTCAACGTCGAATTGTTTCGCATATAGAACCGGAGAGCGCACCCCACTGCGCACTCCGGTCATGCGGAAGAGGCAGTTTCCTGCCTCATTCCTGCTGCAAAGTCTGGGATTAGCGAACGAGAAGTTTCGCTTCGTGCTTCTTGAGCGACTTACGGGCCGACTGGTAGTTCTCGACACCGACCTTTTCGCGCAGTTCGGGGAACAGTTCGAAGATTTCGTTACGCTGTTCTTTACCGATGCCCTTGAGGCTGTAGTCACCCGGCTGGAAGCTTTCGGTCCATGCACCGTCCGAGAGGACGACTTCGTGGCGTTCGAACATGAAGTGGATGTAGTTCGTGTTCGCCACGTCGATCTGATGGATGCCCTGCGAACCGACGAGGTGCTTGGCGGCTGCCAGAACTTCACGCTCTTCAAAGTACAGCTCGGCAGTGTCCGAAGCGACCAGCAGACGGTGGTTCGGCGAAACCATCATGTCACGCTCCGGCAGGCCGTTGCCCAGTGCGCCAGCCTTGATCAGGACCGGACGCATGTGCGGCGCGGCGACCAGATCTTTGGTGGTCATGAGCTTGGAACCGACCCAGGCGATTTCCTGAATACCGTTGTCGCGGGTGATGACCTTGTCGCCTTCGCGCAGGTTCTCGACCGGTACTTCGCCGCGAGCGGTCGCGATCATCGTACCCGGCGTGAAGCACGGGATGACGTTCTCGATCTGCTCGAAACGCATGGTCTGCGTATCGTCGTTCGCATCGAAGTAGACGGTACCGGCTTCGGGATTGCCGTTGTCGTAAACAATGCGGTCGAACGCAACGCCGGTCAGGTCGAGTACGTCGACGTCCGAGTTGTCGGGATCTTCGCCGCCCTGAACGTAGTCACCCACGTTGCCGCCGATGAAGGTATCCGAGTTCAGGCCACCGTAGAGCGTGTCGACGCCGTCGCCGCCAACGATGGTGTCCGAACCTTCGTTACCCCAGATGATATCGTCGTCGATGCCGCCGTCGAGGTAGTCGTCGCCCTCGCCGCCGCGGATGGTGTCGTCGTCGTCCTGACCGTAGACGGTGTCGTTACCTGCGCCAGCGCTGATATCGTCACGGCCGTTGTTCAGAACGAGGTCGGTCCCGTCGTTCGGCTGGTTGATCGCGTCGGGGAAGTTCGGGCCCAGACCTCCGGCGATGAAGTCGTCGCCGTCACCGCCATAGAGAACGTCGTCGCCCTCGCCGCCGATGATGTAGTCGTTGCCTTCGTCACCCCAGATTTCGTCGGCGTCGATGCCACCGTCGAGGTAATCGTCGCCCGTGCCGCCGCGGATAGTGTCGGCGTCGTCACCGGTGAAGATGGTGTCGTTGCCTTCGCCGCCATCAACGTAGTCGCGGTCGTTGTTCGGATCGGTGTCCGACGGGTACAGACCCGGGTAGCCAACGTCCGGCAGCGCGTAGGGATCCTGCGAGGACGCGTCGATGATGTCGTCGCCCTTGCCGCCGTAGATCTCGTCTGAACCGGTGTTGCCGATGAGCGAGTCGTCGGCACCCTGACCGTAGAGCGTGTCGTTGCCAGCGCCACCGATCAGCACGTCTTCCTCTTCGCCGCCGATGATGCGGTCGTTGCCGAGCGCACCGTCGAGGGTGTCGAACCCACCGTTGCCGTTGACATAATCGTCGCCGTCACCGCCGATGATGTAGTCGTCATCCTGACCGCCGAACAGCGAGTCATTGCCGTCGCCGCCGCGCAGGGTGTCGTTACCGCCGCCACCGTAAATGTTGTCGTTACCAGCGCCGCCCTGAACGGAGTCGTCGCCGTTGCCGCCGTAGACTTCGTCGTTGCCAGCGCCTGCAACGATGGTGTCGTTGCCTTCGCCGCCGGTGATGATGTCGTCGCCGACACCGCCGTTGATGTAGTCATTGCCAGCGCCGCCGTAGACTTCGTCGTTGCCGTCGCCAGCGAGGATCGAGTCGTTACCGCCGTAGCCGTAGATCAGGTCGTCGTTGCCGCTGTCGCCAGCGAGGATCGCGTCGTCATTGTCAACGAAGTCGCCATCGGGATCGCCAGCGTAGTTCACGTCGATGACGTCATCGCCAGCGGTGCCCATGACGGTACCGTCGCGCTGCTGCTCTTCGACCTGGATACGGGCGGTACCGTTGTCGGTCTGCTGACCGTCCGAGACGGTGTAGTTCATGGTCGCCGGACCGAAGAAGCCGTTCAGCGGGGTGAACAGGACCTTGCCGTCGCCGAGCGGAACAACCAGACCGTCGTCCGAAGTGACGCTGACCAGCGTGAGCGGGTCGCCGTCCGGATCGATGTCGTTCGCCAGCAGGTCGATGATGACCGGCGTCTGGAACGCAGTGGTCGCAACGTCGTCGTTCGCGATCGGGCCACGGTTATAGATGTCGCCCTTGAAGCTTTCGATCTCGGTGAAGTCGATGGTCTGGCCGGTTTCCACGCCGTTGTCGTCAACGAAGCGGACAGTACCGTCGAAGCCGTTGCCGTTGGAGTCAGCGGTGAGGTTGTCGAGGTAGAACTTGCCCTGACCGGTCAGGTCGAGCGTGTCGTTGTCGTCGCCACCAGCGCCGCCGTCGACGATGTCGCCAGCCGTACCGTAGATGTAGTCAGCGTCATCGCCGCCGGAGATGTTATCGGCACCCTCGCCGCCAGCCATGACGTCTGCACCGGCACCGCCGCGCAAATCGTCCGCGCCGTGGCCACCGTAGATTTCGTCATTGCCCGCGTCGCCGCTGATGAAATCGTCGCCGCCTTCGCCGAAGAGCTTATCGTTGCCTTCGCCGCCGTAGATGGTGTCGTTGTCGAGACCTGCGAAGACAACGTCGTTGCCCTTGCCGCCTTCAACGTAGTCGTTACCGGCGTTGTCCTGATCAGTGCCAGCCACGTCGTCGAACAGGTCGTCGCCGTCGCCGCCGTACATGCTGTCGTCGCCGTTGCCACCAACGAAGTAATCGTTTCCGTCGCCGCCTTCGAGCGTATCGCCGCCTTCGCCGCCGTTCAGGTAGTCGTTGCCAGTGCCGCCGTAGAGCTTGTCATTGCCCGCGTCGCCTTCGATCCAGTCGTCGCCGTCGTCGCCATAGATAACGTCATCACCAGCCACGCCGGTGTCGAGCGCGATGGTGGTGACGTTCAGGTCGGTGACGTTGATGGCTTGGTCGCTGTAGCCGCCGTTGTCGTAGTCAATGACGATCTTGGACACCGGACCTGCGATTTCAAACAGAACCGAACCTGCTGCCGACGTCGGGGTCAGCGTGCCGCCGTTATCGATGTCGCCGCCGGTGACGGTGTTGCCGTTGACGGTCTGGTTACCCTCGGGCGTGATGGTCACGGCGACTTCGTTGCCGTTCGCGTCATAGGCGCGGACAGTCACGATATCGCGGTGGTATTCGCCATTAGGACCGTAGTCGATGTCATTGATACGGAACGAAACATTCTCGACTTCGCCCGAGTAGGCGCTGTCTGCCGACGAAAAATCGAGCGTTGCGGTCGAGACGTCGCCGACAGCATCGGTCGCCACGCTGTAACCGTCGAGCTGGCTGTAGCCGATTGAGGGCAGGTTCTCGGGGCAGCTGACGATCTGGTACTGGTGACCAGGGATCAGGGCCTTGTCCGATGCGAGCGCAACGGTGTCCGAGTCCGGCATCTGGATCGCGTAGATGTTGGTGTACTCGCCGGTGACGCAGTCCTTGACGGTGTAGGCGTACTCGGGCTGGACCTTGGAGCCGCTCGAATAGGTGGTGCCTTCGAGGTGCTCGCTGCCGACCAGCTTCTGATCGCTGTCGTCGTTGTCGTTCAGGTAGCCGTCATTGTCCGAGACGGTGATGTCCTTGACCGAAGCGCCGCTGTTGATCGTGAAGGTCTTGCCCAAGGCGTAGTCCGAACCGACAGCGCCGCTCTGGAAGATCTTGCTCGACGATGCGGTGACATCGTTCAGATCCCAAGCGTTGAAGGTGTATTCGGTCGAGCCGGTGTTGCAGGTGTCTTTGTCCGGACCGTAGAGGAACAGCGCGGAGTTGCTGTCGAGGTTATCGCCAGCTTCGACGTATTCGTTCTGGTTGGTATAGGTCGCGGTGGAGCCGACCTGCTGACCGTTGAACGAGAAGGTCACGTTCACGCCGCCGATGTCCTGCGTCGCGCCCGAGGTCACATGGCCGCTGCTGTTGCGCGCGAAATCGCCCCAATCGACCGAAGTGTCGACGTTCGAGACGGCCGCATCGCCTTCGTCGCCCTTGAGGTAATCGTTACCCGCGCCGCCATAGAGCGTGTCCGAACCGGTGCCGCCGTAGACTTCGTCATTGCCTTCGCCAGCAAGCACAGTGTCGTCACCAGCGCCAGCTTTGACGATATCATCGTTGCCGTATTCGCCAGCAAGGATTGCGTCGTTGTTGTCGATCATGTCGCCGTCGGGATCGCCGGTGTAAGCGAGGTCGATCAGGTCGCCTGCGGGCGTACCTTCGACGATCCCGTCGCTATCATTCACGGGATCACACTGGAGCTCACCGATCTTGAAATCGCAGTTGGTGTAGTTCTTGACGACGAATTTGCAGAAGTTGTCCGGCGCAGTGACCGTGACATAACCGTCATGCTGTTCGTAGGTCGGCTGGATGACTTTGTTATCGGCGTCGAGGAAGTAGACCTGGCAGCCTTTTCCGTCGCCGATGTTGCTGATGTCGACGCCGTAGATGTTAATCTTGCCGCCTTCGAGCTCGGTGCCGAATGCACCGCCGGCCCAGCCGCCCGACTTTACGGTAACGCAACCTTCGTCGTTGTAAGTCGACGTATAGCAGCCGTCGCTCGCACCGATCTGATAGTTAAAGTCGCCCCATTGCGTCGTGTAGGAGCCGTAACCCCAAGAGCATTTCGTCCAATCAAAACCAAACCAAGACATCTCGTTCTCCACTTGCCCGACGGCCCGCTAATTCGGGCGACCTGAGGGACCGGCCTCCGCAACCATGGCGAAAGACACGACTTCATCCCGCACGCCGAAATCGCTTTCGACGCGTTGTTTCTCTCCAGCAAAAGGAAGTTCCTCTCGCAGACACTTTGTTCGGATCACGCGGATACCGCGTTCACCAGGACCGCCCCAATCGGTCCAAAGCCCCCCCAGTTGGGCTATGTCTGAATACTCTAAAGTATACGTTCGCTAAACCTTATTTTTCACAATTTCGCCTTTTTCTACCAAATACTGCCACAAAGTTGTGGCGCCGATTGCTGCACACGCGAAAAGGCGAACAGGACAGCAACAGACTGTTTCCAGCCACCCTACCCTAGGGTTGTTAAATCTGCCCTTATTTTACAGGTAAAATGCGATTCAAAGGCTGCCCATTCTGGAATATATTCTCGCCTATGAGGCGCATTCCAAGGCCGATCTGCCTGTAATTGTGGGATGTTCTCAATCTTGCCTCATTTGGTGTGCGCTGTTTTCAAAACCGCACCAATAGATGGCAAAATTGAATTTTGTACGCGTTTTGCGGACCCCGTTTCACGCAATCGAGACGGCCAACTACCCGAATGAGACCTTTTTGTGGCACATGATTCGGGCGTCAGGAACGGGGGTTCTCAGATTGCAACCCGAAAGGACCGCCACATTGCTGCCGCATTTCCGCCACATTCGAAAACGGAAAATGGCGCGATCAAGGCACGACTGCCCTGCGCGGGAACTGCTATTCTATTGAATCAGTGGAAAAAGTTGGTGCCGGTAAAGAGACTCGAACTCTTACGATGTTACCATCGGCGGATTTTGAATCCGCTGCGTCTACCATTCCGCCATACCGGCCAACACCGTTCCTCTAGCCGTGCGCCAGAGGAACGTCAACGCACTTAAAGCGAGCGGGCTTCGAATGTGTTGCACTGCCCCATATCGGCAGTCTGGAAGCCTGTATCGAACCAGCGCTGGCGCTGTTCGGAGGTGCCGTGAGTAAATGTATGCGGCTGCACTCTCTGGCCAGCGTTGCGTTGCAGCGTGTCATCACCGATCTGGCGCGCCGCATTGAGCGCCTCGCGGATGTCGCCTGCCTCCAGCGTGCCCAGAGCGTCCTGCGCATAGCGGGCGAAGATGCCCGAGAAACAGTCGGCCTGAAGTTCGGTCATCACCGAAATGCGGTTCGCATCAGCCTCGGAGGAGCGCTGGCGCAGACGCATCGTCTGGTCGAGGATGCCAAGCTGGTCCTGCACCGCGTGCGCGACCTCGTGCGCCACGACATAGGCAGCGGCAAAGTCACCCCCTGCCCCAAGCTGGCGGTCCATCACGGTAAAGAATTGCGTGTCGAGGTAGATCATCCCGTCAATCGGACAGTAGAACGGCCCCGTGACGGCGCTCGCACCGCCGCAATCGGACTGGGTGCCGCCCGAAAACAGCACGAGCTGCGGCGGACGGTACTGGATGCCCGCCTGCTCGGGCAGCACGGTGTCCCAGACGTCTTCGGTATCGGCCAGCGTGACGGCGACAAACTCGCCCTCTTGTTGCTCGGCTGCAGTGAGCTCGCGCGACTGGCCCGTGGGCATCTGTTGCCCGCCATCAAGGATGGGCGACACATCCACCCCGAGGAACCAGCCGATGACGACGATGGCAAGGACACCCAAGCCTCCGACACCGCCGATGGCGCCGCCCCGACCGCCCATACGGCGCCGGTCCTGGATGTTCGTACTTTGGCGTCTGCCTTGCCATTTCATGGATTGATCCTCCGTTAGCTCTCGAACTTAACTGGCAGACATGCAATTGTGTTCCCGCGTGAGCGCTCCGCTCGCCTCCTCCATTTTATTTACGAGCTGTTTTTTCCGATGATCCGTAGTCTTTATAACTGGACCATGTCGCTTGCGCGGGGTCCGCACGCTCTCTGGGCGCTCGCGCTCGTGTCGTTCATTGAATCCTCGGTCTTCCCGATCCCGCCGGACGTGCTGATGATCCCGATGATTATCGCCCGCCCGAACAAGGCGTTCCTGATCGCGGCCGTCGCGACGGTGTCGTCGGTGCTGGGCGCGCTGCTCGGCTATTTCATCGGCTATGCGCTGTTCGACCTGATCGGAGAGCCCGTGCTCGCCTTCTACGGCAAGATGCACGCCTTCGACGACTTCGCCGCGCGGTTCGACCAATACGGCGTCTGGGCGGTCCTGATCGCGGGCGTGACGCCCTTCCCGTTCAAGGTCATCACAATCGCTTCAGGCGTATTGCAGTTCCAGCTCGTCCCGTTCCTCATCTCCGCCATCATCGCACGCGGCCTGCGCTTCTTCATCGTGGCGGGCCTCTTGTGGAAATTCGGAACACCTATCCGTGATTTCATCGAAAAGCGCTTGGGTCTGGTGTTCATTGTGTTTTGTGTCGTGCTGATCGGTGGCTTCTATCTGGTGAAATACCTCTAATGAACAAACGCAATAAAATCGTCGCTCTGGCCGGACTTGCCCACGCAGGAATGCTTGGCGGAGCTTACTTCATCTTCGAAAAGCTGATGGGCCTGCCGCCCTGCGCGATGTGCTTCTGGCAGCGCTACCCGCATGGCGCGGCGATCGTCATCGCCATCGCGGCGCTGTTCCTGCCTGGCCCCATACTGCCCGCGCTCGGCCTTCTGGCTGCACTGACGACCGGCGGCATCGGCATCTACCACGCAGGCGTGGAGCAGAAATGGTGGGCCGGTCCGTCGTCCTGTACGGGGAGCGGTCAGGACCTCGGCGCGCTGAGCGGCGCTGACCTTCTGGCAGTGGACGCGGCCCCCAAACTGGTGATGTGCGACCAGATCAGCTGGCAATGGCTCGGCCTTTCCATGCCCGCCTGGAATGCTGTCGTTTCGTTCGGCATTGCCATCATCTGGATCATGGCGATCCGCGCCAGCCGCCGCACAGTATAATAACAAGGAGCCAGTAATGACCCATGTGATCCTGATCGGAGCCCCCGTCGACTGCGGCAAACGCCGCCGTGGCTGCCTGATGGGCCCTGACGCCTACCGTGTGGCCCGCCTGCCCGAGACCGTGACGAACCTCGGCCATACGGTCGAGGATATCGGCAACCTCGCGCCTGCCAAAGTCGATGCGGGCGCGCCGAACAACCCCGTCGTGCATATGCTGGACGAGAACGTCGGCTGGACGCAAACGCTGGCAGCTGCCGCTCTCGAACATGCCCCCAAGGGCCTGCCAATCTTCATGGGAGGCGACCACGCGCTCTCGCTCGGATCTGTCAGCGGGATCGCGGCCCATGCCGAAAACGATGGCCGTCCGCTCTATATCCTCTGGCTCGACGCGCATACGGACGTGCACACGCCCGACACCACGACCAGCGGCAACCTGCACGGCACGCCGGTGGGCTACGTCACTGGCCGCGAAGGGTTTGACGCCTTTCCGCCGCTCTCCACCACCATCCCCGTCGAGCGCGTCGGCATGATCGGCCTGCGCTCCGTCGACCCCGAAGAGCGCGCCTTCCTTGAAGACAGCGACAACGGCTCCGCGACGCTAGTCGATATGCGCACCATTGACGAAGTGGGCATTGCCAAACCGCTCGGCGAATTCCTCGAACGTGTGAAGGCCGACAACGCGATGCTGCACGTCTCGCTCGACGTCGATTTCCTCGACCCTTCGGTCGCCCCTGCGGTCGGCACCACCGTTCCCGGCGGCGCCACGGTCCGCGAAGCGCACCTCGTCATGGAAATGCTCTGCGACAGCGGCCTCGTTACCTCGCTCGATCTGGTGGAACTGAACCCCTCGCTCGACGAGCGCGGAAAGACCGCCAGCCTGATGGTGGAACTCGTTGCCAGCCTCCTTGGCCGCCGCGTATTCGACCGCCCGACACCGCGCGCCTGAGCTTCATTCTGACAAAAATACCTCGCGGGGGTCCGGGGGCGCGAAGCCCCCGGCGAGACCCCTAAAATGCGGGCCGGATCACAGGTTGCGCCCCGCGTTGCGACTGCGGTATAAGTCTGCAACCAAATACCAAAAAGTCGTAAGACAGACAGGCGGACAACGTGACCGATACTCCGGAAACCCCTGAAAACGAAGACGAAACCCCGATTGTGCGGATGCATCACGACGGGCCGCAGATCTCGATCATCGACGAGATGAAATCGTCCTATCTCGACTACGCGATGAGCGTGATCGTGAGCCGTGCGATCCCCGATCTGCGTGACGGTCTGAAACCCGTGCACCGCCGCATTCTCTATGCGATGCACGACAGCGGAAACACCAACGACAAGCCGTACCGCAAGTCGGCACGTCCGGTCGGCGACGTCATGGGTAAGTACCACCCGCACGGCGACAGCGCGATCTATGACGCGCTGGCCCGTATGGCGCAGGACTTCTCGATGTCGCTGCCGCTGCTGGATGGTCAGGGTAACTTCGGTTCGATGGACGGCGATAAGCCGGCAGCGATGCGTTACACCGAAATCCGCATGGACAAGCCCGCCGCTTACATGCTGGCCGACATCGACAAGGACACCGTCGATTTCGTCGACAACTACGACGGCAAGGACCAGGAGCCCTCGGTTCTGCCCGCCCGTTTCCCGAACATGCTGGTCAACGGCGCTGGCGGTATCGCGGTCGGTATGGCGACCAACATTCCGCCGCATAACCTTGGCGAGGTCATCGACGCGACGCTGGCCCTGATCGAGAACCCCGATCTGTCCTCCGCCGATCTGATCCAATACGTGCCCGGTCCGGACTTTCCGACGGGCGGCGTGATGATGGGCCGTTCGGGCGCGCGTAAAGCCTACCTCGAAGGTCGCGGTTCGATCATTCTGCGTGCCCGCGTGCACAACGAAGAAATCCGCAAGGACCGCTGGGCCATCGTCGTCGACGAGATCCCGTATCAGGTCAACAAATCCGTCATGATCGAGCGCATCGCAGAATGCGCCCGCGACAAGCGGATCGAAGGCATCGCCCACGTTCAGGACGAATCCGACCGTAACGGCGTGCGCGTTGTGATCGAACTCAAGCGTGACGCGACCCCCGAGGTCGTGGTTAACCAGCTCTATCGTTTCACCCCGATGCAGGTCAGCTTCGGTGCGAACATGCTGGCGCTGAACGGTGGCCGCCCCGAAACGCTCACGCTCTACGGCTTCCTTTCGGCCTTCGTCAGCTTCCGTGAAGACGTTGTCGCCCGCCGTACGGCTTACATGCTGCGCAAGGCCCGCGAACGCGCCCACATCCTGTGTGGTCTGGCTGTTGCCGTCACCAACGTTGATGAAGTCGTTGCGACCATCCGTGCGTCGAAAGACGCCGCCGAGGCCCGTGAAAAGCTGATGACACGCCGCTGGCCGGCTGAATCCATCATCGAATACCTCAAGCTGATCGACGATCCGCTGCATCCGGTGAACGACGATGGCACCTACAACCTGTCCGAAGCGCAGGCCCGCGCTATCCTCGAACTGCGCCTCCAGCGTCTGACCCAGATCGGCGTTCAGGAAGTCACCGACGAGCTGGCCGAACTGGCTGGCAAGATCAAGGAATACCTCGAAATCCTCGCCTCGCGCGAGCGCATCATGGGTATCATCTCGGACGAGCTGCGCGAGGTCCGCGACCTCTTTGCCGTGCCGCGCCGCACCGAGATCGTCGAATGGGCTGCCGACCTCGACGACGAAGACCTGATCGAACGCGAAGACATGGTCGTGACCGTCACCTCCGGCGGTTACATCAAGCGTACTCCGCTGGTCGACTTCCGTGCGCAGAAGCGCGGCGGCAAGGGCCTTTCGGGTATGCAGACCAAAGAAGAGGATCTGGTTACCACCCTCTTCGTGGCGAACACCCACACGCAGCTGCTGTTCTTCACGACCGAAGGCATGGTCTACAAGCTCAAGTGCTGGCGTCTGCCCTCGGGTGGCCGCACCGCCAAGGGCAAGGCCATCGTCAACATCCTGCCGATCCCGACCGGCGTGTCGATCGCGGCAATCATGCCCGTCGACCGTGACGAGGACGAATGGGACGACCTGCAGATCGTCTTCGCGACCTCTGCCGGTGATGTGCGCCGCAACCGTCTGTCGGACTTCACCAACGTCATGCGTAACGGCAAGATCGCGATGAAGTTGCCCGACGATGTGAAACTGGTAAATGCCCGCATCTGTTCGGAAGACGACGACGTGATGCTGGTGACCAACTCGGGTCGTGCGATCCGCTTCCCGACCACCGATGTGCGTGTGTTCAACTCGCGCAATTCGACCGGTGTGCGCGGTATCCGCCTCAATGGCGACGACCACGTTGTGTCGATGTCCGTGATCCGTCACTTCGAAGCCGACCCGCAAGAGCGTGCAGGCTACCTCAAGATGCGCCGCGCCATGGCCGGTGTGACCGAGGAAGAAGCAGGCGGTGATGACGAGGAAGCAGTTGCAGGCGCGATCAGCCAGGAACGCTATGCCGAGATGTCGGCTGCCGAGAACACCATTCTGACCATCACGGCCAAGGGTATCGGTAAGCTCACCTCCTCGCACGATTATCCGGTGCGCGGACGTGGCGGTATGGGCGTCACCGCGTTCGAAAAGAACATGCGTGGCGGCGATATCGTGTCGTGCTTCCCTGTCGACCTCGACGACCAGATCATGCTCGTCACCTCGACCGGCCAGTCGATTCGCGTCCCCGTGGACGGCATCAGCTTCCGTTCGCGCAGCGCGGGCGGCGTGAAGGTGTTCAACACCCGCACCGACGAGATCGTCGTGTCGGTTGCGCGCGTCGCCGAACAGGCTGAAGACGCAGAAGAAACATCCGAAGAATAATCTAAAAAAGTGACCGGCGTATGCGCGTCGGTCACTTGATTTAAATACGTATATTCTACATAGAATTGTACGTGTTTTGCGTGTGCTTGGTTAAAAATTACGCAACTCTAATACTAAGCTCTCGTGCATGGATAACTGGGACGATCTCAAGTTTTTGCTCGCCGTCAGTAAGGCCGGCTCGATGTCCGGCGCGGCGCGCCTGCTTGGAACCAATGTCGCAACCGTTTCGCGCCGTATGGAGCGCTTGGCCGACCTGCTTGGCACAGAGCCGTTCCAGCGCACACCGCGCGGTTGGGAGACCAATCCGCTCGTCAAAGGTCTGATCGAGGTCGCTGAGACCTTCGAAGGCCATATCGACAAAGAACTTAACCACGTCAGCACCACGAACGACGAACGCCAGCCGGTCCGCATCGGCGCGCCGCCGATCGTCAGCAGTCAGGTGCTGTTTCCCGCGCTGCTGGGCACCGAAGGCCGGATGAAATCGATCGCGCCCGAGTTCACCGACCGCCTGACGCCCGGCGGGCTTGGCGACCACGATATCATCATTCAGGACCGCCTGCCCGAAGGCGGACGCCTCCTGTCGCGCAAACTCGGCGCGATGGTGTTCCGCGTCTATGCGCCGCCCGAGTATACCGCCGGCGCGTGGGTGTCGCTGTCCGAGGCCACGGGATATACCCAGCCGAACCAGCTGGGCCGCAAGGTCATGGGCACCGAGCCTGTGGCGACCGCCTCGACCTTCATGCAGATGTTCGAACTGGCGCAGCAGAACCGCATCGCGGCTGTACTGCCCGATCTGCTGGCGCGGAAATACAACTCGCTGTCGCCGCTGGGTGGGTCCGAGGACTGCATCAGCTACGATCTTTTCGTGCTCTACCACGAAACGCGCAAAGGTGATCCGGTGATCGAGGCGACGCTCGACTGGATCAACTACGCGTTTTTAAAGGCAAAAGGACACGCCTGACATTTCTGCAAGGGTGCGTTTGCGAACTTAGCGAATTGTGCAAACGCGTTTGTGATGGCCCTATGGGATCACCAACCAAGACCTTTTTAGAACCTAATGTCCTTCATTCTTTTCACTTTCAGATCTCTACTGGCTGCTCTGGTCGTTTATGTCCTGGTCGCTACCCTGTTTGTGAATAGCTTTTCGCCTGTTTCCGTCCCGCACGGCCTCTCGGCAATTATCATTTCAGGTCTTCTCGCCCTCACCGGATTTTCGCTGGTGATGGGCGGGAAAACCAAAATCATGGCTGCGTTTTGCGTGGCTTATTTAACGGTCTACGTCGGCATCATGCTTAGCCATGCGTCGCTTGACCCCTTTATTACCTATGCACCCGTAACGGCGCTGGCGTTTTCAATCCCGCTGGTGCTGTTCGGTGGGGGCCGGATCACTCTGCCCCGCCGAGGGATTTCACCAGTGTAAGGTTACCCATTTCACAGATCTCCGAGCCTCAGACCTCGGAACACCTTTCGCCACCGGTTCGCCGGTGGCTTTTTTCTTTTCTGGAACACATTTTCGAACTGAACTGTTCAGTTTCTTTTTTGTCACAGTCTCAGGCAACCTGTCCGGCCCTGACCGCTTTCGGTTGTGGACGGTCCGGAAAAGGCAGAGACGGCAGTTACTGAAACTGGGAAATGTAAATGACCAAAACTATCCTCCTCGCCACCGTTGCAACCCTCGCTTCGACCGCTGCTTTCGCAGAGGTTACCTACGTCGGCGGCAACTACGATTTCGGCTACAACCAATTTGACGATGACGCGGGCGACCTCACCGTCGTCACCGGCGACCTGACCTATGACTTCGAGTACGCTATCGACGCATGGACCCTCGGCGCGCAGCTGAACGGCTACTCGCTGGGCCTCGGCACCGACGGTGATATCGACGAAACCATGACCGCCGCTGCTCTCACCGTTTACGGTGCATACGCTGTCACTAACGACTGGACCGTCGTTGCAGGCATCGAAGGCGTTGATGTCGAGGGCGAAAACGAAACCTTCTACCGCGTCGGTGCGGAATACGCGCTGAACAACTACACCTTCGGCGCCGGTGTCTACACTTACGACGCAGGTTCGGATGACGAGACCGTTCCCTACGTTTTCGCTGACTACAAGGACGGCGGCTACGCTGCGACCTTCGCGATTGCCCAGTACGACGAGACCGTTCTGGTCAACGTCGACAGCGCATTCGACATGGGCACCTACGCTGGCGGTCTGGAACTGATGTACATGGACGATGACGGTGACAGCATCTACACCCTCACCGGCTTCGGCGACTACGCGCTGAACGACCAGTACACCATCGGCCTCGAAGCCGAGTACGGCGAGATCTTCGACATGGCGTCCACCTCGCGCATCGCGCTGGTCGGCGGCTATGACTTCACCGACACCGTGTCGGCCAAGGTCTCGCTCGGTCAGGCCCGCTATGAAGCAGGCAACGACGATGTGACCGCCGGCACCCTCGGCTTCATGATCGATTACGAATTCGGCGCCCCCTCGGTCACCACGTTCGACGCAGTCCCGAGCGTCACTGAGTACGTTGGTGAGTTCGCGCTGAACCTCGGCGCGCTTTAAACACGCCGAACGGAAGGGCCGCACGCGTTGCGGCCCTTTTCTTTTGCGCCATGCTCTACTAAATCCGCCGTTATGACACAGGAACTCCATATCATCGGCGGCGGCATGGCCGGATCCGAAGCCGCGTGGCAAGCCGCCAACGCAGGCATCAAAGTCGTTATCCACGAGATGCGGCCCAAGGTCGAAACCTTCGCGCACCGCACCGGCAATCTGGCCGAGATGGTGTGTTCCAACTCGTTCCGTTCGGACGACAACGAACAGAACGCGGTCGGGCTGCTGCACTGGGAAATGCGTCAGGCGAACGGCATCATCATGCAGATGGCCACGAAGCACCGCCTGCCCGCTGGCGGCGCGCTGGCCGTTGACCGCGACCCCTTCGCAGAAAGTGTGACCGCCGCGCTGATGGCGCACGAGAATATCTCGGTCTCCTACGAGGAACTGACCGAACTGCCCGACGAAGGCCACTGGATCATCGCAACCGGCCCGCTCACCAGCGCCGCGCTGGGTCAGGCCATTGCCAAGGAAGCGGGCGCCGAAAGCCTCGCCTTCTTCGACGCCATCGCGCCGATCGTCTATTTCGACAGCGTGAACATGGACATCGCGTGGATGCAGTCGCGCTATGACAAGGGCGAGACCGAGGAAGAGCGCACCGCCTACCTCAATTGCCCGATGACCAAAGACCAGTACGAGGCGTTCATCGACGCGCTGCTGGCCGCTGATAAAACCGAGTTCCATGAGGGCGAAACCGCTGGCTATTTCGACGGCTGCCTGCCGATCGAGGTCATGTCGGAACGCGGCCGCGAAACGCTGCGCTTCGGCCCGATGAAGCCCGTCGGCCTCACCAATACCAACGATCCCGAAAACAAGCCCTACGCTGTGGTCCAGCTGCGCCGCGATAACGCGCTCGGCACACTGTACAACATCGTCGGCTTCCAGACCAAGATGAAGTACGGCGCCCAGAAAGAGGTGTTCCGCATGATCCCCGGTCTGGAAAATGCCGAGTTCGCGCGTCTTGGCGGTATCCACCGCAACACGTTCCTGAATTCGCCGACGCTGCTCGACAACCAGATGCGCCTGAAATCCCGCCCGAACATCCGCTTCGCCGGTCAGGTCACGGGCGTCGAAGGCTACGTCGAAAGCGCCGCGATGGGTCTGCTGGCAGGCCGCCTCGCCGCCGCCGAAATTCAGGGCCGCGAAATTCCCGACGTGCCGAACACCACCGCCATGGGCGCGCTTGTCACGCACATCACCGGCGGCGCGGATGCAAAAACCTTCCAGCCGATGAACGTGAACTTCGGTCTGTTCCCGCCGCTGGACGGAATGCGCGGCGGACGCAAGGGCCGCAAAGAGCGCTACAAGGGCTACACTGACCGCGCAAAAGAAGATTTCGCTCAGTGGCTTGAGGCCCAAAGCTAATGCAATACGTGACCCGCTTCGCACCGAGCCCCACCGGCCCGCTGCACTTGGGTCACGCCTATTCCGCCATCCTCGCGCATGACATGGCGATGGCGAACGGCGGTCGGTTTCTCCTCAGGATCGAGGATATCGACCGCGAACGCTCCAAGCCCGAATGGGAAGCGCAAATCTATGACGACCTCGCGTGGCTCGGCCTGACGTGGGAAACACCCGTCATGCGCCAGTCGGACCGGTTACCCGCCTACCGCCAAGCGCTCGAAGCGCTCTGGCAACGGGACCTTCTCTATCCCTGCACCTGTACCCGCCGAGACATCCTCGATTCCGCCTCAGCCCCGCAGGAAGGCGAGGTGCAATATGGCCCTGACGGGATCATTTACCCCGGCACCTGCCGCCACCAAACGGGTATGCCGCACAGCCTGACCCCGATGCCGGACAATGTCGCGCTCCGGCTCGATATGGACCTGACGGCTATCCAGATCGGCGAGAACCGCATTGGCGAGGGCGAATTCGTCTATTTCCGCGAAACCGGACACGGCCCGAACGGCGAAACCGGCTTGATCGAATTCCGGCCCGAAGACCTGCTGACAACGGTCGGCGACATCGTGCTCTCGCGCAAAACCTTCCTCGGCTCATACCACATGTCGGTCGTCCTCGACGATGCCGCGCAGGGCGTGACGCATGTGGTCCGCGGCCAAGATCTGTTCGAGGCCACCCACATCCACGTCGCCCTCCAACGCCTGCTCAAACTCCCCACGCCCGAGTATCACCACCACGCCCTGATCCGCGACGAGAACGGCAAACGCCTTGCCAAACGCGATGACGCCAAAGCGATCCGCAAATTCCGCGAGGAAGGCGCGAGCCCGACCGACATCCGCGAAATGGTCGGCCTGCCTTTGTGCTGAAAATATCCCGGGGTTGAGGGGCAGAGCCCCTCAGCACGCATCAGGCCGCGACGACTTCGCCGCCATCGCGATCGAACCGCGACACCAGCGGCTCCACCCCTGCCACCACGCAGAACGCCTTCACATCCTCGCCGCGATCCTTGCGCAGCACGCAATCCGTCAGCGTGATGTACTTGAACCCTGCACGGCGCAGCACGCCAAGCACATAGTCTTCGGAATGCGCGAAACGGCGACTTTCGCGCAGTTCCAGCGGCGCATCGCCACGCTCAACGGTAAAGGCCAGCTGCCCGCGTGGCGCGAGGCTATTCGCGGCCCAGCCAATGACCCGCTCCAGCGCACCAACATAGATGAACACATCCGCCGCCACGATCAGATCATAGCGGATGTCGGACACATCCAACTCGCAGAGGTCCTGCTTGCCAAGGAAATCGTAGACGCCTTTATGGGCGGCCTGCTTCAGCATCTCTTGCGAAACGTCATACCCGCCGAGCCAATCGCAGCGATCCCGCAGTGCCTGCCCCATCAGCCCGGTGCCGCACCCAAGGTCGATGACTTTGCTGGCACGTTCGAAGCCAACATCGGTCAGCGCCCGCATGATCACATCCGGCCCCGTATAGTCCAGCTTGCCTACCAACGACGCCTCGAAACGCGGCGCGTATTGATCGAACAAGGTCTCAACGAAAGCCGTAGGCATGGTCTCGGCGACTGGCACAGCCCGCTGCAAATCGATCTTCAACCCCGCGCCGAACGGATCGCTCGGCTCCAGTTCAATCGCCTTGCGCCACGCTGACGCCGCAGCCTCCGCATCGCCTGCACTCTCGAAATAGTCGCCCAATTGGTACCAACCCGCCGCCCAATCGGGCGCAAGCTCCAGCGCGCTGGACATCACTTCGGCTGCATCCGCCCACGCGGCACTGGCCGCCATGGTTGCAGCAAAATCGGCACGACGATCCGCAAGCGGATGACCCGAGGAGAATGGCGTTCCAACCATTGACCGAACTTTCAGAAAAGGTCTGCCGATCGGCCCCAAATCGCCACTAGCAGATGCGGAACAACGCCAAAATCCGCGTTGCAGCGCGCACGTAATCCGCGCGCGAAATTCCGTCAAGCACCCGCATAATGCCTTTGGGCAAAAAATATCCCGGGGTGAATTGGCCAACGGCCAAGAGGGGCAGCGCCCCTCCTCACCCTGAACCGTCAGACCTCGGGCTGCATCAACTCCACCACCTCGCCGCCGCGCACAGCGCGGTAGAAACAGCTACGGCGGTTGGTGTGACACGCAGGCCCCGTCTGGCGCACCTTCACCAGAATACAGTCGGCGTCGCAGTCATAGGTGAACTCGACCAGCTCCTGAACGTGGCCCGAGCTCTCGCCTTTGACCCAGAACGCCTGGCGCGAGCGGGACCAGTAAGTCACGCGGCCGGTTTCCAGCGTCTTGCGCACGGCCTCGGCGTTCATCCATGCCATCATCAGCACATCGCCGTTCTCGGCGTCCTGCGCGATAACGGGAATGAGCCCGCTTTCGTTATATTTCAGACTGTCAGCATCAAAAGGCATCGGCTATCCCTGTTCCTACGGCAGCTTGCGGCCTATCTATGGCAGACCAGCGCAAAAGGGAAATCAAAGTGTCCGACACGTCCGATCTCGTCCAACTCTATTCCTCGCGTATTCTGGCGCTCACGGCGGACATGCCGCTGACCGAGCGGCTCGAAAATCCCGACGCGACGGTGAAGAAACGCGCACCTCTGTGCGGGTCCACAGTGACTGTGGACGTAAAAATGACGGACGGCGTTATAACTTCCTTCGGACAGGACGTTAAAGCTTGTGCATTGGGTCAAGCCTCGGCGGCGATCATGGGTGGGACCGTGATCGGACGTACACGGGCCGAGATTGAAAAAGCGCGGGACGAGCTCCGCGCCATGCTCAAAGACGGCGGTCCCGTTCCGGCGGCTCCGTTCGGCGAGTTGGAGGTTCTGCTTCCCGCTCGTGAATACAAGAACCGTCACGCGTCGATCCTGCTGGCATTCGACGCAACGGTAGAGGCAGCGGCACAAGCCGAGGCCTGAGGGAGAAATTTGGTCGATCACAGTCTCCGAGGCTTTGCCGAGGGGAAGGCTTGGTATGTCCCTTGCAATCGAGGGGCGTCAACGTGGCAGGATAGTGATGACCAAAGTCGAAGATATTACGCGCGTACTTGATCAGGTTTCGGGAGTCGGCTCCCGCATGGCGTCGGGCATTGTAGACGTCGCCGGTGCGCTGGACGAAATCGGGAAAGCTGCGAAAGAGCAGCAGGACGAGATGACCGCGCTGGAAACCCGCGTGCGCGAAATTCTGGAAATCAACGACTCCGTTCAGGAGGCGATCCAGACCGTCGCAGGCAATGCGACAAGCAACCTCGCGGCCCTCAACGAGAGCATCGAGAGCGCCCGCATCAGCAACGAAGGCAGCCGCGAGATCGCGAACTGGGTAAAGGCGCTGGACACCCGCATCGGCGAGGTCGTGGATACACTCCGTTCGGTGGAGCGCCAGAACGCGGAAATTACCTCGATCGCCCGTCAGGTGAATATCCTCGCCATCAACGCCAAGATCGAAGCCGTCCGCGCGGGCCGCTTCGGTAAGGGTTTTGCCGTGGTCGCCGATGCGATCAACGAACTGTCCGCTAGCACCACCAGCGCCGCCGACGCCGTGACCGGAAGCGTCGAGAAGATGGGCGAGAGCTTTGCCGCGCTCCGCAAGGAAGCGACTGGCGTGCAGGAAAAGGCCAGCCACGTCATCGAGGAGGTCGAAAAGACCGACCAGAAGATGTCCGCCATGTCGGAAAAGATGCAAGGCACGGTGAACACCACTCACGCCATGTCCGGCGAAGCGGAGAGGATTTCGCAGTCCATCGGCTCCTTTGGGCCCGCCTTCCATTCGATCAGCCAAGCCGCTGCCGAGACAGCCGCAGGCGTCGAGGAAAGCCGCGACCGCATCAACGCGCTGGTCGATGACAGCGAAGAGATCGTGCGCCTCAGCATCCTTGGTGGCGGCGCGTCGCAGGACCAGCGGTTCATCAACTACGTTCGCGATCTGGCCCAGACCATCAGCAAGAAATTCGAAGAGGCCATCGACCGCGGGAATATCCGCCTCGACGACCTGTTCGACCGCAACTACACGCCGATCCCGAACACCAATCCCGAACAGATGATGACCCGCTTCACGCGGTTCACAGATAGCGTACTCCCGCAGTACCTCGAAGCCGCCGCGTACTTCGATCAGCGCGTGGTGTTCTGCGCCGCCGTCGACGACAACGGCTACCTGCCGACGCACAATGCGAAGTTCTCTCTGCCCCAAGGCCCCGACCCTGTCTGGAACACCGCGCATTGCCGCAACCGCCGCATCTTCAATGACCGTGTGGGTCTGAAGGCGGGCCGCAGCCGCGAGCCGTTCCTGCTGCAAGTCTATCGCCGCGACATGGGCGGCGGTGAGTTCAGGATGATGAAGGACCTCTCGGCTCCGATCATCGTCAAAGGCAAACACTGGGGCGGTCTGCGCTTCGCCTACACGATCTGATCCCCCGCCATCGTAAGAAAAAAGAAACCGCCGCTCATCCCCTTGGATGGCGGCGGTAAGTGCGTGTTGCGTGTGGGAATCCGGTCGGTGAGAAAAACGGAAGAGGCAGGGATCCGTTAGACTGCATCTCGGGACAGGCAGGCAGTCACGTCAGACCAGGGGCAAACTGGTGACGGAACCGACCGGCACGAAACACGTATTCAAAGTCAGAAAACGCCAGGCAGAACCATCGCTGCGTAGAACATCACGGCGATGGCCGCGACACCTGCAAGATCAGAAAGAACCGTCTGCGGAGAACGGGTGATGAGGGATTTGATATCCTTTGCCATGTCGTCGGCTCCTTGTTTGGCGTTTTTGTTGCCACTTTGTTCTCATAGTTCTGCGATTCGATAAAGAACTTTTTAAGAACATTTGTGAACATTTCGGAACTTCAGGAATTATCCCACTGAAATCAGTCGGATAGCTTTGTCCTGTTCCATGAGCCAAAGGAGAACACGCGCGGCTTTTCCGCGCTCTGTCGTCAGATCAGGATCGTCGTGTAGCAGTTTACGCGCATCGCTCTGCGCCAGCTGCATCAAGGACGCCTGCCGTTCGAGGTCCGCGATTCTGAACCGCGGCAGACCCGACTGCGCGGTCCCGATCACGTCGCCCGCACCCCGCATGGCGAGGTCTTCTTCGGAGATACGGAAGCCGTCCTCTGTCTCCCGTAGGATCTCCAGACGGCGCTTGCCGGTCTCGCTCAGCGGCGGTTGATACATCAGCAGACAGGTCGACGCCGCCGCGCCGCGCCCGACACGCCCCCGCAGCTGGTGAAGCTGCGCGAGACCGAAGCTCTCGGCCCGCTCGATCACCATGATCGACGCGTTGGGGACGTTGACACCCACCTCGATCACGGTCGTTGCGACCAGTACCTTCGTCTCGCCCGCCACGAACCGCGCCATCGCCGCGTCCTTGTCAGTGGGCGGCATCTGGCCATGAACCAGCCCGACGACACCTTCACCAAGGATCGCGCGGAGCCGTTTGAACCGCTCCTCGGCGGCGGTCATGTCAGAGACCTCGCTCTCCTCGACCAACGGACAGACCCAATACGCCTGCCGCCCCTCGGCCACAGCTTTGCGGAGGCGTTCGACCACCTCCTCCATCCGCTGCGTGCTAACGAGCGCGGTGGTCACGGGCGTGCGTCCGGGTGGTTTTTCGTCCAGCACCGACACGTCCATATCGCCGTATTGCGTCAGCGCGAGGCTGCGCGGGATCGGCGTTGCGGTCATCACGAGGACATCGACCGCCTGCCCTTTGGCCCCGAGCTCCATCCGCTGCGCGACGCCGAAACGGTGCTGTTCGTCGATGACGGCGAGGCGGAGGTCATGGAAGAAAACGTCTTTCTGGAACACCGCGTGCGTGCCGACGAGGATATGGATCTTGCCCTCGGCCAATGCGGCCAGCTTGGCCTGCCGTTCCTTGCCTTTATCGCGCCCCGTGAGCAGTTCGATCACCACGCCCGCGCTTTCGGCAAGCGGTTTTAGCCCCTCAAGGTGCTGCCGCGCGAGGATTTCCGTCGGCGCCATCATCACGCCCTGCCCGCCGGCCTCCACCGCGACGAGCAGCGCCATCAGCGCGACCAGCGTCTTGCCCGCGCCAACGTCGCCTTGCAGCAGGCGGTTCATTTTGATCGGCGCGGCCATGTCGGCGGCGATCTCCGTCACCGCGCGGGACTGCGCACCGGTCGGTTTGTACGGCAGCGCGGCAAGCACGCGCTTTTGCAGCGCACCGTTACCGCGATTGACGAGGCCCTTGGACCGCCGCGATTTCGCCCGCGCCACGGCCAGCGTCAGTTGGTGCGCGAGCAGTTCGTCATAGGCCAGCCGCTGCCGCGTTTTGTCGTAGGCGGACAGATCGTCCATCGAACTGGGCGAATGCACATTGGCCAGCGCATCGCGCCACGACAGCCATCCCTCGCGCTTCTTCAGTTCGGGGTCGATCCATTCGGGCAGATCGGGCGCCAGCGCCAGCGCCGACCGCGTCGCCTTCCACATCAGTTTCTGCGTGATGCCACTGGTCAGCGGATAGACGGGCTCGAAGCTCGGGATCGTGTTTGCTTCCTCGGCGGGCAGCATGAAATCGGGGTGCACCATCTGGCCGACGCCGTCGAACCGCTCCAGCTTGCCGGAGATCACGCGGCGCGCGCCGACGGGCAGCACTTTGGTCAGGTAGTCGCCGCGCGCATGGAAAAACACGAGCTGGAAGGTCGTCTGCGCGTCCTCCACCGTCACGCGGTACGGACGGCCCTTCTGACGGTTAGGCGTGTGGCTCAGAACCTCGACCTCGACCGTGCAGGTCGCGGGCGCCGTGACCTCCAGCGTGCTGGCGCGGGTCCGGCGATCGACGCCGCTATAGGGCAGCGTGAACAGGATATCGCGTGGGCGCTCGATGCCCGTCGCCTCCAGCAGAGACGAGGTTTTCGGGCCCACACCGTCGAGCTTGCTGAGCTCGCCAAACAGCGGCCAGAGGATTTCCGGCCTGCCGCTCATAGGCCCGCGATCAGCTCCAACCACGCGTCTTCGTCGATGGTCTCGATGCCCAGCTCGGCGGCCTTTTCCGCCTTCGATCCCGCGCCCGGACCCGCGACAACCAGATCGGTTTTCTTACTGACCGAGCCGGAGACCTTGGCCCCTAGCGCTTCGGCCCGCGCTTTTGCTTCGGCTCGCGTCATCTTTTCGAGCGTGCCGGTGAAGACCACCGTTTTGCCGACCACGGGGCTTTCGGTCGCCTGCTGTTCGGGCGCGATGACCGTGAGGTGCTCCATCAGGCGGTCAATCACCGCACGTTCCTGCGGCTGCGCGAAGGTGGTGATCAGCGACTGCGCCAGCACCGCACCGACGCCGTTGATATTCACGATTTCGTCCCACGCGGCCACGGCGCTGTCGTCGATGGGGTTCTCCGCCTCAACCAGTTTGCGCACATCGGCAACCTTGGCGCGGCGGCCTTCTTCGGCAGCGGCGGCGCGTTCGGCGGCCACGGCCTCGTCGGCCTTGTTCTGGCGTTCGGCGGCGGGGATCGCGGCTTCGACCGTCTGGACCAGTGCGTCCCACGTCATGAAGTGCCGCGCTAGATCGCTGCCCGCGACCTCTCCCAAATGGCGGATACCGAGGGCAAACAGCAGCCGACCGAATTCGATTTTCCGCCGCTGATCGATGGCTTCAAAGATCTTCTTCGCGCTCTTCTCACCAAACCCGTCGCGGTTCTTGAGCTTCGCGAGTTGCTTGGCGTCGCGTTCTTCGAGCGTGAAGATATCGGCAGGCTCTTTGATCGGCAGAACCTCGTCGTCGTAGAACATCTCGATCTGCTTGTTACCGAGGCCCTCGATATCGAAGGCGCTGCGGGACACGAAATGCTTCAGCTTTTCAACTGCCTGCGCGGGACACACAAGGCCGCCGGTACAGCGCCGCACGGAGTCGCCTTCCTCGCGGATCGCCTCGGACCCGCATTCGGGACAAACGTGCGGGAATTCATAGGGTTGCGCGCCATCCTTACGGTGGCTCAGGTCAACGTCGGCCACCTTCGGGATGACGTCACCGGCGCGGTAGACCTGCACCCAGTCACCCACGCGGATGTCCTTGCCGCCGCGGATCGGCGCACCGTTTGAGTCGACGCCCGCAATGTAGTCTTCGTTGTGGAGCGTGGCGTTCGACACCACGACACCGCCGACCGTCACGGGCTGGAGGCGCGCGACGGGCGACAGCGCGCCGGTGCGGCCGACCTGAATGTCGATAGCCTCAAGGCGGGTCCACGCCAGCTCGGCCGGGAATTTATGCGCAGTGGCCCAACGTGGCGTGGTCGAACGGAAACCGAGGCGTTGTTGCAGCGCAAGGTCATTTACTTTGTAGACCACGCCGTCGATATCATAGCCGAGCGTGGCGCGCTGTTCTTCGATGCTGTGGTAGTGCGCCAGCATCTCCTCTTTCGTTTCGCACAGGCAGGTCAGCGGGTTGGTCGCGAACCCGAGCGCAGCGAGCCGTTCGATCGCACCCATCTGGGTGTCCGCCAGCGGCTCCGATACCTCGCCCCACGCGTAGGCGAAGAATTTCAACGGGCGCGCGCGGGTAATCTCGGGATCAAGCTGGCGGAGGCTACCGGCAGCGGCGTTGCGCGGGTTGGCAAAGGTCTTGCCGCCCTGCGCCGCGTGGCGTTCGTTGAGCGCGGCGAAATCGGCGTGGCTCATGTAGACCTCGCCGCGGACCTCAAGCACGTCAGGCGCACCGGTCAGCGTGTGCGGCACGTCCGCGATGGTCATGGCATTGGCGGTAACGTTCTCACCTTCGGAGCCGTCGCCGCGTGTCGCGGCCTGCATCAGCACACCGTTTTCATAGCGGAGCGAGAGCGAAAGGCCGTCGATCTTCGGCTCGGCGGTGTAGGCCACGCGCTCTTTCCGGCCGAGGAAATTGCGCACAGAGCTATCGAAATCGGTGACGTCTTCATCCTCGAACACGTTAGCGAGCGAAAGCATCCGCACGCGGTGCTGGACTTTGCCAAAGCCGTCGGACGGCGCGGCGCCCACCTGTTCGGAGGGGCTGTCATCGCGTTTCAGATCGGGGAAACGCTCCTCGATCTCGGCATTCCGGCGTTTCAGCGCGTCATAGTCGGCGTCCGAAAGAACGGGCGCGTCCTCGGTGTGATAAGCAGCATTTGCCTTGCCCAGTTGGTCCGCCAGGCGCGAAAGTTCGGCGCGGGCGGCCTCTTCGGTCAGATCGGACACGGCAATCTGCGACGGATCGGACTGGTTCTGCTGGCTCATGAGGGCTCCCCGACTTTCACGAACCGCCGCGCGGTTCTGTAAACGTTCTAGGGGGCGACCATGGGCCCGTCCAGAGAGTCCGGCGCAGAAATTTATGCAGTCGCGGCCAGTTGCGGGGCGTCATCCATCGCTTCGGGATCGCGCAGCACGTACCCGCGGCCCCAGACCGTTTCGATGCAGCTTTCGCCGCCCGTGGCGGTAGCCAGCTTCTTGCGGAGCTTGCAGATAAAGACGTCGATGATCTTGAGCTCGGGCTCGTCCATGCCGCCATAAAGGTGGTTGAGGAACATCTCTTTGGTCAGCGTCGTCCCTTTGCGGAGCGAGAGAAGCTCCAGCATCTGGTATTCCTTGCCGGTCAGATGCACAGGCTTTCCGCCGACATCCACCGTCTTCGCATCCAGATTGACGTTGATCGCGCCGGTTCGGATCATCGACTGCGCGTGACCCTTGGAGCGGCGCACGATCGCGTGGATGCGAGCGATCAGTTCTTCGCGGTGGAACGGCTTGGTCAGATAATCGTCCGCGCCAAAGCCGAAACCGCGAAGCTTGCTTTCGGTTCCGTCTTCGCCCGAGAGGATCAGAATGGGGGTTTCGACACGACCGAGGCGCAGCTGGCGCAGGACTTCATGGCCGTTCATGTCAGGAAGGTTCAGATCGAGGAGGATCATGTCGTAGTCGTAAAGCTTCGCCAGATCGATGCCCTCTTCGCCCAGGTCCGTCGTGTAGACGTTCAGGTTGGCATGGGTCAGCATCATCTCGATGCTCTTGGCAGTCGTCGGATCGTCCTCGACAAGTAGAACACGCATCCGCTGTCCTCCGTTAGTTGGTTACCTTCCTTTGTCTACCCGCACACTGGTTAATTTCTCGTTACTGTACGAAATATTTATGCACACTCTCCTTTGGGTTGTCTATATTTTTGTAGCGCTGTCGTCCGCAGCCCTTTTGCGCCATGCATTGTGTGGGCACTGATCCATTCTTCGAGCTCCGCTTCGGACAGGTTCCATACCCCGGCCGCTTCGGATTTTGTCAGCAGGCCAAAGACCACAGCCTCCACCACCAGCGCCTTGCGGGACGCGACCCAGCGGCTGGTATCGGGCGCAGGCAGATCGCCGCGCGTGAGTTTTCGGCCATCGGGAAGTGTGACCGCGCGCGGGCCCATCGGCTTTTTCAAAAACATTTTTACCCCTTATGTTCGCTCTATTGCAGCACATTGTGCGATCACGGCTTAACGAGGGGTGAAACCGCCCCTTGAGAGTACCTCGCATTTTCATATATTCCGTCGGACTTTACTGGACCGGAGTCGAAGATGTCCCTCGATCACCCGCTGAACTCGCTCGGCTTTGCCAAGCCGCCTTCTGAAACCCGCGTGGTTGTTGCCATGTCGGGCGGCGTTGACTCGTCGGTTGTTGCCGCGCAGCTCGCAGAAGAAGGCTACGACGTTGTCGGCGTGACGCTGCAACTCTACGACCACGGCGCGGCGCTGGCGAAAAAAGGTGCCTGCTGTGCGGGCCGCGATATCCACGATGCGCGCCGCGTGGCCGAACAGATGGGCTTCCCGCACTATGTGCTGGACTACGAGAACATCTTTCAGGAAGCGGTGATCGACGAATTCGCGGACAGCTATCTGGCCGGCGCGACGCCCGTGCCCTGCATCCGCTGCAACGAGCGTGTGAAGTTCAAGGACCTGCTGCAAACCGCCAGGGATCTCGACGCGGACTGCATGGCGACCGGCCATTACATCCAGCGTTTCGATGGCGAGATCGGGCCCGAACTGCACTGCGCCGCCGATGCGAACCGCGACCAGAGCTATTTCCTGTTCTCGACCACGCCCGAGCAGCTATCCTACCTGCGCTTCCCGCTGGGACATCTGAAGTCGAAGGCCGAGACCCGCGCGCTGGCCGCAAAATACGGCCTGCCCGTTGCGGACAAGCCCGACAGTCAGGACATCTGTTTTGTGCCGAACGGCAACTACGCCTCGGTCATCGAAAAGTTGCGCCCCGGTGCGGCCGAACCGGGCGAGATCGTGGATCAGGACGGTAATGTGCTGGGCGAGCACCGCGGCGTCATCCATTACACCATCGGTCAGCGCCGCGGTCTGGGCATCGGCGGTCTTGCCGATCCGCTGTATGTCGTGAAGCTCGACGTGGACAACAAGCGCGTTGTCGTTGGTCCGAAAGAGCTACTGGCGACCCGCACCGTGCCGATCCGCGAAGTGAATTGGCTGGGCAACGGCGATTTCATGGACAGCGGTGAGCGCGAGATTTCGGTGAAGGTCCGCTCGACCCGTCCGCCCGCGCCGGCGATCCTGCGTCCGATTTCGGCGACCGAGGCAGAAGTGGAACTGCTGACGCCGGAAGAAGGCGTCTCGCCTGGTCAGGCGTGTGTGTTCTACGAGAATGACAGCAGCCGCATCCTCGGTGGTGGCTGGATCTGGAAAGGGCGCTGAGGCGCCCTTTTTCATTGGGGCTCTGCCCCCTTGGCCTGCGGCCAATTCCCCCGAGGTATTTCTGTCAGAATGAAATCAGGGCATCCGCGCGAGAATTGCGCGCGCGGCTCTGAGGCCGGGTCTTTCGCCACCTTTGCCGAGCCGGTCCATGGTGGTGGCCATCGCGTCGCGCTGGGGCTGCGGATTAGCCAGTGTTTGGAGGATCGCGGGGGCGATTTTCTCGGGCAGGCAGTTTTTGCCGACGAATTCGGGCACGGCGCGAGTTTCGCTAACAAGGTTCACGAGCGTGAAGGTGTCGATCAGGGCCATGCGCTCGATGAGATATTGGGTGATTGCGTTGAATTTGTAAGCAATCACCATCGGCGTATTGGCGGCGGCAAGTTCCAGCGAGACCGTGCCCGATGCTGCGAGCGCTACATCGGCGGCGCGGAAGGCGGCGCGTTTTTCATCCGGCGTGCTCCCTTGGTTCGGGTCAAGCAGGATCGGTTTGACGGGCCAATCCGCGGTGAGTTCGGCGACCTTGGGCGCGACATGGCGGGCGCATGGGAGGACGAACTTGGCGTCCGGTTTCTGTCTGGCGACCTCTGTAATGGCGGGACCGAAGATCGGCGCGAGGCGCGTGACCTCTCCGGTACGCGATCCGGGCAGGACGAGGACCAGCGGGGCGTCACCGATGTTGTGCGCGGCGCGGAAGGCTTGCGCTTCGGCCTCGGTCGCTTGCGGTTCGGTGACGACGGGATGCCCGACAAAATCGCAGTCCATGCCCGCAGCTTCCATGTAGGGCGGCTCGAACGGGAAGAGCGCAAGGACGTGGTCGATGACCTTAGCCATCTTCTGCGCCCGCTTCGGACGCCACGCCCAGACGGTCGGAGCGACGTAGTGGACGGTGCGGGTGTCGGACGCTTCCTTCACCAGTTTCGCGACGCGCAGCGAGAAATCGGGCGCGTCGATGGTGATCATCACGTCGGGCTTCATTGCCAGTACAGCGTCGGCGGTTTCGCGGATGCGGCGCTTGAGGTGGAAGTATTTCGGCAGCACCTCTGCAATGCCCATGACCGACAGTTCCTCCATCGGGAACTGGCTGGTGAGGCCCTCGGCCTGCATCATCTCGCCGCCGATGCCTGCAAACGCCACGTCGGGGCGGAGTTCCTTGAGACCCGCCATGAGCGCGCCGCCGAGGCGGTCGCCAGAGGGTTCACCTGCGAGGATAAAGACCTTCATTGTTCGCGCACCCAGAGGAACATGCCGTTGGCGTTGAGAATGTCGAGGGCGGCCCGAAGGTGCATGACCATGACGCCGCCCGCTTCGATGACGATACCGCTGAGGCCCGCTCGGGCCGCGTTTTGCGCCGTGTCAGGGCCGATGACAGGCAGGTCGATGCGGCGGTCCTGATCAGGCTTCGGGGCTTTGAAGAGGATGCCTTCGGAGTTCAACGAGCGGATCATCGCGTCGGTGCCGTCGGGGCCCTCCTCCGCGATCAACGCGCCGTTCAGCACCACGCACGCCTGACCGACATCGCGGCGGCCCATGTCGGCGACGTGGCTGGTGGCGAAAATGGCGTCGGCCTCGGCGTTCTCGGGGAGGCCCGCGTCTGTCAGCACTCCGCTGGGCGGCAGCAGATCGGGCGCAATCTCGTGGGCGGCGAGGACGGTGAGGCCGTGTTCTTCGAAGATCCGGATGATCGTGCGGAGCGCGCTGTCGTCGCCGGGCTTCAGCGCCTGCTGGATGCGCGGGACCAGCGGCAGGGTCAGCGCGTCGATGGCGGCGGGATCGACCTCTGGACGGCGGACGGCGCCGGCGAAGCAGACCTCGGTGACGCGCTTCGTTTTCAGCGTCTCCAGCAGTGTGCCGAGGGTTTCGAGACGGAAGTCGATCCGCTCCAATTCCGCAGGCACGGTGGGCTCAAACCCCGCCATCGCGCAGATGAGGGGTCGCGTCCCCTGCTCCATCAACGCCTTGACCAGCGCCGACGGCAGAGCGCCCGTGCCCGCGATAATCGCGATCATCAGGACGGCGTCAGGAAGTTGCGATCGGTATCACCGAGGATGAAATCGACCATCTGCTTGACGTAATCGCTCTCCGTCTCGTCCTTGAGGCGATGCGCGCGGTCGAGGAACGTGCCCTCGCCGTCCTTCAGCATCTGGAACGCGGCGCGCAGGGCGGTGATGTCCGAACGGGCGACGCCTTTGCGCTTAAGACCGACGAGGTTCAACCCGTCGAGCTTGCCGCGAGGGCCTTGAACCAGAGCGTGCGGGATGACGTCGTTCGTCACCATCGTCAGCGCGCCGATGATAGCACCCTGCCCGATGCGCACCCACTGGTGGATACCGCAGAGGCCGCCGATGATGACATCATCCTCGATATGACAGTGACCCGCGACAGCCGAGCTGTTCACGATGATGACGCGGTCGCCGACCTGCGCGTCGTGCGCAACGTGGCAGCCTGCCATCAGCAGACAATCGTCGCCGATGCGGGTTTCGCTGCCGCCGCCTGCGGTGCCGGTGTTGACGGTCACATGCTCGCGGATGCGGTTGCGGGCGCCAATACGCAGACGGGTCTTCTCGCCGCCGAATTTCAGATCCTGCGGGATTTCACCGATGACGGAGAACGGAAACACTTCGGTTTCGTCGCCGATATGCGTGTCGCCCGTGACGACAACGTGGGATTTCAGGACAACGCCCCGCCCCAGCACGACCTCTGCCCCGACGAGGCAGAACGGACCGACGATGCAATCGGGGCCGATGACGGCTCCGTCCTCGATAACGGCGCTGGGGTGGATGTTGGCGGTCATTGTGCGGTCATGTCCATCATTGCGGTGAACTCTGCCTCTGCGGCCATCTCACCTTCAACTGTGGCAACGCCTTTGAATTTCCAGACCTTGCCGCCCGGCTTGCCGCGGGTGGTTTCGATCTGCATTTCCAGAACATCGCCCGGAACGACCATGCGGCGGAACTTCACGCCGTCGATGGCCATGAAGTAGACCTTCATGTTCTTGTCGGCCATACCCAGAGCCGCACCGACCATCACGCCAGCGGTCTGCGCCATGGCTTCGACAATCAGAACGCCCGGCATGACCGGCTGATCGGGGAAGTGGCCTGTGAAGTGCGGCTCGTTCATGGTGACGTTCTTGATGCCCTTGCCGGACTGGGTGCCGTTGATATCGACAACCTTGTCTACCAGCAGGAACGGGTAGCGGTGCGGAATAATGCGCTGGATCAGGGCGATATCGGCGGTGGTGACGGCTTCGGTCATATTATTGGTCCTTATGGCGGGACAGTCTGTAACTTGCGGGTTCAGTACCAACTCGCCCCTCTGTGGGCAAGCGCGAGGCGTTACTCTGCGGCAGGTTCGGTCAGATCGCTGCCGTCGCCGAGGCGTTCGTCAATCAGTGCAATGGCGGGCGCGGTAATGTCGGCCGAGCCGAAATAAAGGATCACATCGCGGCGGGCCATCAGCACGGTCGCGCGGCGTTCCTGCATCAATTCGCCAAGGATCGGACGGACCGCGTCGTCAAAAGCCGCGCGTGCATTGGCAAGCTGCTGCTTCAGCGCCTCTTCTTTGGCGTCACGGGCCACGCGGATGCCCTGCACACGCTCGTCAAATGCGTCGGCTGCGTCACGGAAGTTTTCGGGGGACATCAGTTCGCGGCGCTCGGCGAGGCTCTTTTCCTCTTCGGTCAGCGCATCGGCAATGCGGGCGTTTTCGGCTTCAAGCGCGTCGGTCTGCTGCTGGATATCGTCCAGCACGCGCCGCCCGTAAAGCGAGTTCGTAAACACCTGATCGGCGTCGATAATCGCGACGGTGGCCAGCGGCACCGACTGCGGTTGCGGCTGTTCTTGCGCGAACGCCGCGCCCGATGAGAGCGCGGCGATCAGGAGATATGCGGCGATGCGCAACATGAGGGATCAGAAACGGGTCGAGATCGAAACGTCGAAGGACTTCGTCTGGTCCAGCTCTTCGGTCTGGAGCGCTTCGGTGAAGTCGAAACGCAGCGGACCGATCGGCGTATCCCAGAACATCGACAGACCTGCGACCGAACGCGGCGTGAAGTCACAGTAGTACACGTTCGGATCGCTGTCGCAGTCGAAACCCGGATCCCAGAGCGAGCCGTAGTCGTAGAACGCACCGCCAGAGATGCCGTACTCTTCGGGCAGGCCAAGCGGGAATTCGGCTTCGAGACGGGCGACCGCGTAGGCTTCACCGCCCAGAGCGTCATTGATGACGTTGTCCGGATCGCTATCGTCGTAGTAACGCGGACCAAGGCCGTACTGTTCAAAACCGCGCATCTGGCGGCTGCTCAGGTTGAAGCGGTCGATAATGCGGCTGTCGCCATCGCTGTAGTGCAGCAGGCCGCCTTCGATCGTGGCGCGGAGCGTCAGGTCTTCGTTCAGAACCTTCGTCTCTGCCGAGGCGCGCGCGGTGGTTTCGATGTAGTTCGCATCACCGAAGCCGAACTCCTGACCGACGCGGAAGCTGTAGGTCGTCTTTTCGTCCAGACCGTCGCGGGCGCTGCTCCACGAGTAGTTATAGCCGACACCGCTGGTCCAGACGCCGCCTTCATCGGCCAGAACGTAAGGCGAAACCTCGTCTGCGTTGGCGTCACGGATTTCGGCATAGTTGCTGAGCACATAGGTGTTCAGGCGGCCACGGTCGGAGACGTTGAACGTCAGACCCGGCTGGAAGTTGAAACGGGTGGTGTCGTAATCGGCGCTCTCGCGGTTGGTCGCGCGGTAGCTGAAGTCGAAGTCGAATTCGACATCGCGGCCCAGCAGGTACGGCTCCGAGAAGTTGAGCGTCAGGTAGTTGTTGGTCTTCGCGGTCGAGATCGACACGTTCAGCGCCTGACCACGGCCAAGGAAGTTCGCCTGACGGAACGAGGCCAGCAGTGAAACACCGTTGTCGGTGTTGTAGTTCGCACCGAACGACAGCGAGCCGGTCGGCTGTTCGGTCACGTTCACGTCGATGACGACCTGATCTTCGGACGAGCCCTGACGTGCGTTCACCTCGGCATTCGAGAAGAAGCCGAGGGCGCGGATGCGCTCCGCGCTCTGGCGGATCGAACGCGGGTTGAAGGGGTCGCCTTCGACAACGCGGAACTGCTGACGTACAACGCGGTCGAGCGTGGTGTTGTTACCTTCGATGTCGATACGCTCGACAAAGATACGCGGGCCGCGCTTGAGCTGGAAATCGACATTGATGAGCAGACCGCGGTCATCGCGGGTGACAACCGGTTCGACCTGCACGAACTGGAGGCCCTGACGGACGGCCAGTTCTTCGATGCGGGCGATGTCGTTTTCAACGTCGAGCGGCGTGTAGGTCGAGCCGCTGCGGGTGCGCACGACTTCCTGGAACGAAGCAACGTCGACTTCCGGCAGATCGCTGGTGACGGTGATGTTGCCGAAATCGAACTGCTGACCTTCCTCAATGCTGAAGGTCATGAGGTAGGCGTCACGCTCACGCGCCAGCGTCACGTCGGTGTCGAGGATCTGGAAGTCCACATAGCCGCGCGACTGGTAGAAGTCGGTCAGAACGCGTTTGTCGAACTCGACGCGGTCGGCGACATAGGTGTCACGACCGATCAGCGCGCGCAGGATGCCTGCTTGCTTGGTTTCCAGAACGCCGCGCAGACGGCGGTCGGAGAAGCTGTTGTTGCCGGTGAACGCAATGCGCTCGATCTCGGTCACGCCGCTTTCTTCGACCTCGTACACCACGTTCACGCGGTTGTCGGGCAGACGGATGATGCGCGGAGTGACGACTGCGTTGATACGGCCATCGTTGGCATAGGCTTCGGCCATGCGCTGGGCGTCGGCAGCAACATCGTCGGGATTGTAGATGCGGCGCTCGGTGGCAGAGACTAGCCCGAACAGTTCGTCATCAGACAGACGGCGGTTGCCTTCGATGTTGATGCGGTAAACGGTCGGGCGCTCGACAACCTGAATAACGAGGCCGCCGCCTTGGGTCACGACGTCGACGCTTTCGAACAGGCCGGTCGCACGCAGACGCTGGGCGGCGTCATTGATGTCGCCAGCCGAAACAGCGCCCGACGCGGGCAGTTCGAGGTAGTCGATGATCGTACCGGTCTGGATACGCTGGTTGCCCTGAACGGCGATATTTCCAACCGAGAAACTCTGCGCGAAGACCGGCGTCTGGATGGTCGAAAGACCGATCAGCGCGGCCGCCGTGAGACGAAGCAGGGTTTTGGCCGAAGCCGGTTTCTTATCGTTGGGAAAAAATCGCATCAATCCAGCCAGTCCAGACAAAACAGTCAGCTTCTGACCTACCCAGAATGATGGGCCTTGTCAAAACAACAACGCACCCTTTCGGGTGCGCTGGGCGGGCTTTAGTGAAGGTCGGTCCAAGCCATCTCGATCAGCTCGTTTCCAAGGTAGTTCGCGGCCACCAGCGCCACAAGCACGGCCCCCGCAAACAGGAACCTGTCCCAGTTCAAACGGGCCAGAAACGACAGACGATCATATCCGGCGGTGATATAAGCCATATCCATTGCCTCCTTACACTACAGCGAACGTATATTCCCCGATTTGGGCGAATTTACGGCGCTGCGCGAAGTCAGGCGGATTTCTCAGCGGCAGAAGATCGCGTCGTTCAGGATGCCGAACAGCATCAGCGACAGAATGAGGCCGAGGCCCACGACGATCAGCACACGCATCGCGCCATCGCTCGGACGTTTGCCGGTGATGCCCTCATAGGCAAAGAACACCAAATGGCCGCCGTCGAGCACGGGAATCGGGAAGAGGTTCATCAGCCCGATTGCCGCCGAAAGGGTCGCGATCCACTGGATGAAATCGAGCGCACCTGCCGCAGCCATCTGGCCCGACGCCTCTGCGATGCCAATGGGGCTGGAGAGGTTACAGGTCGAAATTTCGCCGAGGATCATGTACTTCATGCCCGTCAGCGACAGGTCGATGATGTACCACAGACCTTCAAAGGCGTTGCCGATGGCCTCGAAAATACCGGGGGTTTCGGTGACCGGTTCGAAGAAAATGCCACCCGAAATACCCAAAAGCCAACGGGTTTCGAACCCGTCTGCGGTGGGCAGATCGCGGCGGTCGGGCGTCACGGTGATGTCGATGACGCCGCCATCGCGCCACAGCGTCAGAACCTGCGGCTCGCCATCGGACGCGCCTGCAAGCTCCATGAGTTGGCTGAAGGCAAAGACCTCCTGCCCGTTGATCGCGGTCACAACGTCACCTTCGAGAACACCGGCTTCACGCGCGGCGCCGTTCTGGGTCAGGCTCATGACGCGGGTCGTCTGCGGATACGGGCCTTCGACCTGCATCTCCTCGCCATCGCGAACGATGGTGTAGGTCAGCGACGGCTCCAGCGGCAGATCGTCAAGCGCGGCAGCGAACTGGGCGACCGAGCGGGCGTCCATGTTTTCCACGGCAATAATCTGGTCGCCGGCTTCAAGCTCTTGCAGATAGGTCGCGGGCAGTTCCGGCACGGTGCGCAGGGTCAGCGGGTCCGTCGCCTTGCCCGACCAAAGGCCGAGGCCAGTGAGGATGACGACCGTCAGAATGAAGTTGAAGATCGGACCCGCAGCGACAGTTGCCGAGCGCGCCCAGAGCGGCGCGCCAAGCATCGTATCACGCCCGCCCACATCGCTGGTGTTCACACTCGCCGCGTTCGCATCGCCGCGAAATTTGACGTAGCCGCCGAGCGGGATCGCCGCCAGCTGCCACTGCGTGCCGTGCTTGTCGACGCGCGAAAACAGCACCTTACCGAAGCCGAGCGAGAACACGTCGGCCTTAATGCCGCTCCAGCGACCGACGATGTAGTGGCCGTATTCGTGGATCGCCACGATGATCGACAGGGCAATAACGAAGGCAGGGATGGCCAGAGCGATGTTACCGAAATTGGGCAGGAAGCTGGTCATCTGTTAATCCATCGTCTCCATGATTTCCGAAGCGCGTGCGCGGGCCTCGGTGTCTGCTTGCATGATCGTATCAATCCCGTGGGCATTTGTGCGATCAGTCGAGGGCGACATAGTGTCCATTGTGCGTTCGACGACCTGTGCCATGTCGAGGAACCCGATTTTCTTCGCGATGAACCCGTCGAGGGCGCGTTCCTTCGCGGCATTGAAGATCGCGCCGGACAGGCCGCCTTCATGCATCACGCGGTGCGCCAGCGCCAGCGCGGGGTAACGCGCATCGTCGGGGGCGCGGAATGTCAATTGGCCGATTTTGGCGAGGTCCAGACGTTCGACAGGCAGTTTGCGGCGCTCGGGCCAATGCAGCGCGTAGCCGATGGCGTGGCGCATATCAGCAGGCCCAACGTGGGCCATCAGCGCGCCGTCGTTAAAGCCGACCATCGCGTGGATCAGGCTTTCGGGGTGGACCAGAACCTCGATCTGCGAGGGGTGAACGCCGAAATACTCTTTGGTCTCAATCAGTTCGAGCGCCTTGTTAAACATCGAGGCGCTGTCGATGGTGATCCGCTGGCCCATATCCCAGTTGGGATGGGTGGAGGCTTGCTCAACCGTGGCTGTCGCCAGTTTCTCCATCGGCCAGTCGCGGAACGCACCGCCCGAGGCCGTGATGATGACGCGCTCGACGGCAGACAGATCCTCACCCACCAGCGCTTGGAACACGGCCGAATGTTCGCTGTCGACGGGAACGACGGTCGCGTTGTGCTCGGCGGCGGTCTGCATCAGCAGCGGACCCGCTGTCACGAGCGACTCCTTGTTGGCAAGCGCCAGCGTCGCGCCCTGCTTCAACGCCTCCAGCCCCGGCAACAGACCGGCAGCGCCGACAATCGCGGACATGACCCAATCGGCTGGACGCTGGGACGCTTCGCGCATCGCGTCCGCACCTGCGGCGGCTTCGACGCCAGTTCCAGCCAGCGCGTCTTTCAGGTCGGGCAATAATTCTTCATGGCAGGTCACAGCAACATCGGCGTTCAGCCGGATCGCGTCCTTGGCCAATTGCGAAATGTTACGGGCACCCGTCAGCGCGACCACATCGTATTCCTGCGGAGCGCGGGCAATCAGGTCGATCGTGTTCTGTCCGATGCTTCCCGTTGCGCCGAAAATGGACACACGTCTCATCAATATCCCTTCGACGCGATAAACGGCTCCATGATCACGACATATGCCGCGAGGACCAGTGCTGCGGCCATCAGCGCGTCGAACCGGTCAAGCAGACCGCCATGCCCCGGAATGAGGGCTGAACTGTCTTTGACCCCTGCCCGACGTTTCAGCGCGCTTTCGGCAATATCGCCCAGCTGGCCCGCAAAGGCCATAAACACCGACGTGAACATAAGTACGAGGACTGCTACGGTCGAGCCTTCGGAGAACGCCCAGCCGATTGCTGCCGCGCCGACCCAGCCGCCAGTGGTGCCGGACCATGTTTTTTTGGGGCTGATCGCGGGCCAGAACTTCGGACCGCCGAGGCTTTTACCCACGAAATAACCGAGGATATCGGACATTACGACCACCAGCACGAGCCAGAGCGTATAGGGCAGCGAAAGCTCACGCAGCATCCAGATCGACCCGCAGGCGGCCAGAACGCCGAACGCGTAAAGCGACAGCCATACGCGGTCACGTTTGATCGTGGCAAAGATCGCGGCGGCCAGCAGCGCAAAGATCACGCCCTCTGCACCGAACGGGATCAACACGCACAGGAATACCGTGATGCCGCCGACAACTCCGAACGCCTTGGCGCGCAGGTTCGCGAGCGGATGCCCCATCCGGTAGATTTCCCAGATCATCAGACCTGCACAGATCGAGATGAAAAGAAGGAAGACGAAATGTCCGAGGACCAGTGCGCCACCGCCGATGATTGCGAGCACGATGCCCGAAGTCACGCGTGGCCCGAGGTCACGCCATTTGTTTTTGACACGTTCGCGCATCTTAGCCTTTGATTCCGCCGTACCGACGTTCGCGGTTGGCGTAGTTCTTGACGACCTTGCCGAACTCTTCGGCCGTGAAGTCAGGCCAGAGCGTATCGACGAATTCATATTCAGAATAGGCCGACTGCCACAGAAGGAAATTCGAAATGCGCGCTTCGCCCGATGTCCGGATCACAAGATCGGGGTCAGGCAGCACGCGAGTGTCGAGAAAACGCGACAGCGTTTCGGCGTCGACGTCCTTGTGGGTCAGGTTGCCCTGCTCCACCTCATAGGCGAGGCGCTGGGCCGCACGGGTCACCTCATCGCGGCCGCCGTAGTTCAGCGCGATGGTCAGGTGACACTTGTCGTTGGTCGAGGTCAGAAGCTCCAGCTCGTCCATCAGCGTGACCAGCTTTGGCTCCAGCTTCACGCGGTCACCGATGAAACGGACACGCACGCCTGCCTGAAGCAAAGCGCGGGCTTCGCGTTGGATATACATGCGGAACAGCTTCATCAGACCGGCAACTTCGGTCTGGGTGCGTTTCCAGTTCTCGGTCGAGAAAGCAAAGATCGTGAGGTACTTCACGCCGTTGGGCGGACAGGCTTCGACGATTTCGCGGACACGCTTGGCACCGGCCTGATGCCCGAAAAGACGAGGCCGCCCGCGCTGCTGCGCCCAGCGGCCGTTGCCGTCCATGATAATCGCGACGTGGCGCGGACCGTCTTGGTCAGTTTCCAAATGTCCGTCCATACTGGAGTTCCTCGCCACGAAACATGCAGGTTTAAACCTGCATGATCTCCGCCTGCTTGTTCTCCAGAAGATCGTCGACCTGCTTGACGTACTTGTTGGTCAGATCCTGAACTTCGGATTCCCAGAACTTCTGGTCATCTTCCGAAAGGCCGTCGTTCTTGGCCTTCTTGATCTGGTCCATACCGTCACGGCGCAGGTTACGGATCGCAACGCGAGCGTGTTCGGCGTACTGGCCTGCGACCTTGGTCAGCTCGCGGCGGCGTTCTTCGTTCAGTTCGGGGATCGGCAGCATGATGATGGTGCCGTTGAGCTGCGGGTTGATGCCCAGACCGGACTCGCGGATGGCCTTTTCGACCTTACCGACCATGGCCTTGTCCCAGATGTTAATGGTGACAAGGCGCGGCTCGGGCACGTTGACGGTGCCCAGCTGGTTGATCGGCGTCATGGTGCCGTAGGCTTCGACCTGGATCGGCTCCAGCATGGAGCCCGAACCACGGCCGGTACGCAGCGAAGCGAATTCGGTGCGCAGCGCGGAAATGGCGCCGTCCATACGGCGGGTCAGGTCGTCGGTGTCGAGTTCAAAATCTTCGGACATACTTTCTGCTCCCCTCGGGGGTATTCTTCGGTTCGGACTGCTATAACCTTAACGGTGCACAGTTGTATAGGTGCCTTCACCCGCGAGGATACCGCGGAAACCGCCCGGCTCGTCGAGGCTGAACACGATCAGCGGCATGTTGTTGTCGCGGGCCAGCGCAATAGCCGAAGCGTCCATCACCTTGAGATTCTGGCGGAAAACCTCGTCGTAGGAGATACGGTCGAAGCGCTTTGCGTCAGGGTTCTTCTTGGGGTCGCTGTCGTAGATACCGTCGACCTGCTTGCCCATGAAGATCGCCTCGCAGGACATCTCGTTGGCACGCAGCGCCGAGGCGGTGTCGGTGGTGAAGTACGGGTTGCCCGTGCCGGCGGCAAAGATGCACACACGCTTTTTCTCGAGGTGGCGCACCGCGCGGCGGCGGATGTAGGGCTCGCAAACCTGATCCATCGGAATGGCCGAGATGACGCGGGTGAAGACGCCGAGCGTTTCAAGCGCGGACTGCATCGCCAGCGCGTTCATCACGGTCGCGAGCATGCCCATGTAGTCTGCAGTGGTGCGTTCCATGCCCTGTGCGGAGCCCTGAAGGCCGCGGAAGATATTACCTCCGCCGATGACCATGCAGATTTCGACGCCAAGGTCGTGGACCGATTTGACTTCGCGGGCAATGCGCTCAACGGTCGGCGGGTTGAGGCCGAACTGGCCGTCGCCCATCAGGGCTTCCCCTGATATTTTGAGCATGACCCGTTTGAATTTCACATCCTTGCCGTCGGTCATGGCTCTATCCTCGCGCTGGTACTTTGATCGGCGTGGAAAATGTCGCAAAAGGCGCGAAAGGGCAATGGCGGTATCGCCGGAAATTGGCAGGTTGTGTGAATTCTCTGTAAAACCTGCACAGCATCTAGGAAAGGTTGCCGCATTTCGTGTCACTGATCGATAGCATATCCGCCGAAAAGCCCGTGCTCATTGCGGGTCCGACGGCCTCGGGCAAATCCGAACTGGCGCTTCGCATTGCAGAGGCCAAGGGCGGCGTGATCGTGAATGCCGATGCATTACAGGTGTTTAGCGGCTGGCGCATCCTCACCGCGCGGCCCGATGATTCTGATCTGGCACGGGCGGAGCACAAACTTTACGGCCATGTGCCCTTCGATCAGCCCTATTCGGCGGGTCACTGGCTGCGCGATGTGACCCCTCTGCTGGGCGGAGAGCGCCCGATCATCGTCGGCGGCACGGGCCTCTACTTCATGGCGCTGACCGAAGGGCTGGTGGAAATCCCCGCGACCCCGCCTGAGGTTCGTGCTGAGGGTGACCTCATCGCCCTGCCCGATCTGCTCGCCGCGCTCGACGACAAAACGAAATCGCGGATCGATACGAACAACCGCCCGCGTGTGCAGCGCGCTTGGGAGGTGCTGACAGCCACGGGGCGCGCACTCGCCGACTGGCAGGACGACACGCCCCCGCCGCTGCTGCCTGCCGCTGACACGCACGCGCTAGTGCTGCGCCCCGATGTGGACTGGCTGAACGAACGTATTGGCCGACGCTTCGATCTGATGATTGAGAGCGGCGCTCTGGACGAAGCCCGTGCCATGCTGCCCCACTGGGACCCGAGCTATCTGTCCTCCAAAGCCATCGGCGCGCCCGAGATGATTGCGCACCTCCAAGGCGCGATGACGCTGGAGGACGCCCGCGACGCCGCCGTCACCGCGTCACGCCAGTACGCCAAGCGCCAACGCACGTGGTTTCGTAACAGAATGAAACATTGGAGGCCCGTCGCCCTGCCCTGATGCGGCAAGTTTACAACGGTTTTACGGGTGCGAATCAAAACCGTTGCTTGGTCGAATCGCTTCGGTAAAGGTTGCACAAACCGAACATCGGAGCCGACGATGACCCCGCCGAAGCCCTATGCCGACCCAGCGCAGAACGCCCTCTCGCTGACCCATATCGTCCCGCAGAACGCCGCCAGCAAATGGCGGACCGAGGCGATGCGCAGCTATAGCTCTCCGCGACTGATCTTCTTCACCAAGGGCCAAGGCCGCATTACCGTGTCGGGCCTGACCAGCGGCTACGGCGCGAACAACCTGATCTACGTCCCCGCCAATACGCTGTTTGGCTACGAGGCCGGAACGACTGTCTTTGGCTACGTCATCTCGATCCCCCGTGCCCTCGCTCACGAATGGCCCGAAGACCCCGTTCACCTGCGGATGCGCGACGTGCTGATCCAAAAGGAATTCGTCAGCACCCTCGACAGTCTGGAGCGTGAAATGAAATCCGGCCGCGCAGGCCATGAACGCGCCGCGCACCACATGCTCGGCATCATGTCGGTGTTCTTCCAGCGTCAGCTTGAGGACAACCCGCCCGTCGATACCACGGGCCGCACCACAAGCTCCGCCGCACGTCTGGTGGCAGCTTTCACAGATCTGCTGGAGCGTGGATTCGCATCCGGAAAAGGCGTCACCGCCTACGCGCGCGAGCTTGGCGTAACCCCGACGCACCTCACCCGCTGCTGCAAACAAACCTGCGGGAAATCGGCGCTCGCCATCATCAACGACCGCATTCTGTACGAGGCACGCGAGCGCCTGCGCACCAGCAAAACGCCCGTGAAAACAATCGCTTCGGATTTGGGTTTCTCGTCTGCGGCTTACTTCACCCGTAGCTTCCAGCACGAAACAGGCATGACCCCGTCAGCCTTCCGCAAGGCGCATTAACTGCCCCAGATCACCGCGACATAGTGGGTGGTCTCGCGGTACGGCGGCACGTCACCATAGCGGTCCACGGCCTCAGGGCCCGCGTTGTAGGCAGCCAGCGCCAGACGCCAGTCGCCAAAACGGTCGTACTGCATCCGCAGATAACGCGCGCCGCCTTCGAGGTTCTGACGCGGATTGTGCGGATCGACACCAAGGAACGTCGCAGTCGCCGGCATCAGCTGCGCCAGACCGATCGCGCCCTTGCTGCTCTTGGCGGAAGAGTTCCAGCCGCTCTCCTGCTGCACGAGGCGCAGGAACAGATCAACGGGCACGTTATACTTGCTGGCAGCCGAGCGGGCCATCGTCAGATACTCGCCGCTATAACCGCCATTGTAAGCCGGAGCCGACACGGCAATCGGCGCAGGCGGGCTGGTCGGCATCAAACGGCTGGAGGTCGAGTACTGCTCGGATGCACGGCCATCGAGGACTGACAACTGGCTCTGGAACAGGGCCATCCGGCCCGACGACGACACGCTATCCGCCAGCGCGCCACCAGCAACCACGCTGCATACCGCAGCAATCGCCAAAATTCGCATCGTTCCGCACCTGTCCCGTTTGTTTCGGCAAACCTAGGACATAGGTTCCATCAGGAAAACCACACAGCTCCGTGATCGGCAATTCTCTGCCCGCTGGGTATTTACCGGACGTGAGGGACTTTGTGCTTTATTCATCCCGCACGGGATGATGTAACGTCCCGAACAAAAGAAACGAGATTCGAGGGAGACGCGGCATGGCCGGTTCAGTCAACAAAGTCATCCTGATCGGAAATCTGGGTCGCGACCCGGAAGTCCGCAACTTCAATAACGGTGGCAAAGTCGTCAACCTGCGCATCGCCACCTCGGAAAACTGGAAAGACCGCAACACCGGTGAGCGCCGCGAGCGCACCGAATGGCACTCGGTCGCCATCTTCAACGAAGCCCTGGGCCGCATTGCAGAGCAATACCTGCGCAAGGGCTCGACCGTCTACGTCGAAGGCCAGCTGGAAACCCGCAAGTGGCAGGACCAGTCCGGTCAGGACCGCTACACGACCGAGGTCGTTCTGCGTCCCTTCACCGGCAACCTCACGCTCCTCGGCGGCCGCGGTGACGGCGGTCAGGGTGGCGGCGGTGGCGGTGGCTACGGCGGCGGTTACGACAACGGCCCGTCCTCGTCGGGCGGCGGCTACGGCGGCGGCTACGACAGTGGCCCCTCCGGCGGTGGCAACTCCGGCGGCATGGACGACGAAATCCCGTTCTAAACAAAAAGCCCCGCCATCCGGCGGGGTTTTCTTTTGTCCAAGGGGGCTCTGCCCCCACGCCCTTCGGGCTTCCCCCGAGGTATTTTTATCAGAATGAAGCGCAGGTCGCCCTGCCTTTGTGCCCTAAATATCCCGGGATGAATGGCCGGAGGCCAGAGGGGCAGCGCCCCTCCGCTGTCTTATCCGTTCAGCGCGTCGCTCAGAACATCAAGGACTGCATCGCGCGGCACGTCCGATGTGACGAAGCTTTCGCCGATGCCGCGCGCGAGGATAAAGCGCAGTTTGCCGTCGAGGACTTTTTTGTCCTGTCCCATCAGATCGAGAAGCGCCTCTGCATCCGGCAGATCGTCGTCGATGTCGGTGACGTCGGTTTTCATGCCCATGTCTTTGAGGTGAGCGCGGACGCGGCTGGGGTCTTCTTGACTACACAGACCAAGGCGGGCCGAGAGTTCGAATGCCAGCGCGCAACCGATCGACACGCCTTCGCCGTGCAGGAGGCGGCTGGAGTAGCCCGTCGCGTTTTCCAGTGCGTGGCAGAACGTGTGGCCGAGGTTGAGGAGCGCGCGGTCGCCTTGCTCGGTCTCGTCGCGCATGACGATCTCGGCTTTCATTTGCACCGAGCGGGTCACGGCATGGACGCGGGCTTCCATGTCTCCGTCGCGGAGCGCGGGGCCATTTTTCTCCAGCCAGTCGAAGAACTCCGCATCGCCGAGCAGGCCGTATTTCACGACTTCACCGTAGCCCGCGAGGAAATCGCGTTCGGGCAGCGTCGCGAGGATCGCGGTGTCGGCCAGAACGAGGCTCGGCTGGTGGAAGGCGCCGATCAGGTTCTTGCCTTGGGGCGCGTTAATGCCTGTTTTCCCACCGACAGAACTGTCGACCTGCGCCAGCAGCGACGTCGGGATCTGCACGAAGCGAACACCGCGGCGCACGACCGCTGCAGCAAAGCCCACGAGGTCACCGATCACACCGCCGCCAAGGGCGATGACAACGCCGGTACGCTCTACCTTTTCGGACAGAAGCCATTCGACGGCGCGGGAGAATTGCTCCCACCCTTTCGTGCTTTCACCAGCGGGCAGCGCCAGCGCGGTGTGGGAGATGCCGGCCTTGTCCAGCGAGGCTTCGAGCGTTTTCAGATGCAAGCCCGCGACGGTTTCGTCGGTGATGATCGCAACGGTGGGTTTGCGCAGCAGCGGCAGGATGCGCGCACCGGCTTCCTCCAGAAGGCCCGGTCCGATCACCACATCATATTCGCGGCCCGGAAGGCCGACGTGCACGGTTTGCTGCATATTACTCTTTCTCCAGTACATCAGGGCGGGACAGCAGAGAGCGGATCACGGCGTTCGTGGTCGCCTCGATGCTGTTGCCCTTTTTGGTTTGCGCGCTGAGGTTCGCCAGCGCGTAGATCGGATCGCGTTTCGTCATCAGTTCCGACAGCGTTTTTTTCGGGTTCGGCGTGCGCAGCAGCGGACGGGTGTCCTTGTGGCGCACGCGGTCCCAGAGCGTATCCAGCGTCGCCTTCAGCCAGACCGACACGCCCTTTTCGGTGATCGCGGTGCGGTTCCGTTCGGCCATGAAGGCACCGCCGCCCGTGGACAGGATGCAGGGCGGACCGGACAGAAGGCGCTCGATTACCTCGCTTTCGCGGCGGCGGAAAAACTCCTCGCCGTCGCGGGTGAAGATCTCTGCGATGGTGGCATTGGCGGCGACTTCGATCTCGTGGTCCGAATCGACGAAGGGAACGCCCAGTTTTGCGGCGAGCGCCTTGCCGATCGCGCTCTTGCCCGACCCCATCATCCCGACAAGAACGACCGTGCGATGCAGACGGTATTTTTCAGCTTTCGCGACCGAGTTGTCGGTGTCGTGATCGCTCTCCTGCACCCGAGGGCCCATTTTGTTATCCAAACTGACGTGATCTTGTGTTCAAGGGAATATATAAAGACCGCCAAGGGTGCAAAGCCCGTCGAGGCAAAGAAGGCAAGAAAGGTTCGGGAATGTTGTGGAAACTGATCAAGCTTCTACTGGTTCTGCTGATTTTGGCAGGCATCGGTCTGGTGGTTTACGCTTATGTCGGACCGCTGATTTTCCCCTCGGACTTTGACGCGCCGACGCAGACCGTGACCCAGCCGATTGAATTGGACGTCGAGTAATCACATGCGGTTTGCCGGTACGATATCCTTACTGGCGTTGATCGCCAGCACCGCGAGCGCCCAGTCGGAACAGCCGCTTTCGGCGATCGACTGGCTGTCGCGTAGCGTCGATCCCACGACCGAACAGCCGCTGGAGCAAGCGGTGCCGAACGGCATGGAAGGCGCTGTGGACGAGGACGTGACCGTCACGCCGCTCGATAGCGCGTCGCCAGATACGGTCGGCATTCTTTCGGCGCAAATCACTGGTTTGCCGATGAACCTCTGGCAACAGTCGGACGAATCGACGCTGGTCAATCTGGTGAACGCGGAGCGCACGTCGATGCTGCCTGCGGTGCAGGATCTGCTCGTTACGCTACTTCTTGCCGAGGCTGTGGCCCCGCATGATGCCGGTCCCGACGGCGCATTGTTCCTCGCACGTCTCGATAAACTGCTGGACCTTGGACAGCTCGAACAGGCGCAGGCGCTGGTTGAGGCCGCTGACCTCAAGCGGCCCGAAATTTTCCGCCGCTGGTTCGATATCTCGCTGCTGACGGGGACCGAGGAAGCGACCTGCGCGATGCTCAACGATGTGCCGGACCTGTCACCTACAGAGGCGGCGCAGATTTTCTGCCTCGCGCGGGGCGGCGACTGGGATGACGCGGTTCTTGTGTTCAACACCGCCCGCGCGCTGGGCGATATGCCTGCCGATCTGGAGCTGCTGGTCGAGCGGTTCCTCGACGCGCACCTCGATGATATTTCTGCCCCGCTGGAGCAGCCCGAACGCCTCAGCCCGCTGGTCTTCCGCATGTTCGAAGCCATCGGCGAGCCGATCGCGACGACTTCTCTGCCCCGCGCCTTCGCCTACGCCGACCTGCGCGACATCATGAGCTGGCGCACCCGTCTGGAAGCCGCCGAGCGTCTGGCCCGTGCCGATGCGATCAATTCCAACGTCCTACGCGCGCTTTATGAAGAACGCAGCCCCGCCGCATCGGGCGGTGTCTGGGATCGTGCCGAAGCGTTCCAGCAGTTCAGCACCGCGATCAACTCCGGCGACCCGAGCGCCGTGTCCTCCACCCTGCCCGCCGCTTGGGCCGCGATGGAAGAAGCCCGCGCCGAGGCTCCGTTTGCCCGTATCTTCGCCGCAGACCTGGCGCGTTTGCCGCTGACTGGCCAGGCTAAGAAACTCGCCTTCCGCATCGCGATGCTGTCGCCCGAATATGAAGAGGCCGCGCAGACCTACGTGCCGACCGACGTCGACGAGGCGTTCTATATCGCCGTCGCGCGCGGTGACGTCAGCGAGGTCGAGCCGCAGTCCGACAAGCAGCGCACAATCTATAACGCCTTCCAAGGCACTCCCGTCCCGGACATCACCTCAACCCTGCTGGGCGAGCGCAAACTGGGCGAGGCGCTGCTTCGCGCCATCGCGACCTTCGGCGAAGGCATGACGGGCGATCCGGTCGGCATCACCGAGGCGCTGGCCACCTTCCGGGCTGTCGGACTTGAGGACGTGGCCCGCCGCGCCGCCCTCGAATACCTGCTGCTGGAGCGTCCGTCGTGACACCAGCCGAGCAGCCGATGCTTCATTGGGTGCAGGCATTCCTTGAAGCGCAGGCGGCAGAGCTCGATGCGGCCACCAACACCCAACTGGCCTACGCCCGCGACCTCAAGGATTTCGCCGGCTGGCTGGAACGGCGCGATGTCCATTTCGCGACAGTCATGCAGGATCAGGTCGAAGGCTATCTGATCGCTTGCGAGGCCGAGGGGCTGGCCCAATCCACCCGCGCCCGCCGCCTGTCCGCGATCAAACAACTCTACCGTTTCGCGTTCGAAGAAGGCTGGCGAGAGGACAACCCCGCCATCCAGATCCGCGGTCCGGGGAAGACAAAGAAGCTGCCGAAAACGCTCACCGTGGAAGACGTCGACAAACTGCTCCACGCCGCGCGGACCCACGGGCGCGAAGTGGCGCGGAACACCTGCCTCATGGAACTGCTCTACGCCACAGGGATGCGCGTGACCGAACTGGTCAGCCTGCCCGTCGCCGCCGTCAGGGGCGATCCGCAGATGGTCTTGGTGCGCGGTAAAGGCGGCAAAGAGCGGATGGTCCCACTGTCCGACCCCGCCCGCGCGGCCATAACCGACTGGCTGATCGAACGCGACAACGCCGAGGAACTCGCCCGCCGCAAAGGCCAGCCCGCCTCGAAATTCCTGTTTCCCTCGCGCGGTAAGGACGGCCACCTTACGCGGCACCGGTTCTTTATGCTGATCAAGGAACTGGCCGTCGCGTCGGGCATTTCGCCCGCATCGGTCACGCCCCACACGCTGCGCCACGCCTTCGCCACGCACCTGCTCGAAGGCGGCGCGGACTTGCGCGTCATCCAGACCATGCTCGGCCATGCAGACCTCGCGACCACGGAAATCTACACCCATGTGGTCGACGAGCGCTTGAAATCACTGGTGCTCGAACATCACCCGCTGGCGCGAAAGAGCGGCAAGACAACTTGAAACAAGGGCCCGCGCGCCCCATAACCGAGAGAGAAACTCGGAAAATCATATGACTACGGCTCTCGACACTGCATTCTGGTTCACTGCCGCCGGCATCCTTGTGCTGCTGGTGCTTTCGGCGTTCTTCTCGGGCTCCGAAACCGCGCTGACGGCTGCCAGCCGCGGCAAGCTGCGCGCTGCCGCCGACAAAGGCTCCCGCTCCGCCGAAAACGCGCTGGAGGTGACAGAAGACAGCGAGCGCCTGATCGGCTCGATCCTACTGGGCAACAACGTGGTCAACATTCTTGCGACCTCGCTGGCGACCGCCCTGCTCACGAAGGTATTCGGCCAGAACGGTGTGGCTGTCGCAACGCTGGCGATGACCCTGCTCGTGCTGATTTTTGCCGAAGTGCTGCCGAAAACCTACGCGATCACCAATGCCGAAACCGTGGCGAGCCGTGTCGCGGCCCCGATCAAGTTCGTCATCCTGATCTTTTCGCCCATCGTGTCTGCGGTCCGCCTTTTGGTGCGCCTGGTCCTGCGCGTCTTTGGCGTCGACACCGACCCGAACAGCCACATCCTCGCCGTCCGCGAAGAAATCGCGGGCGCGCTGAACCTTGGCCACTCCGAAGGCGTGGTGGAAAAGGAAGACCGCGACCGTATCCTCGGCGCGCTCGACCTGTCCGACCGCTTTGTTGAAGAGGTGATGACCCACCGCTCCAACATTGAAATGCTGGACGCCGATCTTCCCGTCACCGAGATCCTCGACCGCGTGCTGGAAAGCCCGCACACCCGCCTGCCGCTCTATCGCAACGAGATGGAAAACGTCGTCGGTGTCCTCCACGCCAAAGACCTGCTGCGCGCCCTCAACCGCATGATGGCCGACGGCCGGATCGAGCCCGAGGAAATGGCGAACTTCAACATCCTCGACGTGGCGATGGAGCCGTACTTCATCCCCGAAACCACCACGCTCGACGACCAGATGCGTCAGTTCCTGAAACGCAAATCGCACTTTGCACTGGTGGTGGACGAATATGGCGGGCTGGAAGGTCTCATCACGCTGGAGGACATCCTTGAGGAAATCGTCGGCGAGATTGCCGACGAATTCGACGAAGAAGACAACGACCAGATCACCGAAACCGAAGACGGCGCGGTGATCGTTGACGGTGCGATGACCATCCGCGACCTCAACCGTGCGCGCGACTGGAACCTACCCGATGACGAGGCGAACACCGTTGCGGGCCTTGTCATCCACGAGGCGCAACTGATCCCGCTGCGTGGTCAGGTATTCAGCTTCCACGGCTTTCGGTTCGAGGTTCTGGAGAAGGAACGCAACCGCGTTGCAACCGTGAAGATACGTCCGCTCGGCTAATACTTTCGCGCGTCGGTGTTGTACCTTTGCGCAATACAACTTTTACGATTTTACGGTATAACGAAGTTACTCCAGAGCGGTCAGCTTTGTAGTAAACTTCTCCCTGAAGGACTTGCCGCGCCCCTCTTGGCGCGGCTTTTTTCTTAACAGCGAAAATCCTGCATTTTGCCTGTTGACGGTACGTGCTGCATTGCGTAGCGTCTGCACAAATAGTCGGCCAAGTCCGACAGGGAGAGATGTGAAAAGGAGCTGCGTTGCGGCTCCTTTTTACTTTTGGATCACAGTTTTACGAACCAAAGTTCAAGTATTTTCATCACTCCGTGATCGCCTGCAATTGTCAGCAAACCCTACTGGCACTATCTCAATCCTATGTTAGCTTTCGCACCGACGAATAATTTAGGATTTATGATGATCAACACGCTTAAACCGCTCGCAACGATCGCCCTGATCGCCATGGGTGGCGCCGCCTTTGCTCAGGACGCCGAGCCCGCCACCGACGATGCCGCCGCGACCGCAGAGACGACCAGCGAAGCGACCGCAGAGCCGACCGTCCCGCAGCCGGGTCAGGTCTATATCAAGGAAACCTCGGGCGACTGGGAAGTGCGCTGCATGAAGGCGGAAGAAGGCAACACCGACGACTGCCAGATCTACCAGCTTCTGACCGACGGTGACGATAATGCCGTTTCCGAAGTGAAGATGTTCCCGCTGCCCGAAGGTAACGAGGTCGTCGCTGGCGCTGTGATCGTCGTTCCGCTGATGACCCTGATCCCCGAAGGCGTGACGCTCACCGTCGATGGTGGCCAGCCGCAGCGCTACCCGTTCGAATTCTGTAACCAGGCTGGCTGCGTCTCGCGCATCGGTTTGCGTGCGGAAGAACTGAACAGCCTCAAGCGCGGCAACAAGGGCACCGTGCGCCTCGTTCCCGCCGGTGCTTCGGATGGCGAAGAAGTGCTGCTCGATATGTCGCTGACCGGCTTCACTGCTGGCTTCGAACAGGCGACCGCACCGCGCTAATCCGCGCCATATCTGAAAACGGAAACGCCGCCTTTCGGGGCGGCGTTTTTTCTTAGTTGGCTTTGCGAAGCGCGAGGACAGCGTTGAGCCCGCCAAAGGCAAAGGCGTTGGACAGCACCGTGTCCACATTCGCCTCCCGCGCCTCGTTCGGGACCACGTCCAGCGCGCATTCGGGATCGGGCTCTTCATAGCCGATGGTCGGCGCGATCACGCCGTCACGCAGCGCCATGACACACGCCAGAAGCTCTACCGCGCCCGTACCGCCGATCAGGTGGCCGTGCATGGATTTCGTGGACGAGATCATCAGCTTGTCCGCATGGCTGCCGAACGCATCCGCGACGGCCGCCGATTCCGTTTTGTCGTTCGCTGCCGTGCCGGTACCGTGGGCGTTGATGTAGCCAACGTCAGAGGCGTTGATCTTGCCGTCTTTCAGCGCGCCGGAGATCGCGCGCGCCGCGCCTTGCTTCGACGGCATCACGATGTCGGACGCATCCGAGGACATGGCAAAGCCGACGACTTCGGCCAGAATGACCGCGCCGCGCTTCTTGGCGTGCTCGTATTCCTCGAACACGAAAACACCCGCGCCTTCGCCCTGCACCATGCCGTTGCGGGTGGCGCTGAACGGACGGCAGGCGTCTTTGGACATGACGCGCAGACCTTCCCACGCTTTCACGCCGCCGAAGACCAGCATGGACTCCGATCCGCCCGTCAGCATCGCCTGCGCCATGCCCGAACGGATCATCTGGAATGCCATGCCCATGGCGTGATTGGACGACGCGCAGGCGGTCGCAACGGTGAACGACGGGCCGCGGAGGTTGAACTCCATCGACACATGGCTGGTCGCGGCGTTGTTCATCAGTTTGGGCACGATAAAGGGGTGAACGCGGTTCTTCCCCTCCTCGTAAACTGCGCGGTAGTTTTCGTCCTGCGTGGACAGACCGCCGCCCGAGGTGCCGAGGATCACGCCCGAACGGTCGGCCAGCTCGCCTTGAAACACGATACCCGACTGGGCCATCGCTTCACGCGCGGCAAGCAGCGTGAACTGGGTGAAACGGTCGAACAGCGCGATTTGCTGGCGGTTGAAATGCACCTGCTCGTCGTAATCTTTGACCTGCGCGCCGATCTGCACGGCCAGACGTTCCACATCGCGGACATCGAGCTGCCCGATCCCGCAGCGCCCTTCGCGCATTGCCTCAAGGGTGGAAGCCACATCATGGCCGAGCGCGTTGATCGTGCCGGCTCCGGTAATGACGACGCGGTGCATTCTGGATTAGACCTTTTCCGTCACCAGCTGCTCGACAGCAGCAACGATCGACGCGACGGTCGAAATATCGAAATCGCTTTTCTCGGGTTCGTTGGCATTGAACGGGACAGTAATGTCGAAGGCTTCTTCAATCGCGAAAATGCTTTCCACCAGACCGAGGCTGTCGATGCCCAGATCTTCGAGAGTGTTTTCCATCTTCACGTCCGACGGCTCCAGAACGGCCTGCTCGGCAATGATAGCAATGGTTTTTTCACGAACGTCGTTCGTCATGCTGTAGTCCCCGTATCCCTTTACAGCGCGCACCCGAAAGGCCGCGCTGATGATCTAGTCATTCTGGCTTGCTATTGAAACCAGATTTTGACGATCCGACCTTGTCGCGCGAAAAACGCGGTAGGCGGCGGAGTGCCTTATACATATCGACCTGCTGCGTCATCGTCGTCGCAGGGTAGCCCATCATCACACGACCCGATGGTACATTTGCAAGAACGATCGTCCCTGCCGACGTAACGACATCGTCACCGATTTTCAGATTGTCACCGACGCCGGTCTGTCCGCCAAGCACAACGCGGTCTCCGATCACGGTCGAGCCCGCAACGGCAGCGTGCCCCGCCATGAGGCAGTGATCGCCCATCGTGACGTTGTGGCCAAGGTGGCAGCCGTTGTCGATCTTGCAGCCGTTGCCGACCTTCGTTGCGCGGATGGTGCCTGCGTCGATGGTGCTACCGACACCGATTTCGCAGTCGTCACCGATCTCCACCCCGCCGAGGGAGTGGATGCGGTGCCAGCTTGGATCGTCGGGGATGTTCGCCTCGGCCTCGCCCATCGTGGCGCGGGCGCGTTCGACGTTGGATACATCGGCCGAGACCCACGAAAACCCGTCGCTGCCGATCACGGCGTTCGGATGAATGACTGCGCGCGCGCCGATGGTGACGCGTCGCAAAATCTTGGCCCCGTCGAGGATCACCGAGCCTTCACCGATCACAACGCCCGGTGCGATGACGACATGGGCCGCAATGCGAGAGCCAGCGCCGACCTTGGCGCCTTTGCCCACTATACTATAAGGACCGATGGCGACGCCCTTGCCGATCTCCGCGCCGTCAGTGATTGCAGTGACGTGGATGCCGTCCTCGATATCCCACGGCGTATCGAGCATCTGCGTGAGGCGAGCCATGGCGAGGCGGGCGCGCGGCGCGATGATCGCGGCTTCCAGCCCCAGCGCTTTCCAATCGGCTCCGGGCCATACAATGGCAGCGCGGGCCTGCCCTTCGGCCAGTTTCTCGCCGTATGCAGGCGACATCGCCAGCGCCAGATCGCGCGGACCAGCCGAAGCGGGTTCGGACGCGCCGTCTACTATGATGTCGGTTGCCCCGAACGCCTCAGCGTTCAGAGCCTTTGCAATCTCAGCGATCGAGTGTGCCATGACATCCTCCGTTTCAGGAGGGTTTAGCCCTGAACGCCGGCGCCTGCCACCCCTGCCGCGCTCAGCGCGTTCCAGATCTGACGGTCACGACCATAAACGTCGCGGCGGAACTGCAGCGTGCCATCCGCATTGGTGAAGGCCGTGCGGTAATCGAGGTGCACCGGAATCGGCGTCTCCAGATTGACGCGCTGTTCGACGCCAGTGCGCAGTTTGGCTTGGAAAAAGCCCTGCGGATCGTCGGTCTGACGCGCCAGCAGCGCATAGGCAAAGTCGTGCGGGTCCTGCAGGCGGATACACCCGTGGCTGAACGCACGGGATTCGCGCGCGAACAGGCTGCGCGACGGGGTGTCGTGCAGATAGATGTTGTAGCGGTTCGGGAACATGAACTTCACGGTTCCCAGCGCGTTCCCCGGACCCGGCGGCTGCTTCATCGAATACGGGAAGCTGGACGCGGTGAACTGGCTGAAGTCCTGATTGCGGCTCATCACCTGCCCCGAGGCATTGATGATCTGCAGCTGACCCGCTGCCGCAGGGTTCTGCTGGAGCTGCGGCAGGTACTCACCCACGACGATGGAACGCGGCACGTACCAGCTGGGGTTGATGACCATGTGCTCCATCGTGTCAGAGAACTCCGGCGAGCGGCGGTCGCTGGTGTTGGCGCCGATAACCGCGCGGGTCTCGAACGTGACGATATCATCGTCGATAATCATTGCGGTGAAGTCAGCCTGGTTCACCCAGACGTGGCGTTCGCCGCGTTCGCGGTTCAGCCAGCGTTCACGCTCCATCGCAACGATCACGGATTGCAGACGCTCTTCGGGCGAGACGTTCAGTTCGGTCAGCGTGCCGCCACCGGCAACGCCGTCAACGAGCAGACCATGCTCGGCCTGGAATTTACTGACGGCCTCGACCAGTTGGTCGTCGTAAGTCGACGACACCGAGCGGCCCATGTAGCCCATCTTGATCAGACGATTGCGCAGCTCGACCACGGTCGGGCCAGTATCGCCGGGACGCAGGGTGTCGGACGCGCGGACAGTCTCGCCCCACCCGCCCGCAAGGATGCGGTGTTCAAGGTCGATCTTCGCGCGCATTAGGCGGGCGTATTCGCCGGTCTGCGGTGCGAGGTCGCGGATATATGTAGTGGGATCAGCCTCAGCGAACGCGGTCAGCGTTTCCAGACGGTCGCGCACGGGTGCCTGACGTTTGATGTCGGAGGAGACCTGCGACGGCACGAGGATGCCGCTTTGCAGATCGCGGGCGTAATCGAGGAAGAGCTTCGTCAGCTCGACATCCATCTGGCCGCGTTCGTAAACGGTGTCGGCAGCCTGCATACGGGCAATCAGTGCCTGCGGGTCAAACTGGGCTTGCGGCAAGCCGTGGAGCGAGGCGGAATCAAACGCGCCGAGCAGCGCGTTGCGGCGCGCTTGGGCCATTTCGTCGGTTCCGGACCAAAGCCCTTGGAAGTCGCGAGCACGATAAAATGCGGCAATCGCGTCGTCCTGAGAGGCATTCTCGGCAATTGCCTGTCGGAAAGCCGTCACTTGGGCGTGTGCCGGAGTGCTGAATACAACCGTCAAGGCGATTGCGGTGGCAGCCATAAAGGCGGCGGGGCGTTTAACAATTCGCGCCATACTTATACCAAATGCCTCTTTTTATTCATAAAACCGCACTGCACGCGGCGTTTTAATTGATAATAGGCCGCTCTTTGAATTCCGCCAATGCCAACTGTCCCGACTATCCATTTGCAGGGTAATTCGGCCACAGGCACAAATCCGCACAGGTTTTGCGCAAGTTCCTGCCGATTTGTGCGCTGGCGATGGAACCTTTCTCAATCCGTGGTTGGTTCGTTAACTTTCCCATGTCATAAAGTGCCTGCATCTGGGGATGAGATGACACAACCCGCTCGATAGCGGGCACTAGAAACGGGACAGGCAAATTACCATGACTGAACATACCTCTACGGGTTTCACTCGGCGTGGACTTCTGCGTGCTTTCGCAGCAACGACCGTTGTTGCAGCACCAACGTTTTCCAAGGCCGCTGGGTTCCTTCGTGGTGCGGGAGATATTCGCCGCATCAAGATGTACTCGGGTCGTACCGGTGAAAAAGTGGACATGATCTACTGGGTCGAAGGCGACTATATCCGCGAAGCCGTGGATCAGGTTACCTACTTCATGCGCGACTGGCGCAACGGCCAGACCAAAAACGTCGACACTCGCACGATCGACATTATGGCAGCAGTCCACAACATGCTCGAAACCGACGAGCCGTACATGATGCTCTCGGGCTATCGTTCGCCGGAAACCAACGCGATGCTGCGTAGCCGTTCGTCGGGCGTGGCCAAGAACTCGCTGCACATGCAGGCACAGGCCGCAGACCTCCGTCTGCAAAGCCGTTCGATCACCCAGATGGCTTCGGCAGCACAGTCGTGCCAAGCGGGCGGCGTCGGCACCTATCGTGGTTCGAACTTCGTCCACATGGACTGTGGTGGCGTGCGTACGTGGAACGGCTAAAGCCTTCCGGCTTTGGCTATGGAATTTGGGCGCCTTCGGGCGCCTTTTTCCTTTTTAGGGGCCTAGATATCGTCGTCCATCAGCGCTGACGGGTCCATCGACTTGATCCAGCTATCAGGCACGCCCGCAATCTGGATATCGTAGGTCCGGATCGACGAGGACACGACACCGACACTGTTGTCGGGGAAACGGCAGCCCATCATCACCCGCGCATACGAGATCGGGAACTTCTCGTCAGGCTCCTCGCGCGGCAATTCGGTCGAGATATGGTCGAACCGCACCCCGCCATTGGCGAGGATTTCGCGGTAGGGATCGAACGACACCGCCCCCAGCCCCGATCCGCGCACGAGGCTGCTGAAAGACAGGCCAATGCTCGACGCCGCCCAGTCCTTGCCGAACCACGTTGCATAGGACGACCGCGCGCCGATTTCAGCGCAGACCCACTGCGTCCCTGACGGACGGAATACGATGCAGTGCGAACGATGTGCTGCAAATGCGCGATGATTGAGCTTTCCTTCGGCCTCCGCCCACGCCTTTGCTGTCGCGCGGAGCCTCTCCGGCCCGTCCTGCCAGAGCTTCGTGAGCGAATGTTGCTGAAGGTAGTAGCGATTCCCCTGCTCCGGCTCGACCATCAAGTGGGACAGGCCCTTGATCTTACCGGACTGGTTCTTGAGCCACGCATCACCCCGCGCAACGATCTCGAGCGCCTCGTCGAGCGCCCGTTCACCTTCCGGCGTCAATTTGTAGCGGCGGTCCTCGTCGAGTTCGAACAGCTTCTCGCCACGTTCCTGCTCCAGAATCGAAATATGCCGGCGCAAAGTCTGCCGGGTGCTACCCAAAAGGGTAACTGCACGCGAAAGATTTAATACTTCTGCGAGCGTCGTAAACGATCGCAGCATTTCATATAACAACGGTGCTCGTCCCTGGTTATGCGTAGCCACTCGCGACACTGCCTCAACATACATTATGGTTGTATGTTATTACGGCAGATCCACGCAATTCCGTCTTAGTCTAATACCTATGAGTGATAAATCATACATTGGTGTATGATACGCTTACCGTTGCCGAACAAATTTCATCAGTTGAATATTACTTCATCGTTCATGATAGGCAGTTTAACGAGTAACGATGGAGAACAGCATGGCCCACCCGGTAGACGATTTCGTCGCACAGCGAATTCGGCAGGCTCGCTTGATGCGCGGATTGACCCAATCGGGACTTGCTGCACAGATCGGATGTTCGTTCCAGCAGCTCCAGAAATACGAAGCCGGCCAGAACCGCGTTTCGGCCAGCCGTCTCTATGAAATCGCCGAAGCGCTCGACGTCCAACCGTCTTATTTCTTTGACGGATACGACTCTACCGCGCCCCAGCAAGAGATGGACAACACCGCCTCGCGCATCCTGTTCGCGCTGGCCAAGGTCGACGATCCCGACGTGCGCGAAAGCCTCTGCCGGATGGTCCAGTCCATTGCGAACAGCAATGGTGGTGCGGACTCCTTCGAATAAGTCCCCCTTCTACCTAAACGTCTACTTCATTCGGTCGTTACCTTTGCTGTACCCCCAAGAGAGGGGCGGCAGATAAACGGACAGTATGATGCAGATTGCAGGTATGGCACGTCTCGAGCTCGGCGTTCTCGCAGGCTCGGTTTTGGTAAGCGGTGGTTTGGTAGCGTGGCAACTGAGCGGCGGACCGGCATGGTCCAGCGCCATCGTTGGCGTGGTCGGCATCGGAACGGCGATTTTCGGACTTCAGCGCGGCACCCGCTGGGAAAAGCGGTTTAGCCGCGTCCGCACCACCTTCAAAGGGATCGCCGGCGACAAGAACCTGTCCCGCCGCGTGGAGCTTGGTCCGAACTGCACCATCGACGCCTTCCTGACCGAGCTTGAACATACGATGCAGACGCTGGGCCGCGGCTCGGCAGACGTGAACGTTTCGTCCAAGGCGCTGGCCTCTGCGATCCAGCTCGTCGGCAGCAACTCCGAACAGCAATCCTCGGCGGTCGAAGAACTGTCCGCATCGGTCGAGGAAACCGCGAGCGTGGTGCGCTCCAATGCCCAGACCGCGAAACTCGCCAACGAACTGGCCAGCGGCGCTGCCCGCACCGCAGAGCGCGGCAAGAACCAGGTCGACAACATGGTCACCGCGATGGACAAGATCGAAACGTCCTCGCGCGAGATCATGCAGATCATCAAGGTCATCGACGAAATCGCGTTCCAGACCAACCTGCTCGCGCTGAACGCTGCCGTCGAGGCCGCGCGCGCCGGTCAACATGGTCGCGGTTTTGCCGTTGTTGCGCAGGAAGTCCGCAACCTCGCCGCCCGTTCGTCCAAGGCCGCGCAGGAAACCTCGCGCCTCATCGAGACCTCGCGTCAGCAGGTCGTCGTCGGCGTGGAAACCTCCAGCGAGACCAGCCAAACCTTCGAGAAGATCAACAAGGACATCGCCGAAGTCGCGACCCGTCTGGGCGAGATCAACCTTGCCAGTTCGGAGCAGACCCGCGCGGTGGACCAGATCAACTTCTCCATGACCGAGATCGAGAACCTCACCCGCCGCAACACCCTTCAAGCAGACGAGCTGAATATGACGCTCGGCAGCCTGAGTGCCGCGAACGAGATCATCCGCAGCGAAATCGCCACCTACAAGCTGACGAATACCGGCACGAGCGGCGGCACCAGCAAAGCGAAGCCCGCCAACAGCAGCGCGCCCGCGAAGAACGCGAGCCAGATTGCGGCGCAGTAAAATTGCCTCGTAAATATCTGTTTTCGAAAAAGAAAGGGGAGCCGCAAGGGCTCCCCAGTGTCACGGATCGGGTGGAATTATATACCGCCCGTTAGCTTTTTGCCTGTATCCCGATCCGCGTCGGGGGCCAGCGCACCGGCCCCGGAACCGTGACGCCAGAGGGCGAAGATCGCCCCCTAGCCTTTTGATCTGCCAGCCAAAACCGCCGCCAGATCGAATTCCTTAGCTACAGCCCGATGTCGAGCCGCAGGTGTTGCACTTCATGCAGGTGCCGTTGCGCACCAGCGTGTAGTTGCCGCATTCACCACATGGGTCGCCTTCGTACCCCTGCATCCGCGCCTTGTCACGGGCAGAGATGGCGGTCGCGACGGCAACTTCGGATACCGTTGTCTGCACCGTTTTCACAGCAGACGGCGCGACCGGCGCGACGCTGTTCAGCATCGTCAACTCTTCCGGCAGACGCTTGCGCAAGTACCCCGCCGAAGAGATTTGTCGCAGCACTTCCAACGACTTGGAGGCCGCAGTTTCACTCGGCTCAGCAACGTTGCCCGCCTGATCGGCGTGGAGATCATCGAAGGCCGCGCCCTGCGGTTTGATGTGCGCAAGGTCGGTCCGGTCGAGGTAGGACACCGCCAGTTCGCGGAAGATGTAGTCGAGGATCGAGGTCGCCGACTTGATCGAGTCATTGCCCTGAACCATGCCCGCCGGTTCGAACTTGGTGAAGGTGAACGCGTCCACGAACTCTTCCAGCGGCACGCCGTACTGGAGGCCGACGGACACCGCGATGGCGAAGTTGTTCATCATCGCGCGGAAGCCCGCACCTTCCTTGTGCATATCAAGGAAGATCTCGCCGAGGTTCCCGTCAGCGTATTCGCCGGTGCGCAGGTAAACCTTGTGACCGCCGACGACCGCTTTCTGGGTGTAGCCCTTGCGGCGCTCGGGGAGCTTCTGACGGCTGGCGCGGACAACCTCCTTGACGATGACCTTTTCGATCACCTTCTCGGCGATGACAGCAGCCTTTTCGGTCGGGGTGCCGCTTTCCAGCACTTCCGCGGCCTCGTCATCTTCCTCGACCAACGCAGCGGCGAGCGGCTGCGACAGCTTGGAGCCGTCACGGTAGAGCGCGTTCGCCTTGATGCCGAGGCTCCACGACAGCTCTTAAGCCTTCTGGCAGTCCTCGATGGTGGCCGAGTTCGGCATGTTGATCGTCTTGGAAATCGCACCCGAGATGAACGACTGCGCCGCCGCCATCATGCGGATGTGCGCGTCGACCGACAGGAACCGCTTGCCCTTCTTGCCGCACGGGTTCGCGCAGTCGAAGATGTGGTAGTGCTCTTCCTTGAGATGCGGCGCGCCTTCCAGCGTCATGGTGCCGCAAACGTGGTCGTTGGCAGCATCAATGTCTTGCTTGCTGAAGCCGAGGTGACGCAGCAGGTCGAACGACGGATCGTTCAGCTTGGCCGCCGGAATACCGAGCGACTTCTGGCAGAACTCCTCGCCCAGCGTCCACTGGTTGAATACGAAACGGATGTCGAAGGCGGTTTTCAGCGCCGCTTCGATCTTGTCGATTTCGGGCTGACCAAAGCCATGGCCGATCAGCGCGGTGTGGTTGATCGCAGGCGCCTGACCGATGGTGCCGTGACCGACGGCATAGGCGATGATCTCTTCGATCTGGGCGGAGTTATAGCCCAGCCCCTCAAGCGCCGACGGCACGGAGCGGTTGATGATCTTGAAATAACCGCCGCCCGCGAGTTTCTTGAACTTCACCAGCGCGAAATCCGGCTCGATGCCCGTGGTGTCGCAGTCCATGACCAGACCGATGGTGCCCGTCGGCGCGATGACCGAAACCTGCGCGTTGCGGTAGCCGTGCTTCTCGCCCAGACGCAGCGCCTCATCCCATGCCTCGACCGCCAGCGCGATTAGGCGGTTGTCGGGGCAGTTGCCGTGGTCGAGGGCGACCGGCTTTACCGCAAGCGCCTCGTAACCGTCCGCGTTGCCATGCGCTGCATTGCGGTGGTTACGAATGACGCGGAGCATGTGCGCCTTGTTGCGCTCGTAGCCCGCGAAAGTGCCCAGCTCGCCCGCAATTTCGGCCGAGGTAGCATATGCGATGCCGGTCATGATCGCGGTCAGAGCGGCGTTTAGCGAACGGCCCTCGTCGCTGTCATAGCCATAGCCCATGTTCATCAGGAGGCCGCCGATGTTGGCGTAGCCCAGACCCAGCGTCCGGAAATCATAGGACAGCTGCGCGATTTCCTTGGACGGGAACTGCGCCATCATCACCGAGATTTCCAGCGTCACGGTCCAGAGGCGGGTCGCGTGGATGTAGGCTTCGGCGTTGAACTCGCCCTGATGGTAGAACTGGAGCAGGTTCATCGACGCGAGGTTGCACGCGGTATCGTCAAGGAACATGTATTCCGAGCACGGGTTCGAGCCGCGGATCGCGCCGTCTTCGGGGCAGGTGTGCCACGCGTTGACGGTGTCGTGGAACTGGATGCCCGGATCGGCGCAGGCCCAAGCGGCGTGGCCAACCTGATCCCAAAGGTCACGCGCCTTGACGGTCTTGGAAACGGTGCCGTCCTTGCGGTTGATCAGGTTCCAGTCGCCATCGTTACGGACGGCCTCAAGGAAGGCATCGGTCACGCGGATGGAGTTGTTGGAGTTCTGGCCCGACACGCTCGCATAGGCTTCGCTGTCCCAGTCGGTGTCGTAGGTGGGGAATTCGATGCTGGTATGGCCCTGCTTGGCGTAGTCCAGCACGCGCTTGACGTAGGTTTCGGGGATAGCGACCTTCTTGGCTTCGCGGACAGCGGCCTTCAGGCTGTCGTTCTTCGCCGGATCGTAGGCGTCGGCCTCTGCGCCGTCCCAAGTGTTGATCGCTTTGAAGATTGCGTTGAGCTTCTGCTCGTGCATCTTGGAACCGGCGACGATGGACGCGACCTTCTGTTCCTCGATGACCTTCCAGTTGATGAAGTCCTCGATATCAGGGTGGTCGGCGTCGACGATCACCATCTTTGCGGCGCGGCGAGTGGTGCCGCCCGACTTGATCGCACCGGCAGCGCGGTCGCCGATCTTGAGGAAGCCCATCAGGCCCGACGACTTGCCGCCGCCCGAGAGTTTCTCGCCCTCACCGCGCAGCGACGAGAAGTTAGTGCCCGTGCCCGAGCCGTATTTGAACAGACGCGCCTCGCGGACCCAAAGGTCCATGATACCGCCCTCGTTCACCAGATCGTCGGCGACGGACTGGATGAAGCAGGCGTGGGGCTGCGGGTGCTCGTAGGCGGAGTTCGATTTGACCAGCTTGCCGGTCTTGTAGTCGACGTAGTGGTGGCCCTGCGCGGGACCGTCGATGCCGTAGGCCCAATGCAGACCGGTGTTGAACCACTGCGGGCTGTTCGGCGCGGCCATCTGGTTGGCCAGCATGTAGCGCATTTCGTCAAAGTATGCGCGGGCGTCGTCCTCGGTGGTGAAATAGCCACCCTTCCAGCCCCAGTAGGTCCAAGCACCGGCGAGGCGGTCGAACACCTGTTTGGCGCTGGTCTCTCCGCCCATCTCGGCGTCTTTGGCGGGAACGGAGCGCCACAGGAATTCGGGCACGTCTTTTTCTTTGACCTTAGTCGCACTCGACGGCACGCCGGCTTTGCGGAAGTATTTCTGGGCGATCACATCGCTTGCGACCTGGCTCCAGGTTTCGGGCACTTCGCAGTCGTCGAGTTTGAAGACAATCGACCCGTCCGGATTGCGGATTTCAGAAGAGACTTTGCGGAATTCGATACCCGCGTAGGCGTCCTGACCGGCCTTCGTAAAGTAGCGCTCGATTTTCATCTTGTTCTGCCCAAAATTCCGGGGCCGTTCCCTGCCCCGCATAACCATTCCAGCCGAACCCAGCCCGACCGATCCCCCAAACGGCAAACAACATTCGGTGCTTCGGAGAGCCGAAACATGATGCCCGCAAAGGGCCGCTGCATTGTATTGAACCGATTGATCGGCACTACATCTGGTGAGACGTCGCCGATGCACGCAAATTGGCAAAACTAGGTTTAGGGGGTCAACGGGGTTTTTAATCTAAATGAAGGATAAAAACTGTTGACCGGCGGGGAACCGCACCAATTGCCCGATTCACCCACTGTTTCATCCACAGAGAGTTAACGAGACCTTAATCCTGACGGTAATCTCGACCCTATCCGTTCGGATACATGTTCACCATTTTTGGGCAAACGCACAAAATCACGGCGCCGTGAGAACCAAAGTTCCCGCCTGCGATTCATCAGATGATTCTGTTGTGAGGAGGAAGTGGTCGGGACGGCAAGATTCGAACTTGCGGCCTACGGTACCCAAAACCGTCGCGCTACCAGGCTGCGCTACGCCCCGACTGGCGCCCGTTTAAAGTGACTGATCCGGAAAGAAAAGATCAAAAAGTCACTGACAGGGTTTTGCCGCGTTCTCGCCCATCGACGGATGCTGCATGACGTCGCCTTCCTCGATTCCGAGGCGCGCGGCAAGGCCGCCGTTGATCTCCAGCACGTACTGGATGTCATCCCCGCCAGGGATCGGTGTTTCGTCGAGCGGAATAGCTTTATCGTGGATGCGGGTAATCGTACCCGTTTCATCCGCAAACAGCATGTCGAGAGAGATAAGCGTGTTGCGCATCCAGAACGCGGTCTGCTGCGGCTGGTCGTACACAAACAGCATGCCCGACAAGGTCGGCATGGAGGGTACGTTCATCAGTCCCTGCGCCCGCTCTTCATAGTCGTCGGCCACTTGGACGGTGAAACGGGCGACACCGAAGTCGCCCGAAACAGTGACAAGATCATCACGGCAGCTGACTTGTGCGGAAACAGGGTGAGTGAAACCAAGAACCGCGACTGTCGCCGCAATGAAAGAACTCAGCGTTGTATTGCGCTTTCCCAAACCAGTACCTCGACAGCCATCTTGCCACGCTTGCCATCTATGCTGCGCAGGCCGATAGCCTCACCCGGTTGAAGATCGGCAAGACCCGAACGGCGCAGCACTTCGATGTGCAGAAACACATCTTCGGGCGATCCGAAGGCATTTGCAAACCCAAAACCCTTGGCTTTGTCGAACCACTTCACGCGGGCCGGTTCGATCTCGGTATCGGCAAGGACAGCCTCGTCGATTTCCACCAGATCGGTCAGCGTGCTGCCAGCGCCCGGATTTTCCGGAGGCTCGATCGCGAGGATCTCGACAGCTTGGATACCGCGGTCGGTTTCCTGAGTTACAAGTTCAATACGCGAGCCGTCGGCCACGGAGCTTTGTCCGAAGTTACGTAAGACATTCGCGTGCAGAAGGATATCCGGTCCGCCGAGGTCTGTTATGACAAAGCCATAACCCTTGGCAGGATCGAACCACTTGACGCGCCCGGTAAGGGTGCGTCCGGTCAGTATTTCGTCAGTCATCTTATTCATTATATTCCCGCCTCGACCCCCATCCGGCCGAAGTTTCTAGTTACCCAACAGACCTGTTTTTCGATGATAAAACAAGCTTAAACTTGGGATATTACATTCACGAAGCGTGGAATTCACGGGTACAGACGGTCAATTTTCCACTCCTCCCGTATATCCGAACGGGACCATCGGAACCGGTCGTGCAACCGGAAGGCGCCATCAGCCCAGAATTCGATTTCCAGCGGTCTAATTCGGAACCCACCCCAGAACGGAGGACGTTTTGGGTTGATTCCCTCGCGCGCCGTCACCGTCGCAACCTCGGCCATGAGCGTGCCGCGGCTATCGAGCGGCTGGGACTGTTTGGACGCCCATGCCCCCAGACGGCTCTTGAGCGAGCGCGAGTTGTAGTAGTCGTCGGCCTGTGGCCCGTCTTCTTTTTCCACGATGCCGCGCACGCGCACCTGACGGCGGAGCGACTTCCAGTGCATGACGAAGGCAGCCTTTCCGGCCTGCTCGACTTCCTGCGCTTTGCGGCTGCCGTAGTTGGTGTAGAAAACGAAAGCGTCCGCTTCGATGTCTTTCAGCAGAACCATCCGTGCATTCGGCATCCCGTCCGCATCCACGGTGGACAAAGCGATAGCGTTCGGATCGTTGAGTTCCGATCCTTCGGCCTCTTGCAGCCAAACCTTCGCGATCACGAAAGGATCGTTTCCGGCAAATATTCCGCTTCTGTCGCTCATGTTTTCTTCTCCAAACGCGCGGCACTTAACTTCAAGTTGTGCGCCTTCAATAGTGACGTTGCGTCGCGGGCGCACTTGATGAGCTTCGGCCAATCGCCTACACCGAAACGAAACTAAGCCTCGGAGGCAAGAGGAACATATGTCGTCACAACTGATGCAGGGCAAGCGCGGGCTCATCATGGGCCTTGCCAATGACAAATCGATTGCATGGGGTATCGCCAAGGCGCTCGCCGATGCAGGCGCCGAGCTGGCGTTCTCCTATCAGGGCGATGCCCTGCTCAAGCGCGTTGGCCCGCTGGCCGCGCAACTCGGCTCGGATCTCGTTCTGCCTTGCGACGTCTCGGACATGGATTCGGTCGATACCCTCTTCAGCGAGCTTGAAGCCAAATGGGGCAAGCTGGACTTCATCGTCCACGCCATCGGTTTTTCGGACAAGAACGAACTGCGCGGTCGCTACGTCGACACCACCCGCCAGAACTTCCTGACCACCATGGACATCTCGGTCTACTCGTTCACCGCCGTCACCCAGCGCGCGGCCAAGATGATGACCGAAGGCGGCTCGTGCCTGACGCTGACCTATTACGGCGCCGAACGCGTGATGCCCCACTATAACGTCATGGGCGTCGCCAAAGCCGCTCTGGAAGCATCGGTCCGCTACCTCGCCGAAGACCTCGGCAAGGACAACATCCGCGTCAACGCGATCTCGGCCGGTCCGATCAAGACCCTCGCCGCGTCGGGCATCGGCGACTTCCGCTATATTCTGAAGTGGAACGAGTACAACTCGCCGCTCCGCAAGAACGTGTCGATCGACGAAGTTGGCGGCTCCGCGCTCTACCTGCTGTCGGACCTTTCGACGGGCGTCACCGGCGAAACCCACCACGTCGACGCTGGCTACCACGTTGTCGGCATGAAGGCCGTCGACGCGCCGGACATGAACAAGGAATAAGCGATGACCACCGCCGCGTTCATCTCGATCGTTCTGATCCACCTCGCGGCGGCGATCTCCCCCGGTCCGAGCTTTGTCGTCGCCGTCCGCACCGCCGCCTCCGACGGTTTCCGTGTGGCTTCGGCGCTGGCCTTGGGCTTCGGACTGGGCGCTGTTCTGTGGGCGGGCGCGGCCATGGCCGGCCTCGCCATCCTGTTTGAACTGGTGCCCGCGCTGTTTCTGGGCCTGAAAATCGTTGGCGCGCTGTTCCTGTTCTGGATTGCCTTCCAGATGTGGAAACACGCCAAAGAGCCCCTGCCCCAGAACACCGATACCGCCCCGCGCTCCGCGCTTTCGGCGATCCGCTACGGTTTCCTGACCTTCGCATCGAACCCGAAGCCCGCCATTTTCTTCGGCGCGGTTTTCGTAGGCCTCGTGCCGCATGACACCCCCTTGCCGTGGCGTCTTGCGATCCTTGCGGCGGTTTTCGCCAACGAAACACTCTGGTATATCGTCGTCGCGCGCGTGTTCTCTATGCCACGCGCACGAAATGCCTATCTGCGACTCAAGGCTGGCGTCGACCGCACATTCGGCGGTCTGCTCGTGCTTTTGGGCCTCAAAGTCGCCCTTACCTGAAGGACCTCCATCCGATGCCGCAAACGGATCGCCTCCCCTACGAAAAAGGCTTCCACGTCAGCTGGGACCAACTCCACCGTGACAGCCGCGCGCTTGCGTGGCGCCTTGACGGCCACGGCCCGCTGGAAGGCGGCGCATGGAAAGCCGTGATCGCGATCACCCGCGGCGGCATGGCACCGGCAATGATTATCGCCCGCGAACTCGATGTGCGCACCGTCGATACCATCAGCGTCAAATCCTACGACCACCAGAGCCAGACATCGGCAAAAGTGCTGAAGGCTCCCGACGCCGAAATCACAGGTGACGGCCACGGCATCCTCGTGATCGACGACCTCGTCGACTCGGGCAAAACGCTGGAACTGGTGCGCGAGATGTACCCCAACGCCCACTTCGCGACTGTCTACGCCAAGCCCAAAGGCCGCCCGCAGGTCGACACCTTCGTTACCGAAGTCAGCCAGGACACATGGATCTTCTTCCCGTGGGACATGGCGCTGCAATACGTCCAGCCGTTCCGCGGTAAGGACTGAACCTCCTTCATTCTGACGGAAAATACCTCCGCCGGAGGCAGCCCGAGGGCGAGGCCAGCGGCCGAGGACGAGATATAACCTCGCGCCGCAGGCGCTCCTTGGGATACCGAACATGACGCACCTCTCCCGCACCCAGACCACCTTCGCCCCGCCGGTGATGGAGGCACGCCGCTGGATCGAGGGCGTCACGTTCCCCGAAGACCGCCCGCTCATCAACGTCAGTCAGGCCGCACCCGTCGACACTCCGCCGGAGCCGATGCTGCGCGCAATGGCCGACATGGTGGTGAACGACGCCTCCTCGCACCTCTACGGTCCGGTTCTGGGTCTGCCGGAACTCCGCGCAGAGATCGCAAAGCAGTGGACCGCGTCCTATGGCGGCACTCTCGCCGCGGATCAGGTCGCCATCACCTCTGGCTGCAACCAAGCGTTTACGGCTGTCACCACCGCGCTCTGCACCGAAGGTGACGAAGTCATTCTGCCCGTCCCCTACTACTTCAACCACCGCATGTGGCTGGACATGGCAGACGTCAAAACCGTGCCGCTCACGCCGCGCGAAGGTCTGATCCCGCACGCCGAAGACGCCGCCGCGCTCATCACCGAACGCACGCAGGCCATCGTCCTTGTCAGCCCGAACAATCCCGGCGGTGTCGAGTATCCCGCCGAAACCCTCGCTGCGTTCTATGATCTCTGCCAATCCAAAGGCATCAAGCTGATCGTGGACGAAACCTACCGCGATTTCGATGCGCGGGACGGCGCGCCCCATGACCTCTTCACCCGTGAGAACTGGGAAGAGACGTTCATCCAGCTCTATTCGTTTTCCAAAGCCTACCGCCTCACGGGCCACCGCGTCGGTGCCGTCTGCGCATCAACGCCGATCCTTGCCGAGGTCGAAAAGTATCTCGACACCGTTGCAATCTGCCCGAACCAGATCGGCCAGAAGGCCGCGCTCTGGGGGATGCAGAACCTGTCGCAGTGGCTGGCGGGTGAGCGGGCCGAGATCCTCGACCGCCGCGCTGCGATCAACGAAGGCTTCCACCGCCTCGCGGACAAGGGCTGGAAGCTGCTCGGCTGCGGTGCCTACTTTGCCTATGTCGAACACCCCTTCGATCTGCCGTCCGATGAAGTCGCCAAGAAACTCGTGACTGAGGCGGGCGTTCTGCTGCTTCCGGGAACAATGTTCATGCCGAACGACAACGCGGCAGGTAAACGCCAGCTCCGCATTGCATTCGCCAATGTGGACCGCGCGGGCATCAACACATTGTTTGATCGTTTGGAGCAGGTCGCTCTCTGATCTTGCGCCCCGCATCTGGCCTGTTATTGAGTTGCGGGCCGTTATAATTGATCCGGCAGTACGTACCGACGGGAGGAGCCGAAAGTGGCGACGAAGAAGAAATCGAGCATTGGCGTCTACATTGTTCTGGGTGTGGTCGTGGTCAGCTTGCTCGGATTTGGCAGCACCAACCTCTCCCTCTCCAACAACACGCTCGCGTCTGTCGGTGACAAGGAAATTACCACGCAGGAATTCGGTCTCGAACTGGATCAGGCCCGCCAGAGCCTGAGCGCCCAGTACCAGACGCCGATCAGCATGGCGCAGATGCAGGCATCGGGCATTCCGCAGGACGTGTTGAGCGGTATGCTCAACCGCCGGATCATGGAAAACGCTGCTGCCGATCTGGGCATCTCTGCCGGTGACGACGCCGTGCGCGAGAGCGTTCAGGCCAACCCGCTGTTCCAGAGCCGCCTGACCGGCCAGTTCGACCGCGACACCTATCGCAACGTGGTTAGCCAGATGGGCACCCGCGAAGCCCGCTACGAGGACAAAGTCCGTGACGAAGTTGCAGGCACCCTCCTCCAGCTTGGTCTGGTGACGGGCATCGAGCCGGCCACCAATTTTGCCGAAGTGCGCGCCGAATACCTCGCGACCCGCCGCGACATCACTTGGGCCTCGCTCGACGAAAGCATCCTGACGGAGCCGGTCGCCGCACCGACCGACGAAGAGCTGGCCGCCTACCACGAAGCGCACGCCGCCGACTTTACTCGTCCCGAAACCAAGGTCATCACCGTCGCGTCGCTCCTGCCGTCGGACATCGCGGAAAGCCTCGATTTCGATGACGAGACCCTGCGCGCGCTCTACGACCAGCGTTTCGACGTCTACAACACCGAAGAGCGCCGCCTCGTCGAGCGTCTGCCGTTCGCCGATCAGGCCGCTGCTGAAGAAGCCAAAGCCGCGATCGACGCGGGCGAGACCACCTTTGACGCCATTGTCACCGAACGCGGTCTGACGCTGGACGATATCGACCTCGGCGACGTGTCCAAGCGCGACCTCAGCAACGCGGGCGACGCTGTCTTTGCTGCCGAAACCGGTGAGGTGGTCGGCCCGATCGACACGCTCGTCGGTCCCGCCCTGTTCCGCATGAACGCCGTTCTTGCCGCGGACTCCGTGCCGTTCGAAGAGGCCCGCGAGGAGCTGCGCAACGAACAGGCGCTGACCCAAGCCCGCCGCCAGATCGCTGAACAGGCCGAACTCATCACCGACGAACTGGCTGGCGGCGTTGCGCTGCAGGACCTGCCGGATAGCACCGACATTACCGTTTCGACCGTCGAATGGACCGCCGAGGACACCGACGGCATGGCCGCCTACCCTGAATTCCGCGAAGCTGCGGCGAACGGCGAAATCGGCGACTACCCCGAGGTCATCGCGCTCGAAGACGGCGGCCTCTTTGCCATGGAAATCACCGAAGTACGCGAGCCGGAAGTCATCCCGCTGGATGAAGCCCGCGCCGAGGTCGAAGCCGCATGGATGGCCGACGCCACCCGCAACGCCATCGTCGAAAAAGGCCGCGAGCTGACCGGCGAGCTGGCAAACGGCGCATCGTTCGAAGAGCTCGGCCTCTCGCCGCAGCAGGACGACAACGTGACCCGCCGCACCTTCATCGACCGCACCCCGCAGGGCTTTGTCCAAGAGGTCTTCGCGACCAACATCGGTGAGGCCTTCGCTGTGCCCTACGCAGACGGCGCTGTGATCGCCCGCGTGGACGAGGAAAAAGCGCCCGAGCAAGGCAATGCCGACACCGAAGCGCTGATGACGACCGAAGCCGAGCGCGCCGCCAACGGCTTGGCCGAGGATATCTTCCTCATCACCCTGCGCGAGCTCGAAGCCAAAACCGAGGTCGACATCAACGACGCGGCTGTCAGCGCTGTCCTGACCCAATTCCAGTAAACGGGAACCTGTTAAATGGCGCTCAGCCCCGACTTCGAGACGTTCAAGTCCAACTTCGACGCAGGCAAGAACCAGATCGTTTTCACCCGCCTCGCGGCCGACCTCGACACCGCCGTGTCGCTGATGCTGCGCCTTGCCGGTGCGGGTAAAGATGCGTTCATGCTCGAAAGCGTGACCGGCGGCGAAATCCGCGGTCGCTACTCGATCATCGGCATGAACCCCGATCTCGTGTGGGAATGCCGCGGCGAGACGGCGCGCCTGAACCGCTCGGCCCGTTATGACGAGGACGCTTTCGTTGACGAACAGGACGATCCGCTGACCTCGCTGCGCAAGCTGCTGGACGAAAGCAGGATTGATCTGCCCCACGATCTGCCTGCTGCGGCGGCGGGTCTGTTCGGCTACCTCGGTTACGACACGATCCGTCTGGTCGAACGCCTGCCGGACGCCAACCCCGATCCCATCGGCCTGCCCGATGCGGTGATGATGCGCCCGACCGTGATCGCGGTGCTGGATGGCGTCAAAGGCGACGTGATCCTCGTGTCCCCCGCATGGGCGAACACCGGCATGTCGGCAAAGGCCGCCTACGCCCAAGCCGCCGAGCGGGTGATGGACGCGCAGCGCGCCATGGACCGCCCCGTGCCCGTCGACAGCCGCGAATTCCGCGAGGCGCATGACGCGGCCCCTGCCATTTCGAATTTCTCCAAAGAAGGGTTCATGGCAGCGGTCGAGAAGGCCAAGGACTACATCCGCGCGGGCGACATTTTCCAGGTTGTGCCGTCCCAGCGCTGGACGCAGGATTTCAAAGAGCCGCCCTTCGCGCTCTACCGTTCGCTGCGCCGCACAAACCCGTCGCCCTACATGTTCTACTTCAACTTCGGCGGCTACCAGATCATCGGCGCGAGCCCCGAGATTCTCGTGCAGGTCGTCGGCAGCCGCGTGACGATCCGCCCGATCGCAGGCACCCGCCCGCGCGGCGCAACGCCCGAAGAAGACAACGCGCTCGAAGCCGATCTGCTGGCCGACAAAAAGGAACTGGCAGAGCACCTGATGTTGCTCGACCTCGGCCGCAATGACGTCGGCCGCGTGTCCAAGATCGGCACCGTGCGCCCGACCGAAGAGTTCATCGTCGAGCGCTACAGCCACGTCATGCACATTGTCTCGAACGTTGTGGGCGAGCTGTCAGAGGACCACGACGCGCTGTCCGCGTTCTTTGCGGGCATGCCTGCTGGCACCGTTTCGGGCGCGCCGAAGGTCCGCGCGATGGAGATCATCGACGAGCTGGAGCCCGAAAAGCGCGGCGTCTATGGCGGCGGTGTGGGCTATTTCAGCGCCAACGGTGACATGGACATGTGTATCGCGCTGCGCACTGCGGTTCTGAAAGACGAGAAGCTGTACATTCAGGCCGGTGCGGGGATCGTCTACGACTCCAACCCCGACTCCGAGTACATGGAGACCGTTCACAAATCGAACGCGATCCGCAAAGCCGCCGAAGACGCCTCGCGGTTCACCAGCAGCGGCAACCGTTGAGGGATTGGGGGCTCTGCCCCCGCGCTGACGCGCTCCCCCAAGGTATTTTTGTCAGAATGAAGAAGGGCGCCCGATTGAGGCGCCCTTTGTTTTAGTCCTGTTCGAGCAGGATGGCCGACACGGGCGCGAGTGCGACCTGACTGGCGCGGTTGGCTGTCGCCCAGAGCGTCAGGGCCGAGATGGTTTCGGCGCGGATACGAGCGAGCAGCACTGCGCCGTCCTGCTGGCGGGTCTGGAACGCCGCGAAGTCGAGGAAGCGGCGGATCACCGTGGCGTCCTGACCGTTGCTATCCAGATCGCGGGCAATTTCCACTGCGGGCACATCGAAGGTATCCGCAAGGCGCAGGCCAGAACCGAGACCGTCGACACCGCTGATATAGCCGCGCCCGTCCGCGTCGAGGCGGCTGAGGACGGCTTCGGTCGCTTGGCGGCTGGGCTGTGCGCCGTCGATACCGATATCAAGGAGCGCGACGGTTTCGGGCAGTTCGTTGAAGGTGGCCTCCATCGAGATGGCTGCGTCACCAGCGGATGCGCCTGCGGGCAGATCGGCGATCGCGACAACTTCGATACCGGCGCTGCGGTAATCACGCATTTTCTGAGCGGCGTTTTCCTCCGACATCGGGATAGCGACCGTCACGTCGAAGGGGATCGAGCGCACCAGCGTCGGGCCGTCGGGCAGCGCGCCCTCGTCGATCAGGATGATCGAGAGTTTCGGCATCTCCAGCGGGTCGGTGAACGGGATCGAATAGGCAACCAGCGCTTCGCTCATGGCCGAGGGTGCGGCCTCGGTCGCGGTGGTTTCTGTCGTTGTATCGTCCACGAGGCGCCGGATTACGACGCCGTCGGAGTTACCCGGCATTGAGTTGCCGCCGACCTGAATGGACGACGGGCGTTCGCGCGGCACAACAGGTGTGGGTTCCGGCGTGGGCGTTGCGATGTCGGTGTTGGTTTCGGGCGCGGCCTCCGGCGCTTCGACCGCAGGGCGATCCACAGCGACGTCAGGCAGCGGGGTGTCGTCGGTCGAGGGCACAGCGCCTGCGCCGTCTTCGGCTTCGGCGGCGGGCATGTCATCTTCCGGCACTTCGACGATGACCGGCACGGCGGATTCGGTGCTGACCGACAGGTTGCTTTCATTCGGCGGGGTTTGGGGCGCGGCGGCGAGCGGGCTTGGCAGCACGGGATCTTCGTCCGTGGCAGAAACCGCAGGATCGCTGTTCACCGTCGGGGTATCAAGCTCCATGCCGAGCGAGGCGTCGACCTGCGGCTTATCCGCAGAGAGCGTCATGTCGGGTGTTTCCTCGACCTCCGCTTCGGTTTCGGTGGGCGGCGGGGCCAGCACGGGTGCTTCGATCTGGATGCCCGTCACAGGCTCCACTTCGAGCGTCGGCTCTTCGGGCATGGCGACCTCTGGGGCCAGCGTGGTGGTGTCTTCGACCTGCGGTGCCTCGTTCGAAATCGGGACCGAAACGAACAGCGAAGCCGCCGCAAGTCCCAGCCCGGCGACGATTGCGCCGACCGCTGCTCCACCTAGTAATCCGCGTAACACGTTTGTGCCCCCGTGTTTTGTAGTCTGCCCTCACAATTCTCCGATCAGGAGTGGCCCCCGCACCTTGACGATGGAGGCTGAACGGGATTGTGTAGGCCCGACTATATCGCCGACTTTGTCTCCGGCAAAACCCCTAAATGCTTGTTGGGCCTACCATGTTGCTCTTGATCGATAACTACGACAGCTTCACCTACAACCTTGTCCACTATCTGGGCGAATTGGGCGCTGACGTACGGGTCTGGCGTAACGATGCGCTGAATGTTCAGGAAGCAATGGCGATGAAGCCCGAAGCGATCCTGCTCTCGCCCGGACCGGCGACCCCCGATGATGCGGGCATCTGCCTTGCGCTGACCGAAGCTGCGGCAGAGACGAAAACGCCGCTGATGGGTGTGTGCCTCGGCCATCAGACCATCGGTCAGGCATTCGGCGGCAACGTCGTGCGCTGCCACGAAATCGTCCACGGCAAGATGGGCACCATGCATCACGAAAACAAAGGTGTTTTTGCGGGTTTGCCCTCGCCTTTTGCCGCAACGCGCTACCATTCGCTGGTCGTCGAGCGCGAAAGCCTTCCGGACTGTCTCGAGGTCACTGCGCAGCTTGAGGACGGGACCATCATGGGTCTCCAGCACAAGGAGCTGCCGATCCAGGGCGTGCAGTTCCACCCCGAAAGCATCGCTTCCGAGCACGGACACCAGATGCTCGAAAACTTCCTGACTATCGCCAAGATGAAGGTGAACGCATGACCGACGCAATCAAACCGCTCATCTACGCTGCTTCCGAAGGTCCGCTGTCGCGGGCGCAGGCCAATCAGGCGTTCGAAATCCTGTTCGAAGGCGGCGCAAGCCACGCGCAGGTCGCGGGTCTTCTGATGGCGATGCGCGCCCGTGGCGAGTCCGTGTCCGAATACGCCGCTGCCGCAGCCGCCATGCGCGCCAAGTGCATCCCCGTGAACGCCCCCGAGGGCGCGATCGACATCGTTGGTACGGGTGGTGACGGCCTTGGCACGCTGAACATTTCGACCGCGACCGCCTTTGTTGTCGCTGGTGCGGGCGTGCCCGTGGCCAAGCACGGCAACCGCAATGTGTCGTCGAAATCGGGCGCTGCCGATGCGCTCGGCCAGCTGGGCATCAACGTCATGGTCGGCGCGGATATCGTGGAGCGCGGGCTGAAAGAGGCGAACATCGCCTTCATGATGGCCCCGATGCACCACCCCGCGATGAAGCACGTCATGCCCGTGCGTCAGGAACTGGGCTGCAAAACGATCTTTAACATCCTCGGCCCGCTGACCAACCCCGCTGGCGTCAAGCGTCAGCTCACGGGTGCTTTTGCAGTCGACCTGATCTGGCCGATGGCGGAGACGCTGAAAGAACTTGGCGCTGAAAAGGCGTGGCTCGTGCACGGTAACGACGGCATGGACGAGCTGTCCATCACCGGCGCCAGCTCGGTCGCCGCGCTCGAGGACGGAGAGATCAAAGGCCTCGAAGTCCACCCCGAGGACGCCGGTCTGCCCGTGCACCGTCTGCGCGATATCCTCGGCGGTACACCCGAGGAAAACGCCGATGCGCTGCGTGCGCTGCTTGAGGGCGAAGCCGGTGCCTACCGCGATGCCGTCCTGCTGAACGCCGCCGCCGCGCTGGTGGTTGCGGACCGCGCGAGCAGCCTCAAGGAAGGCGTTGAAATCGCAACTGAATCCATCGATAGCCACCGCGCGAAGGCCGCAGTCACCATGCTGGCCAAAGTCACGTCGGAAGCCTGAAATACCAAACTGGCAGCCCCGCATGTGCGGCCGCCACCGGAGTAATTATGACCGCCACCATTCTGGATAAAATCAAAGCCTACAAGCTCGAGGAAGTCGCCTCGCGCAAGGAGGCCCGCCCGCTGTCCGAGGTCGAGGATGCCGCCAATAACGCGTCTCCCGTCCGCGGCTTCCACGAGAGCCTTCAGGCCGCCAGCCGCGAAGGTTACGGCCTGATCGCCGAGGTCAAAAAAGCCAGCCCGTCCAAGGGCCTGATCCGTCCGGACTTCGATCCGCCCGCGATTGCCAAAGCCTACGAAGAAGGCGGCGCAGCCTGCCTGTCCGTCCTCACCGACGCGCCGAGCTTCCAAGGCCACGAGGACTACCTGATCGCCGCCCGCGAGGCCGTCGAACTGCCCGTCCTGCGCAAAGACTTCATGTACGACACCTACCAAGTCGCCGAAGCCCGCGCGATGGGTGCCGACTGCATCCTGATCATCATGGCTTCGGTCGAGGACGCGCAGGCACAGGAACTCGAAGCCGCGGCGTTCGACTACAACATGGACGTGCTGATCGAGGTCCACGACGCCGAGGAACTGGAGCGCGCCACGCTCCTGAAATCCCCGATGATCGGCATCAACAACCGCAACCTCAACACCTTCGAGACCTCGCTGGACACCACCCGCCAGCTGTCGCGCATGGTGCCTGCGGACCGCATGATCGTCTGCGAAAGCGGCCTTTTCTCGCCTGAAGACCTCGCTGACATGGCCCGCTACGGTGCCCGCAGCTTCCTCATCGGTGAGAGCCTCATGCGTCAGGACGACGTTGCGAACGCGACCCGCACTCTGCTCGCCAACCCGCTGAACGCCGGAGGATACTGATGTCGGGCCTCAGCCACTTCGACGAGGCCGGTAAGGCCCACATGGTCGACGTCTCGGACAAAGCCGTGACGTCCCGCATCGCAGTGGCCGAGGGCTACATCACCATGACGCCTGAAACGCTTGCCCTCGTCGTCGAGGGCCGTGCTGAAAAAGGCGACGTGCTCGGCATCGCCCGCCTTGCTGGCATCATGGGCGCCAAGAAAACCGCAGAGCTGATCCCGCTCTGCCACCCGCTCCCGATCACCAAGGTCTCGGTCGAGCTGACCGCCGACGAAGCGCTTCCCGGCGTGCGCATCTCGGCCACCGTCAAAACCACCGGCCAGACCGGCGTCGAAATGGAGGCCCTCACCGCCGTCTCCACAGCCGCCCTGACCGTCCACGACATGGTCAAAGCCGTCCAGAAAGACATGGTTATCGGCGGAATCCGCGTGACAATGAAAGACGGCGGCAAATCCGGACGCTTCGAGGCGGAATGACATGATCTCTGTCGAGGAAGCGCAGCGTCTTTGCCTCGGGCTTGCGGACACTGTCGGCACCGAGGAAATCGCGCTTGCTGACGCGGCGGGGCGTGTTCTGGCGGTCACCGCGCAGGCCGGCCGCGCGCAGCCTCCGTTCCGCTCGGCGGCGATGGACGGTTATGCGGTCAAGGACAGCGAAGTCGCCATTGGTGCACGCTTCACCGTCGTCGGCGAGTCCGCTGCGGGTCATGGCTGGGACGGCACGTTGCAAGCGGGCCAAGCGGTCCGGATCTTCACCGGTGCACCCGTGCCCGAAGGGGCCGACCACGTCGTCATTCAAGAGGACATCTCCCGCGACGGCGACACGATTACCATCCAGCCCAACCTCGGTGACGGCCCGAACATCCGCCCCGAAGGCGTTGATTTCCCGTCCGATTTCACGCTCAAGGCCCCTCGCCGTCTAAGCGCTATCGACCTCGCACTTCTGGCCGCCATGAACGTCGACCGCGTGACCGTGGCAAAGCGCCCCGTGGTCGACATCCTCGCCACCGGCGACGAACTGGTCATGCCGGGCGAAGTGCCGACCCGCGACCAGATCATCGCGTCTAACCTCTTCGCGATCAAAGCGCTGGTCGAACAGGCTGGCGGCATCGCGCACATCCACCCGATTGCCGCCGACACCGAAGAGGCGATCACCGAAGCGATGAAGGCCATGACCGGCGACATCGCGATCACCATCGGCGGCGCGTCCGTCGGCGACTACGATCTGGTCGGCAAAGTCAGCGATGCGCTCGGCGTTGAGCGGTCGTTCTACAAGATCGCCATGCGGCCCGGTAAGCCGCTGATTGCAGGACGTTTTCCGCATGGCGCGCCTTACCTCGGCCTGCCGGGCAACCCAGTGTCCGCCATCGTTTGCGCGCTGCTGTTCCTCATCCCGCTGGTCAAGCGGATGCAGGGGCTGGAGGACGTGTTCCCCGCGACCCGCACCGCCCGCCTCGCCCACGACACCCCGAAAAACGGGCCGCGCACGCACTACATGCGCGCCACGATCGAAGGCGACGAGGTGACCATTGCCGGATCGCAGGACAGCTCGCTGCTGACCGTCATGGCCGAGGCGAACTGCCTCGTGATCCGCCCCATCGGTGACGAGGCGCGCCAGAAAGGCGAAGTCGTTGAAATCGTTCCACTGTGAACGGAATTGTTGACACAAAACGGGAACATGGGTAGAACATAGAATAAACGCGGTCCAAACCGCGAAACTGTGCAAGGATGCCCCATGCTGACCAAAAAACAGCTCGACCTGCTCGAATTCATCCATAAGCGCGTGCAGCGCGATGGTGTGCCGCCGTCTTTCGATGAAATGAAGGACGCGCTGGATCTGCGGTCGAAATCCGGCATCCACCGTTTAATTACCGCATTGGAAGAACGCGGATTTATCCGCCGCCTTGCACACCGCGCCCGCGCGCTCGAAATCCTGAAGCTGCCCGAAAGCCTGCAGGAAAAGCACGGCTTCACGCCCGAGGTTATCGACGGCGGCAAAGCGGACAAGCCGAAGCCCGCACCAATGGTCGAGGCGATTGGCGTGATCGAACTACCCGTCATGGGCCGCATCGCCGCCGGTGTGCCGATCGAAGCGATTTCCGAGATCAGCCACAACGTGATGATCCCGCAGACCATGGTCGGCAAGGGCGACCATTTCGCGCTAGAAGTCCGCGGTGACTCGATGATTGAGGTCGGTATCAACGACGGTGACGTGGTGATCATCCGCGAAACCACCACTGCCGATAACGGCGATATCGTCGTGGCGCTGGTCGAAGATGCTGAAGCAACGCTGAAAACCTTCCGCCGCCAGAAAGGCATGATCGCACTGGAAGCGGCGAATCCCGCCTACGAGACGCGGATGTTGCGCGACGATCAGGTCAAGGTTCAGGGCCGCCTCGTCGGTCTGATCCGAAGCTACTGAGGGTGAGCGGCGCTGCGCCGCCGTTCCAAAGCCTCTCACCGGTGATTTGACGGGCGGTCTCGATCCGCCCGTTTTCATATATGGCGACCGAGCCTGTCTGGCGCAGGCGGCTGAGATCAAAGGTCTCGCAAGGGCGCTCTCCGGCATCGGGCTGGTTGGTGACGAGGTAGCGCGCTCCGCCGCAGTCTTGCAGGGTCTCAAGTGACCGTTTTCCCGAAATGGCGCGGATCGGTGAGTTCTCAGCAATGCGCCCCGCCGCGATGTCCTGCGCCGCACCGTCTCCGTCATTCTGCAGCCAGTTTTCGGCAGAGAAGCCGTCGCCCTTGGGTTTGTTCAGCGCCCTGCCCTCGGCTGTCATTACGCCGACCAAGCCTCCGGTGTCAGAGATCAGGATATAAGGGCGCTCGGTCTGGGACCAGAGGACGGCGGACAGTGCCATCGGAGCCAGCCCAGCTAGACGGAAATACCCCCGCGCGATGGCAAACCACAGCCCTCCGAACGCCATGAGGCCCAAGACGGCCGGCTTCGGCGAGACGATGAACGTCACGGGTTTGGGCCAGCTCGCCACGGTTTCCGCGACCGTTAGAATCCAGCCAAGGCCGAAGTCCATCAGCGCGAACCCGATCCATTCAAGGCCCAAGGGCGCAAGGACCAGCGCTGCGATGGCGGACGGCATGACGACCGCGCCCATCATCGGCACGCTGAGGACGTTGGCGATCAATCCATAGTGGCTGATCTGGTTGAAATGCGCGGCGGAAAACGGCGCGGTGGCGAGGCCCGCGAGCGCGGATGACGCGATGACGCCGACCAGCGGGCGCAAGAGCTTCGGTGCTCTCGGGAACCGTCCGCGCATCGCTTGAAAGCCTGTGACCAGTGCCACAGTCGCGGCGAAAGACATCTGGAATCCAGGGCCCATGACTTCCTGAGGGGCCGCGATCAGGATCAACGTCGCGGCCACGGCGACCGAGCGGATGGAGATCGCGCGGCGGTCTAGCAGCACGGCGATGAACATGACCGTGACCATAACGAAGGCTCGCTGGGTGGCGACGCTGGCTCCGGACAGCACGAGGTAGCCCGCGCCCGCCATAATCGCCAAAACGGCAGCGATCTTGCGGGTCGGCCAGCGCAGCGCGACGGGCGGAAAGAGCGCGAACAACAAGCGTGCGCCGCCGAAGACCAACCCTGTCAGCAGGCCCATGTGCAGGCCCGAAATTGCCAGAAGGTGCGCGAGGTTCGTGGCCCGCAGTGCCTCCACCGCCGTCTCGTCCAGCGTCGAGCGGTCGCCTGTGATGATGGCCGCAGCGAAGCCTCCGGTCCGGTCGGGCATATGGGCGCGGATGACCTCGGACAGGTGATGGCGGAAGGCGGCAATGGGGTGCGAGCGGTCCGGCAGCGCGATCGCCACGGCGGGCGTGCGGGTGTAGCCGACGGCCCCCAGCCGGTCGAACCAAGCGCTGCGCTGGAAATCGTAGCCCCCCGGCTCGACCGGACCGGAGGGCGGCGACAAGTGCCCCGTCATCCCGACGCGCAGGCCGATCTCGGGCTCCATCCAGTTCTGATCGCCATGTAGGGACACGCGGACGCGCTCCGGCGTGCGGTCCGGTCCCATCCGCTCCAGCACCACCTGATCGAGCATCAAACGGACCGCGCCCGATTGCGACTGGTCGATGTGCACGATCCGCCCGACGATCGGCCCATAGTAGCGGAACGTCAGTTGCGGCGCGGCAAGGCGGTTGGCGTGAAACCCCGCCAACAGTGCTCCGCTCACCGCCAACGCAACGACGAACCACACAGGCCGCCAGCGCGAAAACACGATGCCAAGAACCCACGCCAGCAAGGCCCAAGCAAACAACCACGACCACTCCGTCACGGATGGATCGCGCCCCAACCCAAAGTACCAGACGACCCCGCAGCCCATCAGCACGGGCACCCAATTGGGCAGGTATCCCCGCTGAAGACCCCACTGCCGGACCAACCAATCCCACACCTGCACTTGTCCTGACCTGCCTTGCCCTTTATCCCCTCACTCAAACCGACCTTGCTTAGAAAAAGGTAAAGAAATGACCGCTTCGCCCGTCGTGACCCGTATCGCGCCTTCGCCCACCGGCTACATGCACATCGGCACCGCCCGCACCGCGCTGTTCAACTGGCTGTACGCCCGTGGACGCGGTGGCAAATTCCTCCTGCGGATCGAGGATACCGACCGCGAACGCTCGACCCCCGAGGCGACGGACGCGATCCTGAAGGGCATGACGTGGCTCGGCCTCGACTGGGACGGTGATGTCGTCAGCCAGTTCGAGCGCGCGGGCCGTCACGCAGAGGTGGCCAACGAAATGCTCGCCAAGGGCATGGCGTATAAGTGCTTCTCGTCCCAGGACGAAATTCAGGCGTTCCGTGATGCGGCCTCGGCTGAAAAGCGGTCGACCCTGTTCTTGTCGCCGTGGCGTGACGCCGATCCGGCGGACCACCCCGATGCGCCTTATGTGGTGCGTCTGAAGGCGCCGCGTGATGGTGCGACCGTGATCCACGATCAGGTGCAGGGCGATGTGACAATCCGCAACGACCAGCTCGATGACATGGTGCTTCTGCGTTCGGACGGCACGCCGACCTATATGCTGGCCGTTGTTGTCGACGACTACGACATGGGCATTACCCACGTCATCCGCGGTGACGACCACCTGACCAACGCGGCGCGCCAGATCCAGATTTACACCAACATGGGTTGGGATCTGCCCGTCTACGCGCACATCCCGCTGATCTTTGGCCCCGACGGCAAGAAGCTGTCGAAGCGTCATGGAGCGACCGGCGTCGATGAATATCAGGCGATGGGTTATCCGGCAGCCGGTATGCGCAACTACCTCGCCCGTCTGGGCTGGGCGCATGGCGACGACGAATTCTTCACCGACGCGCAGGCGATGGAGTGGTTCGGCCTCGACGGAATCGGCAAATCGCCCTCGCGCTTCGACTTCAAAAAGCTCGCGAACATCTGCGGTCAGCACATTGCGGCGGCGGACGACGCTGCACTGCTGCAAGAATTGGAGGGTTACCTTGCGGCATCCGGACAGGAGCCGTTCACGGATGCACAGCGCGACGGTATGTCTCGCGCGATGTACTGCCTGAAAGATCGCGCGAAGACTTTGGGTGAACTGGTTGAAAAAGCACACTTTATCCTTGCGCAGCGCCCGCTTGAGTTGGACGAGAAGGCCGAAGCTGCCCTCGATACGGTATCCCGTGGTATACTGAGTGAATTGACGCCGCAGTTGCAAAATGCTAGCTGGGAGCGTGAGACCTTGGAGGGGATCGTCGCGCAGGTCGCCGAAGCTAACGGCACCAAACTGGGTAAGCTGGCCGGACCTCTCCGCGCCGCTCTTGCCGGTCGCGCGGTCTCGCCTAGTGTATTCGACATGATGCTCGTTCTGGGCCGCGACGAGACGCTCGCCCGGTTGAACGATGTAACTGCCTAAGACGACATGTATTTCGTGTCGTTAAGGCGGTGACTACGACCACCCCCCGCGGGCCATCCGGCCCACGGGTCCACATAGGGGATAAAGAATGGCCGAGAACAACAAGACCGCTAAGCTGAATATCGACGGCTCGGATTACGAACTGCCGATCCTTTCGCCGACCGGCGGTCCGGATGTCATCGACATCCGTAAACTGTACGCGCAAGCCGGCGTTTTCACCTACGATCCGGGCTTCACCTCGACCGCTTCGTGCGACTCGACCATCACCTACATCGACGGTGACAAGGGCGAGCTGCTGCACCGCGGTTATCCGATCGACCAGCTGGCTGAACAGTCGAACTACCTCGAAGTCTGCTACCTGCTGATGCACGGCGAACTGCCGTCGAAGGCGGAGTACGAGAAGTTCGTCAACACCATCACCAACCACACCATGATCCACGAGCAGATGCACCACTTCTTCCGTGGTTTCCGCCGTGACGCCCACCCGATGGCGACCATGGTTGGTGTTGTCGGCGCCATGTCGGCCTTCTACCACGATTCCACCGACATCTCGGACCCGCGCCAGCGCGAGATCGCATCGCACCGCCTCATCGCGAAGATGCCGACCATCGCTGCGATGGCCTACAAGTACTCGATCGGCCAGCCGTTCGTTTACCCGCGCAACGACCTGTCGTATGCGGCGAACTTCCTGCACATGTGCTTTGCCGTTCCGGCGGAAGAGTACAAAGTCGACCCGATCCTCGCCCGCGCGATGGACCGTATCTTCACCCTGCACGCCGACCACGAACAGAACGCGTCGACCTCGACCGTTCGCCTTGCTTCGTCGTCGGGCGCAAACCCGTTCGCATGTATCGCAGCCGGCATCGCCTGCCTCTGGGGTCCGGCACACGGCGGCGCGAACCAGGCTTGTCTGGAAATGCTGCGTGAAATCGGCTCGGTCGACCGCATTCCGGAATTCATCGAGCGCGCTAAGGACAAGAACGATCCGTTCCGCCTGATGGGCTTCGGTCACCGCGTCTACAAGAACTTCGACCCGCGTGCGAAGGTCATGAAGCAGTCGGCTGACGAAGTGCTCGACCTGCTCGGCATCGAAGACAACCCGACCCTTCAGGTTGCGAAGGAACTGGAGCGCATCGCTCTGGAGGATCCGTACTTCAAGGAAAAGAAGCTCTACCCGAACGTGGACTTCTATTCGGGCATCATCCTCGACGCGATGGGCTTCCCGACCTCGATGTTCACCCCGATCTTCGCTCTGGCCCGTACCGTCGGCTGGATTTCGCAGTGGTCGGAACAGCTCGCAGATCCGCAGCTCAAGATCGGCCGTCCGCGCCAGCTGTACCTCGGCGAAATGGCACGCGACTACACGCCGCTCGACAAGCGCTAATCACTCAAAAGGCCGCCTTCGGGCGGCCTTTTTCATTCTGCGGGGGTCGGTACTGCGCTCGGGCGGCGCTTCACCAGTTTGACGATCGACATCTCCGCCCTGCCCTTGGTCAGCCACGCGATCGAGAACGCCCAGATCGCGATCGCTTCGAACCACAGCACCAGCATGCAATCGACGACGAAGTCATGCAGTGCGCCCGTGAGCCTGATTTTCACGTAGGACGCCGCGATGATGGCGAAGGTCATCACAACGATGCACCACCCGCTGGCCTTATAGATGCGGCGGCGGAACGGCCTGGCCGTGCGCGAGAATTTGGCGAGGCACATATAGGCCAGACAGGTGAAGAAGATCACCGCCGAGGTGTAATGCCCCGTTGCCGCCAGATCGCGGCCCAAAGCCACCTGCGCCAGCGACGACGCCACCGTGCCCTCCGGCCCTTCGTTGGGAAAGAACGCAACGCCGAAGGCCGCGATCCCCGCGCAGGTCGTCATGAAGTTGTCGGAAATCCGCTCCCCCATCGCGCGGCGATGGCCGCTGTAGGAGATCAGGAACAGCGCAATCGCGCACATGGTCCCGACGAAGATGTCGCGCAGGACCGTGTGGTAATAGTCGGAAATCGACGGCTCGATATGCCCGAGCGGGAGAATGCCGCCGACAATGAGCGTCACCGGCAGCGACAAACCCAGAAGCCCAAGCGCGGTCCGCACGCGGTAATAGGAACGGATCAGGTCTTCTCGGGTCTCTTCGGGCATCACACGTCACTCGCAACTACTGACGCCAAGGTACCCCAGCGTCAGCCTGCGCGTCGATGACGGTTTGCCTTACTTCCCTTGGAACTTCGCGGGACGCTTTTCGAGGAAGGCCATCACGCCCTCTTTGAAGTCGGTGGTCTTGCCGCAAACGCCCTGAAGCTCGGCCTCCAGCAGCAGTTGCTCCTGCACCGTGTTGCCGTAGCTCGCGCGGACGGCCTGCTTGATCGAGCGATAGGCTTCGGTCGGGCCGGAGGCGAGTTGCGCAATACGGGTCTGCCAGTACGCCTCAAACCCTTCGTCCGAGATCGCTTCGTAGATCATGCCCCAGTCGGCGGCCTTGCGTGCTGTGATCGTGTCGGCGAACAGCATCGACCCCATCGCCTTCGCCATGCCGATCTGGCGCGGCAGGAACCACGTCCCGCCCGCGTCGGGCATCAGGCCGATACGGGTAAACGCCTGGATGAACACAGCGCTTTCCGCTGCGATCACCACGTCACAAGCCAGCGCAAGGTTCGCACCTGCACCCGCCGCTGCGCCGTTGACCGCCGCGATGACCGGCACAGGGCAGTCGTAAATCGCGTTCAGCATCGGCACGTATTCGTCTTCGAGGATGCGCGGCAGGTCATCGGGAGCAATGGATTTGCCGTCCCCGAGGTCCTGCCCTGAACAGAACGCAGGCCCCTCGCCCGTCAGCACGATCACACGGGCCTTAGTGCTCATATCCTTGATCGCGTGAGTCAGTTCCGCCCGCATCTGCGAGTTCAGCGCGTTCATCTTGTCCGGACGGTTCAGACGGATCGTCGCCGCATTGTCGGCCAGTGTGAGCTTGATGGTCGCGTATTCCATGCGGGTGAATCCTCTGTGAATTTCCCGCAGACTACCCCGACTTCGCGCAGGACAAAGCGCGACGGAGCGTCACGAACCCAAGATTTCCCCGAGCCGCTTCTTTTCCTCGTCGCTGAGCGCGTCGGGCTTCGCTGCGGGCTTGTTGCGGATCGTCACGATACCCACGCCGAGGGCGAGGATCAGCATCACCAGCGGGGCAATCCAGAGCACAAGGTTCGCCCCCTCAGCCGTCGGCTGCAGCAGAACAAACTCGCCGTAGCGAGACACGATATAGTCGACGACCTCCTGCTGCGGATTGCCCGATAGGTAGACCTCGCGCGCTTTGGCATCGACGGCTTCAACGTCCATGTCCGCCGCCTCGATCTGCGCAAGAATGTCGTCCACGAACGCCTCGTTGATGATGACACCCGTCGAGGGACGCGCCGCATCGTTCAGGCCCTGCTGGATGTTTGCCGCGATGTCCGTGCCCGCGAGCACCTCTTCCAGCGCCTCAAGGTAATGCACCAACAGCCGTTCCCGCACGAGGATGCGCAATTCGCCGGCAATCACGGCGTTCGAGTCGTCGATATTCTCGTTCTGGCAGACCGGACAGCGCAGCCCCTCGGAGATTTCGCGTGCTTCGGCTTCGAACATCGGGTCGGAGAGCATCTCGTCTGGCTGGACGGCCAGCACAGGCGTCGCGGCCAGCGCGAGCGGAAGGATCAGGCGTTTCATTCTGCAGCCACCATCTTGCTACGCGCCTTGGCAGCACCTGCAGCCACGCGGAGACGACGGTCGGTGAGCGAGATCAGACCGCCGATGGCCATCAGGATCGCGCCGCCCCAGATCCAGTTCGCGAAGGGCTTGATATAGGTCCGCACGGCATAGCCGCCGTCTGACTGCTTGTCCCCGATCACCACGTAAATGTCGCGCAGGAACCCGTTGTCGATGCCCGCTTCGGTGGTCGGCATGGCGGCAATCGGATAGACACGCTTTTCGGGGTGCAGCGTCGCAATTTCGCGGCCGTTCTTGCTGACCGTGAATTGCGCCATCTGGCTGAAATAGTTCGGCCCTTCAACCTGATCGACGCTGTCGAGCGTGATCGTCACATCGCGCACGGTAAAGCTGTCGCCGATGTTGGCGGTGCGGATATCCTCCGCCTCCCACGCGGTCAGACCGGCAATCGCGAACATCACGATACCAAGGCCCGCGTGGGCACAGAACTTGCCCCAATCGGCGCGCGGCAGGTTGCGGATACGGCGGATACGAGCGCCCACGTCGGCTTTACCCGCGCGGGTCCAGAGGTCCATCATCGCGCCCAGAACGACCCAGACGCCAAGCACGACGCCGATGGGACCAAGCGCGCTGCGGCCCGTTTGCAGCGCGAAGGTCAGCGCTCCGGCAGCGACGGCCAGCGCGAGCACAGCCCAGAGCGACGACATCGCTTTCTTCAGGCTACCGCGCTTCCACGCAAGGATCGCGCCTGGCGGCAGGATGATCGCGAGGCCGACGAAGAACGGGGTGAAGGCCGCGTTAAAGAACGGCGCGCCGACGGACAGCGTGCGGCCCATCGTGACCTCGGACACCAGCGGCCAGAGCGTGCCGACGAACACCACAAATGCGGACACGGCGAGCAGGATATTGTTCATCACCAGCGCGCTTTCACGACTGACCGAGGAGAACACGCCCTGCGCCACCATGCTCGACGCGCGCACCGCGTAAAGTGTCAATGCGCCGCCGAGGAAGATCGCGAGGATGGCGAGGATGAACACGCCCCGCTCGGGGTCGTTGGCGAAGGCGTGGACCGAGGTGATGACACCCGAACGCACGAGGAATGTGCCTAGCAGCGAGAAGCCGAATGCTAGGATCGACAGCAGGATGGTCCAGCTTTTCAGGCTCTCGCGCTTTTCGGTCACGATCGCGGAATGAAGGAGAGCGGCGGCCAGCAGCCACGGCATGAAGGAGGCGTTCTCAACCGGATCCCAGAACCAGAAGCCGCCCCAGCCCAGCTCGTAATACGCCCACCACGACCCCAGCGCGATGCCGATGGTCAGGCAAATCCACGCGGCCAGCGTCCACGGACGCACCCATCGCGCCCAAGCCGCATCGACGCGGCCTTCAAGCAGCGCCGCGACGGCAAAGGAGAACGACATCGAAAGACCAACATAGCCGAGGTAGAGAAACGGCGGGTGGAATGCGAGGCCGGGGTCTTGCAGCAGCGGGTTCAAATCCTGCCCGTCAAAGGGCGGCTGCGCGAGGCGCAGGAACGGGTTCGATGTGAACAGGATGAACGCGAAAAACGCCACCGCGATGGCCGACTGAATGGACAGAACACGTGCGCGAAGCGTCGCAGGAAGGTTGCCGCCAAACCACGCAGCGCAAGCGCCGAACAGCACAAGGATCAACAGCCACAGCAGCATGGAGCCTTCGTGGTTCCCCCAAACGCCCGAGATTTTGTAGATCATCGGTTTCGCCGAATGGCTATTCAGCGTCACCAGCCGCAGCGAGAAATCCGAGGTCACAAAGGCATGTGTCAGCGCCGCAAAACTAAACGCCACCAGCAGGAACTGGGCGGTCGCCGCGGGCTCTGCCGCGGACATCCACCCGCGCCAGCCTTTGGAGGCACCGATCATGGGAACGATCATCTGGAAGATGGCAACGCCAAAGCCCAGAATCAGGGTGAAGTGTCCGAGTTCTGTAATCATGCCTCCGTTCTATCCGATCTGCGGACGGGGCCAAATCAAAAGCCGGTTAAAATTTGCGCAAACGGGGCGCCGATTGACGCACCCCTCGATCAGCTGGCGGTCAGGGCGAAGCCTCCCGCCACCAGATACCCGATCAGCGCCATCACCAGTCCGCCCATGACAAGGCGAACCAGCCATTTCAGCATGTCTTCAATGGCTTGCAGGCGATTATCAACGTTATCTCGCTGCACGGCATCGACCGCGACGTGGGTCTCCAGAAGCCCCAAACGGCGGTCGACCTGCCTGATCCAGTGGTCATCCACGAGCAGCCCTCCAGTCATCGAGTGCGCGATTGTCGCTGGCATCCGAGCCAAGCGCATCCAGCGCCTTTACCCGCGCATCGACCGCGCCTGCCTCGGCGGCGGTCTCCGCAACGGAACGGCGGAAGTCCTGCGCTTTGGCCTGATGACGCGCACCGAAATAGAAGCTCACAATCGCACCCATCAGCCACCAGAGCGGCTCCGGCACCAGCGCGATCCCCTGCATGCGTCCTGCGAACCACACGGGGTCCACCATCGCCATGATAAACAGCCCAATGGTCCCGAACGCCAGCATGGGGCGCGGCAAACGGTTCAGCCCGTCGATGGCGCGGTCGAATGTGCCCTGACGCGGCTGGCTGAACTCCTCGCCAAACTGACGGCGCGCCTGCGCTTTGCCCTCCGCCTCGCGCTTGCTGGCGGCTTCGGCGTTTTCGATGAACGCACCGGCGGTGGTGGTGATGATGTTGCTGCGGCCCGTCAGCAATTGCCAAAGCCCCCTCATCCCCAAGCCGCCACGCGCGAGGCATGTTGGAAATCGGTGAGCCAGTATTTCGGGCGGATGAACGCCTCGGCCCGCGCAATCCAGCCACCTTTGCCGCCATCGCGGCGACGGGCGAATTTGCGCAAGCTCGGACGGCGATCCGCGAGGCCGTAGTAATAATTGCGCCGCGCGATCCCGTAGGCGTCGACCAGATGATCGGGGGCAGCATCCAGCGCCTTGGCCGCCGCGCCTGCGGTCTCCGGCCCGATCACGCCGTCGACGGTTACAGGGATACGCATGTCACACAGCAGCCGCTGGAGGATCTTCACCGCCTCGGACCCAGCGTTCACATACATATCGAACACCGTCGGCCAGAGCGCTTCGGGCAACAGCCCGATCTGCGGGCCATCGAAGTAATGCTGGACGAAAATATCCGTGGCAATACGGGGCGTTACCGCCCGTACATCATCCACATCAACATGCCCGTCACCATCCAGATCACGCCTGAGCCGCTGCAAGGTTCCCAGCGTCACGCCGTGGTTGGTCGCACCGCCCGGATCATCGGGATCGTGGACAAAGCCGCCTTCGCGGGCGACGATATCTTCTGCGATTTGCTGGACTGTCTGCATGTCTCTGCCTCCGAGTGACCCGAGGCAAAGACTGACGCAAAAAGGTTAATTCGTGGCTGTGCCAGCGTTCGGATCGACGTAAACACCGCTTTCCTTGAGGCTATCCGCGACCTCTTTTGGCATGTACTCTTCGTCGTGTTTGGCAAGGATTTCAGAGGCTTCGAAGACACCGTCAATGTACTTACCGGTGCCGATCATGCCCTGTCCCTCGCCAAAAAGGTCGGGCAGGATGCCGGTGAAATGGACAGGCACGACCTCTGCGTTGTCGGTGACTTCGAAGGTGATCGTCTCGCCCTGACCGCGCACCAGCGAGCCCTCGACCACGAGACCGCCCATGCGGAACGTCTCGGAGGGCGGCGGCGGGGATGCGATGACGGCGCTCGGATCACGGTAGAAATTGATGCCGTCACGGAAGCCGTAGCCGATCAGTCCGGCCGAAATCGCCAGCGCCACCAGTGCCAGCACAATCACCTGAATACGGCGTTTTTTCTTAAGGCTTTTCAGTCCGGCCATCCCTCGTCCCCTCATATATCCCGAACTGCACATAGGTGCAGTCCGAGAGTCATACAACTGTCAGGATTGACGCATCAAGCCGAGACGAATTCAACCTTCCGGCGGAGGAACTGCGTCGCGCGGTCGGATACCTTTTTCGGGTTTCCGGTGGTCAGGAACGTCGTTTCGGTGCCTTTTCCGACCATTTCGGGACGGCGCACGAGGTAATCGGCGAGGCTTTCGGCCACAAGGTTCGCTTGGCTGAACACTTTCACATCCGCACCCAAGGCGTCCTGGAATTCCTTTTCCATGATCGGATAGTGCGTGCAGCCGAGGATCGCGGCATCGGGGTTCGGCATCTTGCGGGTCAGCGCCTCGACGTGGCTACGCACGAGAGCTTCGGCAAGGATCATATCGCCGTCCTCGATCGCATCGACAACGCCGCCGCAAGCCTGCGCTTCGACATCCACACCGATGGCGCGGAACGCCAGTTCACGCTGGAATGCCCGCGAACGGACGGTGGCAGGTGTAGCGAACAGCGCGACGTGCTTCACCTCGACCTCACGCGGCGGAGAGTTGTCGCCCCACTGGCGTTCGGTCAGCGCTTCGATCAGCGGGACGAACACGCCGAGCACGCGTTTATCGCGGGGGATCCAGCTTTCCTGCATCCGGCGGAGCGCAGCGGCGCTCGCGGTGTTACATGCAAGGATCACTAGATCGCAGCCCGCTTCCCAGAGCCGTTCGACCGCAGCGGTCGTCAGATTATAGATGTCATCGGCATCGCGCACGCCGTACGGCGCATGGGCGTTATCACCGAAATAGACGAAAGGCACGTCCGGCAGACGCTTCTGACAGGCGTCAAGCACCGTCAATCCACCCAAACCACTATCGAAAATGCCGACTGCCATTGAATTATCCTGCCCTGCAAACCTGCTCTTATTGAAGGATAACATGGCTCATACGTCCGAATGTGCAAGATATCCATGAAGGTGGACGATAAATTTACCACTCTGCGGTAGAACGGTACGGGCATTGCAACACTTCCGGCAGCGGAGGCGTTGCCTCAATAAGCGGCATGGACGCGACAATCGGCGGCTAAAACCCGACCATCAGTGAAAATTCTTTCACTGTGCTGGTTGCATAGCTGTTATGTCCTAAAGTAATGGGGCGACCTTCGTCGCACAAGAACGACTAGCAGGCAAAGACTGGCAGGCACTGAAATGGACTGGGACAAACTTCGCATTTTTCACGCGGTCGCTGACGCGGGCTCGCTGACACACGCAGGTGACACGCTTCACCTGTCGCAGTCGGCTGTGAGCCGCCAGATCCGCGCACTGGAAGAGTCGCTGAACACCACCCTCTTCCACCGCCATGCCCGTGGCCTGATCCTCACCGAACAGGGTGAACTGCTTTTTGACGCCACCCGTTCGATGAACAAGCGACTCGAAGCTGCCGCTGCGCGAATCCGTGACAGCGAAGAAGAAGTCTTCGGCGAGCTGAAAGTGACCACCACCACGGGATTCGGCACGCTCTGGCTCGCACCGCGTCTGTCAAAGCTTTATGACCGCTACCCCGACCTCAAGATCGACCTGATGCTGGAAGAGCGCGTTCTCGATCTTCCCATGCGCGAAGCCGACGTCGCCATTAGGATGAAAGAGCCCTCGCAGGCCGACCTCATCCGCAAGCGTCTGATGAACATCCGTATGCGCCTCTACGCGACCGAGGACTACATGGCCTCGCACGGTCCGCTGGACGTGATGGAAGACATCTCGAACCACCGTCTGATCTGTCAGAACCCCAACGCGCCGCAGGTCAGCGCGGGCGCCGTTCTGGTGCATAACCTGCTGGCTTGCGAAGTCTCCAGCACGTTGACGGTAAACAACTATTTCGGTGCACTTCAGGCGGTCATCGCGAACGTCGGAGTGGGCGTTCTTCCCGACTACCTGACCGAAGATTTCCCGCAGCTGATCCGCGTCCTGCCCGATGTGGAATCCGCAGAGGTTCCGGTGTTCCTCGCCTACCCCGAAGAGCTGCGCCAATCCAAGCGCGTGGCCGCATTCCGCGACTTCGTTCAGGAAGAGCTTTTCGCGCATCGCAAGAAAATGCGTGAAGGCACCGCAGGCGCCACCGAGTAGCCATGCACTGAGTGCATAGCGGAGTTGTATACGGGCGAGACTTAATTTTCTTGATCGTTCAAACTCTGCTGCCTATTTGAGCAATCGAAGCCGATGATGCTTTTAAGCTCATCATCTTCATACCTCCCTGTTGGACTTCGCCGGGCCGTGTGCCCGGCGTTTTTTTTGACCTAGTGTCACCCCAGCCCTTCCCCCTTTAGCGCCTCTGCTCTAATAGGGCGGCAATTCCAAGCCTTCCGGGGGACACTATGGACGAACCGCAAATCACCGAAGACCTGATCGCAGCCCACGGCCTCAAGCCGGACGAGTACGAGCGTATTCTCGAAATCATCGGGCGCGAGCCGACCTTCACCGAACTCGGCATCTTTTCGGCGATGTGGAACGAACACTGTTCCTACAAGTCCTCCAAGAAATGGCTGCGCACCCTGCCGACCACCGGCCCGCAGGTTATCTGCGGCCCTGGCGAGAACGCTGGCGTCGTCGATATCGGTGACAATCAGGCCATCGTCTTCAAGATGGAGTCGCACAACCACCCGTCCTACATCGAACCGTACCAAGGTGCGGCGACCGGCGTTGGCGGCATCCTGCGCGACGTCTTCACCATGGGCGCCCGCCCGATCGCGGCGATGAACTCGCTGTCTTTCGGTGAACCGGCCCACCACAAGACCAAGCAGCTCGTGAACGGCGTCGTTGAAGGCGTTGGCGGCTACGGCAACTGCTTCGGCGTGCCTACCGTCGGCGGTGAAGTTCGCTTCCACCCCGCCTACAACGGCAACTGCCTTGTGAACGCATTCGCAGCCGGCCTCGCCGATGCGGACAAGATCTTCTACTCCGCCGCCTCGGGCGTCGGTATGCCGGTGGTGTACCTCGGCGCGAAAACCGGCCGTGACGGCGTCGGCGGCGCAACCATGGCGTCGGCAGAATTCGACGAGACCATTGAAGAGAAGCGCCCCACCGTTCAGGTTGGCGACCCCTTCACCGAAAAGCGCCTGATGGAAGCCTGCATGGAACTGATGCAGACCGGCGCCGTGATCTCCATTCAGGATATGGGCGCTGCGGGTCTGACCTGCTCGGCCGTTGAAATGGGCGACAAGGGCGGCCTCGGCATCAAACTCGAACTCGACCGCGTACCGCAGCGCGAAGAGAACATGACCGCCTACGAAATGATGCTCTCCGAGTCTCAGGAACGTATGCTCATGGTCCTCAACCCCGAGCTGGAAGCCGAAGCCCGTGCCGTGTTCGACAAATGGGACCTCGACTTCGCGATTGTCGGTGAAACCATCGCCGAAGACCGCTTCCTTATCCTGCACGGCGACAAGGTCATGGCCGACCTGCCGTTGTCGGAACTGTCGTCCTCGGCTCCCGAATACGACCGTCCGTGGGTGGAAACCCCTGCCGCAGAAGACCTGGCCGACGTTCCCGGCGTTGACCCGATCGACGGCCTGAAGGCCCTGCTGTCCTCGCCGAACTACGCAGGCAAACAGTGGGTCTATGAACAGTACGACACGCAAGTCATGGGCGACACCGTCCAGCGTCCGGGTATCGGCGCAGGCATCGTGCGTATCCACGGCACCAACAAGGCCGTGGCCTTCACCTCTGATGTGACCCCGCGCTACGTCAAGGCGAACCCGATCGAAGGCGGCAAGCAGGCCGTGGCCGAAGCCTACCGCAACCTGTCCGCTGTTGGCGCCAAGCCGCTCGCGACCACCGACAACCTGAACTTCGGCAACCCCGAAAAGCCCGAGATCATGGGCCAGTTCGTCGGCGCGCTCAAAGGTATCGGTGAAGCCTGTATCGCCCTGGACACCCCGATCGTATCGGGCAACGTCTCGCTCTATAACGAGACCGACGGTCAGGGCATCCTGCCGACCCCGACCATCTGCGCTGTTGGCCTGATCGAAAACCTCGAAGACGCGATCCTCGGCACCGCACGTGATGGTCACGTCGCTCTGCTGATCGGCGAGACCACCGGCCACCTCGGCCAGTCGGCTCTCCTCGCAGAAGTCTACAACCGCGAAGAAGGCGACGCCCCGCACGTCGATCTGGCCAAGGAAGCCGCCCATGGCGACTTCATCCGCGCCAACCGCAGCATGATCACCGCCTGTACCGACCTCGCAGACGGCGGCCTCGCGCTCGCCGCGTTTGAGATGGCCGAAGCAGCAGGCGTCGGCGTCACGCTCGACGCAGGCGACACCCCGACCCTCTTCGGTGAGGATCAGGGCCGCTACCTGATCGCTTGCGGCTACGACAAGGCCGAAGAACTGATGATCGCCGCCGGTCAGGCAGGCATCACCATCCAGACCGTTGGCAAGTTCGGCGGCTCGGACGTCAGCTTCGGCGGCGTCTCGGCCCCGCTGGACGAGCTGAAAACGCTGTTCCGCTCGGCCTTCTACGACGCGGTCCACTAAGACAGAACGCATCAGGCCCGCCCCTCCGCGGGCCTTTTCGCACCCCTGCCTTCATTCTGATAAAAATACCTCCGCCGGAGGCATCCGCTCCGCGCAGCGGAGTGGAATTCGCCCATGTCCCTGCCCGACCTGACATCCGATTGCATGAACTGCGCCGCGCTCTGCTGCGTCAGCCTCGTGCTGGACAAGGGCAAGATGTTCGCCATCGACAAACCCGCTGGCAAAGCCTGCCCCAACCTCGGCGGACACCTCTGCACGATCCACGAAGACCTAGAGGACAAGGGCTTCAAAGGCTGCACCCTCTACGACTGCGCCGGTGCGGGCCAGCGCGTGACGCAGGAACGCTTCAACGGCGAAAGCTGGCGCGACGCGCCCGAACTGCTGCCTGCCATGATGCGCGACTTCGCGAACCTCCGCCCGCTGCATGAACGCCTGACGATGCTGGTCGCCGCCGAAAAATACAGCCTCACGCCAGAGCTTGAGGAGCGCCGCCAACAGCTGATCCGCAAGACCTCCCGCATCTGGAGCGATAGCCCGACCGCGAAAGAGGCGTTCGACGCCTTTATCCGCGACCTTCGCACACATGCGGGCAGCTAACCGCTTGCGACTGCCAATCCGCCGTCTTACATCTTAGGTAAGACAGGAGGCCTTTGCATGGCGATTACCGCAGAAGAAATCGAAACACTGATCCGCGGAACCTTTCCCGACGCCAACATTCAGGTGCAGGGCGACGACGGACAGCACTTTGCTGCCCTAGTAGAGGATGAAAGCTTCCGCAACATGAACCGGGTCCAGCAGCAGCGCGCCGTCAACGCCGCCATCCGTGAAAAGCTGGACAGCGGCGAACTCCACGCATTGGCGCTCACCACCCGCGCCCCGGAATAAGGAAATACCAATGTCCGCTCAGGAAAGAATCAAAGAAACCGTCACCTCGAACCAGGTTGTTCTCTACATGAAGGGCACCAAGGAAATGCCGCAGTGCGGTTTCTCCTCGCGCGTGGCCGGCATCCTGAACTTCATGGACGTGAACTACACCGACGTGAACGTGCTGGCTGACGACGAAATCCGTCAGGGCATCAAGGATTACGCCGACTGGCCGACCATCCCGCAGCTCTACGTCAATGGCGAGTTCGTCGGCGGCTGTGACATCATCACCGAAATGACCCTCTCGGGCGAACTGGACACCATGTTCGCGAACGAAGGCGTCACCTTCGACAAGGAAAAGGCCGATCAGATCCGCGCTGCGAACCAGTAAGCGCCAATCGGCATAAAAGAACAAAGGGCCGGAGGATTTCCTCCGGCCCTTTTCATTTGAATGGCGGTGGCTGTTACTTGCGGAGCTGCTTGCAGCTCATGAACAGCGTGACTTCCTCCGCCAGTTCGGCGTCGTACCAGCCCAGCATCGCGTCATCTCCTTGGGTCCACCACACGTAGCCATCCTCGACGGGCGGGCCTTGGTAGCGCACGCCCGATGCGGTCGGGACTGCGCGCAGGACGGCCACGTTGCCCTCGGCCATGACGACCACCTGCGGCGCACCGTCGGAGTTCACATAGGCCACGTCGATCTTTACGTTGCGTTCGCAGCGGTATTCGACAGCCTCGATGTCGGCGATGGCGTGGGCCATTTGCGGCAGCGCCAGCGCGGCAGCGATGAGGCCATAGCGGATCATTGCGGCTCTCCTGCGGACTTCTTGGCGAGTTGCTCGGCCAGATCCTCGGCCTGCGCCGCCAGTTCTTTGAGCATATCCGTCACCGACTCGGGGATATACGGAACCTCGATCCGTTCCGGCTCCGCCGTGGCGCGACTTTCCAGATCGGCGACCTTGGCGCGCAGATCGGCCAGTTCGGCGTCGGCGGTCTTGAGCTTGTCTTCCAGCCCCACCGTTTTATCCGCGAGCATCAGCGATGCCATCAGCAACATCTGCGATTCCGGCATCCGCCCGATCTGGCTGGTGAGGACCGTGGCCTCCGCATCGATGAGCGAGGCAGCTTGCTGGAGGTAGGATTCCTCGCCTTCCTGACAGGCGACCTCGAACGAGCGGCCGCCGATAGAGATGACAACCTGCGGCATTATTCGGCCTCCTCCACGATGGGTTTGAGTTCTGCAAGAATGGCGGCAACCTCGTCGGCCTCTGCCTGACGGAGCGCCTTGACGGCTTCGAGCTCGGCCTGCATGGCGCGGTTGATCAGCTCTGCATCAGCGGCGCCTTCTTCGGCGGCTGTGCGCACGGCTTCGGCCTGCGCCTGCACGTCGGCATTAGCCTGACGCAGCGCATTCAGATCGGCCTCGAACGCGGCGACACGGGCGCGCATCACGTCCGCTTCGGCCTTCAGGCCCTCGTTTTCACGGCGCAGCGCATCGGCCTCAGTGCGGCCTGCCTCGACGGCAGCGGTCAATTCGGCGACTTTCGGCTCAGTCGCGTCCGCATTAACGGCCGGCGCGCTCTCGGGCTGCGACTGGGAAGCGGTGCGGATCCGGTCGAGTGCCACTGTGATCCGGTATCCAAGTTCCGCGATTTCGCTCATAAGCCCCTTCTCCTCTGGCATTTTCTGCCTATTGGGTCGGCGTTATCCCTGCCTCGGGACCTGGGCCGCAAAGGCCGCGCCGAATCGTTCGTTCTCATAGAAAGCGTATGTGAAACCCGCGAAAGCGCAAAGTGCGGGCCGTCATATCGTTCTTTTACGGCCCAATGACTTAAGCCTCACGCTTGATCTTGTTTCCCGTACTGGTATGACCCCAAGTAACGATCCGCAAATTAGCGAAGGACCGAAGTTTTGGATATTGCTGCCCTGCGCGAAGCGCACCCCGATCACTGGAAAAAAGCCGCCGCCATCCGCTGCCTGACCCTCGATGCCGTTGCGGCCGCGAATTCGGGTCACTCGGGCATGCCGATGGGTATGGCCGACGTTGCGACCGTGCTCTACGAAAAGCACATCAACTTCGACCCGAAGAACCCGCTTTGGCCGAACCGCGACCGTTTCATCCTGTCGGCCGGCCACGGCTCGATGATGATCTACTCGCTGCTCTACCTCACCGGCTACGAGCAAGTGACCCTCGACGAGATCAAGAACTTCCGCCAGTGGGGCGCCAAGACCGCCGGCCACCCGGAAAACTTCCTGCTCGACGGCGTTGAGGTGACCACCGGCCCGCTGGGTCAGGGCATCTCGAACTCGGTCGGCTTCGCCATGGCCGAGGAAATCCAGCGCGCACGGTTCGGCAAGAAGGTCGTGGACCACTACACCTACGTGATGGCCGGTGACGGCTGCCTCATGGAAGGCGTAAGCCAGGAAGCCATCGGTCTGGCAGGCAAGCACGAGCTGTCGCACCTGATCGTCTTCTGGGACAACAACAACATCACCATCGACGGTAAAGTCGATCTGGCTGACAAGACCAACCAGCCCGAGCGCTTTGCAGCGTCCGGCTGGCACGTTCAGGAAATCGACGGCCACGATCCTGTCGCGATTGACGAAGCCATCGTTGCCGCCAAGGCCGATCCGCGCCCGTCGATGATCGCCTGCAAAACCCACATTGCTCTGGGCCACGCTGCTCAGGACACCTCCAAGGGTCACGGCGCACTGACCAACGCCGAGCAGCTTGCAGAAGCCAAGAAGAACTACGGCGTCGATTGGGGTTCGTTCGAAATCCCCGCCGACATCAAGTCGCAGTGGGAATCCTTCGGCAACCGCGGCGCAGAAGCCCGCAAGCAGTGGGAAGAAAACTTCGCCGCGCTTTCGGGCACCAAGCAGGCCGAGTTCAACCGTCAGCTCGCAGGTGAAGCCCCCAAGAAGCTGTCGGCCGTCATCCGCGCCCTGAAAAAGCAGATCTCGGAAGAGCAGCCCAAAGTCGCGACCCGCAAGGCGTCGGAAATGGTGCTCGAAGTCATCAACCCGATCATGCCCGAAACCGTCGGCGGCTCGGCTGACCTCACCGGCTCGAACAACACCAAGACCGGCGATCTGGGCATCTTCTCGCCCGAAGACCGCAAGGGCCGCTATGTCTACTACGGCATCCGCGAGCACGGCATGGCCGCTGCGATGAACGGTATGGCGCTTCACGGCGGCGTACGCCCCTACGGCGGTACGTTCATGTGCTTCACCGACTACGCACGCGGTGCGATGCGCCTGTCGGCTCTGAGCCACCTGCCCGTCACCTATGTCATGACCCACGACTCGATCGGTCTGGGCGAAGACGGCCCGACCCACCAGCCGGTCGAGCACCTCGCCATGCTGCGCGCGACCCCGAACACCCTCGTGTTCCGTCCCGCAGACGTCGTGGAAACCGCTGAAGCCTGGGAAATCGCGCTGACCGAAACGGCAACCCCGTCGGTCCTCGCTCTCTCGCGCCAGAACCTTCCGACCGTCCGCGTCGAGCACAAGACCAAGAACCTCGTCGCCCAAGGTGCCTACGTTCTGCGCGACGCCGAAAACGGCAAGCGTCAGGCGATCATCATGGCAACTGGTTCGGAAGTCGAAATTGCGCTGGCCGCACGTGACATCCTCGAAGCCGAAGGCATCGGCACCCGCGTCGTTTCGGTTCCGTGCATGGAACTGTTCGACAAGCAGGACGAAAGCTACCGCAAGCGCGTTCTGCCCGCAGGTCCGGTCCGCGTGGCTGTCGAAGCCGCCGTCCGTCAGGGCTGGGACAAATACCTCCTCGGCGAGCGCGGCCGCGAACAGAAAGCCGGTTTCGTCGGCATGGACAGCTTCGGCGCCTCGGCTCCGGCTGAAACCCTCTACGAAAAATTCGGCATCACCGCCGAGGCCGTCGCGGAAAAGGTCAAGAGCCTGCTCTGATCCCCTGCTACAGGTTACAAAACAGAACGCCGCGCATCACTGCGCGGCGTTTTCTTTTATGCGGAGTGGGGCTCCGCCCCGTCCCTGCGGGACTCCCCGAGGTATTTTTGTCAGAATGAAGCGCAGCGCCGCTCTGCCTTTGTGCCGGAAATATCCCGGGGTGAATGGCGCGGAGCGCCAGAGGGGCAGCGCCCCTACCGCCGGACCGCGAAGCGTCCGGCGCCCGCTACGGCCAGCGCGAGGCAACCGCCTGCGATGGACCAGTTCTTCACGAAGATCGTCATCTGCCACGGATCATCGGGCAGAAAATGGAAGATACTGGTGAAGGCACAGTAAGCTGCCGCAGCAAGCGCGAAGAGGCGTATCTGCCAGCCTGCAAGCAGCGCGAGGCCTGTAATCAGGTTGAACGCCAGAGCGGGCCAAACGAGTGTTGTGGGCATATACAGGCGCGCGAGGAGGTCCATGGCGTCGCTTGGCGAGACTGCTTTCTGAGCCGCCCCGCCGAGGAAAAGCACGGCGATCAGGATGCGGCCCAGAAGCAGGAATATATCGTCGAAGCGGCTCAATGGGCTGCCTTTGCGCCGGTAAACTTGCCGATCAGCGGGCTGATGATGTGGGTGGCGACGGGGATCAGCAGCAGACCGTAGGCCAGACCGATGATGCCGTCGATCAGCGCGGTGACGGCCCATTCGGCAAAGCCTTGCGCTGTTTCGAACGCGTGGCCAGCTTCGACTGCAAGGTGATGGATGGTGTCGTAAGGCCAATGCCAGCCGAGGTCGTGCAGGCCGTGGGTGATGATGTTGCCGCCTACCCAGAGCATCGCCAGCGTACCGACGAAGGATAGCACTTTCATCACGATCGGCATCGCCTTGACCAGCCAGCGGCCGAAGTTGCGCGTACCGCTCCAACGGCCAATGGCAGCAAGGTGCAGGCCGATGTCGTCCATTTTGACGATCAGCGCGACGGAGCCGTAGACGGCGAGTGTGACGCCGATGGCAACAAGGGCGAGTGCGAGGGCTTCGACCCAGATCGCGCCTTCTGGAATAGCGGAGAGCGCGATTGTCATGATCTCTGCCGAGAGGATGAAGTCGGTCTTGATCGCGCCTGCAACTTTGGACTCTTCAAGCTTGGCGGGGTCTTTGATGTCCATGTCCTCTTCGACATGGTGATCGGCATGGGGGAAGAATTTGTGCAGGACCTTCTCCGCCCCCTCAAAGCACAGATAACTGCCCCCGAGCATCAGCAGCGGCGTGATCGCTTGCGGAAGGAAATTGGCCAGAAGCAGCGCGAGTGGCAGCAGGATGATCAGCTTGTTTCTCAGCGAGCCGAGCGTGATCTTCCAGATAATCGGCAATTCGCGTTCGGCCTTGAAGCCGGTCAGATAGCTCGGGGTCACGGCGGCGTCGTCGATGATGACGCCTGCGGTCTTGCTGCCTGCCTTTGCGGCGGCAGCCGCGATGTCATCCACGCTCGACGCTGCGACCTTTGCAATGCCGGCCACATCATCGAGCAAAGCGAGAAGTCCGCTCATGCCTGTTCCTTTCCAGATTCGTTCGTCCAAAGGTAAGTCGCCACCCCACTATGGCAAGGCGGCAAATGTTGGCGCAAACAGTTAGCGATAACCTGTGCAATCGCCCGACATTTATCGCTAACACATTGCAGATATTAGCCTTTTCACCTTTGCCAATGCGGCATTTGTCGCTAGTCCCTTTGGGCAACCCTCGCCCGCTGCAAAGGACATCAGACCATGACCGTCACCATCGGCATCAACGGATTTGGCCGGATCGGCCGCTGCACTCTGGCCCACATCACCGAAGCCGCCCGCAACGACGTTCAGGTGGTCAAGATCAACGCCACCGGCCCGATCGAGACCAACGCGCACCTTCTTAAGTACGACAGCGTTCATGGCCGCTTCGGCACGCCGGTCAAAGTCGACGGTAACGCGATGGATTTGGGCCGCGGACCGATCGAGGTCATGTCGACCTACGATCCCGAAGAGCTCGACTGGTCGGGCGTTGATGTCGTGCTCGAATGCACCGGCAAATTCAACGACGGCGAGAAATCGAAGGTCCACCTCGAGCGCGGCGCGAAGAAGGTTTTGATCTCCGCCCCCGCCAAGAACGTCTCGCGCACCGTCGTCTACGGCGTGAACCACCGCGATCTGCAACTGGACGAACGCATGGTGTCGAACGGATCGTGCACCACGAACTGCCTTGCACCGCTGGCCAAGGTGCTCAACGACGCCATCGGCATCGAGAGCGGCATCATGACCACGATCCACAGCTACACCGGCGACCAGCCGACGCTCGACCGTCGCCACAAGGATCTCTACCGCGCGCGCGCCGCTGCCATGGCGATGATCCCGACCTCGACCGGTGCGGCCAAGGCGCTGGGTGAGGTTCTGCCTGAAATGAAGGGCAAACTGGACGGCTCGTCGATCCGCGTGCCGACCCCCAATGTGTCCGCTGTGGACCTGTCCTTCGTGGCCGAAAAGTCCGTCACCGAGGCCGAAGTCAACGACATCGTCCGCGAAGCCGCCAACGGCTACATGGGCATGGTGCTCGGTTATGACGACGAGCCGAAGGTGTCGATCGACTTCAACCACACCACCGAAAGCTCGATCTTTGCCCCCGACCAGACCAAGGTCATGGGCCGTCTCGTGCGTGTGCTGGCATGGTACGACAACGAATGGGGTTTCTCGGCCCGCATGGCCGACGTTGCCGCCCACATGGGCCGCCTCAACTAAGCATATTACGCGAATTGCGCATGGCACCTTTCACGCATAGAAGGGTGCCATGTCGAACAAAGTTGCCATCTGGATCGCGGTCCTCGCCCTGCTCGCCATCGCAGTAGACAATTTCTACTACGGCGGTAGCGGGATTTTCTTTTTGATGCGCAAGTTCATCGACCTCATCGACTACTTTCAATTCTGGCGCTGATCTTTGATGTGTCCGTGAGGCACAGAAAGGTTGACCTTTCCGATTAAATTGCAATGTTAGCGCCAACGGAGAGAGCGCCAATCCCAATTACGAGTCGGAGGACTTCTCATGGCAGTCAAAGTAGCAATTAACGGTTTCGGTCGTATCGGGCGCAACGTCCTGCGCGGTATCATCGAAAGCGGTCGCACCGACATCGAAGTCGTCGCGATCAACGATCTGGGTCCGGTCGAGACCAACGCACACCTGCTGCGTTACGACTCGGTCCACGGCCGTTTCCCGGCTGAAGTCAAAACCACCGAAGACACCATCGATGTGGGCCGCGGCCCGATCAAGGTCACTGCAATCCGCAACCCGGCTGACCTGCCGTGGGGTGACATCGACATCATCATGGAATGCACCGGTATCTTCACCTCGAAGGAAAAAGTGCAGGCCCACCTGTCGACCGGCGCCAAGCGCGTTCTGATCTCGGCTCCGGGCACCGACGCTGACAAGACCATCGTCTTCGGCGTCAACGACAACACCCTGACCGCAGACGACATCGTTGTGTCGAACGCATCGTGCACCACCAACTGCCTGTCGCCGGTAGCGAAGACCCTGAACGACGCCATCGGCATCGAAAAAGGCTTCATGACCACGATCCACTCGTACACCGGTGACCAGCCGACGCTGGATACCATGCACAAGGATCTCTACCGCGCCCGCGCTGCTGCCCTGTCGATGATCCCGACCTCGACCGGCGCTGCAAAGGCCGTTGGTCTGGTTCTGCCGGAACTGAAGGGCAAGCTGGACGGCGTCGCCATCCGCGTGCCGACCCCGAACGTTTCGGTCGTCGACCTCGTGTTCGAAGCCAAGCGCACCACCACCGTCGAGGAAGTCAACGCTGCCATCCGCGCCGCTGCTGACGGCCCGCTGAAGGGCGTTCTGGGCTACACCGACGAGCCGCTGGTTTCGTCGGATTTCAACCACGATCCGCACTCGTCGATCTTCCACATGGACCAGACCAAGGTCATGGAAGGCAACATGGTCCGCATCCTGACCTGGTACGACAACGAGTGGGGCTTCTCCAACCGCATGGCAGACACCGCCGTTGCGATGGGCAAGCTGCTGTAATCAGCACCTGCGAACAAAGCATCGAAAGCCGTCTCTTCGGAGGCGGCTTTTTCGTTTTGGGCCGCGCGGTGGCACTGACCGCCGCATGACGCGATCCTGTTATTAGAAATCGTGAGAAATGCCGCGCTCGGCTAATCACTTTTTCGCACCGAAAATCTCGCAAGATTGCGCTGCAAGCCACTGTTTTAGCTGCAATTACCCTCTTAGCGACAAGTGTATCATCCTGTCTTATTTCTGTCATAAGTGGAAAAATCTTGTGCATCGTTAGACTTCACGAGACCGTGTCCTAGGTTGCAGACCCATATCGCGGTCGGCGGAAATTTGCCGCTGGCCAAAATACCTTGGGGTACGAAACCCCGCAAAATTGGGAGCTTACATGTTCCAGAAGATTGTAGTGCCGGTCGATCTGGCCCACACGGGAAGTCTGACAAAGACGCTCGGCGTGGCGGCAGAGCTGGCGCAAAAGTACCAGTCCACAGTTTGTTTTGTCAGCGTGACATCCACCACGCCCAGCTCCATCGCGCATTCGCCCGAAGAGTTCGGCCAGAAGCTTGACGCTTTCGCCGCCGAACAGGCCGCAGCGCATGGCATCACCGCCACCGCGCACACGGTCGTCGATCACGACCCGTCGGTGCAGATGGACAAGAAGCTGGAAAAGGCCGTCGAAGAGCTCGGCGCCGATCTAGTGGTCATGGCCACGCATATCCCGAACGTCACGGACTACATCTGGTCCGGCCACGGCGCCCACCTCGCGGCCCACTCCGCAGCCTCCGTGCTGCTGGTTCGCGACTGAGACGCCCAATAACAATTATAAAGGAGGTCTGAATGACCGACCCGACGACCGAGACGCCGGAGGGCATTCCCACCCCCGATGGTGCCTCGCACATCATTGATACCGATTACGAGATCGGTCAGGACAACGTTGAAGGCAACGTCGGCCCGATCGGCTGGGATATCCATAATCCCGTCTTCGCCATGTCCGCGATCGCCGTTGTGGCGTTCGTATTCTACACCCTCGCCCTACCGGAGCAGGCCAGCAGCGTCTTCTCGTGGCTGTTCAACTCCGTGACGAAGAGCTTCGACTGGTTCTTCCTTGGCGCGGCAAACATCTTCGTGCTGTTCTCGCTGCTGCTGATCGTCACGCCGCTGGGCAACGTCCGCCTTGGCGGCACCGAAGCGCGCCCCGACTACGGCTACGTAGGCTGGTTCGCGATGCTCTTCGCAGCTGGTATGGGCATCGGCCTCATGTTCTACGGGGTGTCCGAGCCGATGAGCCACTTCTCGTCTTCGCTGGGTGGCACCACCGTCGAGGACGGCATCCGCACCGACTGGGCACCGCTCGGCGCTGCCGCCGGTGACGAAGCCGCTGCGGCCCGCCTCGGCATGGCTGCTACCATCTTCCACTGGGGTCTTCACCCGTGGGCCATCTACGCTGTCGTCGCCCTCGCTCTGGCGCTGTTCAGCTACAACAAGGGCCTGCCGCTGACGATCCGTTCGGCTTTCTACCCGATCTTCGGCGATGCCGTCTGGGGCTGGGTCGGCCACATCATCGACACCCTCGCCGTGTTCGCCACCCTCTTCGGTCTGGCCACCTCGCTGGGCTTCGGTGCAACGCAGGCCAATGCGGGCCTGAACGAGCTCTTCGGCATTCCGGTCGGCTCCACGTCCGAGGTCATCCTGATCTCCATGATCACCGCCATCGCCCTCGTGTCGGTGCTGCGTGGTCTGGACGGCGGCGTCAAAATCCTGTCCGAGATCAACATGGGCCTCGCGTTCATCCTGCTGATTTTCGTGCTGATCGTCGGCCCGACGATGTACCTGATCACCCTGTTCTGGGACTCGCTGGTCGCCTACATCGAATACCTGCCCGCACTGTCGAACCCCATCGGCCGTGAAGACGTGAACTTCTCGCAGGGCTGGACCTCGTTCTACTGGGCGTGGTGGATCTCCTGGTCGCCGTTCGTGGGCATGTTCATCGCCCGCGTCAGCCGTGGCCGCACCGTGCGCGAATTCATGGTCTGCGTTCTGCTGATCCCGTCGCTCGTCTGCGTTCTGTGGATGTCGGTCTTCGGCGGCACCGCGCTGCATCAGGTCATCGCTGACGGCTACACTGTCGCGCAGGACGCGGCGCTGGAACTCAAGCTCTTCAAGATGCTCGACGTTCTGCCGCTGGCCAGCATCACCTCGCTGGTGGGTATCGTTCTGGTCATCGTGTTCTTCGTGACCTCGTCGGACTCCGGCTCGCTCGTGATCGACACGATCACCGCTGGCGGTAAGGTCGACGCTCCCGTCCCGCAGCGCGCATTCTGGTGCCTCTTCGAAGGCGCAGTTGCCATCACGCTGCTGCTCAGCGCTGGCGGCCTGCAATCGCTGCAATCCATGGTCATCTCGACCGGCCTGCCGTTCACGGTGGTGCTCCTGATCATGGTCTTCGCCATCTTCAAGGGCCTCATCAACGAACGCCGCTACGGCAAATAAAAGCAAAGGCCGCCCCTCGGGGCGGCCTTCTTCTTTGCCTTTGTGCCCCAAATATCCCGGGGTGAATGGCGCGCAGCGCCAGAGGGGCAGCGCCCCTCCTCCTCCCCCTCAGCCATCACCGCATCTTGACCAGACACCCAAGCTGGGCCATGCAGCGGCTATGAGCCAGATCGACAACCTTCCTCCGCTTCGCGACGTCATCGCCACGCATCAGTTGAGCGCCAAGAAATCGCTCGGCCAGAACTTCCTGCTGGACCTCAACCTGACCGCCAAGATCGCGCGTCAGGCGGGCAAACTGGCAGAGGCCGATGTGCTGGAAATCGGCCCCGGTCCGGGTGGTCTGACCCGTGGTCTGCTGTCCGAAGGCGCGCGCCGCGTGCTGGCCATCGAAAAAGACGAACGCTGCCTGCCTGCGCTGCAACAGATCGCGGACGCTTATGACGGGCGCCTTCAGGTGATCAACGCCGACGCGCTGGAGTTCGACCCGCTCGAATATCTGACCCCGCCGATCAAGATCGCGGCGAACCTGCCCTATAACGTCGGCACCGAACTGCTCGTGCGCTGGCTGACGCCAAAGGAATGGCCGCCGTTCTGGGAGTCGCTGACACTGATGTTCCAGAAAGAAGTCGCGGAGCGCATCGTCGCAAAACCCGGCTCCAAGGCTTACGGCCGCCTCGCGATCCTTGCACAGTGGCGCTCCGACGCGCGCATCGTGATCGACCTGCCGCCGCAGGCGTTCACTCCGCCGCCCAAGGTCTCGTCGGCTGTCGTGCACCTCACCGCCCTTCCCGAGCCGCGCTATCCCGCCGACGCCGCTGTGCTGTCGCGCGTTGTGGCGGCTGCGTTCAACCAGCGTCGCAAGATGCTCCGCGCTTCGCTCAAGGGCGTTGCGCCGAATATCGAAGACCACCTCGCCGCCGCCGGTATCAAGCCTACGGACCGTGCAGAGCAGATCGGTCTTGAGGAATTCTGCGCGCTGGCCCGCTCCGTCGCCTCTCAGAAGTGAGGCGAGGCCTCTGCCGCTTTGGCGCGCATGATGCAGCCCTCGGCGTGATCGTTCACCACGCCCATGGATTGCAGAAACGCGTACATCGTGGTCGGGCCGACAAATTTCCAGCCGCGTTTCTTGAGGTCCTTGGACAGCGCCACAGACGCAGGCGACGTCGCCCGCCATTCCGTGCCCGAGCCCCGATCGGCGGGATCGGCATAGCTCCAGACGTATTTCGCAATCGAACCCTCTGCCGCGACCAGTTCAATCGCGCGGCCCGCGTTGTTGATCGCCGCTTCGATCTTGCCGCGATGGCGGATGATGCCCGCATCGCCCAGAAGGCGCTCCACGTCGCTCTGATCGAACTGCGCTACCTTTTGGAAATCGAAACCGGCAAAGGCGCTACGGAAATTCTCGCGTTTGCGCAGGATGGTCAGCCAGCTCAGGCCGGACTGGAAGCCCTCGAGGCAGATTTTCTCGAACAGGCGGATGTCGTCGGTGACCGGATAGCCCCATTCGTTGTCATGGTAATGGATGTACTGGTCATCGCCCGCGCACCACGAACAACGCGAAACGCCGTCCGGCGCGGTAAAAGTTTCGAGCATGGTCCCCCCTAACAAAAACCCCGGCGCGATGGCCGGGGTTGATGTTTACTCTGCTGCGGCCGGGCTGTCATCCGACGGCGCGTCGTCAGCCTTGGCGCGCGGTTTGCGCGGTGCACGCGGTTTGCGCGGCTTGGGCTGGCTTTCGGGCGTGTCGACCAGCGCGCTTTCTTCGCTCGCGTCGTCGTTGGTTTCGATCACGTCGACAGAACCTTGGTCGGCCTTGTGCTCTTTGTGCTCACGCGGTTGGCGCGGCTTGCGCTGACGCTGCGGCTTGCCTTCGGACTTCGCGTGCTGCGCTTCGTCCTGCTGCTTGGGCTGCTCGTCATTCGCAGGCTGCTCTGCAACTTCGGGCTGGTCGCCCGAACCGTTGGCAGCGTTTTCCTGCGCCTTCAGGCGCTCGGAGCGTTCGCGGTCACGCTCTGCCTGACGGCGGCGGTTTTCCTCTTCCTGCTCCTCGCGGGCCTTGTCGACCTCGCGCTGCGCTTCGGCGAGCATACGCAGATAGTGCTCTGCGTGCTGGGCGAAGTTCTCGGCGGCCACACGGTCACCGGCCAGCTGCGCGTCGCGGGTCAGCTGGTTGTATTTGTCGATAATCTGTTGCGGCGTGCCGCGTACTTTACCGTCGGGACCCGAGCTGTCGAACACTCGGTTGATAATATTGCCGCCGGACGGACGGTTGTTGCGGTTCTTACCGCGGGACCGGGATTTTGAAGATCTCATGAACGTGCTTTCGTGCAGCGTTAGAAGTGCGTTGCGCTATGGCCCTACCGCTTAACCGCGGGAGATCGAAGCCGTGCGTGTTTAGGCTAGCACCAGTGGGGGGCCGAAGCCCGCTTCCGTCTGATACATCTCACTAAGCAACTCAGGCAGGTGATTACAAGCGGAAAAGCGAATTTAGCGCCGAAAATAAGCGAATACCTGCTTCAATCGGCGGTTTGACACCCAATTACCACACGATCGCGGCCATCAAGGTCGGACACGATCCGAACCCCCGTCAGCCCCGCCGCGCGGAACAGTCCTGCGACTTCGGCGCCTTGGGAAGGGCCGATCTCTACGATGAGTCGGCCACCGGGTGCGAGGTGCTGCGGCGCGGTGCGCGTGATCTCGCGGTAACAGGTCAAGCCGTCGGCATTGTCAGTCAGCGCGAGGTGCGGCTCGTAGTCCAGAACCTCGGGCGACAGGCCGTCCATTTCGTCAGCGGCGATATACGGCGGGTTGGACACGATGAGGTCGATCTGCCCCTCGATCCCGTTCAGCCAGCTTGTGTTCAGGATCACAGCGCGTTCGGACAGGCCAAGCGCATCGGCGTTGTCCTCGGCCACGAGGCAGGCATCTTTGGAAATGTCCGTACCGACACCCTGCGCGTCCGGCATTTCTGCAAGCAAAGTCAGAAGGATACAGCCCGAACCTGTTCCAAGGTCGATCACCCCATGAAACGGTTCCTGAAGCGCGACCTCAATCAGGATTTCCGTCTCGGGACGCGGGTCGAGCACGTGGCGGTTCACTTTGAAGTCACGCCCGTAGAACGCGCGGCGACCGATCAAGTGGGACACAGGCTCGCGCGCGGCGCGGCGCAGGATCAGCGCAGCAAAGCGGGCCTCTTGGTCCTCGGTTACGGGATCGGGCAGGATCAGCGTCAGACGGCCTGCCTCCACCCCGCAAACATGCGCGAGGATACGGCGGGCATCGCGCGGCGCGTCGGGCACGCCAGCGTCATTGAGCTGCCGCACGGCCTGCGCCAGAACGATGGATCCGGTGGGACGGCTCACCCTTCCATCTCCGCCAGCAAGGTGGCCTGAGCGTCAGAGATCAGCGCGTCGATGGTTTCGTCCAGATCACCCTGCATCACCTTATCCAGTGAATAGAGCGTCAGGCTGATGCGGTGATCGGTCATCCGGCCCTGCGGGAAGTTGTAGGTGCGGATACGCTCCGAACGGTCGCCCGAACCGACCTGGCTCTTGCGGTTAGCGGAGCGTTCGTCGTGGACCTTCTGGCGCTCCATATCAAAAAGGCGCGTGCGCAGAACCTGCATCGCGATCTCGCGGTTGCGGTGCTGCGATTTCTCGGAGGATGTGACGACGATCCCTGTAGGCAGGTGCGTAATCCGCACAGCCGAGTCCGTCGTGTTGACGTGCTGACCGCCCGCACCGGACGAACGCATGGTGTCTATACGGATGTCGTTGGCGTTGATCTGGATGTCGACATCCTCGGCCTCCGGCAGCACGGCGACCGTTGCGGCAGAGGTGTGGATACGCCCGCCGCTTTCGGTTTCGGGCACGCGCTGGACGCGGTGAACACCGGATTCGTACTTCAGACGGGCAAAGACGCCCTCGCCCGCGACGCGCGCAGTGACTTCCTTGATGCCGCCAAGTTCGGACAGTTGTTCTTCGAGGATCTCGAACTTCCAGCCGCGCCCTTCGGCGTAGCGCTGGTACATCCGCAGCAGATCACCCGCAAAAAGCCCCGCCTCGTCACCGCCCGTTCCGGGGCGGATTTCCATGATCGCGGGGCGCGCATCGGCAGCGTCCTTGGGCAGCAGCGCCAGTTGCAGCGCGTGCTCCATTTCGGGGATGCGGGCTTTGAGCGCAGGGAGTTCTTCTTCCGCGAGGTCGCGCATCTCGGGATCTTTGAGCCAGCCCTCGGCCTCCTCAAGGTCGGCAACAGCCGAGCGGTACGCGTTGATCTGGTCAACGACGGGCTTGAGTTCGGCATATTCACGGGAAACCGTGACGATTTCGGCGGCGGACGCACCTTCGTTCAGCTTGGCTTCGAGGTATTCGAAACGCTGGCTAATTTGTGCGAGTTTATCTTGCGGGATCATGCGGTGGACATGGCGCGGAACGCGCCGTGCGTCAAGCGCCCTCGGACAGTCCCGCTTGGCGCAGCCAGCCGTCGACGCGCTTCTTGTTCACGCCCATATCGCCTTTGCCGAAACGCGAACGGGCGTAGAGCACGATCTCCCAGATGGGTGCCTCGCCTGCCATGCGGTCGAGCCGAACGGTGGTGTAATCGGGGTAGCCCATCAGTTTGGAGCGGGTTTCATAGGTGACCATGTGATCCTCGCGCGAGCCAGCAATAATCACGGTGCGGTCGGTCGATCCCATCGCCTCGAACAGACGGTCGATCTTGGTCTGGTCGGCGGTACGCACCACGGCGATGTGGGAATTCAGCCCTGTCTCGCTGCCGCTTTGGGGAATGTTGTCCGGCATACGGTGCCATTGCGCGGCGTCGGTCGGCGCGATGCGGACCCAGACAGCGAACAGCAATACCAACAGAACAACAACGGCAACGATCCAGAACAGCATTTTCATCACTTTCCTTTCAGGCGCCACGCGATGAGCGAACACAGCTCCATCGCGACGTGGGCGCCAGCGACAGCGGTGATGTTGCCATGATCGAACGGAGGAGAAACCTCGACCACATCGCCGCCAACAATATTGATCCCCGCCAGATCCCGCAGAACTGCAGCAGCCTGCCAGCTTGCCAGACCGCCCCAGACGGGCGTGCCGGTGCCGGGGGCGTAGGCGGGATCGAGCGCGTCGATATCAAACGTCACGTAGGTCGGATTGTTCCCGACGAGCGCTTTGGCTTGCTCCACGACATGGGCGATGCCCTTTTCGTGGACGGTGCGGGCATCGATGTAATTCATGCCGCAATAGTCGTTGCATTCGGTGCGGATACCGATCTGGACAGAGCGTTTGGGGTCCACGAGACCCTGCTTGACCGCCTTGTACATAAAGGTGCCGTGGTCGATCCGGTCGTAGTCGTCATCCGCCCAGAGGTCGGAGTGCGCGTCGAACTGGATCACAGACATGGGGCCGTATTTCTCGGCATAGGCGCGCAGGATCGGCAGCGTGATGAAGTGGTCGCCGCCCAAGGTCACACTTGCGGCACCGGAGCCGAGGATCGTCTGGATGTGCTCGGTCACAAGTCCCGGAAAGCTCGGAGTGTGGGCGTAATCGAACGGCATGTCGCCGTAGTCGATGATCGTCGTTTCGCCCAGCGGGTCGAACGGCCAGCCGTAGGGCGGATCGTAGGGCTGGAGCGTCGACGCCTCGCGGATCGCGCGCGGGCCGAGGCGAGTGCCGGTGCGGTTCGTGACCGCTTGGTCGAACGGGATGCCAGTGACCGCGATTTCGACGTCCGTCAGGTCCTTGGTGTAGGTGCGGCGCAGGAACGAGGTCGCGCCGCCGAATGCGTTTTCATAAGCCAGACCGCGGCGCTCTTTGCGGGTGAATGCAAGGTCGACCTGTTTCTTTGCGTCTTCGAGCGCCATGGGAGACTCCTTTTGATCAAATCTGCCTCACAGAGCCTCATTGCCGCGCGGAAATCAAGCGTCCCTCTTTGCCAGTGCGTCCCGTAGCGCCGCGGCCGCCGCGATCATGCCTGCGTGCGAAAATCCCTGCGGGAAATTGCCGAGCATCTGTTTGGTCACGGGGTCGTATTCTTCTGCCATGAGACCCAGATCGTTGAAGCCTTCGAGCATCCCGTCGATCTGGCGGGCAGCGTCGTCGCAGCGCCCTGCCCGCGCGAGGTAATCGGAAGCCCAGAAACCGCAGACGACAAAGGTGCCCTCGGTGCCGTCCAGACCGTCCACACCGTCGGCGTAGCGGCGGTAATACGGTCCGTCCGCGAGCTCGTCCGTGATCGCCTGAAAGGTCGAGACCATGCGCGGATCGTCCGCTGCGATGATGCCGATACGCGGGAGCAGCAGAACCGCAGCGTCCAGCCAATCACCGCCGATCGCGCCCATAAATGCGCCGCGCTCTTCGTTCCAAGCGTCCTCGAGCACGGTGCGTTTGATGACGTTGGCCTCTTGGCGGAAGGGGTCAGGATTGTCCTCGATGATGCCGCGTTCACAGAGCAGGACGTAGCAATCGAGCGCCGACCAGCACATCGCCTTGGAATAGGTGTGGTGACGGCGCGATCCGGGCATTTCCCACAGGCCGTTGTCTGGGAGCGTCCACTGGTCGCGCACCACGCGGGCGAAACCTTGCAGCAGCTGGCATTCACTGTCGGACAGCGTGCCGCCGCCATCCACGTAGCATACCGCCGCGTAGAGCATAGAGCCGTAAACGTCGAGTTGTAGCTGGTCCATCGCATCATTGCCGCGAATGATGGGACCGCTGCCGCGATAGCCCTCATACGCCGTCAGCGGTTCGGGATCGGGACCGGAGCGGCCACGGATGTCGTAGAACGTGCCAAGCTGCGGCGCGGTCTCTCGGCTCGCTTCCATCAGCCAGCGGAAGAACGCGGTGCCTTCGGCGGTGAAACCGAGGTCGAGAAACGCATTGAGCACGAAGGCCGCATCCCGCAGCCAGCAATAGCGGTAGTCGTAGTTGCGAATGCCGCCGATAGTTTCGGGCAGGCCCACCGTGGGGGCCGCGACGACTGCGCCTGTATCGGCGTGTGTGAGAAGGAGAAGCGTAATCAGGCTGCGTTCGACATAGGTGCCATACGGGCCGTCGTAGTCGAAGTCCTGCAACTTGTCCTCCCACTGGTGGGCAACACGCTCGAGCGTTTCCCACGCGGCTCCTTCACCCATCGGACCGCATTCGTTTTCGGTGTAGGTGATGACGAGGTAATGGAAGGACTTCGGCTCCAGCTTTTGACGCAGCCGCAGCGTGCCGCCGCAGGTGCGCTCCAGCGGGAGGTCGGTTTCGATAAGGACCTCACCGTTGGCGGTGTCGCAATACCACAGCCCGTTTTCGTCCTTTCGGAGGTGAGGCAGCACGGTGCCGAAGTTCGGGCGAGGCGCCACGGTGATGTCGATTTCCGGCTCGCCGTCGGTGACTTCGATCAGGCGCAGCACACGGTGCCCGCGCGTCAGGCACCCGTCCACGGGCAGGTCCATCGCGTCAGAGACCTTGATCGCGCCAGCAGGCGTTTGGTGGAGCGTCTCCAAGATTGGCATCCGGTCGCGGTAACGGCGGCTGATGGTGCGCTCGCCATCTTCGGGTTCGGCCAGAGCCACGCGGCAGACACCGCCGCGATACCGGTCGAGGAGTTCGGCAAAGATCGCGTCCCCGTCGAACTGCGGCATACACAGCCAGTCCAGCGAGCCGTCCCCTGCAATCAAGCCCACTGTCGAGGTATCCCCGATGACTGCGTGATTGCCGATCGGGATGTAGCCTTCGTGCCGTTCGGTGGAAATGCGGGTGAACGGCGTCGGCTGGGCAATGTCTTTTGGCACGGGGATGGTCCTTATGATCTGGGGAGGAAAGCGCCGGTGAGCCGCAGCGGTTCCGTGCTTTGCTGCAAGCGGAGTGTTCGCGGGGTGGACTTGCGCGGTATGGGGCGCTGCCCCCTCTGGTCCTGCGGACCATTCACCCCCGGGATATTTTCGGCACAAAGGCAGGCAGGGGCTTGCGCGTTCTGGGGCGGCGGATTAGCTGCTGCGTCATGGCACGTGCACCCCTACTCCAGCTCACCGATATTTCGCTCACCTTTGGCGGCGATCCTGTTTTCGAAGACCTTTCGGCCATTGTGCAGGAAGGCGACCGCGTTGCGCTGGTCGGTCGGAACGGATCGGGCAAGTCCACCCTGATGAAGGTGATGGCCGGTCTGATCGAGGCCGACAAAGGCGACCGTGTGATCCCTGCGGGCGTAACCGTCGGTTACATGGAGCAGGACCCGACCATGGAAGGCTTTGCAACGCTGGGCGATTACGCCGCGAGCGAGCTGGACGAGGCGGAACGCTACCGCATCGAAATGGTTGCCGAGGGGCTCAAATTTGATCCTGCGCGTTCGGTCGAAACCGCATCGGGCGGTGAACGCCGCCGCGCTGCGTTGGCCAAGCTGATGGCCGAGGCGCCCGAGTTGATGCTTCTGGACGAGCCGACGAACCACCTTGATATTGAGGCGGTGCAGTGGCTGGAGGACCAGCTGAAGAATACCAAGGCGGGATATGTTCTGATCTCACACGACCGCGCATTCCTGCGCAGCCTGACCCGCGCGACGCTCTGGATCGACCGCGGGATGGTGCGCCGTCAGGAGACCGGCTTTGACGGGTTCGAGGCATGGCGCGACAAGATCTGGGAAGACGAGGACGTCGCCCTTCACAAGATGGATCGCAAGATCAAGGCCGAGGCGCGTTGGGCGGTCGAGGGCATCAGCGCCCGCCGCAAGCGTAACCAAGGCCGTGTGCGTGCGTTGCAAGAGATGCGCGCCGACCGTGCGTCAGTCATCAAGCGTCAAGGCACTGCGGCGCTGCAACTCGAGAGCGGGCCTGTTTCGGGCAAGAAGGTGATCGAGGCGCGCGGGCTGACCAAGGCATTCGATGACAAGCAGATCGTCAAGGGGCTCGACATCATGGTGCAGCGCGGTGACCGCGTGGCATTTGTCGGTCCGAACGGCGTCGGCAAGACCACCGTCATCAAGATGCTGCTGGGTCAGGAAGCGCCCGACGAGGGCACCGTGTCGCTGGGCACGAACCTTGAAGTCGCTGTGTTCGACCAGACCCGTGCGCAGCTTGATCCCGAGATGAGCCTTTGGGACAGCCTCACGGGCGATCCCGAAATGCGCGTTGGCGGACGTGCGGATCAGGTGATGGTGCGCGGCAATCCCAAGCACGTTGTGGCGTACCTCAAGGACTTCCTGTTCGACGAGGTTCAGGCGCGCGCGCCGGTCAAATCGCTCTCGGGCGGGGAAAAGGCGCGTCTGCTACTGGCCAAACTGATGGCGAAGCCGTCGAACCTTCTGGTGCTCGACGAACCGACCAACGATCTGGATATCGAGACGCTCGACCTGCTTCAGGAACTGCTCGACAACTACGACGGCACCGTGATCCTCGTGAGCCACGACCGTGACTTCCTCGACCGTGTGGCGACGACCACCATCGCGATGGAAGGCAATGGCAATGCCACCGTTTATGCGGGCGGGTGGAGCGATTATCTGGCGCAGCGCGGCGAGCAGACCAAGCAGGACAAGGTCGAGAAGGCCGAGAAACCGAAAGCGGAGAAGCCCAAGGCCGAAACCCGCAAGTCGGGTCTGACTTTCACCGAAAAGCACCGTCTTGAGGCGCTGCCCGCCGAGATCGACAAGCTGACCGCAGAGATCGGGAAACTCGAAGAGCTGATGGCAGATCCGGAGCTGTTCACCAAACAGCCGGTGAAGTTCCAGAAGGCGACGGAAGCGTTGGTGCAGCGGCAGGACGCGCTCGCCGCTGCGGAAGAGGAATGGCTGCTTCTGATGGAAAAAGCAGAGGCTTAACCGTTTGCGAGCGGGACTTGGACCGGAAGGTCGAGGAACGCCCTACATAGCATTCAGAATTTCAAAAGGGCGGCCACTTGGGCCGCCCTTTGCATTTTAGTAGTTGGCCTCGAGCGTCACCCCGACCGAGACGTTGCCGTTCTGGTCTGTGGTCAGGTTCACGCCGCTGGTGCCCTGCCCGTCCATGATGAGACGGCTGCGGCTGACGTCGAGCGTGAAGCTGTCGCGTTCGTCCATCACCTCGTAATCGAGGCGCAGACCGTAGGCGATGTCGTCGCCGCGCGTGGCGTAGCGATAGTCGATATACGCCCCCGCGCCGCAGGTGGCAGAGGCGCCCAGCGAGCACGAGACGCGCGGCGCGATTTCGATGCGGGTGAAGGCATCGGCTTCGGCATCGTAGCCGCCGGTCTGGTAGATCAGCTCTCCGAACAGGGTGGAGCCGTCGTAGTCGCCGATATCGAGGTCGCCGACTTCGCTGAGACCCAGTGAGGTCACGGTGACTTCGGTGCTGCCCGCACGGGCATGGGCGGTGTCGATACCGACGCGCGGGACGAGCGTGAAGGTCTCGAATTCGGTCTCGCCCGACAGGGCCACGCCGCCGAAGAGCGCGCTGTAGGTGTACTCGCCCGCCGCATTCGCCTGCTGGCTTTCGAAGTCGAGCGTGTAGTTGTGACGGCCCACGGCGAGCGCGCCGTAGTAGTCGATGAACAGCGTCTCGTTCAGGCGCGATGCACCGTAGAGACCGCCATTGACGCCGAAGCCGCGGATGATGCCGTCAACGTTGCCCGTGTCGATCTGCGCCTGACGCACATAGCCGCCGTAGAACCAACCGCGGAGGTCGTCTTCGGTGGTCATGCGTTCGTGCAGACGGGTATAGTTGAGGGTCAGCGCGGTGCCGTAGTCCTCGGCGTAGTGCACCTCGAAGTCGCCTTCGGTGATGATGCGCTCCTCGCTCATGCAGTTGAAGACATCCTCGCGGAAGGAGCCGTTGGTGTTGAACTCGCCGTTCACCACTTCGGCCATGCCGCTGACGTCGAACGCCTCGTTGACGCCGCAGCGCAGGTGGTCCTGACCTTCTTTCAGGCGATCAAGCGCACCCTTGGCGATGCCGTCGAAACGGTCCTGCTGTTCCTGAATGGTCTGCGAGAAGTCGTCTTGCAGAACAGCGGTCAGGTCGTCACGGATCGCGTCGATCAGGCTCTCGGCGATGGTGACGGACGCGGTGAGGTTGGCGCTGACGCTCGACAGGGCCGTGGCATCGTCCGACGACGTGATCGACGCAAGGGTCAGGATCACGGTCTCGTCGGCTTCGGACAGGGTGTCGGACTGCACAGTGATCGTGATGTCCGCGCTGGTGTCCCCTGCCGCGATGGTCACAGTGCCCGAAGGCGCAGTGTAGTCGCTGCCCGAGGTCGCGGTGCCCGACATGGTGTAGGCAATCATGGTATCAACGGCAGAGACGCGGCTCTGGCTGACGGTGAAGGTCAGGTCGGTGGTGCCGCTGGTCGGCTCGTCGATGTTGGCCGGACCGGTCAGCGTGACGGTGTTCACACCGCAATCCGCAACGGGAAGGTTGTTGCCGATGACCACGGGGTCGCCCGCTTCGATGTCGAAGACGGTGTAGAACGCGGTCGGGGTGCTGTCGGCCAGATAGCCGGTGCTGCCATACTCCGAAGAGCCGAGGCTCGCCGGATCGTCGGGCAGCAGCGTGGTCAGATCCAGCGTGCCCGAGGACGCCAGCGCACCGGCGGTCGGGTAGTCGGACGGGTATACGATATCCATCGTGTAGGTGCCCGGCTGGGTGACGAACCACTGGTACCGCCCGTCGGAGCCGTCGAGCTCGATGCGGATGTTGTTCTGGGTGCCGACCGTGGAGTTCGAGCCCGCCGGACCCGTCACCACGATGCCGCCGCCGGTCAGAATACGGCCATCGTCCTCGCAATAGAAATAGCCCTCGGGGTCATAGTCATCCGCGTCCATGATGCCGTCGCCATCGCGGTCGGCGGTCATGCTTTCGTGGGCGTCGTTGATCCCGTCACCGTCGTTGTCGGTCATATCGGATTCAATGATACCCGGCAGGCTGTCGGCCAGGTTCAGAACGGTCACGGTGATCGTGACGGTCGAGGTGTTACCCGCCGCGTCCTCCGCCGTGATGACGAGGTCATAGACGTTGTCCGCGCCGTTATCCGACGGATTGTCGTAGTCCGGTGCGGTGAGGAACACGAGGCGACCGCCGCTGATGGCAAAGAGAGCGCCATCGGTGCCGGAGATCGTAATCGTCGCGGTCTCGTCCGTCGTGACCGAGGTCACGTCAGTTTCGTTCTCGTCGATCTGGAAGTCCATGCCGTTCGAGGCCGTCGCACCGCCCAGCGAGATCACAGGCGAGATGTCGTCAAGGTCGAGCACGGTGACTTCGACGGTGATGGTGGTCACGTTGCTCGACGTGTCAGTCGCGGTGACCTCTAGCGCGTAGACGTTGTCCTCCGCCGTGCCGAAGCTGTCGAGCGGGGTCTCGTAGTCCGGCGCGCTGACAAAGGTCACCTCGCCCGCACTGCTGATCGCGAAGAGCGCGCCGTCGTGTGCGCCGGTGATGGCCCAGGTGACTGCCTCGCTCGCGGTGAGGTCGGTGACACCGGTCTGGTTCTCGTTGACGCTGACCGCGATGGTCGCGCCATCAGCGTTGGTGTTCGAGCCGCCGTCATAGCCGACCAGCGGCAGCGTGTCGTCAAGATCGGTGATTGTCAGCTTCAGCAGGAACGCCGTATCCGCACCGTAGATATTGGTCGCGGTGACGGTGAATTCGTAGACGTTGTTGGTGTCGCTGTCGGTCGGCGCCTCGTAGTCGGGCACCGCGTTCATGGTCACCGTGCCGTTCGACATGGTGAACAGGGACGCGTCGGTGCCGCTGATCGCCCAAGTGGCGGTGCGGTCCGAGGTGACCTCGATGCTGACGGCCGAATTTTCGGGGCGCGACAGTTCGATGGTGTTGGCATTGACCGCGCCGTAACCGGTGATCGTCAGCACGGGGCCGTCCTCATCCACGTCGAGCACCGTGACGGTCACGGCGACCATGGTCTGGTTGGTGGATGCGTCAGCCGCTGTGATTTCGACCACATAGGTGTTGTTGTTCGCCGTATCGCCTTGGTCAATCGGGGTCTCGTAGTCGGGCGCGCTGACAAAGGTCAGGTTGCCGCTCGTGTCGATGGCGAAGAGGCTACCGTCGGTGCCGCCGAGCGACCACGTGACGGTTTCGTCCGAAGTGAACTGACCCACTGCCGTTTCGCGCTCGTAGATCGAGGTCGCGACAGCGGCGGCGTTGGCGTAGGTGGTGGTGTCAAAGATGATCGCAGGCGCGACTTCATCGAGGTCGGCCACGGCAAAGGTCACGTCTACAGCGACCGAGAGGTTGTTCGCCGCGTCCCATGCCTGAACGGCGTAAGTGATGGTGTTCGGCGTGGTCTCGTAGTCGTTCGCCGCCGGAACGGGACCGGTGTTCAGCGTGACGTTACCCGCGCTGTCGATGGTGAACGAGCCGTCGACCGAGGTGGCGCTATTGGAGCCTTGGAACTTGAAGCCGGTGACTGCGATATTGTCGGTCGCGGCCACGGTGCCGATGATTGCGCCGTCGGCCTGGTTCTCGTCATAGGTCAGGGTCTGACCTGCGGTGACGGTGGGCGCGGTGGAGTCGGGACGCGCGTTCACAACGATGTCGAAATCGTCAGTGGCGGTCAGCGAGCCTGTGTCGGTCGCGGTCACGCGGACCGAGATCGTGCCGACATCCGCGTCCTGCGGCGTGCCGGAGAACGTGCGGGTGGATGCGTCGAAGGACAGCCAGCTCGGGAGCGAACCGCCGCTGGTGAGTGTGGCCGTGTAGGTCAGCACATCGCCCGTATCGACGTCGGTGAAGCTGCCTGCCGCGAACTGGTAGGTCAGCGTCTGGAGCGCGGTCACGCTCTGGTCCACCAGCGCCACAGAGAGCGCAGGTGCATCGTTGGCGTCTGCCGCGACGATGGTGTAGGTGCCCGTGCCGCTGGAGAAGGCTGTCGTGCCACCGTTGGTCGACACGTTAGTTGTGTTGATCGACAGTGCGGTGGACGCGGTGCCCGTGGTCTGGTCCCACGCGCGGAACGTCAGCATGTAGCTCGCGCCGTTGTCGCTGTCGGTGACCACACGCAGGTACGCGTTTTCGTCCAGCAACAGCGCGCTGCTGTCGGATACGGTCGAAACCGAGCTCCAGCTGCTATTGTCGAACGAGTACTGCCAGCCGTTTGCCGAGCCGGATATATTGGTGATCGCGATGCCGAGCGTATCGCCGTCAGCATCGCCAGAGGTGACCTGGCTCAGGAGGCTGGCGACAGTGATCGCCGTGCTGGTGTCGCCTTCGGTCAGGCCGGTGCCGTTGTAGTTACCCGAAACGGTCGGCGCGACGTTGGCCGCAACCGAGGTGCCCACGTTGCCGAAGGGGTAACCGATCGAGAAATCGAGGCCATAGTACGCAACGCCCGTCGCCGAGGTGTCACCCACGGAGATCGAGATGCTGGAAAATTCGTCGTAGAACACGCGCGCACGGATGTCGTTGAACTCGTCCGAACCGGTCGCCGCTGTGATGTTGCCGCCAACCGTGGTGACGAAACGGGTCACGCCCGCGGACGGCACGGTGGTGGTCACGTCAGACGTGCTCGACAGCGCATAGGCGTCGATATTGGTAAAGTCGGTGTATTGACGGCCCGAGGACGAGGCCCCTGCACCGTCGAGGTCATAGGTGTTGATGTAGACATTCTGTAGCGTCACCGGAACGCCGCCGGCGTCGAAGAATTCGAACTTGAAGGTCGCATATCCGCCGGGGCTGGAAACGCTGATGTTCGGCTGGAAGAAGTGCGTCTCCGAATACGGGTTCGCGGTGGAGTCGAAGGTCGAAACCGTTGCATTCGACAGCGCGGTCAGGGTGACGGTCGCGTCGACCTGCTCGGTCCCGATGGTGATGACGTTGCTATAGGTACGGGTCGAGTTGAGCGAAGTGCCCGTTCCGGTGCCGGTGCCAGCAAAGCTCAGCGCCGCGCCGTTCACGTCGAGTGTCTGCGGCGTGGTGCCGACAATGATATCGAAGGCATCCGAGACCGTGCCGCCGCTGTTGTCGGTCGCGGTGACTTCGATCGTCACAGTGCCGCCGTCAGCGTTCGCGGGCGTGCCCGAGAAGGTGCGCGTGCCACTGTTGAATGACAGCCACGACGGCAGCGACGCCTGTCCCTGCTCTACCGCAGCGTAGCTGGCGATAGTGCCATCGGCGTCGCTGAACGAGCCGCTGGGGAACTGGTAGCTGAACGCGGTGTAGGCTGTCGCGGTCTGGTCGCTGAGGCTTGTGACTACAACGGGGTAGATGTTGGTCGAGTTGATCGAAGTGGAGTTTGCCGAGGTCAGTCCACCCGAAGTTGCCCTCAGCGCGATGGTGTTCGAGGCAAGAGAGTCGTTGGTATACTGGACCGTCAGACCGGTGAAGGTCGACGAACCGCTGGCAGGAGTGATGGTGACAGTGGTGCCGCTGCCGTCCGCATCACCGGTGCCGGTCAGGCTGTTCACTGTGCCGTCGATGGTGCCGTCGTTGGGGTCTGTGACACTGAGCACGATGTCAGTCGAATAGCCCGTATCCACGGTGCTGTTCGCATCTACCGCCTTAACCACGGGCACGGTGGTGAAAGAGGTGGAGGCCGCGCTGGTGATGCTGGTCGGCGCGGGCTCGGTGGTGAAGACGAGCTTGGTCGCAACAACGTCCGAGGTCACAGCGTTCGACGGGCTGACGCTCAGGCCGCTGGACGAGGCGCCATCGGTGGTCAGGGCAAAGCTCTCTTGGTCCGCGGTGGCGGTGTAGGCGATATCGGTGAAGGTCGCCACGCCGTTAACGGCCGATTTTGCCGTCCCGCTGAGGCTACCGCTGCCCGACGACAGCGACAGGGTCACGGTGCCGGTGTAGGCCACGTCGGTGTTGCCGAATGCGTCCTGCGCGGTGACGACCGGCTGCGTGGCGAGCGTCGCGCCGCTGGTCGAACCTGCGGGCTGCGTGGTGAACACATGCTTCGTCGCGGTGACATCCAGAGTGGTGCCCGTCCCGTTGGTCACTGCAGAGGTGGAGCCGAACGCCGTACCATTCGACACGGTAACATCCGTGTCACCATCGACAGACAGGATGACCGTGCGGTCTTCGGTGACGGCGGAGTTGTCGTTGTAGAAAGCGTTGACGGTGTAGGTCTCGCTTGCTCCGTTTGCGACACTGATGCTGAGGCCGGAGAAGGTGATGGTATCGGAGCCCGAATTACAAGTACCCGTGACGTTGCTCGCGTCGGGACCGTTCAGCCGAAAGGTGATGTTCCCACGGTCGGCGTCGGTCGATGTGCCCGTGACGTTGAGTACGATCTGGCTGATGTCCATCGACTGACCGTCCGAAGAGCCTCCATCCCTGATCGTAAAGTCGAAAATATCGACTGCTTCGCCAGTCGTGTCGATGGTCGTGTCGAGTCCCACAGGCTCGGTGACAGTGCCAGCGGCGGTCAGGTTGCCGTCGGAGTCGGTTCCGCTGGTGATGGCGGTCCACTCCGCAACGGTGACCATCCACATATTATCAAATAATGAGCTCGCCCCTCCCGCACTCGTAAACGTGACAGTTGTTGTGCTCATACATTGAATACCACTCTGGGAGAGTGAATACGTAAATCCGGCATTCAGATCGTAGCAATATCCCATGCTGTCAGTGACGGTGAAGGTATCACCGACGTTCACCGAACCCAGCGTCAGTTTCGAGCCAAAATCGACCGCATCACTGATATCAATCGTTCCCAAATTCGCCGCTGACACGGACATCGGCAGGACGGTCAGAGCGGCGAGGGCCAGACGGGAAAACGCGCGGGAGAGGACGGACATGGATCACCAAAGCTGAGCAAAACAGAGTTGGTCCAAGGCTTACACGCGGGCCGTGCGTGCTTCCGCAGGGCGATAGACGTTTTCCACAGTCTGTACGGTTAGCGCTTGGTCCAACGGTATGGGTTCTGCCCAAATTGATACCCGTAAGGTATTAGCAAACCTTGATGTGAGCGTCCGCTACTCCGCCATTCTCGCACAAAAAAGGGGGCCGAGGCCCCCTTCTGTTCAGTTTTGCAACTTGGCGGAATTACCCGTCGAAGTTGACCTCTTCCATAATGCGCAGAGCTTCGGCGCGGTGGCCTGCCAGCGTGGTCAGGTCCATGGTGTCGCGATCGAATTCACCCCAGCTTGCCACCAGATCCGACAGCGGCGCGCCTTCGAGCACCGGATATTCGTTGTTGGCTTCGGCGTAGATGTGCTGCGCCTCTTCCGACACGAGGAATTCCATCAGCTGGATGGCTTCGTCCTTGTTCGGAGCGGCCTTGGTCAGCGCAACGCCCGAGACGTTGATGTGGGTGCCTGCGTCCTCGAATTCGGGGAACACGATGCGGACCGAGTTGGCCCACTCGACCTGCTCGGGATCGGCGAGCATCTGGCCCATGTAGTAGGTGTTGCCGAGCGAGATATCGCACTCGCCAGCCCAGATCGCGCGAACCTGAGCGCGGTCGTTGCCTTCGGGCTTGCGAGCGAGGTTCGCCTTCACGCCAGCAGCCCATTCGCGGGCATATTCTTCGCCGTGGTGAGCGATGATGGCCGAGAGCAGCGCGAGGTTATAATCGTGCACGCCCGAACGGGTGCAGATGCGGCCTTCCCACTTGGGATCGGCGAGGTCTTCGTAGGTGGTGACTTCACCGTCGGCCACGCGCTCTTTGCTAGCGTAAACGATGCGTGCGCGGGTGGTCAGCGCGAACCACAGGTCGTCGGGGCTGCGCAGGTTTTCGGGGATCGAGTTGTGCAGGATTTCGCTGTCGACCGGCTGGATCACGTCGGCATCGACGATCTGCTGGAGGTTCGCGATATCGACGGTCATCACGAGGTCGGCGGGCGAACGTGCGCCTTCTGCCTTCAGACGCTCGACGATGCCCTGCTGGACGAATGCGAGGTTCACGTCGATGCCGGTTTCGGCGGTGAACTCGTCGATCACCGGCTGGATCAGTTCCGGCTGGCGGGTGGTGTAGATGTTGACATCGGCCAGTGCGGGCGCTGCGACCAGAGTGGCGGCGGAGGCAAGGAAGATATTGCGCAGGTTCATCGGAGTCTCCAAATCAGTTTGGAGACCGTAAACCCGACAAAAATACTTTGGTCAATAGTTGACTGAACCGCTCACGTATTCTTGGCCACCTTATCCTCGGCCTTCGCCTTGTCCCAGAACATGTCCATTTCTTCGAGGTTACTCTGCTCTGGCGTTTTGCCGATTGCTGCAAGACTGTCTTCTATCTTGTTGAAACGGCGCACGAACTTGGCGTTGGCCTTGCGCAGCGCGCCCTCCGGTTCTACACCCAGATGGCGGGCAAGGTTGGCGACGACGAACAGCAGATCGCCCACCTCTTCTTCGACCTCATCCTGCGTCAGCTTGTCTCGTGCCTCGACCAGTTCTTCGGATTCCTCGCGGATTTTGTCGATGACCTGATCGGTGCTTGGCCAGTCAAAGCCGACGCGGGCAGCGCGTTTTTGCAGCTTCACCGCGCGAAGCAGCGCAGGGAGCCCCACCGCCACACCGTCCAGCACACGGGTTTCGGCCTTGGCGGCGCGCTCTGCGGCTTTCACCTCTTCCCAGCGGTCGACCTGATCGTCGGCGGAGAAATCGTTGCCCTCCGCCCCGAACACATGCGGGTGGCGGGAGACCATTTTATCGCTGATCGCCTGCACCACGTCCTGAAAATCGAAAAGCCCCGCCTCGTCCGCCATCTGCGCGTGGAACACGGATTGGAACAGCAGATCGCCAAGCTCGCCGCGCAGTTCGCCCCATGCCTCGCGCTCGATGGCGTCGCCGACTTCGTAAGCTTCTTCAATGGTGTAGGGGTAGATCGTGGCAAAGGTCTGCTCGACGTCCCAAGGGCATCCGTTCTCCTTGTCACGCAGGCGGCGCATGATCTCGACCAGACGGTCGATGCCCGCAGAACTGTCGTGGACCAGTTTATCGGAAGCTTGGTCATCCATTGCAGATACTCGCATTTTCAGATTGGTTGCAGCCAACGTAGCTACCCAAGCAGAAGAGTCCACCCATGCCCGTCATCAACCGCATCGCCGATTTCGCCTCCGATATGAAGGCATGGCGTCGTCACTTGCACGCCCATCCCGAACTGGGCTTCGAGTGTCACGAGACCGCGGCGTTCGTGAAAGAACGGCTGGAGGAATTCGGCGTGGACGAGATCCACACGGGCGTCGCGAAAACCGGCGTGATTGCTGTGATCAACGGTCAGGGTGACGGCCCGACCATCGGTCTGCGCGCCGATATGGACGCGCTGCCCATTCTGGAGACCACCGGCGCCGAGCACGCGTCGACCAACCAAGGCAAGATGCACGCCTGCGGCCACGATGGTCATACGGCGATGCTCCTCGGCGCGGCGAAGTATCTGGCGGAGACGCGCAACTTTTCGGGCAAGGTCGCGCTGATCTTCCAACCCGCCGAAGAAGCCGGCGGCGGCGCGGGCGTGATGGTCGAAGAAGGCGTTTTGGATCGTTTTGACATCAAGCAGCTTTACGCCGTGCACACCCTGCCCGACCTGCCCATCGGCCAGTTCGCCACCTGCCCCGGTCCGATCATGGCCGCCGTCGATATGTTCCACATCGACATCACGGGCCGCGGCGGTCACGTCGCTCATCACGAGGAAGCCGCCGACCCCATCGTCGCGGCCTGCGCCATCACAACCGCCGTGCAGACCATCGTTAGCCGCAACCGCTCTCCGTTTGACGATATCGTGGTGTCAGTGACGCAGATCCACACCGGCAGCGCCGACAACATCATCCCCGAGACCGCCTATATCAACGGCACTGTCCGCACGTTCTCCAAGGAGGTGCAGGCCATGGTCATCCGCCGTCTGGAAGAAATCAGCGACGGCATCGCGCAGACCTACGGCGTGCGCACGAAACTGCGCTACGAGACCGACTATCCGCCGACCTACAATCACCCCGCCGAGACCGAGTTCGCCGTGGCGACCGCGCGCGAAGTGGCTGGCGATGACGCGGTGATCGCGGACTTCCCCAAGTCAATGGGCGCAGAGGATTTCTCCTTCTTCCTCGACAACCGTCCGGGAGCTTACGTGTTCGTGGGCAACGGCGACTCCGCTTCGGTCCACAATCCGGAGTTCGATTTCAACGACGACTCCGCGCCGTTCGGGTCGTCCTATCTGGTGCGACTGGTCGAACGCGCACAGCCGCGCGGCTAAGGGACCGGCGGGCGTTAGCGCGCCCGCCCATTCCTGACTAAAACACTTTACTCACATTCCCGACTAATTTACTCAGAATGCAATGGTGGCCGAAAACCTGACTCGGCCGCGCTTCTTTTGCATTCCGATTTACGGGGATAGACCCATGACTTTCCGTCCGAATATGACGTCCTTCGTGCAGGGCTTTTCCCTGAAACGCCCGCTGGCCAACCGCTCTGTTGATGGGGTTGTGGCCGATTACTGGTCCGTTGACGCCGAACAGGGCGCGGGCGGGCACTACCTGTCGCCGGACCCGCGCATTGTGATCATCCTGTCGGGCAACGAGAGCAAGATCCACTTCAAGAGCGAGAACGGCGAGCAGTACGCCGCCTCCAAGATCACCTATATCCCCGCTGGTATGCCGCTGTGGTCGGTGGCCGAGGAAGGCGTGGAGCTGCGCCACCTCGACCTGCATATCCGCCGCGATGTGCTGCTGCGGGTCTTGGGCCAGACGGCGCGTCAGATCAACTTCAACCGCCCGATTTTCGCGGACGATCCCGAGGTTCTGCTGATTGCGAACATGCTCGCCGACGAGTGCATGGAGCCCAAGCAGTCCGACGGTTTCGTAGCCTCGCTGATGGAGGCGATGATGCACGCGCTGTTCCGCCCGAGCGAGGCGTGCAAGACCATCGGCGGGCTGTCCCCGTCGCAGATGCGCAAACTGGTGGCGAAGGTCGAAGCCAGCCCGCACCTGACACTGTCGAACAAGGAACTGGCGGACACCGTGGGCCTCTCCGAAGGCTGGTTCATCACCGCGTTTCGCCACACCGCAGGCACCACGCCGCACAAATGGCAGACAGGTCTGAAAATCGCGCGGGCCATGCAGGCGATGACACAAGACCCCAAGAAAGCGCTGGCGGAAATCGCGGCGGACTTCGGCTTTGCCGACCAAGCGCACATGAGCCGCACGTTCAAGGCGATCGTCGGCCTGCCCCCTGCAAACTGGAGAAGAACGGCTATTATGCAAAACCTGCATTAACCGCCGGAACATTCAAAACGCATAAGTCCTGTTCAAGCGGAATCCCTATTCCTGACTTATTCACTCGGAAATAACATCCGCTTGAATAAGGACAAAAAGATGAAGCGCTCCTCCTCCCTTGCGCGTGTGATGGGACACACCGCCCTGATCGCTCTGATGACCGCCCCCGCTCTGGCGCAGGACGTGATCGACCTGCAAGAAATCACCGTCGACGTTGTGGTCGATGACGGCACCGGCCCTGCCGAGGGCGCGAACCCCGCGACCCTGTCGGGCACAAAGACCGCCGCTCCGCTGACCGAAGTGCCGCAGTCCGTATCGGTCGTCAGCAGCGCCGCCCTTACCCAGCAGAACGCCCGCAAAGTGGACGAGGCGCTCGCCTACACCCCCGGTGTTCAGGCCGCGCCCTATGGCTACGACAGCGACACCAACTGGTTCTTCGTGCGTGGCTTTGCGGCGACCGCGACGGGCGCGTTCGTCGACGGGCTCCAGAACTTTTCCTACGGTTTCGGCGGGTTCTACGTCGATCCCTACCAGCTTGAGCGGGTCGAGGTCGTGCGCGGCGCGTCCTCCGCGCTTTACGGTGGCTCGAACCCCGGCGGTCTGGTCAACATGACCACCAAGCGTCCGACGGGCGAAGAAACCCGCGAAGTCGAAACGGGCCTCGACAGTGACGGCGGTGCGTGGGTGGCGACCGATATCAACACCACACAGAACGGCGTCGACTACCGCCTGACCGCCCGCGCGGCGCAAACCAGCGGCAATGGCGTGTTCGAGGACGGCTATCGCGGCTTCATCGCGCCCTCGGCCACGTTCCAGACCGCGAACGGCGAACTCAACGTCTCTGCCAGCTACACCAACATCCAAGAAGACCACGTCGGTAATTCGTGGCTGCCCTACGTCGGCACCGTGGAAGAAGCGGACTTCGGCTACATCGCCCGCGACTTCAACTCCGGCGAGCCGGGGTATGACTGGTACGACCGCGAGCAGTTCACGCTCGGCGCGGAATACACCGGTGCGCTGGGTGAGTGGGCGCTGACCAGCAACAATCGCCTCAGCTATGCGGATGTGAGCGAAGGCTCGGTCTACGCCTACGGCTACAACGGCTACTCGGCGACCCCGACCGATGCGGACAACACGCTGTCGCGCATCAAGTTCGACCACTTCACCGAGACCACGTCATTCGCCTCCGACAACCGCATCGAAAACACCTACGTCACGGGCGGGATGGAGCACGACCTGATGTTCGGCCTCGACCTGCGCACTGTCGAGATCGACCAAGTGCAATCGTCGGTCGCGTGGCCCGATGCGGCGACCACCCTGTCGGCCAGCGATCCACAGTATGGCGCGGCGCAGCCCGATACCTCCCCGTATGCAGACAACGTGATCGAGCAGACGCAGGTTGGCCTTTATGCGCAGGACCAGATCCGCTTCGGTGACGGCTGGATCGCCACCCTCACAGGCCGTCAGGACTGGGTCGAAACCACCGCCTCGGAGGACCGCACCTCTGGCGCTGCGGGCTCGAACCGCGAGGACAGCGAATTTTCGGGCCGTGTGGCCATCGCCAAGGAAATGGCGAACGGCTGGACGCCCTACGCGTCGATCAGCACCTACTTCCTGCCGCAGATCGAAACCTCTTCTGCCGGTGCGGACATCACGCCGGAGACGGGCGAGCAGTGGGAAATCGGGGCCAAGTGGGCCTCGGCGGACGGCAGCAGCTTTGTCGGCGTGTCGGCCTTCCAGATCGACCGGACAGGCATCGTGCAGAGCACGTGGAACGGCGCGGGCTATGACTACACCCAACTGGGTGAAGTCCGCTCGACCGGCTTCGAGCTGGAAGCCAACCACGACTTCGGCAACGGCGTGAAGGCGCAACTGGCGCTGACCACGATGGACGTTGAGGTCATGGACGACGCCAACGCCGCGCTGGTCGGGAAAACGCCCTATGCCACCATCGAGGATCAGGCGAGCCTGCACTTCGAATGGACCCCGACCGCCCTGCCCGCGCTGACCCTGAACGGCGGCGTGCGTTATTCGGGCGCAAGCTGGGCCGACAACGCCAACACCCAAGCGGTGCCGGCTGTGACGCTCTATGATGCGGGCGCGAACTATGCCTTCAACGATAGCTGGAGCGCCAACCTCGCCGTCACCAATCTGGCCGACACGACCTATGTGGCAAGCTGCCAGACCAACCTGAACTGCTTCTACGGTGAAGGTCGGAATGTGTCGCTTGCGGTCCGTCACTCCTTCTGATTGAGTGCCTGACATTGACAAGGGGGGCGCATGGTCGCCCCCCTTTTTCTATCGGATTTTCCAGATGCTACGCTCTTTCTTCGCTTATTACCGCCCGTGGCTGGGCCTGTTCTGGCTCGACTTCGGCTGCGCGATCCTCGCGGGCCTGTTCGAACTGGCCTTCCCGCTGGCCGTGACGGGCTTCATCGACCACCTCATTCCGCGCGGCGACTGGTCGCTGACGATCTGGGCGGCGGTCGGACTACTGGTGCTTTACGCGTTTGCGGCGGGGCTGATGGCGATCGTGACCTACTGGGGCCACATGCTCGGCATCAATATCGAGACAGAGATGCGCCGCCGCGCCTTTGAGCACCTGCAAAAGCTGTCGTGGACGTTCTTTGATAAGACCCGCACCGGTCATCTGGTGTCTCGCGTCACCCGTGATCTGGAGGAAATCGGAGAGGTTGCCCATCACGGCCCCGAGGACCTTTTCATCGCCATCATGACCTTTGCCGGCGCCTTCATCGCGATGCTGTGGCTGAACCCGACGCTGGCGTGGATCACGGCGATTGTGGTGCCTGTAACCTTTGCCATCATCACCGTGGCGGGCACCAAGATGACGAAGACCTGGCAGGACATTTACGGGCGCGTCGGCAACTTCAACGTCCGTCTGGAAGAAAACATCGGCGGCATCCGCATGGTGCAGGCATTCGCCAACGAGGGCCACGAAAAGGAGCTGTTTGCAAAGGACAACTCCTCCTACCGCACGACGAAGCTGGACGCGTACCGCGTGATGGCGGGCTCGATCACGCTGCAATACATGGGAATGCGCGCCGTGCAAGTGCTGATCATGGTGGTCGGCGCGGCGATGGTGCTGAACGGCAGCCTGACGACGGGTGCGTTCGTCGGCTTCCTGCTGCTGGTCAACGTGTTCTTCCGGCCCTTGGACAAGATCGCCTCGGTGATCGAAACCTACCCCCGCGGCATCGCAGGTTTCCGCCGCTATCTGGAGCTTCTGGACACCGCGCCCGACATCGCCGACAGCGAGGGCGCGATCGAGTTGGAAGTGACCAAAGGCGCGATCACCTTCGAGGGCATCAACTTTGACTACGACGCGGACAGCATTGTTTTGCGTGACATTTCCTTGGACATCGCAGCCGGAGAGACCGTTGCCTTCGTCGGCCCGTCGGGTGCTGGCAAGACCACGCTGCTGTCGCTGCTGCCGCGTTTCTACGACGTGACCTCGGGCCGGATTACGGTCGACGGGCAGGACATCCGCGACGTAACGCTGGCCTCGCTGCGCAGCCAGATCGGGATCGTCAGTCAGGACGTTTACCTCTTTGGCGGCACGCTGCGCGACAACATCCGCTACGGCAAACTGGGCGCGACGGAGCAGGAAATCCTCGACGCCGCTGCCCACGCGCAACTTCTGCCGCTGATCGAAAGCTTGCCCGAGGGGCTAGACACCATCGTCGGCGAGCGCGGCGTGCGTCTGTCGGGCGGCCAGAAACAGCGCGTCTCCATCGCGCGGGCGTTCCTGCGCAATCCGCCGATCCTGATCCTTGACGAGGCAACCTCGGCACTCGATCCGCAGACCGAACGCGCCATTCAGGCGTCGCTGACCGAGCTGTCGAAGGACCGCACCACGCTGGTCATCGCGCACCGCCTGTCCACCATCCGCAGCGCCGATAAGGTTGTTGTGCTGGAAGAAGGCCGCGTCATCGAACAGGGCGGGCATGACGAACTTAAGGAACGCGGCGGCGCCTTCGCCCGCCTCGCCACCATCGCCTGATTACTGGAAGCTGATCGGCAGATTGAAGCTGTAGCTCGGATCTGGCAGCCCGCTCGGCGCTGCCGGATAGCGGGCGGTCTGGGCGGCGCGGATGGCCGCTTGATCGAGCGCTTCGTTGCCGGAAGACGAGACCACAGCGATGGATTGCAGCCCGCCGTTCGTGGCCACCGTGATCCGCAACGTCACCCTGCCCGCCGCGCCGCGCGCTGCCGACGGATAGCGCTTGCGCCGCTCCACAGCAGCCGCGACTTGGGCACCCCACTGCATAACAAGCGACTGGCGGCGCGCCTCTGCCGCTTGCGCTTCGGCGCGGGCTTGGGACTGACCTGCGTTGGTCGACCCGCCGCTGCCGGATGCCGTCTGGGCCTGCACGGGTTCCTGTTTCGGAGCAGGCGGCGACAGGTCAGCGGGCCGCACGGGTGGTGGGGTCGAGGCACCCTCTGCGATCTCGGGCATCGGGTCGGGCTGGCGCTCTGCCGGAGTCGTGTTGATCTGCGGCGGCTGGGGCGCGGCCATCGGCAAGGCCGGTGCGGAGGGCATCGCGGGCGCCACCGGAGCGTCCGTCACAGGGGACGACATCGCGGGCATTTGCGGCATGGCTGGCGCAGTCGGAGCGGTCATTGCGGGCGCGGCTTGCACTTCCGGCGGACGCTCCCACTCGGCCACCATCGCTGCGACCGAAGCGTTTGCGGCCACGAGCGAAAGCTGCGCCTCGCCGCCAGCGCCTGCACTTTCCGCCGCGCCTTCGTCACTGAGGAACAGCGTCACCGCCCCTGCGTGGAGGCCAAGCGCGATCACGCCCCAAAGGGCTGTTTCCAGCGCCCGCTTCATGGCTGCGTCACCAGTTCGACGTCGGCAATGCCAAGCCCCGCAAGCTGCGTCAAAAGCCCCGCGATCTTCACCGCAGGTGCCTTGGTATCGGCGCGCATGGTCGCGGCGGCTCCGTCGCACTCACCCCCACACAGCACAGCGGCGTAGGCGGTCAGCGCCTCTGCATCGCGGGCGTCCTGATAGGCCGCCACGCCGTCCGCGCCGACGTAGAGCACGGCGTCGAGGTCGGCAGGATCGTCGGCGCTGGATTGCGGCGGCGTGACCTCCACGGGTTCGGGCGGGGCCATGCGGGCGCTCATGAGGAAGAAAATCAGCAGTAGAAACACCACGTTGATCATCGGGATCACGCTTTCCAGCGGCTGTTTGCGGTGGGGGGCGGCGAATTTCATCGGCTACTCCACCAGCACCAGATGCGAAAACCCTGCCCCGCGCAGGTCGTCCATCACGGCGACGACGCGGCCCAGATCGGTCGCCTCGGCGGCTTTCAGGACGATGATATCGCCCGCGCTCTCGGTCAGCGGCGCGACCTCTGCCGCGATGTCATCGACCGCGATGCCGTTTAATTCCACACCCTCGGGCAACACCGTGACCAGTCGCGGCGGGCCGGAATAGCTGTCACCGCTGCCCGACGCGAGGCCGAGCGCGACGTGCATGTCGGTGCCAAAACGGGACACCAGCATGAAGAAGATCAGCAGCAGGAACACCACGTCGATCATGGGCGTCAGGCTGATCCTGCGCCGTTTGCGGACAGGGGCGAAGTCGAACATGGCTCAGAGGCCAGCCTTGCTGGCGTAGACGAACACGCGGGTCGCGCCGTCCTCGATTTCGTGGCGGAGGCGGTCGGCGATACCCTCGAACCACGTCAGTGCGATGGAGGCCGGGATCGCGATGGCCATGCCGTAGGCGGTGGTCAGAAGCGCCTCCCAGATGCCGCCCGCGAGGTCGGAGGGATCGGCGGAGGCTCCGCTGTCCTGCAGCGCTTGGAACGCGTCGATCATGCCGAGCACGGTGCCGAGCAGGCCGAGGAGCGGCGCGATGGTCACGACGAGCTCCAAGGGGCGTAGACCAGCGCGGGTGCGTTCGAGGTAAGCGGCGGCGAAGCGTTCGGTGTCCTCCCGCGCGGCGCTTTCTGGCAGCCCGCCAAAGAGTCGCGTGGTCATGGCGTAGGACACGATCCGCGCGCGCAGCGTCCGGCGACCGAGGAGCGATCTGCGGGCCGCCTCGCGGTCGCCCTGCTCCATCCGGCTGAGCGCATTTTGCGTCGCCCTGCCCCCGTTCCACGCGCCGAGGCGGACCAGCTGGCTGATCTTCCACAGGATCAGCGCGACGGCCACAACGCTCAGCGCGGTGAGCGCCCAGATCGACGGTCCGGCGTCCACGATCAGGCGAAAGGCGGCGGCGAAATCGGCGTTCTGGGGCATGGCTGGCTCTGGGTTGGAATTACTTGAGTGATTTAGTCAGTAACTCAGGCGCCGAAAATCGTAAAGCCAATACCTATAAAAATAGTCAACTTTACAGATATCGCGGAATGTATTGGGAGAAAACAAAAAAAGCCGCCGACGCGCTCTGCCGGGAGGAGGAGGAAGGCAGAGGGTCAGGCGGCTTTTTCAAACTTGCCGAGAACCGGTTCGTTTCGGATCAGCGCCACGCCAATCTTGATTCCAAGATGCAATATTTTTCGAGACTGGCAAATCTCTTCCGAGATTACGACTATCCCAATTTGCAACCTGTCACCTGATGTGTGCCCAAATTGCTTCACTTTGCCCAACCACTAGGCACAAAAAAGACGCCCCGCCGGAGCGGAGCGCCTGAAAATGTAACGAACGCCTTAGATGACGGCTTCGAAAAGCGCGCGGACGTTCGACTCGGTCAGTTCAATCGGGTTGCCGCCGCAGGACGGGTCGGCGAGTGCGGCGGGCACCAGTTCGTCGATCTTGTCCAGCGACGCGCCCATCTCGGACAGTTTGCGCGGGATGGCGAAGCTGTCATTGAACTCCTGCACGAAGCTGCGGAAGCCGTCGAAGCCGCCGTCCACACCGATGTAGCTCGCCGCGCGATCGAAACGGTCGGCGATGGCCGAGGCGTTGAGTTCGAGAACCGCGGGCATACAGACGGCGTTGGTGGTGCCGTGGTGGGTGTTGAACACCGCGCCGATCGGGTGGGATAGCGCATGGATCGCGCCGAGCCCCTTCTGGAACGCGACAGCGCCCATTGCGGCGGCAGCCATCATGTTCGAGCGCGCTTCGAGGTCGGTGCCGTCGGCGTAGGCTTTGGGCAGGTTCTCGATCACGAGACGCATCCCTTCGAGCGCGATGCCTTGGCTCATCGGGTGATAGAACGGGCTGGAGAACGCTTCGACGCAGTGCGCGAAGGCATCAAGGCCGGTACCTGCGGTGATGAACTTCGGCATTCCGACGGTCAGTTCGGGGTCGGCGATGACCACGGTCGGCAGCACCTTCGGGTGGAAGATGATCTTTTTGACGTGGGTGACGCTGTTGGTGATGACCGAGGCGCGGCCCACTTCGGAGCCCGTGCCAGCCGTGGTCGGCACAGCGATGATCGGCGCGATCGCGTCCGCATCAGCGCGGGTCCACCAATCGCCAATATCCTCGAAATCCCAGATCGGGCGGGTCTGGCCAGCCATGAAGGCGACCATCTTGCCCAAATCGAGGCCGGAGCCGCCGCCGAAGGCGATGACACCGTCATGACCGCCGGCTTTGTAGACCTCGACGCCCTTGGCGAGGTTCACTTCGGTCGGGTTCGGGTCGACGTCGGCAAAGATCGCGCGGCCGAAACCGGATTCCTCGAGGATATCCAGCGTCGATTGGGTGATCGCCATATCGGCCAGACCGCGGTCGGTGACGAGCAGCGGGCGGGTGATGCCAGCCTGCGCCAGCGCGGCTGGGAGTTCCTTGATCCGGCCAGCGCCGAATTTCACAGCGGTCGGATAGGACCAGTTTCCTACGAGGTTCATTTCGTCACCTTCTTGAGATGGTAGGATTTCGGACGGGTGAGGTTCTGGTAGCCGATCACCGAAAGACCGCCGCCCCGCCCTGTGTTCTTGCAGCCCGTCCAGCACAGCGCCGGATCGAGGTAGTCGGCGCGGTTCATGAACACGGTGCCGGTTTCAAGCTGGTCGCCCACGGCAATCGCGCGGTCCACATCCTGCGTCCAGAGCGAGACGGTCAGGCCGTATTCGCTGTCGTTCATCAGGGCGATGGCTTCCTCGTCGCTCTTGACCGGCATGATGCCGACGACGGGTCCGAAGCTTTCTTCTTTCATTACGCGCATGTCGTGGGACACGTTGGTGAGGATTTGCGGCGTCAGGTAAGCGGCGCCGTCGTCCTCGGCAAAGGTGTCGATGTGGGTCTTGGCACCCGCTGCGACGGCCTCTGCGATCTGCTCGCGGACCTCCTTGGCGAAGCGGACGTTGGCCATCGGGCCGATGGTGGTGTCTGCGTCGAGCGGGCTGCCCAGCTTGTAGCCGTTCACAGTCTCGACGGCCTTTTCAACGAAGGCATCAAAGAGGCTTTCGTGGACGTAGATGCGTTCGATCCCGCAACAGCACTGGCCAGAGTTGAACATGGCTGCATCGACGAGCGTGGCCACGGCCGCGTCCAGATCGGCGTCTTCCATGACGTAGCCCGGATCTTTGCCGCCAAGTTCGAGGCCGACGCCGGTGAAGGTGCCTGCCGCCGCCTGCTCCATCGCCTTGCCGCCACCGACCGAGCCGGTGAAGTTAACGAAATCAAACGCATTGCCCGCGATCAGGTCGTTGGTGGTGTCGTGGTCGAGGAAGACATTGATGAATACGTCCTCGGGCACGCCAGCGGAATGGAACGCCTTAGCCATCCGCTCACCGACCAGCAGGGTCTGGGTCGCGTGCTTGAGCACCACGGTGTTACCCGCGATCAGCGCAGGGGCGACCGTGTTGATGGCGGTCATGTAGGGGTAGTTCCACGGCGCGACGACGAAGACGACGCCGTGCGGGACGCGCTTGATGTAGCGCTTGAAGGTCGCGTCCTCGCCCACCTCGATATCGGCGAGGCTGCTTTCCGCGATCTCTGCCATGTAACTGGCGCGTTCGTTAAAGCCGCCGAACTCGCCACCGTAGCGGGTCGGACGGCCCATCATGTGCGCCAGTTCCGGCACGATCTCGTCGTTCATCGCGCCGACGGCAGCAACACCGGCCAGCACCAGTTCGATACGCTCTGCCAGCGGGCGCGCGGCCCATGCGGCCTGCGCATCGCGGGCGCGTTTGGCGGCTGCAAACGCCTCGTCCTTGGAGAGCGTGTCACGGGTCGCGAAAACCGAGCCGTCAATGGGCGAAATACACTTCAGTTGCCCTGTCATGGTGTCCTCTTGGAATTTAGGAACGTTCGAAACCACGCGCGACCTCATAGTCGGTCACGGCGGCGTCGAAATCTTGGATTTCTACTTCTGCTGCGCGGGCGTAGTGGTCGATTGTCCAATCGCCAAACGCTTCGCGGAGCATCTCGGATTTCATCAGCGTCACGCGCGCATCGCGTAAGGTAGCGGGGATCTCGCCAACCTCGGCCTCGTAGGCGTCACCGGTGAACGGCGCCTCCAGGGTCAGCCCTTCTTCGATGCCCGCGATACCGGCAGCAAGCTGCACGGCCATCGCAAGATACGGGTTCAGGTCCGAGCCGCCGATGCGGCATTCCACGCGCACGCCTTTGGAGTTCTCGCCACAGAGGCGGAAGCCAGCGGTGCGATTATCGACCGACCAGATGATGCGGGTCGGCGCGAAGGTGCCGCGCTGGAAACGCTTGTAGCTGTTGATATAGGGCGCGAGGAAATACGTGTAATCGGGCGCGTATTTCATGAGGCCCGCCATGTAGGACTTCATGATCGCCGACATGCCGCGCTTGTCTGCGGGGTCGTGGAAGACGTTGGTGCCGTCCTGCCAGAGCGACTGGTGAACGTGGCTGGACGATCCCACACGGTCGGCGCGGTATTTGGCCATGAAGCTGGCCGCATGACCGTTTTGCCACGCGATTTCCTTCACCGCGTGCTTGGCGATGGTGTGGTATTCGGCCGTGCTCATCGCGTCGGCGTATTTGATGTTCAGCTCTTCCTGACCGGCTTCCGCCTCGCCCTTGGTGTTCTCGACCGGAATACCTGCGGCATAGAGGTGGTTGCGGATCGGGCGCATCACGCCCTCTTCCTTGGTGGTCTGGAAGATGTGGTAATCTTCGTTGTAGGCCGAGATCGGTTCGAGATCGCGGAAGCCGCTGCGGCGCACCTCGTCAAAGCTCTTGGCAAAGAGGAAGAACTCCAGCTCGGTCGCCATCATGGCGGTGTAGCCGAGAGCCTCGAGCCGTTTCACCTGCTTTTTCAGCATGGCGCGCGGCGAGTGCGGGACTTCTTCGTGGGTATGGTGGTCGATGACGTCGCAGATGACCATCGCGGTGCCTTCGAGCCACGGCACGGGGCGGATGGTCGAGAGGTCCGGCTTCATCACATAGTCGCCGTAACCGCTCTGCCACGAAGTTGCGGCGAAACCTTCGGGCGTGGACATTTCGAGGTCCGTCGCCAGCAGGTAGTTACAGCAGTGGGTTTCTTCCCATGCGCTGTTCACGAAATGCTGCGCGTGGAACCGCTTGCCCATCAGACGGCCCTGCATGTCCACGATGCAGGCCAGAACGGTGTCGATCGCACCCGATGCGACCTGTGATTTCAGCTCGTCGAAAGAGAGCATTGCGGGAACCTCCGGTATTGTGGCGCCCCGCCGGAGCTATCTCCGGCGGGGCAGTCAGACTTAGCTGTAGCGGTACGGACGACCGGCTTTCATCATGTCTTCGTTGTACTTCTTGATGATCGAGACGACGCGGGCCTTCACTTCGGACTCCTGAGCGATTTCGTCCCAGAACTCCATGGCCTTTGCTTCGACGGTGGCCCATTCTTCGTCCGGAATGGTGGTCAGCTGCATCTTGGTGCCTTCGACACGCAGCTGCGCTTCGCCGCCCCAGTACCACCACTGACGATAGTAGTGCGACTGGTCACAGCAGACGCGGAACAGCGTCTGGAGGTCTTCCGGCAGTTCGTTCCAACGATCCTGGTTGGCGAAGAACGAACCGGCCCAAGCGCCCGAGATGTTGTTCGTCAGGAAGTAGTTGGTCACGTCAGCCCAGCCGACGGTGTAGTCTTCGGTGATGCCCGACCATGCGATGCCGTCAAGCTCGCCGGTTTGCATGGCGACTTCCACGTCTTCCCACGGAATGGTCACAGGCACGACGCCGAACTGCGACATGAAGCGGCCAGCGGTCGGGAAGGTGAAGACGCGCTTGCCCTGAAGGTCAGCGAGGCTGTTGATCGGCTCTTTGGTGGCAAAGTGGCACGGATCCCACGAACCGGCGGAGATGTGCTTCACGCCAACCTTGGAGTATTCTTCGTCCCAGATCTCGTTCAGACCGTACTGGTTGAACAGCACCGGCACGTCGAGCGAGTAGCGGGACGCAAACGGGAAGTAGCCGCCGAACACGGTGACTTCGGTCGGGGATGCCATCGAGTCGTCATCCGACTGCACGGCGTCGATGGTGCCGCGCTGCATCGCACGGAACAGCTCGCCGGTCGGGACTAGCTGGTCAGCGAAGTACAGTTCGATCTGCATCCGGTCGCCAGCGATCTTGTTGAACATGTCGATGGCCGGTTTGACCACGTGTTCTGCCAATGCGGGACCGGCGTAGGTCTGCATACGCCACGTGATCGTCGACTGGGCAATCGCGGGAGCAGCAAGGGGGGCGGCAACTGCGCCGACACCAGCCGTTTGAAGGAACTTACGTCTTGTCGTCATGGTAGTACTCCTTGTTGGTGGTTGGGGCGGCCCGCTTGGCACAGGCTCTGTTATGATCAGTTTCCGTACACGAGCTCCGGCAGCCACATCGCGATGCTTGGGAAAACCATCACCAGCGACAGTGCGAGGACCATCAGGAAAACGAACGGAATAATGGAGCGGTAGATGTCACGCAGGCCGATTTCCGGCGGTGCCATCGCGCGCATGAGAAAGAGGTTATAGCCGAAGGGCGGCGTCATATACGCGATCTGGGTCGTGATCGTGTAAAGCACGCCGTACCAGATCAGATCGAAGCCCAGCGCGTCCACGAGCGGGACATAGAGCGGCGCCACGATCACCAGCATCGCCGTATCATCGAGGAACGTCCCCATGACGATGAAGCTGAGCTGCATGAGGATCAGGATCATCCACGGGCTGAGGTGCATCTGCTCGGTAAAGAGGTTCTCGATCGCACGGACAGCACCGAGGCCGTCGAAGATCGCGCCGAAGCCCAATGCTGCGAGTATGATGAACATGAACATGCAGGAGATGCCGAGCGTCTGGCGAACGGAGGTCTCGAACACTTCCTTGGTCATGCGGCCCTTGAGGACAGCGGCAACAAAGGCAGCCATCGCGCCGATAGCGGAGCTTTCGACGAGCGAGGTCCAACCGTTGACGAAGGGCACCATCATCGTCGCGAAGATTACCAGCGGGAGGATGCCAGCGCGCAGCAGGCGGAGCTTTTCGGCGCGTGAGACCTGACGCTCTTCCTCGGGCAGTGCCGGTCCCAGCGACGGGTTAATGCGGCAGCGGATGTAGATGTAGATGATGAACAGCGCGGCCATCATGAGGCCGGGCACCACGCCAGCGAGCCACAACTGGCCAACCGGCTGGCGGGCGATCATGGCGTAGAGCACCAGAACGACCGAGGGCGGCACCAAGATCCCGAGAGATGACCCCGCTTGGATCACCCCCGTCACCATGATCTTGTCGTAGTTCCGCTTCAGCAGTTCGGGCAGCGCGATGGTGGCACCGATAGCCATACCCGCGACCGACAGACCGTTCATGGCAGAGATCAGAACCATCAGACCGATGGTACCAATGGCCAGACCGCCGCGCACGGGCCCCATCCAGACGTGGAACATCTTATAGAGGTCGTCGGCGATTTTGGATTCCGACAACACGTAGCCCATAAAGATGAACATCGGCAGAGTGAGCATCGGATACCACTTCATCAGCTTCATCGCAGCCGAGAACGGGACATCCACGCCTCCGGTCCCCCAGAGGAGCAGACCGGCGATGGCTCCGATAAATCCGATGGCGCCAAAAACGCGCTGCCCTGTGAAGAGCATCAGCATCATGCCGCTGAACATCAGAAGGGCGATCATTTCATGTGACATCAGAGTTCGACTCCGCGGATACGGCCGATATCACGGAAGAATTCGGCAAGGACTTGCAGGATCATCAGGAAGACGCCCAGCGCGAGGGTCAGCTTGATCGGCCAGATGTACGGACGCCATGCAGTCGAGCTGCGTTCGAGGTAGCCCATCTGTTCGACCGCGGCATCGGGGCCGCCGGTGAAGAAGCTGACGATAAGGTCTTTGTAGAAAACGAGCGGCTCCATTCCGAAATAACCGATGGAATAAGCCAGCGAGCCCAGCGCGCCGTAGAGCAGAACGCCGAGGTAGAAGAGCAGGAAGAACACGGTAAAGCCGTCCATCCACGCTTTCTGTTTCGGGGTCCAACCGCCGTAGAACAGGTCCATGCGGACGTTCGAACCCATCTGGATCGAATACGGCCCGCCGAGGATGTAGTAGGCCACCATGATGAATTGCGCGGTCTCCAGCGTCCACAGGGACGGCGTGAAGAACGTTTTGGAGATCGACGACCACAACAGCACGCCGACCAGCGCGAAAATGCCGTACATGGCAAAGCGGCCGATGATGCGGTTCATGGCGTCCACGAAGCGGACGTATCCCCTGATGACTTTAGGCATCATGTGCCTCCAGTTGTTCCAGTGCGGGGCGCAGCATCGTCAGCAGGGTCTCTGCCATCGCGGTCTGCTGCGCTTCGGTCTCTAGGAGGTCATTGCGGACCTCGATCATCACGTTAGCGATGCCCTTCTCTACCCCGTGGATGCGGAGCGAGTGTGTCACCCCATCGTTAGGGCCATAGGGTTCGTTCCGTTCGACAAGGTGATCCGTCTCTACCGCCAGCATCGCATCAGCGAGGCGGGTGTCGGCGTCATGAAGGATACCGATCTCTGTCCTGCGGGGCTCGCCGTAATAAACAGGCGTGAAGGTGTGCATCGTGACAATGGCTTTGGGCTGTGCGGCCTCTGTCATCTTGGCGACAGCCTCGACGAAGGGTTCATAGTACGCCTTGGTGCGAGCGTCCCTTTCGGCCTGATCCAGCGCACGGTTCCCCGGCACTTCGATCAGTTCGGACTTCTCGGGCATCGCGCTCGGCGCTTCGGGCGGGCGGTTACAGTCGTACACAAGCCGCGAGATACCGGAGGCAACAAGCGGCGCATCCAGTCCAGTGCTCAACATTCGGGCAACTGGCAACGCACCGGGATCCCAAGCGGCATGACTGACGCGGTCGGCCTCACTCAGCCCCAAGCCGTTCAGATATTCGGGGATATGGTTCGAAGCGTGCTCACACAGAATCAGCACACCGCCCTGCCCCATGGGGTTTTCGACGATCACTGCCGTATCCTGCGAGGTTTCGCTTTGATTGCGCATTGGTGTCCCTGTGGTTTTGTAAAATTGTTTCCATGCGTTCGTAATTCTGTCAATATTTTTCCGATGGCACTTTGAGAGACGCTGGTCCCTTTCCATTTCCGCAGCGTCATGCCTAAATTCGGAGCACTGGAAAAAACGGGGGCTGCGTTGACACAGCAGAACACCACGGTCCGTGAACTGATCCGCGAGCACTACGGCGTGCTCACGACCGCCGAGAAGAAGTTCGCAAATCGTCTGCTGGAGAATTACCCCGCAGCGGGCATCGCCTCTATTACCGTGGTGGCGCAGAATGCGGGTGTGTCTACGCCTACAGTCGCGCGAACTGTCGGCAAGCTGGGCTTCAAGGGCTTCCCCCAGTTCCATCAGGCTTTGCTGTCCGAACTACAGGCAAAGGTCCAAGGCCCCACGCAGCGCCGCGCCAATTGGGCGACCGAAGCGCCCGAGAGTCATCTGCTCAACCGTTTCTCGCAGGCGGTGACGCGGAACCTCAGCCAGACGCTGTCCAATATCGACCACGACAAATTCGATGAAGCGGCCAAGGAAATGTCGGATACCTCTGGCCGCCTCTATATTGTGGGTGGCCGTATTACCCGCGCGCTTGCGGAATACGCCTTTACCCACTTCCAAGCGATCCGCGAGCGCGTCACCCATATGACCAGCTCTTCCGCGACATGGCCCCACTACGTGCTGGACATGAAAAAGGGCGACACGCTGCTGATGTTCGACATCCGCAGATACGAGACCAACCTGCTGCGCCTTGCCGAACTGGCCAAGGAACGTGAACTGACGGTGATCCTCATAACCGACCAGTGGGCCTCCCCCGTGGCGAGCGTGGCGGACTACGTGTTCCAGTGCTGGGTCGAGATCCCATCGGCGTGGGACTCCAACGTGTCCACCATGATGCTGCTGGAGACGCTGATCGGCGCGGTGCAGGAAGAGAACTGGCCGCGCACCAAGGAACGCTTTGATAGACTCGACGAGGTGTTCGAAGCCGCCCGCCTGTTCCGCAAACCGTAAAAAGCTGCAACGCAGCGACGCCTTCGTCTCATTTTGCAATCCGAGAGTCGGAATTGAACCAGATTCGGAGCACTCTTCTTCTAGGGTAGCGACATGTCAGGTGCGGCCTCGCGATGGAAATTGCGGGGTCGATAATTGGGAAGCCGGTGTAATTCCGGCGCTGCCCCCGCAACGGTAAGGAACTGTATTGTAACGATATTACGCCACTGGGAGGAGGAGACATCCCGGGAAGGCATCGTTACAACTCTGAGGTCCAAGCCCGGAAACCAGCCGGACACTACGTCAAACCGCGGGCGGCGGTGGGGGCGGAGCTCGCGTCGCGCAACTCCTCTGCGTGCCGGTTGTCTCCTGCTGTCTGCCCATACCTATTTCGGCCTTGTTACAGGCTTCGGAGATCAAAATGGACGCAAGTCAGACAGCACGCGAACTCATCGCCCAGCGTAAGCCGGGATATTCTCTGCCGCAGGCTTTCTATAACGATCAGGGCATCTTCGATCTCGATATCGAAAAGATCTTTGCCCGCGAGTGGCTCTTTGCCACGCCCGCTTGCGCCCTGCCCAAGACCGGCAGCTATATCACCCAGAAGATCGGCAGCTATTCGATCACCGTGGTGCGCGGCGCCGACAAGGAAATCCGTGCGTTCCACAACACCTGCCGTCACCGTGGTTCGATCATCTGCAAGGGCAAGACCGGCCAAGTGGCAAAGCTCGTGTGTCCCTACCACCAGTGGACCTATGACCTTGACGGCAAACTCCTTTGGGCCCGCGATATGGGACCGGAGTTCGATCCCCGCCAGCACGGTCTGAAGCCTGTTCACTGCCGCGTTCTCAATGGTCTCGTGTTCATCTGCATTGCCGACGAAGCGCCGGACTTCGACACCTTCGCGAACAAGGCTGGCGCCTACCTTGCGCCGCACGATCTGTCGAACGCCAAGGTCGCGTTCCAGTCGACCATCATCGAAGAAGGCAACTGGAAGCTCGTGTGGGAGAACAACCGCGAGTGCTATCACTGTGCGGGCAACCACCCGTCGCTTTGCCGTACCTACCCCGAAGATCCGAGCATCACCGGTGTGTCCGCCGATGGTTCTTTCCCCGAGAAGATCGAGAACCACTTCCGCCAGAACGAAGCCGCTGGCATCCCGTCGCGCTTCCGCATGTCGGATGACGGCCAGTTCCGCGTGGCGCGTATGCCGCTGCTGGACGGCGCAGTCAGCTACACCATGAACGGCAAGCCTGCGGTGTCGAAGTTCCTCGGCAACGTGCCGGTCGCCAATGCCGGCCCGCTCCTGATGTTCCACTACCCGACAACGTGGAACCACTTCCTGCCCGATCACTCAATTACCTTCCGCGTGACTCCGATTGGCCCGCAGCAGACCGAAGTGCAGACCACGTGGCTTGTGAACAAAGATGCGGTCGAGGGCGTGGATTACGACCTCGAAACGCTCACTCATGTCTGGACCCACACCAACGACGAAGACCGCGAAGTCGTAGAGAACAACCAGCAGGGCATCAACTCGCCCGCTTACGAGCCCGGTCCCTACTCTGCCTCGCACGAGGATGGCGTGAACCAGTTCGTGAACTGGTATTGCGCGACCCTTTCCGATGAAACCACCGACCTTGCGGTAGCAGCAGAATGACACTCCACCAGCCCAATATCTCCGCGCCAGTCACGTTCTGGGATGCGTCCGAGCCGCTCGAATGCATTTCGGTCATCCCTGAAGCGCCGAACGTCGCGACCTTCTGTTTCCAAGCGCCCTCGGGCGCGCTGTTCTCCTACGTGCCTGGCCAGTTCGTTACACTGGAGCTGCCCGTACCGGGCGGTCCGCTTTACCGCACCTATACGATCTCTTCCTCGCCCTCCCGCCCGATCACGCTGACGATTACTGTGAAAGCGCAGGAAGGCAGCATGGGCACGCGCTGGATGCTGGATCACCTGAAGCCGGGGATGCGGATTACTGCGATGGGGCCTGCGGGGCGGTTTTCGAACCACTTCCACCCGTCGGACAAATACCTGTTCATCTCTGCCGGTTCGGGCATCACGCCGATGGTGTCGATGACCACGTGGATGTTCGACAGTGGCCGCCCTGCGGACGTGATGTTCATCAACTGCGCCCGCCGCCCGTCTGAGATCATCTTCCGTCAGCGTCTGGAGCATATGGCCAGCCGTTTCCCCGAACTCGACCTGAAATTCGTGGTCAAGGAAACAGACCCGTTCCGTCCGTGGACTGGCTATCAGGGCCGTTTCAACCAGCTGATGCTCAGCCAAATCACGCCTGACTATCTGGAACGCGAAGTGTTCTGCTGCGGCCCCGAAAGCTTCATGCATTCGGTGCGAGAAGCGCTTGTGGGCCTCGGCTTCGATATGGAGCGCTACCATCAGGAAAGCTTCCAGCCCGCCGAGGAAGACGATGTCGCGCCGATGGAAGATGACGTCATCCCCGACGAGACTGTCAGCGCCGAGGTGGTCTTTGCCCACTCCGAGGTCACGCAGACCTGCACAGAGAACGACACGCTGCTTACCACCGCACGTGCTGCGGGCCTCAACATTCCGTCGGGCTGTACCTTTGGCGTGTGCGGCACCTGCAAGATCAAGAAGGTCTCCGGTCAGGTGCACATGGTCCACAACGGCGGTATCACCGACGAGGATGTCGAGGACGGTTACGTTCTGGCCTGCTGTTCCAAGCCTATTGGCCGCGTCGAGGTGGAAGCCTAATGGATTGAAACGTCGCGGAATAATTCCACGACCCAATCCACGAACACCCGTACCCGCAGGTTCAGCTGTCTGTTCTGCGGGTACAGGATATGCACCGGCGTCGGCGATGGCGGCGTGTCGGTGAGCACTTCGACTAGCCGCCCCGCCGCGATTTCCTTGGCGATCGACGGGCGCGGCAACTGGACGAGGCCAAGCCCGCGCAGGGCTGCGGCGCGCATCGTCTCCACCCCTTCGACCGTCACGCGGGCGGGCAAAGTGACCTCGCGGCTCTGGCCGTCCACTGTGAAATCGAACGGGATCACCCCGCCGACGGCGCTGGAGTGGAAGCCGACGATGTGGTGGCCGTCCAGCTTGTCCCAGCTTTCAGGCGTGCCGTGCTTGGCGAAGTATTCGGGCGTCGCGACCGTCGTTTCGGGTAGCAGAGCGACCTGACGCCCCACCAGATCGCTTTCCCCGAGATTACCGCCGCGGATCACGCAGTCGATGCCTTCACGCACGAGATCGACGAAGCGGTCGGCCTCGTTGAAGTGGAGGCTCAGCTCAGGGTACTTTTCGAGGAACTCGGGCAAAGCGGGCATGATCAGTTCGCGCACGGTGGAGCCCAGCGAGCTGACCCGCAGGATGCCGCGCGGTTGACCACCGCTGAAGGCGTCCTCCGCCTCTTCGATTTCGGCAAGGATGTTCAGGCAGCGCTGATAGTACGCCTCACCATCCAGCGTGGTGCGGACCTGCCGCGTGGTGCGCTCCAGCAGCCGCACGCCCAGCCGCTGTTCCAGCCTTTTGACTGCGTCCGTCGCGGTGGAGGCAGGCAGGCGCAGATCCTCGGCGGCGCGGGCGAAGCTTTGCCGCTCCACGATCCGCACGAAAATGCGCATGGCGTCTATCCGGTCCATTATCCGACATTCCCGAATGCTGTTCACAAAAATATGCGGCTTATTCGCAGGCCACAAACAAACACATAAGGGGCACAGCAACGAAGAGGAAACCCCTATGACCACCTCAGAACAGAAAATCGCAATCATCACCGGTGCCAGCCGTGGCCTTTGCCGCTCTGCCGCTATCGCTCTGGCCCGCCGCGGCGTCCATGTGATCGGCACCGACCACACCAACGCGCAGGCCGCCGAAGACACCAAGGCCGAGATCGAAGCGCTGGGTAGCCGCGCCGTGATGATCCAGCTCGACACATCGGACACCAGCGGCTTTGCCGACTTCGCCGATGCGGTCTCCACCCACCTGTCCGAAGTCTGGCAGCGCAGCAGCTTCGACTATCTGGTGAACAACGCCGGTACAGGGATGCACAAAGCGTTCACCGACACCACCGAGGACGAGTTCGACGCGCTGATGAACATCCACTTCAAGGGCGTGTACTTCCTGACCCAGAAGCTGCTGCCGCTGATGGCGGACGGCGGGCGGATCGTGAACATCTCGTCCGGCCTCGCCCGCTTTGCCGCGCCTGGTGCGTCGGCATACGCGGCGATGAAAGGCGCGATTGAAGTGCTGACCCGCTACCTCGCCAAAGAACTGGGCGAGCGACGCATCGCGGTCAACACCGTCGCTCCGGGCGCGATTGCGACCGACTTCAACGGTGGCGGCGTGCGGGACAACGCGCAGATCAACCAGTGGGTCGCGGATGTGACGGCCTTGGGCCGCGCGGGCGAAGCCGACGATATCGGTCCCGCGATCTCTGCCCTGCTGTCCGAGGACAACCGCTGGGTCAACGCGCAGCGCATTGAAATCTCTGGTGGTATGATGGTCTGAGCCATTCTACCGGCCGCCTCGCGATAGCTTTCGCGGGGCGGTTTCTCATGTGCTGAAAATGCGAGCAAACTTTCGGCAATCGTCCAAGATTTGAGCGCCGCCCTAGGGCATCCATGACCGCATACGTATGTCGCAATAGACGGGTTTCCGGAGTCGGGCATAGCCAGAGCTATGGCTAATCGTCTCTCCATTGTCGTCGTCGAAGCGAACGCTGAACGCGCCCTCTCCATCAGGCAGGCTCTGTCGGGTGCGGGGGACTATGACGTTCACATCCTTCAGGATACCGCGGGTTTGTCGCGGTCCATCGCCAGTCACAAGCCCGATGTCGTGCTGATCGACATGGCCGACCCGTCCCGCGACGCGCTGGAGGAACTGGCGCTGGCCTCCGGCCCGCTGGATCGCCCGGTCGCGATGTTCGTGGACCGCAGCGATGATAACCTGACCAAAGCCGCAATTGAGGCGGGCCTCAGCGCCTATGTGGTCGACGGGCTGCGACCCGACCGCCTGAAGCCGATCCTCGACGCAGCATTGACCCGTTTCCAGATGTTCCAGCGGATGCGCAAGGAACTGGAGACCACCAAGCGGGCGCTCGAAGAGCGTAAAGTGATCGACCGCGCCAAAGGTATCCTGATGAAAGCCCGCCGTCTGAGCGAAGAGGACGCATACGCGCTGCTCCGCAAGACTGCGATGGATCAAGGCAAAAAGGTCGTCGAGGTCGCACAGGCGCTCGTCACCGCGTCGGAGCTACTGTCATGAGCGGCGCACGTCTCGGTGTCGGGTTCATCCCGCTGGTCGATAGCGCGCCGCTGGTCGTGGCGCATGAATTGGGCTTTGCCGCTGGCGAAGGGTTGGAGCTGGAGCTTCACAAATCGCCGTCGTGGTCGATGCTGCGCGATATGCTAAACATCGGCCAGATCGACGCGGCGCACATGCTTGCCCCTGTCCCTGTGGCGCAGGCGCTCGGTATCGGTAATTCCAGCCGTTTCGACGTGCTGTCGATGATGTCCATCAACGGCAACGTCACGGGCGTGTCGACCGAACTGGCGGCAAAGATGCGCGCCAACGGTTTCGATTTTTCCTTCACCGACGCCTATGCCGCAGGCAAAGCGCTGATCGCGGCCACGGGCGGTGATTTCCGCATCGGCGTGCCCTTCCCGTTTTCGATGCACGCGGAGCTGCTCTACTACTGGCTCTCCGCGCTCGGCCATCCCGCGCCGCAGGGCATCCAGATCCGAACCGTTCCGCCGCCGATGATGGCGCAGGCGATTGCGGCGGGCGAGATTGATGCGTTCTGCGTGGGCGAGCCGTGGGGCTCTATCTCGGTCGAGAACGGCGTGGGCGAGTTGCTGCTCCCTGGCGCTGCGATCTGGGCTGGAGCGCCTGAGAAGGTGCTCGCCGTCCGTCATGACTGGGCCGAGCAGGAAAAAGCCACCGCGCTGCGCCTGATCCGCGCGGTGTGGAAAGCGGGCCGATGGCTCGCGCAGCCAGACAACCGCATCATGGCTTCCGAAATCCTCGCGCGGCCTGCCTATCTCAATGTCGCGTCCGATGTGATCGACCGTGCGCTCAACGGCGAGCTTATCGTGAACCGCGCGGGCGACGAACGTCGCGTGCGGAACTTTGTCGATTTCTACGGACACAACGCGACCTTCCCTTGGAAGTCGCAGGCCGCATGGATTGGCTCGCAACTGGCGTCCCGCGTTGGCATGGACCGCGGTGCCGCAGAAACCAGCGCGGCGGAGGTGTTCCGCACCGACCTTTACCGCGAAGCGCTTTCAACCGAGTCCGCTGCATTGCCGCAAAAAGACTACCGCTCCGAGGGTGAGTCTTTCGGTGCGGACACAGCCGATGGCGTGGACAGCCAACCTTTTGGCTTCTTCGACCGCCGCATTTTTGAACGCAACAGCGGCACCTGATGAAAACTTGGGCAGTGCTTCGGATTATTTTGCTGCATCACAGCAAATCCGCACAAAACCCATTTCACCCCGCGCACCAAAGGCGCAATGTGGACCCAGATCAGCAATGGCGTTGATCTTCACGAGATTTGCCCAACGACTTGGGCGATTGAGCAAAGCCGCTCGACCCTCTGCCTTCCTCCTCCCTTGGCAGAGAGCGTCAGCGGCTTTTTTCGTTTTTCCCCACTGGGACAACAGACAACAAAGGAACGACAGGGAAATGAAGCATTTGTCCGCCATTCTGGCTGCAACGACCATGCTGAGCACTCCGGCCTTTGCCGAAATGCTGGAACTTGAAAAAGACGAACTGACCTTCGGTTTCATCAAGCTGACCGATATGGCTCCTCTGGCTGTTGCTTACGAACAGGGCTACTTCTTTGACGAAGGTCTGTTCGTGACCCTCGAAGCGCAGGCGAACTGGAAGGTTCTGCTCGACGGCGTGATCGACGGCACTCTGGACGGCGCGCACATGCTGGCAGGTCAGCCGCTGGCTGCCACCATCGGCTACGGCACCGAAGCGCACATCATCACCCCGTTCTCGATGGACCTGAACGGCAACGGCATCACCGTTTCCAACGAAGTCTGGGACATGATGCGCCCGCATATCCCGTCGATGGATGATGGCCGCCCGCAGCACCCGATTTCGGCTGAAGCCCTCGTTCCGGTGATCGAACAGTTCAACGCCGACGGTAAGCCCTTCAACATGGGCATGGTCTTCCCCGTGTCGACCCACAACTACGAGCTTCGCTACTGGCTCGCATCGGGCGGCATCAACCCGGGGTATTATTCGCCCGAGGACGTGACCGGCCAGATCGGCGCTGACGTATTCCTGTCCGTCACCCCGCCGCCGCAGATGCCCGCAACGCTCGAAGCCGGCACCATCAACGGCTACTGCGTTGGCGAGCCGTGGAACCAGCAGGCCGTCATCAAAGGCATCGGCGTTCCGGTCATCACCGACTACGAAATCTGGAAGAACAACCCCGAGAAAGTCTTTGGTATCACTGCGGAATTCGCAGAAGAGAACCCGAACACGACCCTCGCTGTGACCAAGGCCCTGATCCGCGCCGCCATGTGGCTGGACGAGAACGAGAACGCCAACCGTGAGGAAGCGGTCGAGATCCTGTCCCGTCCCGAATACGTGGGCGCGGACGCTGACGTGATCGACAACTCGATGACCGGTACCTTCGAATACGAGCCGGGCGATGTTCGCGACGTTCCCGACTTCAACGTGTTCTTCCGCTACTACGCGAACTACCCCTACTACTCGGACGCCGTCTGGTACCTGACCCAGATGCGCCGCTGGGGCCAGATCGCCGAAGCCAAGCCCGATAGCTGGTACGACGAAGTCGCCAAGTCGGTCTACAAGCCGGAAATCTACCTCGAAGCCGCCCAGCTGCTGGTCGACGAAGGTCTCGCCGATGCCGCCGACTTCCCGTTCGACAGCGACGGCTACCGCGAAGCCACTCCGGCTGAAGACATCATCGACGGCGTTGCCTTCGATGGCCGCACGCCCAACGCCTACATCGACAGCCTGCCCATCGGCCTCAAGTCCGAGCAGATCGTCGTAGGTAACGAAGTTCAAGGCTAATCAGTAACTTATCGGGCGGTCCTCCGCCGCCCGATCACCCTTTTCCCGAGGACCGCCAGATGACAACCGCCGATCCCGATTTCGCAAAATCCGCCGACCGCGAGGCACGCCGCGCCCGCCTTTTCACCCGCATCAACAAAGCCGACGCATGGTTCTCCGTGCTGGGTCTGGGGTGGATCACACCGATGCTGAAGGCCGCCGCAGGTGACAACCCGCGCGCCCAGATGAAGGAAGTCTGGCGTCTGCTCGGCGTTCCGGTTCTGGCCATCCTCTGCTTCATCGCCCTGTGGGGCTTCCTCGCACCGAAGGTCCAGACCTCGCTGGGCGCCATTCCGGGACCGGCTCAGGTCTGGGCGAGCGCCGTTGACCTCCATCAGGACGCCATCGAGAAGGCCGAAAAAGAGGCAGTGTTCTACGACCGCGTCGACCAGCGTAACCAGCGCCTGATCGAAGCGGGCCGCGGTGACGAGGTCAAGGAAATGACCTACACCGGCGCACCGTCCTACTACGACCAGATCGGCACCTCGATCGGTACCGTGTTCTTCGGCTTCCTGATCGCCTCGGCCGTCGCCATTCCGCTGGGCATCATCGCGGGCCTGTCGCCCATCGCGAACGCCGCGATCAACCCGCTGGTCCAGATTTTCAAGCCCGTTTCCCCTCTCGCTTGGCTGCCGATCGTCACCATGATTATCTCGGCCCTCGTACCGAGCAATGACGGCCTCCTCGCCAAGTCATTCCTCGTGTCCGCCATCACCGTGACCCTATGTTCGCTGTGGCCGACCCTGATCAACACCGCGCTTGGTGTGGCTTCGATCGACAAGGACCTCGTGTCGGTCTCCAAGGTTCTGAAAATGGGCACCTGGAAAAAGATCACCAAGCTGGTGCTGCCGTCGGCCCTGCCGCTCATCTTCACCGGTCTGCGTCTGTCGCTCGGTGTGGGCTGGATGGTTCTGATCGCCGCCGAAATGCTTGCCCAGAACCCCGGCCTCGGCAAGTTCGTGTGGGATGAATTCCAGAACGGTTCCTCGCAGTCGCTGGCCCGCATCATGGTCGCCGTCTTCACCATCGGTATCATCGGCTTCCTGCTCGACCGTGTGATGTACGCCCTCCAGTCGCTCTTCACCTTCTCGGCAAACCGGTAACCGTCATGAGCATCCTGAGCTTCCAGAACGTCAACAAGGGCTTCGGTCAGGGGACCAACCGCACCGAAGTTCTGAAGGGTATCTCCCTCGACATCGAAGAAGGCGAGTTCATTGCGATCCTCGGCTTCTCCGGCACCGGCAAGTCCACCCTGATGAACCTTATCGCGGGTCTGGAAATGCCCGACAGCGGCAGCGTCACGTTCAAGGGCAAGCCGATCACCGGCCCCGGCCCCGAACGCGGCCTGATCTTCCAGAGCTACTCGCTGATGCCGTGGCTCACGGTGAAGGGCAACATCATGGTCGCCATCGACTCCGTGTTCCCCAAGCTGTCGAAGGCCGAAAAGGACGCGAAGGCGGATCACTACATCGCCATGGTCGGCCTTAGCCACGCCGCAGGCCGTCGCCCTGCGGAACTGTCGGGCGGTATGCGCCAGCGTGTGTCGGTGGCTCGCGCCCTCGCCATGTCGCCGGAAATGCTGCTGCTCGACGAGCCGCTCTCGGCCCTCGACGCGCTGACCCGCGCCAACCTCGCGGACGAGATCCTCGATATCTGGGAACAGGACAAGAAGACCTGCATCCTGATCACCAACGACGTGGACGAAGCGATCCTTCTGGCGGACCGCATCATCCCGCTCAACCCCGATGGCACGCTGGGCGAGCCCGTCACCGTCACCATTCCGCGTCCCCGTGACCGGATCGAGATGAACAACGACGACACGTTCCACAAGCTGCGTGCTCAGGTCACCAACTACCTGATGGACGTGGGTATCCAAGGCAAAGCGGAAGAAACCCGCCTGCTGCCGAACGTCACCCCGATCCACGGTATTCCGGCGGCTGTCGCGAAGGCACAGGAAGGTCTGATCGAAGAGCGCTTCCTCGACTTCTCGCAGCTTCACAAGATCTACCCGACGCCCAAGGGCCCGCTCACCGTGGTCGAGGACTTCAACCTCAAGGTCAACCGCGGCGAGTTCATCAGCCTCATCGGTCACTCGGGCTGCGGCAAGTCCACGGTTCTGACGATGGCGGCGGGTCTGAACCCGATTTCCAAGGGTGCGATCAAGCTGGACGGTCGCCACGTCGAGGGCGCTGACCCCGAACGTGCCGTGGTGTTCCAGTCGCCGAACCTGTTCCCGTGGCTGTCGGCCAAGGAAAACGTGTCGATCGGCGTGGACAAGGTCTATCCCAAGGCATCGCAGCAGGAACGTCAGGACGTGGTGGAATACTACCTCGAGCGTGTGGGCCTCGCCGATGCGATGGACCGCCCCGCGCACTCGATGTCCAACGGCATGAAACAGCGCGTCGGCATCGCCCGCGCGTTCGCCCTGTCGCCCAAACTGCTGCTGCTCGACGAGCCCTTCGGGATGCTCGACAGCCTGACCCGCTGGGAACTTCAGGAAGTTCTCATGGAGGTCTGGAGCCGCACCAAAGTGACCGCGATCTGCGTCACCCACGACGTAGACGAAGCGATCCTTCTGGCAGACCGCGTGGTCATGATGACCAACGGTCCGCAGGCCACCATCGGCAAGATTACCGACGTCAAACTGCCGCGCCCGCGCACCCGCAAGGCGCTCCTCGAACACCCTGATTACTATCACTACCGGCAGGAAGTGCTCGATTTCCTTGAGGAATACGAACACGGGGCCAAGCCCAAACCGAAGCCGGTCAAAGCTATCGCAGCGGAGTGAATGTCATGAAAAAGAAACTCGTTGTTATCGGGGCCGGCATGGCCTCCGGCCGGATGCTCGAACGCCTGTTCGAAGCGAACGCCGATTTCGATGTTACCCTCTTCAACGCAGAGCCGCGCGGCAACTACAACCGCCTGATGCTCTCGCCGGTTCTGTCGGGCGAAAAGACCTACGAGCAGATCGTCACCCATGACGACGCTTGGTACGCAGAGAACGGCGTCACCTGCCGCTTCGGCGAAAAGGTCACCGGCATCGACCGCGACCGCAAGGTCGTCATCGGTGAAAATGGCGAAGTCGCCTACGACAAGCTGGTCATCGGCACCGGTTCGAACCCGTTCATCATCCCGCTGCCGGGTCACGATCTGGACGGCGTGATCCCCTACCGCGACCTCGAAGACACCCAGTCGATGATCGACCTTGGCGCGAAGCCGGGATCGAAGGCTGTGGTCATCGGCGGCGGCCTGCTCGGTCTCGAAGCGGCTGCGGGCATGGCTGCACGCGGAGTCGAAGTCACCGTGGTTCACATCATGGGTCACCTGATGGAGCGTCAGTTGGACGAGGCCGCAGGATACCTGCTGCGCAAGTCGCTGACCGAAAAAGGCATCAAGGTCATGTGCAAGGCGAACTCGAAAGAGATCCTCGCCGATGACAACGGCCACGTCCGCGCGCTGCTGCTGGACGACGGCACCGAACTGCCGTGTGATCTGCTGGTCATGGCTGTCGGCATCCGCCCGAACACCAAGCTCGGCGCAGAGGCCGGCCTCGCTGTTGGCAAGGGTATCCATGTCGATGACCAGATGGTCACTTCGGACCCCGATATCCTGTCGCTCGGCGAATGCGTGGAACATAACGGCGCGATCTTCGGCCTCGTGGCTCCGCTCTATGATCAGGCCCGCGTTCTGGCGAACACCCTGATGGGTATCGAAGATGCCTTTGTGAACAAAGAGGTATCGACCAAGCTGAAAGTTACGGGTTGTGATCTGTTCTCCGCTGGTGACTTTGCCGAGGGCGAAGGCCGCGAGGACATCGTGTTCCGCGATCCTGCCCGCGGCGTCTACAAGCGCCTGATCCTTCAGGGCAACAAGGTCATTGGTGCCGTCATGTACGGCGACACCGCAGACGGCGCGTGGTTCTACAACCACATCAAGGAAGGCACCGATGTCGCCGACATGCGCGACACACTGATCTTTGGTCCGGCCTATCAGGGCGGAGCCGCCGCGGACCCTTTGTCGGCCGTTGCAGCCTTACCGGCTGACGCAGAAATCTGCGGCTGCAACGGCGTATGCAAAGGCAAGATCGTGGACGCCATCAACGGCGGTGCCACCACGCTGGACGCCGTGCGCGCCACGACCAAAGCGTCTGGCTCCTGCGGCACCTGCACCGGTCTTGTCGAGCAGGTTCTGGCAGTCACTCTGGGCGATGACTTCGTCATGCCGACGGCCCAGCCGATCTGCAAATGTTCGGACCACACCCATGAAGACGTGCGCCGCCTGATCAAGGCGCAGGAACTCAAATCCATGCCCGCTGTGTTTCAGGAACTCGCATGGAAAACCGTCGACGGCTGCCACGTCTGCCGTCCGGCGCTGAACTTCTACCTGCTGGCCGACTGGCCGCTGGACTATCAGGATGACCTGCAGTCGCGCTTCATCAACGAACGCAAGCACGCCAACATCCAGAAGGACGGCACCTTCTCGGTCGTTCCGCGTATGTGGGGCGGCATGACCACCTCGGACGAGCTGCGCGCCATCGCGGACGTGGTGGACAAGTTCAAGATCCCGACCGTCCACGTCACGGGCGGCCAGCGTATCGACCTTCTCGGCGTCAAAGGCGAAGATTTGCCGGACGTCTGGGCCGATCTGAACAAGGCCGGTATGGTGTCGGGTCACGCTTATTCCAAGGGTCTGCGCACGGTGAAAACCTGTGTGGGCAAGGACCACTGCCGCTTCGGCACGCAGGACAGTTCGGGCCTCGGTATCCAGTTGGAAAAGGCGCTCTGGGGGTCGTGGACACCGCACAAGGTCAAACTGGCCGTGTCGGGCTGCCCGCGTAACTGCGCCGAAGCGACCTGTAAGGACATCGGCGTCGTCTGCGTCGACAGCGGCTACGAGATCGGCATCGCCGGTGCTGCTGGTATGGACGTGAAGGAAACCGAACCCTTCCACAAAGCCACCACCGAGGCCGAGGTTCTGGAATACACGCAGGCTGTCATGCAGCTCTACCGTGAAAACGCCAAGTACCTCGACCGCATCTACAAGTGGGTGAACAAGGTCGGGCTCGACTGGGTCAAAGAGCAGGTCGCGGATGATGCGAACCGCAAGGCGCTGGTCGAACGCTTCCTGATCTCCCAGTCCGTTTACCAGAAAGACCCGTGGGCAGAGCACGTCGAAAAGGAACAGGCGCGCTACACCCCGATGGCAAACCTCATGATGGAGGCAGCAGAATGACCCAGTGGATCGATATCGCCGCACTCGTCGACATCCCGCGCCAAGGTGCGCGGGTCGTCAAAACGGCTCAGGGCTGCGTCGCAGTGTTCCGCACGCTCGATGACCATGTGTTCGCGCTCGAAGACCGCTGCCCCCACAAGGGCGGCCCCCTCTCCGAAGGCATCGTCCATGGCCACAAGGTCACCTGCCCGCTGCACAACTGGGTGTTCGACATGAACACCGGCGAAGCGCAGGGCGCCGACGAAGGTCAGGTCGGCACCTACGCGGCCAAAGTCGAAGCGGGCCGCATCTATCTGGACGCAACCCAACTGATGGCACGGAGCGCAGCATGAAAGACCTCGGGCTTGGTAAAACCGTTCGGACCACTTGCGCCTATTGCGGCGTAGGTTGCGGTGTCCTTGCGACCACAAGCCCGATTGGTGAAGTCACCGTGACGGGCGATCCCGAGCATCCGGCCAACTACGGTCGGCTCTGCTCCAAGGGGTCGGCCCTCGCGGATACGCTAAGCAGCCGCGGCCGCTTGGTCAGCCCCGAAATCGGCGGCGTGAAAACCGACTGGGATACCGCGCTGGAACTTGTCGCCAAGCGGTTCCAGAAAACCATCGCAGAGCACGGCCCCGATAGCGTGGCGTTCTACGTCTCGGGCCAGCTGCTGACCGAAGATTACTATGTCGCCAACAAGCTGATGAAGGGTTTCATCGGCTCGGCAAACATCGACACGAATTCCCGCCTGTGTATGGCGTCCTCCGTCGCGGGCCATCGCCGCGCGTTCGGCACGGACACCGTTCCGGGCAATTACGAGGATCTCGAACAGGCCGATCTGGTGGTGCTGACGGGGTCCAACCTCGCATGGTGCCATCCGGTGCTCTATCAGCGCCTGCTCGCCGCCAAGACCGCGAACCCTGCGATGAAAGTCGTGAACATCGACCCGCGCCGCACCGCGACTTCGGACATCGCGGACCTGCATTTGCAGATCGAGGTCGGCGCAGACGTCACGCTATTCAACCGCCTTCTGCTGGCGATCGTGGACGGCGGTCATGTGGACCACGACTACGTCGCCGCCCACGTCAACGGCTTCGATGCCGCCGTCACTGCTGCCCGCCAAGAGGCGCAGGCGGAGCTCGGCATTCCGGACGAAGACCTGCAAGCATTCCTCGACCTGTGGACAGGTACCCGCAAGGTCGTCACCGTCTACAGCCAAGGCGTGAACCAATCGAGCAGCGGTTCCGACAAGGTCAACGCAATCATCAACTGTCACCTCGCCACGGGCCGGATCGGCCATGTCGGCATGGGACCGTTCAGCGTCACCGGCCAGCCCAACGCCATGGGCGGGCGCGAGGTCGGCGGTCTGGCGAATATGCTCGCCTGTCACCTCGATCTGGAGAACGCGGACCACCGCGACGCCGTGCAGGACTTCTGGCACGCCCCTGCGATGCCGGACAAAGCGGGCCTGAAGGCAGTCGACATGTTCGACGCCGTGGCCGATGGCCGGATCAAGGCGATCTGGATCATGTGCACCAACCCCGTGGTCTCCATGCCCGAGGCCGACAAGGTCCGCGCCGCCCTCGAGAGCTGCGAATTCGTCGTGGTCTCGGACATGTACGGCGACACGGATACCGCGCTAACCGCCGATGTCCTCCTCCCCGCGACGGGGTGGAGCGAAAAGGACGGCACCGTCACCAATTCCGACCGCACGATCAGCCGCCAGCGGGGCTTCATCGCGCCTGTCGGTCAGGCGAAACACGACTGGGACATCATCTCCGAAGTCGGTCGCCGCATGGGCTGGGAAAGCGCGTTCGCCTACACCGCGCCGGAGGACATCTTCCGCGAATATGCCGCGCTGTCGTCGCTTGGCAGTAAGTTCGGCAAGGACTTCGACATCTCGGCTTGGGACATCGACTATGACGGCATGAGCCCGACCCGCTGGGGACAGGAACGCTACTTCGGCAATGGCGGGTTCTACCACGCCGATGGCCGCGCCAAGATGCTGCCCGTCCAATACACCGCACCGAAAAGCGCCGCGACCGATGCCTTCCCGCTGCGCATGAACTCGGGCCGCGTGCGTGACCACTGGCATACCATGACCCGCACGGGTCAGGCGGCGCGTCTGTCGCAGCACCTTGCCGAGCCGTTCATCGAAATCCACCCCGCCACGGCAGAGCGTCTGGGCATCAAACCCGCGCATCTGGTCGAGGTCACATCCCCCCACGGCACCGCCACTGTCCGCGCGCTCATCACCGACCGCGTGCGCCGCCGCGATGTGTTCGTGCCCATCCACTGGACGGGGCAGTATTCCTCTGCCGGACGCGTCGATGCGCTGGTAGCGGGCCATACCGACCCCGTGTCGGGCCAGCCCGAAAGCAAGGCGACCTGCGTGGACGCGCAGCCCTTCGCCGCCGATTTTTACGCATTTGCCGTATCGACCACCGAGCCGCAGCCCGACTGCGCCTATTGGGCCAAAGCCCGCGTAGACGCAGGTTGGCGCATGGAACTGGCGGGCGCGAAGCCTGCGGACTGGGAAGCCTTTGCCATCTCGCTTTTCGGCAAGGGCGACGTCACCAGCGTGATCGACGATGCGCGCGGCATTGCCCGCATCGCCGTCTCCCGCAACGGCAGGCTGCTGGGCGCTCTGTTCGCCGGCCCCGAACCGGTCGCGGTGTCGCGCAGCCACCTCGCCTCGCTTTTGGGCGAAGCACCGGGTGCCGTGCTTGCCGGTCGTCCCGGAGCCGACCAACCCGACGCGGGCCCGATCATCTGCTCGTGTTTCTCGGTCGGTGTGAATACTATCTTGACCGCGATGGAGAAGGACGGCCTGATGACCGTCGAAGCCATCGGCAAAGCGCTCTCCGCAGGGACCAACTGCGGGTCCTGCAAACCCGAAATCGCCCAACTGATCGCCCGCACAGCGATCCGCGAAGCCGCCGAATAACGGAGCCCGACCATGCAGTCCTTCCCGATGTTCATCAAAATGACAGGCCGGAAGGTCGTCATTGTCGGTGGCGGCGAACAGGCAGCACAGAAAACGCGCCTGATGCTGAAGACGGAAGCCGCGATCATCGTCGCGGCTCACGAATTGGACGACGAACTGACGGGGCTGCTGGCCAAGGGCCGCATCAGCCACTTTGACGGCGCAATCAAGGCGGAGCTGTTCGCGGACACCGCGATGGTCCTGATCGGCACGGGCTGCCCCGCGATCGACGCCTCGATCCACGCCATTGCCAAGGCCGCTGGCGCATTGGTCAACGTGGTCGACCAGCCGCACCTGTGCGATGCCACCACTCCGTCGATTGTGGACCGCGATCCGGTCGTGGTCGCCATCGGCACCGAAGGCACCGCGCCCGTGCTGGGCCGCCGCATCAAGACCCAGATCGAGCAGATGCTGGACCCGCAGATCGGTACGTTCGCCGCGCTTGCGGGCCGTCTGCGCGGCGCTGTCGCCCACCGCATCCCGCGCGAAAACCGCCGCGAATTCTGGCGCTGGACTTTCAACGACGCGCCTTGGACCACGTTCAAACGCGGTGCGCAGCGCGAAGCGGCGGAGATGCTGAAAACCGCTGTGGCAGAAGGCGAATATGCAGCCGCTAAAGGCTCGATCTGCCTTGTAGGTGCTGGCCCCGGTGCGCGCGATCTGCTGACCCTCCGCGCCGTTGAGCGCCTTCAGGAAGCGGACGTCATTTTCTATGACCGCCTCGTCGATCCGGAGGTTCTGGAGCTTGCCCGCCGCGATGCGGAGCGTGTCTATGTCGGCAAGGTCGTCGGTGCGCACGCCCTGCCCCAAGACCGCATCAACCAGCTGATCGTTGCCGAGGCGCTGAAAGGCCGCCGCGTCGTGCGTCTGAAGTCCGGCGATCCGACCATTTTCGGACGCATGACCGAGGAACTGGACGCCGCCCGCGAGGCTGGCATCGAGACCGAAGTCGTCCCCGGCATCACCGCCGCGACCGCTGCCGCGGCCCAGATGCAGGTGAGCCTGACCGAGCGGAACAAGTACGACTCCGTCACCTTTGCAACCGGAGCCTTCGCCGAAGACGCAGACCCGCGCGACCTGCTCCGCCATATCAAATCAGGCACCCGCGTGGTGTTCTACATGTGCGTGGCGAGCGCCGAGAAGCTTGCGAATTCGATTATCGAAGAGGGCCTCGCCGACCGCGTCGGCGTCACCATCGCTAGTGACGTGTCCTCCCCGCGTGCAGAGTTCATCGAGACCTCGGTGGGTGACCTCGTTGAGACTCTGCAAACCGCCTCGATCAGCGGCAAAGCCCTGCTGATCATCTCGCCCGACACCGACCTCGCCATGGCAAAGCCTGTCGGCAAAATCCTGCGGTCGGTCTAACCGATCAGGCGCTCGACCGCGTCGGGCACCTCGGACAGGCTGGAGACCAGCGCGTCGGGACGAAGTTCTGCAAGCGGCATCTTTGCGTAGCCCCAATCGGCGGCAATGATGGGGAGTTTCGCGGCCTTAGCGGCGGCGACATCAACCTCGGAGTCGCCGATCATGATTGCGGGCTTCGAAGCGGGATTGCTTTCAGGCAAGCAGCTGAGCAGGTGTTTCGGGTCGGGCTTGGCCACGCCGAATGTGTCCGGCCCCGCGACCAAGGCGAAAGCCTGCAACAAGCCCAGATCCTCAAGCAGTCCCCGCGCACTCGCTTCGCGCTTGTTGGTGCAAACCACAAGCCGCCACCCCGCATGACGCAGAGCGGCGAGCGTTTCAGCGGCTCCAGGATAAGGCTGGCTCTTGCGTGACAGGTGCGCGGTGTAGTGCTTGACGAACTGCTGCGTGGCAAGCGCCTGCTCTTCGGGCGCGAGGTAGTTGCCCCGCGCCTCCAGCCCTTTGCGAACTAGTTCCGCGATGCCATGCCCGATGAGGCTGCGCGTATGTTCAAGCCCGATGGGCGCGAGGCCCCTTTCGGTCAGCAGCGTGTCCAGCGCATCGGCTAGATCCGGGGCGCTGTCGACGAGCGTGCCGTCGAGATCGAAGATCACTGTTCCGCGTACGCGCTCAGGCATGGATGGCTCCTTCTCCTGCCGCCAGAACGGCTTCGTGCAGGGCTTCGGACAAAGTCGGATGCGGGAAGACGACTGACTTCAGCTGCGCCGCCGTTGCACTGAGCGTCACTGCGATGGTGAGGCCATGAATCAATTCGCTCGCTTCGGCACCGATGACCTGAGCGCCGAGCAGAATGTCCTTCTCAGCGTCGAAAACGCATTTGATGAGGCCGTCGGGTTCGTTCAGTACCAGCGCCTTGCCGTTGCCGCGCATGGAGAAACGGCCCACTTTGACTTTGCGACCGGCGGCGACAGCCTGCGCTTCAGTCATACCGACGGAGGCAAGCTGCGGATGGGCGTAAATGCAGCTGGGGATCGGCGAATGGGCGGCGTGGGTTTCGCCACGCGCGATGGCTTCGACGCAAGCGATCCCGTCGTGGGACGCTTTGTGAGCCAGCATGGGCGGACCGGCGATATCACCGATAGCATAGACCCCTTGAACAGAGGTACGGCCCGCGCCGGTGGTTTTGACCGCTCCAGCGGACATGTCGATCCCCAGCTCCTCAAGGCCTAATCCGGCGGCATTCGGAACCACACCAACGGCGCTGAGCAAGCGGTCGGCCGTCAGGGTCTGACCGTCGGACAGCGTGGCGACGACATTGCCGTTCCGCTGGAGGCTCGTGACCGAGACGCCGGTCATGATTTTGATGCCGCGTTTTTGCATGGCCTTGGACATGAGGTCCGCAAGCTCGGCATCCTCGTTCGGCAGGATTTGCGGGGCAAGCTCGACCACCGTCACCTGCGTGCCCATCGCGGCGTAGATCGAAGCGAATTCCAGCCCGATGGCACCGGAGCCGACGACGATCAGCGAGGCAGGCACCGATGTCGGGCGCAGCGCCTCCATGTAGGTCCAGACGAGGTTGCCGTCAGGCTCCAGCCCCGGAATGACGCGAGGCTTCGCACCGGTGGCGAGGATGATGTGGTCGGCCTCGTATCGGCCCGCGCCCAAGGCACCACGCGGACCGGAAACACCGCTGTCGCTCACGGTCACAGCCCCGCCACCTTCGAGCCGCGCAGCGCCCCAGATCAGGTCGACGCCGTTTTTCTTCAGCAGGAAAGCCACACCGGCGGAGAGCTGCGTGCTGATCTCTTTGGAGCGACCGACCAGACGCTCAGGGTCGATTGCGGCGGAGAGCGGCGCAAGACCGAAACGTTCAGCCATATTCGCATCACGCAGGACGTCCGTGCCCTTGAGCATCGTTTTCGTCGGGATGCAGCCCCAATTGAGGCAGATGCCGCCCAAGTGAGCCCGCTCAATCAGGCCCACACTGAGGCCAAGCTGACGCGCGCGGATCGCGGCCACATAACCGCCCGGACCTGCACCGACGACCAGAACATCATAACGGCTCATAGAGTGGCTCCTGTTGAACGCTTGATATGGAAGTGGGCGCGTGCCCCACGGCAACAGGGCACGCGCCGGACCGGATCATCCCGCAGATCGGATGGTCCGGGCGATCAAGGTCTGCACCAGCTCGGCAGCCTCGATCTGTGGCAGGTGGCCGACGCCGTTCAGCCTGTGCAGCGCGACCTGCGACGGCAGCGCCGCCTCGATCTCGCGCAGCGGCACGATGGCATCGTCGCGACCTGCGATGACGGTACATGGGCCACTGTACCGTTTGAGCGCTGCTCTCACCGAGAACAGCTGGGTCGACGCTTCGAACAGGCCGCTCGCGATGCGGCGCTGTGCCTGAACGAGACCCGCTTCTTCGCGGGCGGCATGGGTCGCACGGACCAGCACCGGCGCGAGGCTGGCAGGATCGGAGACCAGACGGCACATCCACGCACCGAGCGCGGCTTCGGATGTCGAGGACAGGAAGCCTTCGACAAAGTCGCCGTCGATGGATGCGCCCAGACCCGCAGGGGCCAGAAGCGTCAGCGAACGGACGTCCAGATCACCGCGTTCGGTGAGCGCGACAGCCACCGCTGCGCCCAGTGAGTGACCGACGAGGTGAACGCCGCCGTGAACGCTGCGAAGTGCCTGACCGACAGCCGCGACCAGATCGGCGAAGTCACCCGCCGGAATGTCTCGCGATGCGCCGTGGCAGGGCAGATCGAGCGCCAGCAGCGGTAATCCGATACCGAGGCGGGCCACCAACGGACGCCACGAGGACAAGTCCGCGCCGAAGCCGTGGAGGAACACGACCGGCGTGCCCTGCCCCGATTGGAGCGTGCGCAGTTCGATCGGACCGCCAGAGGCGATGGCCTGACCAGCCACCCCCTCGACGTCCTTGAGAACGACTGCGCCCGCAGGACCCGATCCGAGCATCTGGGAGATGTCGAGACCACGTCCTTCGGCCATCCGGCGCGCAACGGGCGATGCCCGACGCGCCGGATTGACCGCACCACCTGTAGTCGCAGTGGATGGGACGACCTGTTCTGAGAGAGTAACGGTCGACGTAGCAGCGGCGGAAATGGGAGGCACCGCCTCTGCGACTACAGGTGAGGGTTCTTCGACCTTGGCCGGAGCGGCGGCGGCTTCCACCACCTCTCCGGGTTGGCCAAGGTGCATGAGCGGTTCAAGCACGATGGCCGTATCGCCAACCTGCCACGGCAGGCTGATGACGGTGCCTTCGCTGAACGCTTCGACTTCGAACGAAGCCTTTTCGGATTCGACGACCGCAACAAGGTCGCCTTTCTTGACCGTGTCACCGAGCTTGACGTGCAGCTCGGTCACTTTGGCTTCGGTCAGGTCTTGTCCGACCTGCGGAACAAGGATTGCTTCTGCCATGTCCTTCTCCCTCAGGCGGCTTGTTGACGGGCGCTTTCCAGCGCACGGGCCACGAAATCGACCGTCTTGCGGGTCGCGGCGGCGAATTCGGTGGCAGTGGCGGCGAAGGCTCCGAAGCGGCTGAACTCTTCGGGTGTCATCCCGTCGAGGTCGTAGGCCTGACGGAAGTACGGAAGCTGTCGCAGCTTCTCGATCACCTCGACGGGCGGCTCTTCGTTGATCGCGTTCGCGTCGAACTCCGGCAGACGGTCTTCGGCCTGCATGAGCGCCGCGATGTAGCTGGGCGGACAGGTGTAGACGAAATCGCCGCCTGCGATCTTGGAGATGTGCCACGAGGAGGCAGAACCGCCCTCGCCTTCGTCGGTGACGCGCATCGAACACTGGAGCATCTTGGACGGATGACCGTTCCTTTTGCCCATGTGGTAGGCGCGCTTGAGCACTGCCATCTCGCCGTGCAGGATATCCTCGTCGGTGACGGTGATCCCGCGCAGTTCGGCTTGGGCCTTCAGATCACCGATGTTGCCCAGACGGGACGACATGTGGGTGATGACCGAACGCCACTTTGACAGGTCGATGCCCGCAACACGCGCACGGTCGAGACCGCGGCTGACGGCGTTCATGCATGCCACATATTGCGGCACGGTGAACGAGGTCGTGTTGTTGGTCGAGATACCCAGCGCGGTCAGTTCCTCGATCACGCGGTAGCCTTCGGCGCTGCCGGGGATCTTGACCATGACGTTGACGCCGAGGCTTGCAAGCTGGAGCCCCTGTGCCAGCATCCGGTCGTAGTCCGTGACGAAGCGCGGATCGACCTGCCCCGAGAGGTAGCCGTTCTTGCCACCCGACGCGATATGGACCGGCAGCAGCATCTCTGCCGACTTGCTGACCACCTCGAGGTAGGTCTTCCAGTAGATCGCCTCGACATCATCATCGGGGTTTTCGGCTGCCAGACGACGGATGACGTCAGCCCAGTAGTCCGGATCGTTCTGGATAGCCTGGAGAGCGAGAGGCGGGTTGGTGGTGACACCACCGAACCCCATCTTCCCCTCGCTCTCGACGGCCGCCGTATCGAACAGCCTTGTGAGCTGTTCGTCCCAATCGGCGGCCTTTTCAGCCGGAGCAGAACTCAGGACTTTCTGCTTCCAGCTTTCGTAAACCAGTGGCGAGCTATCCCACCAGATTTCGCAGTCCGGATTGGTGGCTGCGAGCTTTTCGAGTACGTGCAGAGACATCGGCGCACCTCACTCCGCAGCGGTCGCCAGAGGCGCCATGTGGAGGCTGCGGCGGACCGCTGCCACGACATCGTCCTTCTGCGGGACCGACGCCTTTTCGAGCGTCAGGTTGAACGGTACCGGAATATCCAGACCGGCGACGATCTCGACAGGTGCGTCCAGTTCGTAGAAGCACTCTTCCTGAATGATCGACGCGATGTCCGAGGCCACACCGCCGCGGCGGTTGGCTTCCTGAACGATCACGCAGCGGCGCGTCTTCAGCACCGAATTGATGATCATCTCGCGGTCCAGCGGCACCAGCGTGCGTGGGTCGATGACCTCTGCGTTAATGCCCTGCGCGGCCAGTTCCGCAGCAGCCTCGAGCGTGCGCGGGATCATGTTCGACCAAGCGATCAGGGTCACATCGGTGCCCTCACGCTTGATGTCGCCCTTGCCGAACTCGATGATGTGCTCGCCGTCAGGCACCGGACCCTTGGTCATGTAGAGGTGCTTGTGTTCGAGGAACATCACCGGATCGTCCTGACGCAGAGCGTACTTCAGCAGGCCCTTTGCATCTGCGGGCGTGGACGGCATGACCACGCGCAGACCCGGGATGTGGTAGAACAACGCTTCGAGCGACTGCGAGTGCTGCGCCGCAACGCCGCCGCCGGTACCGCCTTGGGTCCGCATCACGAACGGAACACGGCCCTCGCCGCCCGTCATCAGACGGAACTTCGCAGCCTGGTTCACGATCATATCCATGCCCAGCATGGCGAAGTCGACGTAGAGGATCTCTACGATCGGACGCGAACCTGCGATGGCTGCGCCGACGCCGAGACCGATCATGCCTGCTTCGGCAATCGGGGTGTCGCGGACGCGCTTGGGTCCGTATTTGTCGAGTAGTCCTTCGGTGACCTTGTAGCTGCCACCACGCTCAGCAATGCCTTCACCGATGATGAACACATCGGAATTCAGGCCCATTTCCTCGTCGAGCGCCTCCCGAAGGGCCTCGCGGTACATGAGTTCACGAACTGCCATGATATCTCCTCCTTCTCCCTTGGGTGCCGTCAGTAGCCGACCGCGAATTCGCGGAAGCTTTCGATGGTGACCTCTGGGCTGTTCTTCGAGAATTCGACCGCTTCGGCGAATTCGGCGTTGATTTCGGCTTCGATGGCAGCGATCTCCTCTTCGCTGGCATCGCCAATTTCGCGCAGGGCGTCGCGGGCACGGTCGACCGGATCGCGGGCCTTGTAGTAGGACAGCTCGCTTTCGGGCATATACTTGCCCGGATCGTTCACGTGGTGGCCCATATGGCGGTAGGTCTTGGCCTCGATGAGCACCGGCCCCTTACCCTGACGGCAGGTTTCCACGGCGTCCTTCATCACCTGATAGACAGCGAATGGATCGTTACCGTCGACCTGATGGCTTTCGACGCCGATGGCCTGACCGCGCTTGTAGAGGTCGGTATCTCGGGTGGATTCCTCGATACGGGTCGACACCGCGTAGCCGTTGTTTTCCACGAGCAGGATGAAGTTCAGGTTCCAGATCGCAGCAAGGTTCAGGCTCTCGAGGAAGGTGCCGTTGTTGGACGCACCGTCGGTCGAGAATGTGACGGTGACGGCATCCGAGCCGCGCACCTGATTGGCCAGCGCAGCGCCGACGCCGAGCGGCGTACCTGCGCCCACGATGCCGTTCGCGCCGAGGTTACCGACCTCGATATCCGCGATGTGCATCGAGCCGCCGTAGCCCTTGCAGTAGCCCGTCTCCTTCTGGAGCAGTTCGGCTACCATTTTCTTCACATCCGCACCCCAAGCGATGCAGTGGCCGTGACCGCGGTGGGTCGACGCGATGTAGTCGCCTTCGCTGAGTGCTGCGCAGGCGCCTGTCGCGATGCCTTCCTGCCCCAGATACGGGTGGAAGTAGCCGCGGATCAGGCCTTGACGGTACAGTTTGATCCCTTCGGTCTCGAAGACCCGGATCTTGAACGCCGTGCGGAAAATTTCCTCCAAAAATTCCCGCGACGGTGCGTTCTTCTTATCTGCAACGGCTCCCATTTCTCCTCCAAACTGCCGACTCAATCGGCTTAGTGACCGTTTCTCTTGTATTTTTTGTAGAAATCTCATTCCAACTTGTCGAGAAAATTTTTTGCAAGAATGCGGTCTCGGTGCGATTTTTTGGAAGTTATTTTCAAGCTTCGATGGGCAGGCCTGAAGGTTGTTCTTTTAGATTCAAACCGTTGCGCGTCTGGAAGAGAGGGAAACCACCCGAATGCGCCGTGAAAAAAGTTTGAAAACTTCTTACCGAATGCGGATTTCGGCGATATCCTCGCTCTACTGATGGAGGAAATTCATGCCCGAAATGACACCGCAACCCGCCCTTGAGTCTGACCTCGTTCAGCGAATCCAGGAGCGGTACCAGAACCTCCGGAAGTCGGAGCGGATCGTTGCGGACTACCTGCGAGAGCACGCAGGCACGCGCCTGAGCCTGTCCATCACCGAGCTCGCGCAGACGCTCGGTATCTCCGAGGCCACTATCAGCCGCGTGAGCCGCGCGCTGGGCTATTCGGGCTTTCCCGATCTGAAGCTGTCACTGGCAGAGGGCGCGGTCTCCCGCTCCCGTTACTCCAACATCCCGGCAGAGATCGAACAGACCGACACGCTGATCGGCACCTCGGCCAAGCTGGCAAACCTGCTCGCCACGGCGCTGCAAGGCACCCAGCGGATGCTGGATTCGTCCAAGATCGACCAGTGTATCATCGCACTGAAGAAAGCCCGCCGTATCGTGCTAGTCGGCGTAGGCGGCGGTGCGGCGATCTGTGACGAGGCCGCGCACCTGTTCATGAAAGCCGGGCTTGATGCCACGGCGTGCAACGACCACTACACACAGGTGGTTCTGGCGGCCAACCTCGGCCCCGAAGACGTGATGATCGGCATCTCGCACACCGGCACCACCATGGGCGTCGCGAGCGCGCTGAAACTGGCGGGGGAAAAGGGTGCGACGACCATCGCGATGACCTCTGACCCTGCGTCCGCTGTGGCCCGTGCGGCTGAGATCAATCTGGCAACGTGGACGTCCGACACGCCGTCCGTGCCGCTTTACGGGGACTTTCTCGAAGGCCGCATCAGCCAGATCTACCTGATCGACCTGCTCTATATCGGCCTGCTGTTCGGTGACGATTTCGACGGTTCCGCCAAGCTGCAAAACACCGCCACGGCGCTCACCGATTACTACCAGCACTTCGGCAAGGACGTCTGACGTCCCTGCCCCATACAAAAAGCCCCCGCCGATGACGGCGAGGGCAGTTACTGTCGCGATAGCAGCGGGAGATTATCGCGACTGCTCGAAGACAAACACGCGGGGCGCGCCGCTATCAGGCAGCATCTCGGGTGTCAGCTCCAATTCGGACCCGCCGACGCGGGTAACGGTGTCTTCCGGCACACGGGCGAGGAAGCTTTCGACGGGCTCGATGGCGAGCACGCCTTTTTCACTGAAATAGTGCATCGGAATGACGGCCTTCGGGCCGATGATTTCGATCGCGCGGTCCAGATCGGGCAGCGGGATCGTTGCGTGATCACCGGTCAGCGCAAGGATTACATCCACCGTCCCTTTGAGCGCATCAAGGTGACCATCCGGCACCGCCGTGCCAATGTCGCCCATATGCAGGAACGTCAGCCCGCCGATCTTGAAGCGGTAGAGCGCGTTGGCATCGGGATCGCGGCCGTATTCGGTCTGATAGTCGAAGGTCAGGCTTTCGGTCGCAGGGAACGAGTCCACATGGATGCCTTTGACATCCTGCCCGCCCTGCGGAATGGCGAGTGTGTTGACGACCTCGGGATTGCCGAGGATGTGGCTCGGATCAGAGTGGAAATCGTCGGTGTCTGATGACATCAGCACGATATCCGCAGGCTCGTTAATCGGGTCGAATTTCGACAGTTCGCAGTTGAACGGATCGGTAATGAGTGCGAGACCGTCGCCTTCGAGCCGGAAGCTGGCGTGAGCGTAGAATTTGATTTTCATGGCTCAGACCCTCTGACCGGTGAACAGCGTCCAGCTTTCACAAAGCTCGGATTGCTGCGCTTCGAAGGCTTGCAGGTGCGGCGAGTTCATATGGTCCTGCCAGCGTTCGCGGCTTTCCCACTCCTCGGTGAACATGAACAGACCCTTCTCGTCGTCCGAGGCGTGCATATCGTAGAAAATGCAGCCGTTTTCGGCGCGGGTCGGCGCAAGGAGGCCCGACAGGACCGCCTTCAGGGTTTCTTCCATTCCGGCCTTGGCTTTGAGCCGGGCAACGACGGTCAGTGGCATGTGGCTTCCTCCGATTGGGTGAGTGATTGGCAAAGCGCGAGGTCGATTCCCGCGTCGAGGTCCGAGACGATCCGATCCGCACCGGTGAAGTCTTCGTCTTCCGTGTAGGTAGACTTGGTGACGATGCAGCGCATTCCGGCGGACTTGGCGGCGTTGAGGCCGATGTGGCTGTCTTCGACCACCACGCAGGCTGCAGGGTCGAGGCCGAGCGTCGTCGCTGCCAGCGTGTAGATCGCCGGATCGGGTTTCTTTCTGGCGACGACATCGCCCGCGAAGATCGCGATCTTGTCGGCACGGTCCTCGCCCAGCATAACGCGGACAACCGTTTCGACCGCGCGCTCGTTGGACGTCGAACAGACGGCGACTTTGAGACCCGCGTCCAACGCGGCGTCGACCATTCGCTGCACACCGGGACGAAGAGGGAGCTTGCCGCTTGCGATCAACTCCATGAAGTAAGCGGTCTTGGCGCGGTGCAGGCTCGCGATCAGTTGGTCGCGCTGGCTTTCGGGAACGGGCCAGCCTGTCTCGTCAAAGTGGCGACGCATCCGCTCCTTGCCGCCGCCCGTGGTCAGCAGTTCGCCGTAGCGCTCTACCGACCAGACGGTGTTCAGCTCGTGATCCGCGAAGGCGTGGTTGAACGCCTCGCGGTGGCCATCACGTTCGGTGTCGACGAGAACCCCGTCGCAATCGAAGATGAGCGCCTGCATCTCACGCGACATCGCTCACCTCCCACGCACGGCCCGCCGACCCGAAGGTCTTGATGTTCGAACGAACGTCGGCCTTCATCGCTTCTTCCTGCGCCATCAGGAACGGCAGCGGCTCGGCGAGGGTCGGCTTTTCGGCTTTGAGGTTGGTGAACCCTTCGATGAAGAGCCGCTTGTGCATGGTGGAGATGTTCACCTTACCGCAGCCGAGGCCGATGCAGCGGTGGAACTGATCATCGGTGAGGCCCGTCCCGCCATGCAACGCAATCGGGATGTCGATGGCGTTGGTGATCCGCTCCAGCAGGTCATACGCGATCTTGGCTTCACCGCGATAGAACCCGTGCGCCGTGCCGATGGCAGGCGCGAAGGCTGCGAGGTTCGGCATCTCGGCCACGAATTTCAGGCACTCGTCGAAGTCCGCCAGGCGCGCCGCGTCATCGTTGACGACCTTGTCGTCCTCTACCCCGCCGATGGCGCCGATTTCAGCCTCAAGGCCGATCTTCGCAGACTCGGTCAGGGCATAAACGGCCTTGGACTTGGCGAGGTTTTCTTCGAACGGTAACGACGAGCCGTCGAACATCACGCTGGTCCAGCCCGCGTCGATGCAGCGTTTGATCACGTCAATGTCGGTGCAGTGGTCAAGGTGGAGCGCCACGGGCACGGGCGCATCGTTGGCCAGCATCCAGACCCAGTTCGCCAGATGGCGGTAGCCCCAGTGTTTGACCGTCTTGACCGACACCTGAATGATCACCGGCGCGTTCATGTCCGTCGCGCCGTTGACGATGGCACGGGCGGAGTTGAAATCGATCATGTTATATGCGGCGACGCCGTAGCCGTCCGCACGGGCCCGCCGCAAAAGCGGGCCCATCGAAACCAAAGGCATTGGTTCATCCTTTCAGTTTTGGAGTAAGTCCGCGCGCTGTGGCGCGGGCCGTCAGATCAGCGTTTCAGCCGGACGCGACGGATCGAAGAGGCGGCGGTTCCCTGCAGCCTTGGCTTCGTTATCGAAAACGGTGCCCTTGGGCGCAGAGACGACTTCGAGCTGAAGCCCCCACGGCGCAAGGAAATAGCACCACGACAGACCGAGGTTCGGACCTTCGGTGTAGTGTGTCGGCTCGCCCAGAACCTCGACGCCTTCGCTGCGCAGGAAGGCAATCGCGGCGTCGATGTCATCGACGTAGAACGCCATGTGGTGACCACCGATGTCGCTGTTCTTCAACGGTCCATCGGTCTTCTGGTCGGGCGAGGTGTATTCGAACACTTCGAGGTTGGTGCCGTTGCCAAGGCGCACATAGCGGAATTCCTTGATCTCGGCGCGCGGGTGGACGCGCAGGTGGCGGTGCATCCAGTCGTCTTCCGCACGGAAGTCTGTCGCTGCGGTGAACAGCACTTCCGCGCCGAGGATGCGGGTGAAGAAATCGCAGGCTTCGTTGATGTCGGGAACCGTGATGCCGACGTGTTCCATGCCGCGAATACCGGGAATACCCATCTTGTTCTCTCCTGTTCCGTATTACTGATATTTGGCCGAGAATTCGCTCAGAGCCGCGTATTGCGCGCTCTGCGAAATGGCCTCGTAAGTGCCGCGATAGATCGCGTGTTGCTCGCCATAGAGTTCACCCAGACGGATGGTCGGCTCGAAGGTGCTTTCGACCTGCACCATGTTCTCCACCGCTTCCTCGATCGACGAGAACGCGCCGGAGCCGTAGGCGCCGAGGATCGCAGCGCCAAGTGCGGTGCATTCGCGTTCCTTGGTGACCGTGGACGGCTGGCCGATGATGTCGGTCATGACCTGGACAAAGCCGTCGGACTTGGTGCCACCGCCGGTCAGACGGAAATCGGTGATGCCGCCCTTGATGTCCGACTGGAAGCTGTCGAAGACCATCTTCATCTCGTGCGCGCAACCTTCGAGCAGCGCGCGGATGAGGTCGTGACGTTCGTGATAGAGGCCGAGGCCGAAGAAGCCGCCGCGTGCGACCGCGTCGTAGTACGGCGTGACCTGGCTGGCCATGAAGCTGTGGAACATCGCGCCGTTCGCACCAGGCTTGGAGCGGTGCGCTTCGTCGACCATGATCGCATAGGGGCTGCGGCCCGTCTGGAGCGAGGCATCGGTTTCGTTGCGGCCCAGATGGTCACGCCACCAGCGCAGGCTTGCGCCGAGGCTGAACGCGCCGCCCTCGATGTCCCATGCACCCGGCACACCGTGACCACCCCACCAGAGCTTGTCGCCCTGAATGCGATCAACGCTGTCGAGGTGCGCTACCATGACGCCCGAAGTGCCGACGGTGAATTCGGCCATACCCTGCTTGATGACGCCCGCGCCGATAGCGGCGCACTGCTGGTCACCCGCGCCGCGGCACAGGATGATGCCCGCGGGCAGCCCCGTTTCGTGGGCTGCGGCTTTGGACAGACGGCCGACCATTGCGGCAGGCGCGCCGACCGGCGGCAGGCGGTCGCGGCCAATGCCGCAGATGTCGAGGATACGGTCGGACCAATCGAGCTTGGCGATGTCCATCATGCCGTTCAGCGTCAGCGAGGCCGGATCGGTCGCCCAGTCATCGGCGCCCATGCGCCAGAGGAAGTATTCCTGACCGTTGACGAACCACGCGGTCGCGTCGAACAGATCGGGGCGGTTTTCCCGCAGCCAGATGATCTTGGCCGCCGACCACAGCGGGCTGATCTGCATGCCGGTGTGGGCTTGGTGCTCTTCGGCACCGAATTCGGCAGAGATCGCCTCGACGCTTTTCAGCGCACGACCGCAGTTCCACACTAGCGAGTTCATCAGCGGGCGGCGGTTCGCATCGAGCATACCGAAGGTGCCGCGCTGGCTCGACAGACCGACCGAATGGTAGGCCTCTGCGGGAACGCCTGCTTTGGCGACCGCTTGTTTACTGGCGGCGCAGATGCCGCTCCAGACCTCGTCGAGGTCCTGTTCGATCCAGCCCGGTTGGGGCGACGAACAGTTGTATTCATGATAGCCATGGCCGATGGCGTCGCCTTTTTCGTCAAAGACCATGACCGTGCAGCCCGTGGTGCCGGCATCGATACCGACAAAGACTTTTCCTGCTCCCGACACGATGTCCTCCTCCCTGTCGTCTGCTTATTGGCTTGGTGGGACGAGCCCGTTGAGCCAGTTCGAAAGAAGCGCCAAAAATCGCGCGCGGCGGTCGATGCGGGCCTCCTCGAGCCCTTTCAGCAACCGCGCTTTTCCACACAACACATCGTCGACAAGCGGCTGCGGGATCACCTTGGCGATCGCCTGTCGCGTATCCCCCTGCCCGTCCCACTGGTCCTCCACCGGAAAGCCGTAGGCAGCGAGGTACAAAGGCCACGTCGCATCAAGGTTCTGCGGCCCGTTCGGTCCTTCCAGCCGCACGCGGCAGTGGAAGTCCGTCACATCCGCATCGCGGATGATGTCTTGAAGTTCGTCCGGCATGGAGCCGTGAAGCGGGATGCCCGATGCGAAGTCGCCTTCGACGATCTCCACATCGGCCACCTGCCCCATCCGCCTCAGCACATCCCGAAGAAGAAGATGCTTGGCGGTACATGCGCCCCGACCGTCACGCAAAGCTGCCTGCGGCGTACGGTCGGGACCCGAGTAGTAGGGCATTGCCTGAACGGCGCGGTATGCGGCCACGACGCCGGCATTGCCCTCTTGAGGCACGTTGGTCGCGATGAAGGCGTCGATCGCCTCGTCATAGGAAAGGGATTGATCCGTCATCACTACCGTCGTCCTTAGAAGTATGCGTGACCGTCGCCGCTATCGAAGACGTGCCACTTGTCGCGGTTCACCGTCAGGAAGCAGTTGTCACCGGGCTTGCCGACAAACTCCGGCGTGGTCTTCACGCGGATACGGCAATCGTCGAGCTGGACGTCCACGAGCATGTCGCCGCCGAGCAGTTCGTTGACGAAGATCTTGCCGTTCATTGCGGCCTCGTCCGGCTTGGTCATGCTGATCGACAGTGCGTCGGGACGCACGCCCATACGGGCAACACCGCCCGAGGCAGCACCGTTCAGACGGCCCACCTGATTGTCCAGAAGCGGGATTTCGAAGTTCTGGTGCTTGAGCAGAACATCATCGCCGCGGCCCTGGATGTCGCAAGTCAGGAAGTTCATCGCCGGTTCGCCGACGAAGCCCGCGACCCACGCGTTGACGGGATGGTTGAAGATCTCCGACGGGGTGCCCCACTGCTGGAGCTCACCGTCGTGCATGACCGCGATGTAGTCGGCCATCGAAAGCGCTTCGAGCTGGTCGTGGGTCACGTAGATCATCGTGGTGCCCAGCGTGCGCTGGAGGTGCTTGATCTCGCCGCGCATGTGGGCGCGCAGCTTGGCGTCGAGGTGGGCAATCGGTTCGTCGAACAGGAACAGCTTGGGTTCACGGACGATGGCGCGGCCGATGGCGACACGCTGCTTCTGACCACCCGACAGTTCGTGCGGACGGCGGTCCAGCAGGTGCGAGATTTCCAGAAGGTCCGCAGCACCTTTGACGCGCTGCTTGATGGTGTCCTCGCTGGCGTTACGCAGACGCAGCGGGTTGGCGATGTTCTCGTAGACCGACTTATGCGGATAGAGCGCGTAGTTCTCGAACACCATCGCAACGTCGCGGTCCTTCGGAGCCAGATCGTTCACGCGCTGATCGTCGAAGAAAACGTCGCCCGCGCTGATGTGCTCCAGACCTGCGAGCATCCGCATGGTCGAGGATTTGCCGCAGCCCGACGGGCCGAGGATGGATACAAAGCTGCCGTCCGGGCAGGTGATGTTCAGGTCTTTTACAGCCGGCGTTTCGCCGTAGTATTTCCAGACATTGCGAATGCTTACAGTCGCCATATCGAGTTCCTCCGAAATTCAGTGAGTTGGTGGCGCAGGGCTCCTCCGCCCCGCGCGGCACGGTTCATTCTTTGACAGCACCCATGGTGAGGCCGGTGACGAGGTATTTGCGGATCACAAGGCCCAGCAGCATCATCGGAGCGGTGGTCACGACGCCTGCGGCCATGATCGAACCCCATTGGATGTTCTGGGGCTGCACCAGTTCGCGGGTCGCGACGGGGAGCGTCTTTGCACCGCCCGAACCGATGATCGCGGCGAACAGGAAGTCGTTCCAAGCGAACAGGATACACAGGACCACGAAGGCACCGATACCGGGAGCAACCAGCGGCAGGATCGAGCGGAACGCTTGGAAGCGGGTCGAGCCATCGACCATCTGTGCTTCTTCGATCGCGAAGGGCACGTTGTCGAAGAAGCCTTTGAGGATCCAGATCGCGAACGGCAGGTTGAAGGTGGTGTAGGCAAGGATCAGACCCGGCAGCGTACCGACGAGGTCGAGGCTGCGGAAGATCGAGTAGAGCGGGACCATCACCGCGACGACAGGCGCCATACGGGTCGAGATGATCCAGAAGAACAGATCCTGCTTACCGCGAAAGTCCACCCGGCTGAGGCTATAGGCCGCCAGCGAGCCGAAGATCACCGAAATTACCGCCGAACCACCCGCAGCCAGAAGGCTGTTCATGATGTAGGTGCCGAAGCTGTTTTCGGTGAACAGCGTCTTGTAGTGTTTGAACGTCGGGGTGAAGTCGAAGAAGACCGAGACACCCGACCAGTCACCGATTTCCGGCAGCTTGAAGGCTTCGAGCAGGTCCTTGAAGGACGAGACGAACATGATGAAGAACGGCAGTAGGGTCCAGACCAGATAGAGGGCGACAAAGATCCCTGCCAGTACCCGCAAAGCTTTGGAAAGCGGGGTTTCGTATGAGACGACGTCTTGCGATGCCATAGGTTCAGCCCTTTCCGCCTTGGGGTTTCTCGAACACGCGGACAAGCAGCTTGCCGAGGATGATAGTCATGATCAGCAGGGTCAGGGCGATTGCGGCGCCACGTCCGAGCTTGAAGAATTTGAATGCAACTTCGAACAGGTAGATCGGGAGGATCTTCGTCGCGCCGCCAGGTCCACCACCGGTCAGAACAAGGGCGGAGTCAATGAAGCGGAAGTTGTCCATGAAGCGCAGAAGGACAGCGATCAACAACACGGGATAGAGGTTGGGCAACGTGATCGCAAAGAAGTTGCGGAGCGGCGATGCACCATCCACCATATTCGCTTCGAGCTGGTCGCGCGGGACGCGCTTCAGACCGGCCAGAGCGATGATCGTGATGAGCGGCGTCCACTGCCAAACGTCAACGAGAACAATGGCATACATCGCGGTGCTCGAGCTGGCGAGGATCGACGCGCTGTCGAGGATGCCAAGGCTCTGAAGGATCCAGTGATACCAGCCGAAGGTGCCGTTGTAGAGGAACAGCCACAGCAGACCGGCCACTGCGGGCGCCATCATCATCGGCATCAGAAGCGCGGTGACGAGGTACTTTTCATACTTCGAACTGTTCACCACGACGGCGAGCAGAACACCGATGGTGACCTGAAGTCCGAGGCAGAGAACGCTGTACTTCGCCAGCAGGATCCAGCCCTCGATGAAGCGGCTGTCGGAGAAGAGTTTGGTGTAGTTCTTGAAGCCGACCCATTCGCCGCCGCCGATATCCACGTCCTGAAATGACATGATGACGAGCCAGAAGAATGGGTAGAGCGAGATGAAGGCCAGAATGGCGATCGCCGGTGCCATCAGGTAAAAGTAATACCGCTTGGGCATGGGCGGGTTGAACCGCTGCGGCCTGCTCGTGATCTCTGCCAGAGGACGGGCTTCGACCTCCGCGGAGTGTGCACGCGCGCGGAACAGCTTGGCGGCTGCGTCCTGCGGCGATGAGGTAAAGTTTGTGGCGTCGGTCATTACGCGATCGCTCCTTCGATGTCCGCTGTGGTGCGGCACGTGGTCTTTCGGAAAAGTCAGGGAGTGTGACGGTCCGGCGCAGTGCCGGACCGTCCGCTCTTAACCTCAAGCGTCGTTGAGGTAGTCGAGCTGCTCCTTGAGCGTTGCAGCGGTTTCCGCCGGGCTCATGTCGCCCGACAGCATACGCTGGGTCTCGGACGCGATGATCGAGTGGTACTCGTTGGCTTCCGGGATCTTCGGGCCGAGAACGAAGTTCGGGTCCTTGATGCCGTAGTTGTAAACCGCGTCGAAGGTCAGTGCGTTCGGCATTGCGCTCGGACGCTGCTGGGCTGCCTGCACTTCCGGAATATCCAGAACCGACTTACGGGTCGGCGTACCGCCGAGGCCCTTGAGAACGTCGTACTGGATGTTCTGCGAGGTCGACCAGATCGCGAAGAGGTAGGCTGCGCGCTGGACGTCTTCGGACGCGTTCGCGTTGATGCCGATGCCGCCGATACCGCAGTTGGTACCGTTGACGGCTTCGCCGCCGTTGAGGATCCATTCCGGATCGCCCTTCGGACACGGTGCATAGGCGGTGCGGCCCCCTGCTGCGACCGAGGTGTTCTCGTCTTCGACCGAGGCTGCGAATTCGTGGTACTGGACCTGCATCGCGATGTTGCCCGACTGGTAGACGGTGTTGAGTTCGAGCGTACCGTTCGCGAGGTTGTCGGGGTGCGATACGTCGGCCAGAGCCTTGAACTTCTCGAGCATGAGGATCGACTGGTCGTCGCCCCAGTTGGTCGCGCCCGGAGTTTTCGAACCCAGCTTGTCGTCGATGTCGAAGTCCAGCCAGCGGCCGTGTGCGAACATCATACGCTGGATGTCGAGCTGCGTCGTCCAAGCGAAGCTGCCTTGGTGCTGTGCGTAGCCGTACGGTACGTCAGCGCCGTTTTCCTTGAGCGTCTTGAAGAAGGTCGCGATGTCGAGAACGTTCTTCCAGGTCGAGTCGGCGGTGTACTCGAGGCGATAGCCGTACTCTGCTTCGAAGTCCTTGGTGTACTTCTCGAAGAGGTCCTGACGGTAGAAGGTGGTCGCGATTGCGGCGTCATACGGCAGCGCGATGATCTTGTCTTCCGAGTAGAAACGGCCACAAGCCGACAGGAAGTTTTCGAACCAAGCACCGTCGCCGTAACCTTCGGGGTCCTGCGGCAGGGTGTCGTCGCCGAACATCTTGGTCAGGTCGACATAGAAGTCAGCAAACGGTGCGCCGATCGGCTTGTCCTGAACGTAGTTCAGAACGTAGTCCGACTTGCCCGAACGCAGGTCGATACCGCATTTCTGCTGAACAACCGGAAGGTCGTCGGTCAGAATTTCGACTTCGATACCGGTGAGATCGTAGAACGCCTTGATGTTGTCGCGGATCGCGAAAGACGGCGGCGTGTTTTCCGACAGGAAGGTGAGCTTCGAGCCGGCATACTGCTGCCACTTCGCCTCTTCGGACGATGCAGCCTGAACACGGTTCACATTGATGACAGAGTTCATGCCGACGGCGAGGGAGCCAGTCCCCAGCATGGTCGCACCGGCACCACCCAACTCCAGAAACTTACGGCGGCTGATCGATTTCGCCACTGAGTTCTTAGGCTTGTAAAACATTTTCCTCTCCCTTGAATTGACCCGCCTTCGCGAGCCGCTCAAGCACGAGAATTAGCAGCGACGCCGAACTCCTCTTCCGACAAAACCCCTGCGATTCAAGTGCTTCCTAAACGCTAGCATGGGTCCAATTTTTGTAAATTATTTTCTTCTATTTTCGCGGCGCGAAGGGATAGTCGGGTATACCCGATCAAGATTTCTCAATGTTTTTGCGGAAAATTGCGCTCTTTGGAAAATGGTTTTCACACTTGCGAGGGCTTCCCAAGCAAGAAATTTTCAAAAATCAGGGAGAGGATTGGCGCGAACGTTGACCCTAGGTCAGGAATCGTTCGCCAGTCGGCCGACGTCGGGGAGGCAATCAGCCCTACCCTTTGCCGCCTGAAACGTCGGCGGCAGGTCCGGCCCGCCGCCGAAAGTCGTTAAGGAAGTTCGACCTGAAGCGGTGCGACCACTCCGGTTTTGGCGTCGGCTTCGATTTCACCGATCAGCACATCCGCATCGGCCCACGACACTTCGACGCCGTGGGTAAGCACTTCGCCGACGACCGCATCATAATCGAGCGTAAAGTCGGTCAGTTCGGTCGGCGGGACCAATAGCATCTGCGCCGTCAGCATCGAATAATGCCCGTGATCGTCCGCATCGCTCTCGCCCGAAGTGATGTCGCTGAAGCTGACATCCCATGTGCCGTCGACGGACGTCACCTGCGTGTGCTCGGTCAGATAGGCAGCAATGCCGTCCGCCTGTGCGGTGAGGTCCGCGCTTTCTAGCGGATAGACGAGGTTCAGTTCAGACAGCGGAATGGTGACCTCTGCCGTGATCGCGTGGTCCGCGACCGACATGGTTATTGTGCTGTCCGGCACCGGATGGGCGGCGGCAGCGGTCGCGCCCAGAAGCGCGGCCAGAGTGACTATAGAAAACGTCTTCATCTTAGAACTCGTACACCGCGCCGTAGTCATTTATGTGGTCGCGCCAGATCGTGTGGTAGTGGATCTGGTCACCAAAGATGACGCCGTTCTGGCAAACGAATTCGATCCACACGCCCGGACCGTCGATACGGACATAGTCGGCGTGATGGTCCAGCGTCGGGTTGCCCGAATAAGAGATGTAGGTCTCGCCCAGATCGGCTTCGTACTGGTCCATGATCACCTCGGCGGAGCTGGCAGCGGTGTCACCGACCCACGCTTCAATCGCGGCCAGCACCAGCGCTTGCTGGTCCTCACTCAGATCGGCAACGGAGAGGCCCGGCTTTTCTTCGGGGAATTGCCCGTCCTGACCCGGTCCAAGCAGCACGTCAGAGAAGGTGGCATCCAGCTTGGCGCTCGCCAGTTCATCCTCGGACAGGGCTGCCAGCATCGCCGTCATCGCGTCGCGATCGTCGGTGAGCGGCGCGTATGTTTCGCCATCCTGCACCCAGACCTTCGGCTCGATCCCGATGAAGTTCGGCGTGGCCGCGATTTCAGTGCCGCCTTCGTAAGTGTGCAGCACGCCAAGGTGGTGACCGCCGAATTGCAGCTGCCACGGCGCGTCGCCAGCAGGATCACCGAGGATCGCGATGAAGTAGCTATCACTCGAATAGGCGAGGCCGCCACCACCGCCGGGCCCGCCATCAGGCCCACCGTCAGGCGGGCCCATGTCGTCCATGCCCTCGGGCGGCTCCATACCGTCCGGCGCGCCGCCACCACCCATCGGAGACGACAGGCCCTCTTGCTGCGCAAGGGTCAGGATGTCGTCGGCCATCAGGATCTGGGTGATCTCGTCGAAGCCGCTATTTTCGCCCGTACCGGCAGCCGCCATCACGAGGGTTAGCGCGAGTTCTTTCTGCGCGTCGGTCAGTTCCGACAGCTCGATCCCGACGCGGCAGTTTGATCCGCACGGCAGGTTCGACCACGCCGTCGAGTTTTCTTCGGTGAGTTCTAGCACGGCTTCTGCAGCCTGGTCCTCGTCCAGCGAGGCGATGAATTCCTCGGCCAGACAGACGACCGCACTGTCGGCGGTGGAGCAATTTTCGGGAATGGTCAGCCCCTGCCCCGGCTGCGGAATGCCGGTGATGGTCACGACGCCGTCGTCGGCCACTGAAATGGACTGGGCGTCCTGGGCAAAGCTCGGCAGCGCGGACGCGGCAAAGCAGCTTGCCAGCAGTGCGGCGCGGATGGGTAAAGTCATAAGGTAATCCTCTGATCGGTTCGCAGGTCTAACGCACAGATCAGAGGAAACCGTCGGTCAAACGGCTACGAAATTGGTCTTAGCCGAGTCCGTGCACGCTCCGTAGATAAGCGAAGTGCTTGGCTGCCATGCCGCGATAGGGCTTCCAGCCGTCCGCCGTATTCTGCGCCACGGCATCCGACAGCACCGCGAGCGGCTGACCCGAGGAGCGCGCGAGGATGATGGTCTGAGCGGCCTTCTCAAAGAAATAGAGGTCCTCGAACGCGTCCGCGACGGTCTCGCCTACGATGGTCACACCGTGGTTGCCCATGACAAGCACGGACTTGTCGCCCATGCTCTCCGCGATGCGCTCGCCCTCCTCTGCCGCGTCGGCAATGCCGCCGAAGGACAGATCGTAGGCCGTGCGCCCGTAGAACCGCGCGGTGTTGTTGTCGATCGGCACAACGGTCGGATCTTTTAGGCAGGCCAGCGCGGTCGCATATGGCGAATGAGCGTGCAGGATCACGCGGGCGTCGGGCAGCTTGCGATGCAGCGTGCCGTGAACGCACCACGCCGAGGCATCCGGCGCGTCGGGGCGGTCCAGCACGTCCTGATCGCGGCTATCGAGGAGCAGCAGGTCATCTGGTTTGATCGTCGCGAAGTGCTGCCATTTGGCGTTCAGCAGAAACTCGTTCCCGTCAGCCGAGACAGCCGCGCTGAAGTGGTTGCCGACACTTTCGCTCCAGCCGAGCGAATGGGTGATGCGGAACGCGTCCGCGAGATCGCGGCGCAGGTCCGCTATGGTGTCCTGCGTAGTGACGGGTGCGTTCATGCCTTGAACCTTCCTTCGCTGACGAGCGCACGGTAGGTCGAGCGCATCTCTCCGCGGTCCACGTAGCAACCGCGCAGGTAGCGGTCGCCGCTGGTGGCCGAGTAAGCCGCGCGGCCGTGGACGATGCGGTGGTTGTCGAACACCATACACTCGCCGCCCTTCATCAGGAACCGCATCATGTATTTGTCCTCCTGAAGCATCCGCCCGAAGCGGCAGAACGCTGGGTAATAGTCGTCGAGCAACTCCTGATCGAGGTCGAAGATATCCGCCATGTGCTGACTGATCGTGAGGCCGGAGACTTCGCCGTGCTGATCCAGTTCAATCACCGTCTGGCGCGAGCGGGCGTCATAGGTGTCGTGCTCGCAGAAGAACGGGATGGAGATTTCGGACAGCAGTTTGAAGCCCTCCGGATCACGCTCGCGGAAGTCATTCGCAACCGCCACGCCGTCGGCATAGAGGCTCTGACCGCCCTGCACCGTATTCGCGCGGCAGTGGAGGAACTGGATACCGGGCGCGAATTCTTCGGCGGGGGTGTCTGTGTGCAGCTCCAGCGCCGCCGACGTGTAGGCCGTATTGGTCGGGTTGATGTGGGTGCGCACATCGAAATAGGTGCCGAAGAACGTCGGGCGGACAAAGCCCATCAGTTCCGCCGTCTGGGTCAGCCCCTCGTCGCTGTCGGGCATGTCGGTGACGATGGTGAAGCCGTGAACCAGCATCGCCTTGATCCAAGCGGCGCGCTGGTCCTTATCGGCCACCAGATCAGGCTGCGAAAACCGCGGAACGGTCGGATAGTGGTCACTGTACCACGCGACGCGGGTCAGATCCGCAGGATCATTACGGCTGTTTCCGCCAGCATAAGTAACCAGCCAGTCGAGCGGCATGCGGGTGACGTGATCCTCGTCCTCCCATGCGATGACCAGCGCGTCCCCTTCGACTTCGGCGGTTCTGGCGCAAGGCGAGTCCTCGAGGTGGAAGATGTCAAAGCTCCGCTCGCGGGTGATCGGGCTGAACGACGTCGGGCAATTATCGCGGAGCCAGTAGTAGTTGAAGTAATACGAAATGCCGTCCGAAAGTGTGATGTGCAGACCTTTCTCTGCGAGTTCGGTGACATGCGGCGCGATCATGGTGCTGCTGAGTTCGTTCATTTCTTTGGCCCTGAAAAAGGTGTTCGCTTGGCCCGACCGTCCCACGGGAACGGCTTGAACAATAGCGCGATTGGTGTGATGCTAAGTTAACCGATTGCTTATGATATCAGCCGATGAACACCTTCCCGCCCCTGCGCCTGCTTTCCACGTTCGAAGCGCTGTCCCGCTATGGCTCCATGCGGGATGCGGCGGCGCGGCTGAATGTGACCCAGCCCGCCGTGAGCCAAGCGATCAAGCAGCTCGAAGATCATGTCGGGGTTACATTGATCGACCGCAGCGTCCGCCCCTCGCGCCTGACCGAAGAAGGCGAACTGCTCGCCCGCGCGGTGCGCGAAGGGCTAGGCCGGATTTCAGCGACGCTGGAAGACATCCGCGCGATGCAGGCCAATGCCGAGCGGCAGATCACGGTCGCCTGCACGCTCGGGGTTGCGACCTACTGGCTGATGCCGCGCCTCTCGGGGTTCTACGAAGACCACCCCGACATCACAGTCAACGTACAGGCCCCCGCCACCGACCTGCCCGTCCTCGTGCCCGGTGTCGACGTGGCGCTGCGCTATGGCACAGGGGGCTGGCGGGAGGGCCGATCGGAGAAATTGTTTGCCGAGGTTGTCTGCCCCGTTGGCGCCCCTGACCTGATCGCGCGACTGCTGGCCGAAGACACGAACTTGGACGCCGCGCCGCTGATCCATGTGCGCAGCCCCCACAACCAGCACTGGGCGGGATGGGAGGATTATCTGACCGCGCGAGGCATCACCCGCCCCCGCTCCGGCGGGCAGAGTTTCAACAACTACGTGCAGGCAATGCAGGCGGTGATCGACGGGCGCGGGCTGATGCTCGGTTGGCGATCAATCACGGAGCGCGCGGTGAACGACGGCAGTCTGCAAGAGTGGCCGGACGGGGCGCTCGACCTCGGCACGGCGTATTACGTGTCCACGACCGCCTCGCCGTCTCAGGACGCAAAGCTGTTCGTGGACTGGCTAAAGGCGGCGGCCTGAGTTACCGCCCCTTCCACACCGGATCGCGCTTTTCCGCGAACGCCTTTGCACCCTCCAACTGGTCCTCGGAGCGGTAGAGTTTCTCCACCGTCGCGAACTGGCTTTTGGTGATCCGGTTCATCGCGTCCTGGAACTTCATATCCTCCGCCTCGCGCACGATCTCTTTGATCGCGGCGAAGACGAGCGGCGGCCCGTCCGCCAGCTGCGAAGCAAGCTTGTGCGCCTCGGCCATCAGGTCGGCAGCGGGTACGATGCGGCTCACGAGACCCCAGTGCGCGGCCTCCTCCGCATCGAACCACCGCCCCGTCAGCAGCAGGTCCATCGCGACATGGTATGGGATACGTTTCGGCAGTTTGATCGAGGCCGCGTCCGCCACGGTACCCGACTTGATCTCAGGCAGCGCAAAGGTCGCGTGATCGGCGGCGAGGATCAGGTCCGCGCTCAGCGCCAGCTCCAACCCGCCACCGCAGGCGATACCGTTGACTGCAGCGATGACGGGTTTGTTGAGGCCGCGCAGTTCCTGCAAACCGCCGAAGCCGCCGACACCGTAGTCGCCGTCCACCGCATCGCCGTCCGCGGCAGCTTTCAGGTCCCAACCGGGGCAAAAGAACTTCTCGCCCGCGCCGGTGATGATCGCCACGCGCAGGCTGTCGTCATCGCGGAATTCGGTGAACGCCTCGCCCATCAGACGGCTGGTGGCGAGGTCGATGGCGTTGGCCTTGGGGCGGTCCAGAACGACCTCCAGAACTGCGCCGTGGCGGGTGACTTTGAGCGGCGAATGGGTCATTGGGGTCCTCCCATGCGGATAAGTGCGTCCACCGCGATGGCCTTGTCACGGCAGCATAGCAGCGGATTGATTTCGATTTCCTGAACGCGGTCCTGATGCGCTGTGACGAAGCTTTGCACGGCGATGACTGCGTCGACAATCGCGCCGATGTCGGCTGCCGGTTTGCCGCGATAGCCTGTGAGCAGCGGATAGCACCGTAGTCGGGTCAGCGCCTCGGCGATGTCTTCCCTGGTCGATGGCAGGAGGAGCGAGACCGTATCCTGCAGGATTTCGGTCATCACCCCTCCCGCCCCGATGGTCAGCACGAAGCCGTGCACAGGGTCACACAGCACGCCGACCAACAGCTCGGCCACCGCGCCGGTGACCATTTCCTCGACGAGGTAGTCGTTACTGGGAACCGCCTCGGCAGCGGCTCTGACGTCGGCGGCAGAGGTCAGGTTGATGCGCACCGCGCCCGCTTCGGTCTTGTGCGCGAAGCCCATGCCTTTGAGCACTACCGGATAGCCGATGACGTCAGCGGCTTCGGCGGCGGCCTCGGCGGTCATGGTCCGCTTGGAGTGCGGGATGCGGAGGCCGTGTTCCGTTAGCATCGCCTTGGCGGTGCTTTCGTCCAGCGTCTCGCCCTCGCCTGCGGCTCCGTTCGGCAACAGCAGCGGCTCGGCCGTCATCGGGCGTACCTGCGCGGCGGCGGCGATGGCTTTGAGGCCATCAGACATGCCGTTCAGCGGGACCACGCCGTTCTGGATCAGCCGCTCGGACACCGCTTCCGGCATCCCTTCGGCAAAAGAACCAAGCAGCGCCATCGGGCGGCCCGACGTTTCGCGCGTGGCAATCACTGCCTCGACGACCTTGGCCCAATCGGGCGCGTCGAACCTGTCCTGCCTAGGAAAATCAAGCACCACGCACCCCAGCGCCAGATCGCCGCCCGCCATACCAGCCGAGAAACAGGCCGTCAGCGCGGCCTCATCGCCCCAAATGTAGGTGTGGTAATCGAGCGGGTTCGCGAGCGCGACCTTCGGCCCGAGCGCAGCGCGGAGGGCGTCCTTTTGCGCTTGGCCGAGCGGCGGATATTCCACGCCGAGGCTCTGCCCGAGGTCCGCCATCAGCGACGCCTCGCCGCCCGAACAGGACATCGACAGAATGCGGTTCGACGGCAGCCCGCCCGTGACGTGCAGCACCTTCAGCGTCTCAACGAAGGACGCAGGATCGTCCGCCAGTGCGAAGCCCAGACGGCGCATCAACGCCCGCGCTCCGGCATCGCTGCCTGCGAGCGAAGCGGTGTGCGAAACGGTTGCCAGTTGCGCTTGATCCGACGCGCCGACCTTCATCACAACGACCGGCTTGCCCAGCCTCGTTGCAGTACGGGCCAGCTGTTCGTAGGCCCGCAGGTCGTTCACGCCCTCGATATGCAGACCCAGCGCGGTGACGCGAGGATCGGAGAGCAGCGCCTCGCCAATCTCGGCCATGCCGATCTGCGCTTGGTTTCCGCAGGTGACGACATAGGCCAGCGGCAACCCACGCGTCTGCATGGAAATGTTGATTGCCACGTTGGACGACTGACCGATGAAGGCCACGCCGGTTGCGCAGGGCACCGCGCCGTGCACATCCGGCCAGAGCGCCGCGCCGTCGAGCGCGTTGACGAAGCCGTAGCAGTTCGGCCCAAGGATCGGCATGTCGCCCGCCGCCGCGACCAAGCTGTCCTGAAGGCTATTGCCGTCCTCCAGCTCTGCCGAAGCCTCGCGAAAGCCCGAGGCGAAGCACACCGCCCCGCCAGCGCCGGCCTTGGAGAGTTGCTCGACGATGCCGACCGTCGCATCGCGGTTCACGCCGATGAACGCGGCATCGGGCGCGGACGGCAGGTCGGCGATGCTGGCATAAGCTTTGATCCCCGCGACTTCGCTGCGCGTCGGGTGAACGGCCCAGATGTCGCCTGCAAAGCCGATCTTCTCGCACTCGCGGATGACGTTCGCGCACCACCCGCCGCCGCCGATGACCGCGATGCTCTGCGGCCGCATCAATCTGTCCAAAGACCGCATGTCAGGCTCCGAGAGGGCGGAACAGATCGCGGCTGATGATGTGCCGCTGGATTTCGCTGGTGCCGTCCCAGATCCGCTCGACGCGGGCATCGCGCCAGAAGCGTTCGATCGGGAAATCGTCCATCAGGCCCATCCCGCCGTGGATTTGCAGCGTGGCGTCAGTGACGCGGGCGAGCATCTCGGAGGCGTAGAGCTTGGCGCTGGCGATCTCGCGGTTCGCCTCCAGCCCTTCGTCCAGACGCCACGCGCCCGACAGGGTCAGCCAGTCGGCAGCGTCGATCTCGGTGATCATGTCGGCGATCTGGAAGCTGACGCCTTGGAACTTCGCGATCTGCTGGCCGAACTGCTTGCGCTCCGCGGCGTAGCTGAGCGCGTGGTCGAAACAGCGCCGTGCGCGGCCCACGCAGAACGCGGCAACGGTCAAGCGAGTGGCGTAGAGCCACGTGTTCATCACCGCGAAACCGCCGTCGACCTCGCCCAGAACCTGAGCGTCAGGCAGGCGGCAGTTGTCGAAATAGAGGACGTAATTCTTGTAGCCGCGATGCGAAACGGAGGCGTAGCCGTCGCGCACCTCGAACCCCGGCGTGCCGCGGTCGACGAGGAAACAGGTGATGCGTTTCTTCGGACCCTTCGGCGTTTCATCGACGCCCGTCGCGACGAAAACGATAAAGAAGTCAGCATGTTCCGCGCCGGAGATAAAGTGCTTTGACCCGTTCACCACCCAGTCACCGCCATCCCGCTGGGCCGAGCATTTCATACCGCGCACGTCCGAACCGGCATCAGGTTCCGTCATAGCCAGCGCGTCCATCCGTTCACCGCGCACGGCAGGGAGAAGGTACTTCTCACGCTGCTCGCCCTCGCAAGCCATGAGGATGTTCTGCGGACGTCCAAAGAAGTGCGTCAGCGCCATCGAGCCGCGCCCAAGTTCCCGCTCCACCAGTGTAAAATCGAGGTGCGAGAGGCCCGCACCGCCGACGTCTTCGGGGAAATTACAGGCGTAAAAGCCGAGGTCGATGACCTTCTGTTTGATCTCCTCGCCCAGTTCATGCGGCACTTGGCCTGTGCGCTCGACCATCGTCTCGTGCGGATAGATTTCCTTTTCCACGAACGACCGAACGGTCTTCACGATCATGTCCTGCTCTTCACTCAGACCGAAATGCATCGTCCTCTCCCTTGCCGGTTTGGATCGAGAATGCGTAAAGTTCGGAAGCCCATCGTGCGGAATTGGAGTATTTTCGTGCAGATTTGGAAATCTTCGAACACCACGCGGACGGTCGGCATTCTGCTTTTCGATGCGTTCTCCAACCACTGCCTCGCCAATGCGGTCGAGCCGCTCAGGGCTGCAAATACCCTTGCGCGCAAGCGGCTCTACGACTGGCAGTTCCTGAGCCTCGGCGGTGGGACGGTCCATTCGTCCAGCGGACTGCCCGTGCAGACGGAGCTATCGCTCAGCGATCACGCGGGCGGCGACTATCTGTTCATCATGCCCAGCTACGATTTCAGGCAGCACGCGACGGGCCAGTGCAGCCGTGCGTTGCGGGCGTCGGCAAAACGCTATGACACGCTGGTCGGCATGGATATGGGGAGCTGGCTGCTAGCCTCGGCGGGCCTCCTTGACGGGCGGCGGGCGACGATCCACTGGGACGAACTGGTGCCTTTTGCCGAGACATTCCCCGAAGTCGACGTTGTCGAGAACCGCACAGTGAAGGACGGCAACATCCTGTCCTGCGGCGGCGTGACGACTACCTTTGAACTCGTGCTCGGCCTGATCGAGGAACACCACGGCCCGATGCTCGGCCTCGAGGTCAGCTCGCTCTTTATGTACGGCGAAAAGGCGACCATCCTTGATGCCCGCCCGAGTGGAACGAGACCGGGCAAGGTCCGCATGGCGACCGCCATCATGCGCCGCAATATCGAAGCGCCGCTGTCCGTGCCCGAAATCGCCAGTCAGGTCGGGCTGACGGACAAGGCGTTTACCAAAGCCTGCACGGACACCTATGGATTTGGACCGCGGCGGCTCTATCAGGCGATCCGGCTGCGGGAGGCGCGGCGACTGGCCGAGCACACCACCATAAGCGTCGAGGAAATCGCCGCCCGCTCCGGCTACCAGAACGCGAGCGCCCTCACCCGCGCGTTTAAGCAGGAATTCGGCGTCTCGTTCCGCGCTATCCGCAGCACGTCGCGCTAAATCCCGCACCCCTTTTGCGGCTTTGGTCGTAGACATCGGGGCGCATTTTCGTCCAATGGTCGCATATGCCGGTCCGCCGCCGTGTCTACTATGGAGCCATTCAGGGAGGAGCCTGCCAATGTCGAAATTCACACGCCATCTGCGGGGGGCCGCAGTGGTCCTGTCCGCGACACTCGCCACCGGTGCCACATACGCCGAAGACGCCACGCTGCGCATCGCGACCCAGTTGACCGGAACCGTGAACTGGGAACTCACCACCATCCGTGAACGCGGGCTGGATCAGGAGAACGGGTTCACGCTCGACGTGCATGACGTCACCGCCGGACCTGCGGGCCAGATCGCGCTGCTGGCAGGTGAGGTCGATATGATCGTGTCGGATTGGCTCTGGGTGGCGCGTCAACGTGCGGACGGCGGCGATTTCGTCTTTATCCCCTACAGCCGCGCCGTCGGTGCGATCTATGTGCCCGAGGATAGCAGCGCCCAGACGCTCGCCGACCTCGAAGGCTCGCAGATCGGAATTGCGGGCGGTCCGGTCGATAAAAGCTGGCTGATCCTGCGCGCTTACGCTGAGTCCGAGCTAGGCTTCGACCTTGCTGGCGAGACAGAGCAGGTCTTTGGCGCGCCGCCGCTGATCTTTGAAACCGCGCTGTCGGGCGATCTGGATGCGGCGATCAACTTCTGGCACTTCGGCGCCAAGATGGAAGCCGCCGGGATGCGCCCGCTGATGACTGTTGCCGAGGCGGGCGCCGCGCTTGGCCTTGATCCCGACACCCCGCTGCTGGGCTACGTGGTTTCGGGCGAGTTCGCCGCAGAGAACCCCGACCTCGTCGCCAGCTTTGCCGCTGCCAGCCGCGCGGCCAAAGATGTTCTGGCGACCGACGACAGCGCATGGGAAGACCTCCGCCCGATCATGCGCGCCAACTCGGACGCGCAGTTCGAGGCGCTGATCGCGGGCTTCCGCGCGGGCATTCCGGACGAAGGTCCGGTAGATGAAGCCTCCGCCGCTGCGATGTTCAAGATCATGGCCGACCTCGGCGGTGACCAGTTGGTTGGCAAGGCGGAAACGCTGCCGGACGGCGTCTTCTGGTGACATCAAACGCGATACTCACGCTGAACCTGACGGAGGCATCCTATGTCGGCCGTCAGGTACTCGGCCCGATCAACTTCGGCCTCGCAAGGGCCGAAGTTGTTGCCGTTTGCGGGCCATCGGGTATCGGGAAAAGCACACTCCTGCGGATCATCGCGGGGCTGCACAAGAACTATTCAGGCACTTGCGACGTGGGCGGAAAGCTCGCGATCGTCCTGCAAGAGCCGACCCTGCTACCGTGGCGCACGGCGCTTCAGAACATTACGCTGCTGGCTGGCTGCGACGAGGCACAGGCGCAGGAGGCGCTGTCGGACGTGGGCCTTGGGGATCGCGGAAGCGCCCTGCCGGACGAGTTGTCACTTGGCCAGCAAAGACGCCTCGCGCTGGCCCGCGCTGTAGCTGCCAAGCCTGACCTGTTGTTGATGGACGAACCGTTTGTCTCACTCGATGCGGCAACGGCGGACGAGATGATGGGGCTGGTCGAACGGCTCCACGCGCAGCACGGATTTGCTGCGGTCCTCGTCACCCACGCAGCGAACGAAGCCAGCAGATTAGCGGACCGCATTCTACGTCTGGACGGGCAGCCTGCACAGCTTGTAGCCTAGAAAACCGGCGCATATTTCCAGTTGTCCGCATCCGGCGTGACCTCGTCGAGGTCGTAGCCCGACGCACGTAGGCGCTCTGCATCCTCGAAGCCAAGCTCTGCCGCCTGATCGACCAGGGCACGCCCGGCTTCTTCGTCCAGTGGCGCACCGCGTCCACGCATCATGTCGAGGCCGTAGTTGAACATTCCGATAGGATCACCCGCTTCAGCGGCCATGCGGTCGTATTCAGCCGCGCGGTCGGGGTCCATCGGCGCACCGAACCCGTTGTCCTCAAGATAGCTCATCCACGTCATCGCGCCCGTGTAGCCGTCCTCCACACAGCGTAGGAACAATTCGCGCGCCATCTCGTGCTGGCCCGATTTGGTCATTAAGTATCCCGACGCGCAGATCGTCATCGACGTCTCGCCTTCCTGCGCATTGCGGAGCTGGCGGCTCAGGCTCATCTCGTCGGGATTGAGCGTGCCTTGTTCGTCGTTTTCCTCGGCATAGCCTGCCGACACAAACGCGGCCAGAACGGCCGATAGAATTACGGTCTTCGTCATCGCGACCTCCCCCTGTCATTGCGATACGATAGTGGGAGTGTACGCCAAAGACTTCCGCCGCTCCGATGGCCCAATGGTCGTAGCCCTTGGCGCAAAAGCAAAGCGGCGCAGGTTTCCCCGCGCCGCCCGTTTTCCGCGAACTGATGGACTTAGAAGAAGCCCAGCTTGTTCGGGTTGTAGCTGACCAGCATGTTCTTGGTCTGCTGGTAGTGGTCGAGCATCATCTTGTGGTTCTCGCGGCCGATACCCGACTGCTTGTAACCACCGAATGCGGCGTGTGCCGGATAGGCGTGGTAGTTGTTCACCCACACACGGCCAGCTTCGACACCGCGGCCAAAGCGGTATGCGCGGGTGCCGTCACGGGTCCAGACGCCAGCGCCGAGGCCGTACATCGTGTCGTTGGCAATCGCGAGAGCTTCTTCTTCATCCTTGAAGGTGGTCACAGAGACGACCGGACCGAAGATCTCTTCCTGGAAGACGCGCATCTTGTTGTGGCCCTTCAGGATGGTCGGCTGGATGTAGTAGCCGTCCGACAGCTCGCCGTTGAAACGAGCAGCGTCACCACCGACCAGAACCTCGGCGCCCTCTTCGCGGCCGATGTTCAGGTAGGACATGATCTTTTCGTGCTGCTGGGCGCTGGCCTGAGCACCGACCATGGTCGACATTTCGCGCGGGTCGCCCTGCTTGATGGCCTTCACGCGCTCGATGCAGCGAGCGATGAACTCTTCGTAGATGTCTTCCTGAATGAGCGCGCGGCTCGGGCAGGTGCAGACCTCGCCCTGGTTGAACGCGAACAGAACGAAGCCTTCGACAGCTTTGTCGAGGAACGCGTCGTCCTGCGCCATGACGTCCGAGAAGAAGATGTTCGGGGACTTGCCGCCAAGCTCCAACGTGACGGGGATCAGGTTGACGGTCGCGGCTTCCATGATCTTGCGGCCGGTCGCGGTCGAGCCGGTGAAGGCGATCTTGGCGATACGGTTCGAGCGGGCCAGCGCATCACCGGTTTCGGCGCCGAGGCCGTTGACGATGTTCAGGACGCCTTCGGGCAGCAGGTCGGCGATCAGTTCCATCAGAACCATGATTGCGGCGGGGGTCTGCTCTGCCGGCTTCATGACGACACAGTTGCCTGCGGCCAGTGCCGGAGCCAGTTTCCAAGCTGCCATCAGGATCGAGAAGTTCCACGGGATGATCTGGCCGACAACGCCCAGCGGCTCGTGGAAGTGGTAGGCCACGGTGTCGTGGTCGATCTCGCTCATGGTGCCTTCCTGACCACGCAGAACGCCTGCGAAGTAGCGGAAGTGGTCGACCGAAAGCGGAATATCGGCAAGGCTGGTTTCGCGGATCGGCTTGCCGTTGTCCCATGTTTCGGCAGCGGCGAGAAGGTCGATGTTGTCTTCGATGCGATCAGCGATCTTCAGCAGGATGTTCGAACGATGCGCAGCCGAGGTCTTGCCCCATGCGTCTTTCGCAGCGTGTGCGGCGTCCAGAGCGAGCTCGACGTCATCAGCGCTCGAACGGGCGACTTCGCACACCTTATGGCCGGTGATCGGCGTGATGTTGTCCATGTAGCGGCCGCCGACGGGGGCGACGAACTTGCCACCGATGAAGTTGTCGTAGCGGTCCTTGAACGGCGATTGGACGCGGAAGTCAGCTTGAGTCTGTTTGTTCATGATTGTCCTCCTGTGGGCCGCTCCTCTGCGGCTGGTCTTAGAAGGATGCCCGCCTATAGCGCGCCGGTCATGATGGGGAAACCTGTTGGGAGGGCCGACCTGTCGCAGTTCTGCGACAGGTTCGGGTCGGAAATCACTGGCGGCCGAGCTTGCGGTGCAAGGTCGCGCGGCTGACGCCCAGCGAACGGGCCGCAGCGGAGACATTTCCGTTCGCGCGGGCCATCGCACGGGCGAGAACGGCGCGTGCGGCGGCTTCCATGTTTTCATGGCTGGCGACGTCCAGAAGGTCGGCGAGCGGGCGGGGATCGAACTTCGCACCGCCCTGCACTTTCATCTGGAGCCGCGCCGAGCGGGTCGCTCCGATCACCAGATCGTCGGCGTCGACGGCGAGCAAGGCACCCTGCCCGCGCTCCAGCCCCGGCATCATCACAATGCGTGCGCGGGGGAATGCGGCGTGGAACATGTCGGCTTCGGTCTTGCGAGCCGCCTCCTGCACGGTCTGCGCAATCAGAGTCGCGACCGCTTCGGCCATTTCAGGACGCGCGGTGGACACATCGAATACCGCCGCCAGCCGACCCTCGGCGTCATAGACGGGAGCGGACGAACAGCTGAGCCCGATGTTGCGGGCAAGGAAGTGCTGGTCGCGGTGGATCGTCACCGCCCGCCCTTCGGCGAGGCAAGTGCCGATGGCGTTGGTGCCGGCGCTTGCTTCGGACCAATTGGTGCCGGTCCAGAGGCCGGATTCCTCGAAATCGCGGTCCATGGCCTGATGCCCGCGGCGATCCAGCGCCACGCCGTCGGTATCCGCCAACACAACGCAACCGCCGAGGCCGTTCACCACTTGGAACAACTGGTCGAGGTGCGGAGCCGCGTGGGCGATGACGGGATCGCTCTTTTCCTTCGCAACGCGCAGTTCGGCATCAGTCAAACGGTACGGATCGCGGCGGCGGCTGGGGTCGAGGCCATGAAGGCTCGCCGAACGCGCCCAAGACGCCACGAGCGCAGAACGAACAGCTTGACCGCCGGACAAGGCCTGCTCGACACGCGCATGGTGCATTGCTGATGCTGTGGACATTCCGAACCTCCCCCCGTCAGTCGGTCTACGCATTATGCGCGGGGCGCGGTAATCGGCAATCCGACCAAGGGCGTACTCAGCCCGCGAACGCGCCGTCCGGCACGCGGCGCCAGCGGTTCGCGCGGCGCTCGAACGGTTGGATCAGAGCGACTTCGATCAGCAGCATGATCGCGACGAAGCTCAGCGCGTAGGCCAGCACACCCGGAATATCGAACATCTGGAACTTGGTGTGGATCTGGAAACCGACCCCCGATGACCGCCCGAGGAATTCGACCACCAGCACGATCTTCCAGATGATCGCGAGACCCGCCCGCGCGGAAATGGCGAAGTAAGGCGCAAGCTGCGGCACCACCACATGACGCAGCACCGCGCCTTTAGGCATCCGGTAGACCCGCGCTAGATCACCAAGGTCGGGCGACAACGCACGCGATCCTTCGCGCAGCGTGACCAGCACCATCGCGGTCTTATTAAGCGTGACGGCGGTGATCGCGGCAACTTCGTTCAGGCCGATCCAGAGGTAGCACAGCACGATCAACACCAGCGCAGGCAGGTTGAGGAAGATCGTCACCCAAGGGTTCGCCCAGCGGTTCAGGCGCGGCATCCGCCCGAGGAGAATGCCCAGAACCGACCCGATCACCATCGACAGACCGAAGGCGATCGCGACCCTTGTGAGCGTCGCACCGATGTTCTTGGTCAGCCGTCCCGAGGCAGCTTCGTTCCACAACTCCGCCAGCACTGCGGGCGGCGCGGGCAGCACGCGCGGCTCGCCTTTGACGACTGATAGCACCCACCAGAAGGCCACGAAGGCGGCCAACGAGAGCACGAATATCAGCCTGTCAGGCACGCGGGATGGAGCGGGGTATTTCATGCCGGTACGTTAGCTGCGGACACGCGGCCCGCCCCCTAGACTTTGGTGTTATTGCTGGTTTTCGCAGCTCGGACCTACCGTCTGCTATGCGCCTCATTATTTCTCTTTTCGCCTTTTTCATAGGCCTTGCTTTGCAGGGTCCGACCTTCGTACATGCCGAGCCGTTGCCGCGCGAGGAGATCGAGAATTTCGTGATCCCGCCCTACGCGCTGGGGGAACCGCTGAACGACAACGGCGTCTGGAGCCTTCTGAATTCCGGAGGCGCCGAAGCCGGATATGTGTTTGAGACCGAACCCTTAGCACCCTTGCCTGGCTTTTCGGGCGCGCCGATCAACATTATGGTCATGCTCGATCTCGAAGGGCGGTTCATCGACATCAAACTGATCTCGCACAACGAACCGATCTTCGTCTCCGGCCTCGGCGAAGCGCCTTTGCGCGCCTTCCTCGAACAGTACCAAGGCCTCTCGATCAACACCCCGATGGTCGTCGGCGTCCCCTACGGTCACGACGCGGGCGGCACGGGGGTCACGTACCTTGATGGCGTGCTAAAGGCGACCGCGTCGGTGCGCATCGCGCACGAGAGCATCATGGCTGCAACGCTCGCCGTTGCCCGCGAAAAGATGCAGGGTATCCAAGCCTCGCCCCCTGCCCGCCCGAACCGCGAATACGGCGAGGATCTGACGTGGGACCGACTGCTCGACGAAGGCATCGCGAGGCATCTGGTGGTCACGAACGCGGAACTGGATGCCGCGTTTGCAGGCACCATCTGGGCGCATGACGATCCCGAAGCCGCCGCCGACCCCGAGGGTCTGTACCTCGACCTCTGGCTCGTGGACATCGGTGCGCCCTCGGTCGCGAAGGCGGTACTGGATGACGATGCGATGGCCGACCTCGAACGGTTCCTGACCGTCACGCCCGACGCCGAACCACTGCTGCTCATTGAACGCGCGCGGCACGGGCTGGTGAGCGAGGATTTTGTGCGCAACACCGCGCCTGACCTTCTGGGCGCGATACAGGACGGACTGCCGGTCGAATTGCGTGACGCGGACATGATCTTCGACACACGCCCCGAGGTGCCCGAAGGAGTCGCGATGATCCTACGTGTGGACCGCCGTCTGGGTTTCGATCCGACGCGCGAGTGGGATTTGCAGGTCAAGGCCCTCCGCGCTCACGGTATGTTCCAGCCCGAACTGGGGTACGAGACTTTCACCCTCACCTACGCTGCGCCCGAGCGGTTCTATGTGCGCGACGAGGTCGCCAAACCCCGCCCCGCGTGGGTCGATGCGCTCTATAACCGCCAAGGCGACATGATCGCGCTGGCCATTTTCCTGCCGCTCCTGTTCTTGCTGCTCGGTCCCGGAATGAACCGCCTCGCTGATCACCCGCGATACACCGCGATCCGTCTGGTGATCCTTGCCGGCGTGCTCGGCTTCATCGGCTGGTGGGGGCAAGGGCAGCTGTCCATCGTCACCCCGCTCGCCGTGCTGCGCACCGTGATCGAGGGCGGATCGTTCGCCTATCTGCTCTACGATCCATTCTCGCTGCTGATCTGGGCCGCGACGATCATCGGTTTCGTGCTCTGGGGACGCGGGTTGTTCTGCGGCTGGCTCTGCCCATTCGGCGCGATGCAGGAGTTCACGCACCACCTCGGCCGCCTGCTGCGCCTGCCGAAGTGGGAGCCCTCCACCAAGTGGGACGAGCGGCTGAAGATGCTGAAATACGTGCTGCTGGCGGGCCTCGTTGCCGCGGTGTTCCTGACACCCGACAGGATCGACAAACTGGTCGAGGTCGAACCGTTCAAAACCGCGATCACCACGTTCTTTGTCCGTAACTGGTACTACGTCGTCTACGCGGTGTTCTGGCTGGTGCTCGGCATGTTCACCTTCAAAGGCTTCTGTCGCTACGTCTGTCCGCTCGGCGCGCTGATGTCGATCGGCGGGCTGCTGCGCGGCCCGGACTGGATCAAACGGCGCAAGGAATGCGGCAGCCCGTGCCAGCTTTGCAAGGTGCGCTGCAACTACGGCGCCATCAAACCGAGCGGCGATATCGTCTACTCGGAATGCTTCCAGTGCCTCGATTGCGTGTCGATCTACAACGACCCGAAAACCTGCGTGCCGCTGGTGCTGAAGTCGCGCGGCAAGGAACTGCACATCCCCAAAGCCAAGGAGGTCCGCCAATGATCACGCGCCGCCGATTTCTGACGATCTCTGCCGTTTCTGCGGTGATGACGGGACGCGCGATGGCCGAAACGTGGAGCGGTGTGGCGCTCGGTGCCGACGCGTCGATTACGCTGGATGGGCGCGGAGCCAGTGAAGCGCTGTGGGAGCTGCCTGCGTTCATTGACCGGATCGAGGATACCTTTTCGCTGTTTCGGGCGTCCGAATTGCAGCGCCTGAATAACGCAGGCGAAGCGGAGGTGAGTGATTGGCTGGCGGAGGCTTTGCACCTAAGCAGCGACATCCACGCCATCACCGGAGGCGCGTTCGATCCAACAGTCCAGCCGCTCTGGCAGGCGATTGCTGACGGGGGCGACCTCAATGCGACCAAGGCGCTCATCGGCTGGGACCGCGTCTCGCTGTCGGGTAATCACGTGCGCCTCGGAAATGATCAGTCGCTGACGCTCAACGGCATCGCGCAAGGCTTCGCGGCCGATCTGGTGAAAGCGTGGCTAGCGGAGCGCGGGTTCACAGATGCGCTGGTCAACATGGGCGAATACGCGGCGCTTGGCGGCCTCTACAGGATCGGCCTTGATACGCTCGGCGCGGCGACGATCCGTGGCACATCCCTCGCCATCAGCCGCCCTACCGCGATGACCATCGGCGGGCGGACACATATCCTGCACCCGCAAGGCAAGGCTCCGCTCTGGTCGGCTATCGCGGTCGAGGCGGACAGTGCCGCCATCGCGGACGGCCTTTCGACCGGACTGGTTTTCATGGAGAAACCGCAGATCGCTGCGCTGGTCGCAAAGATGCCGACCCTGCACCGCATCTGGGTAGAGAACGAGGCGGGTCTGTCGGTTGTGACCTGACCCGCCTGCATTCGCGCTTTAGCGTTCCGGCGGAATGAACGTCAGACCGTAGTCGGCATAGGCCTTCTCGATCCGGCCATCCTCCAATGCAGCGACAATCGCGTCATCCAGCGCATAGCCCAGATCACGGTGGCTGTGGTGGACGCCGATGCCCAAAGTCCACGTCGCGCGGGCGAACCCGACGAGCGGCGGCTGGTGGATTGCGACCCCATCTGTAGCGCCCCACTCAAGCTGTGCTCTCGGGCCCATTGCGGCCATCGTCTCACCATCGCCCAAAGCCTCCATCGCCGCCCCCATCGTGCGGTAACGGTGGACGTTGGCGGCAAGGTCTGCTCCGGGAAAAGCGGTCAGGTAGAAGTCCGCGATGGTGTCGTTCTCCACCGCGACGCTATCAAACCTGAAGTACGCAGGCACCGGAGCGCCCTCGTGTCGCGGGTCATCGCCCGCAATCGCGTCGGGGTAAGCGTCCTGACGATAGGCAATGGCAACGGTCTCTGAGGCGTACTGCCCCGTAAAGACCACCTGCTCGATCATGCAGGTCAGCGTACTGTCATAAGGCACACGGAGCATGACATTCGAAACGGGTTCCCGTTGTACCGTTCCCCGCCAGATGTAGGACATCAGATCGCCTTGCAGGTTCTCCGCAGGCTGGACAAAGCGGAACTCCGGCTCGACGCCGAGAGCCTCCGCAAGGATGCGCCCGACTTCGATATCGACGCCGCGCGGCTCGCCGTTTACTTCCCAACTATAGGGCGGCAGGTTTTCGTAAACGGCGATGTTGAGCGTGCCGCGTTCGATGATGTCGTCCATCGTCTGACCGACGTAGTCACGTGCGGTATTTTGCGGTCGCTCACCCGGCACGATGCCTTCACAGCGCGCCAGAACGGGCTGGGCGGCGAGGGTCGAAACTCCCGCCGCCAGAACTGCCGTCAGTATGAACCGGTGGTCCATGTCAGTGAGTTGCCGAAAGCCCGATGGTCAGCGCGTCGGCGGCGTGCTTGGCCGCCATGTCCGACCCGTCGAGCGCCAGAACCGCGCGGCGCACCACGCTGTCGGACACCGGTGCGCCCGAAGCGGTTTCGACGTTGGCCGAGATGTCTTCGAGCTCGGAGCGGAGCGCGTCCTGATCGCCTTCACCCGCCGCAAGCGTATCGCGGATTTCAGTTAAGCGAGCGGTGTAATCATCCAGCGCGCCGTCATCGGGGCGGGTTTCGATATAGGTACGGATCGCCCAGCCGGCTTTCTGTCCGAGGATTTCACCGAACGCCGGCATTTTGGTCGTGCCGTCTTGGGTGTAGCCGTGCTGGAAACGCTCGACGAACCATTCATCGCCGTACTCTTCGGCTTCGAGGTAGCGAAGGTCCGGCGCGAGACCGCCGGACACCGCGCCAAGGCCGTGGCAGCGGGCGCAGTTCTGGTTGTATGCGCTGTCACCGATGATGATGGCTTCGGCCCAGACGTCCTCGCCCGCGGCTTCGGCGCGGTACGGGTTTTCGGTCAGCCATTCTTCACCCACATCCGGCAATGCATCTGTGTTGACGGGCTGCGGTGCAACGTCACCGTGGCCGAAAGCGGTCGAGCAAAAGCCCGAGAAAGCGAGTGCAGCCAGAAGGCCGCGGGTAAAGGTATTCATGGATCTTCCTCCCTAAGATGCGAACTTTGGTAAGCGATCAATCCGCGCCCTAGAAATTGGACTTTCGTCCCAAAATGCCGCAGCCACGGCCATCTTACGACCATTGTCCAATAGCTCCGCCCCACCCGTAAAACGAACATGAAGGCCGAGGGAGAGAGGACTATGCGGGCAACGTTTCTGATCGGTGCGGCTTCGCTACTGGCGGTGGAATCCGCGACGATAGCGGCTGCGCAGAACGCAACTTCTCTTGACGTTCCAATCCTTTACCTGCGGCAGGAAATCGACCACCCGCCGGTGCTGTCGAACCTCGATCCGATCCCCGATGACCTCGGGATCGCGGGTGCGGAGCTTGCTCTGGGCGACAACCAGACGACCGGACGGTTCCTCGGGCAGACGTATCACCTCGACTATGTGAGCGTGCCGCCTGACGGTGATTTTTCGGGGGCCGCTCGCGAGGTTATCGCGGATTATCCGGTTGTTCTGGTCGAAGGAGGCGCGGAGGAAATCCTCGCCGCCGCCGACCTTGCCGCAAGTGCGGGAACGGTGGTTTTCAATGTCTCATCCGGTGAGGCGCGACTGCGGTCCGCCGATTGCCGTGCGAACCTGCTGCACACGGTTCCAGAGGACGCGGCACGTACCGATGCGCTGATGCAAGTACTGGTCGCGCGGCAGTGGACCGACCTCGCCATGATCGTCGGGCCGCGCGAGGATGACGCCCGTTTCGCCGAGGCGCTGCGCAGTTCCGCCCGCAAATTCGGGATGCGCTTCAAGGCCGAGAAAGTATGGACATTTGATACGGACCTGCGCGAGTCGACGATGTCGGAAATCCCACGCTTCACGCAGGATCTGCCCGACCACGACCTACTGCTGGTCGCCGATCCGACCGACGATTTCGGGCGCTACGTGCTGCACAACACGTGGCTGCCCCGCCCTGTTGCTGGCACCCACGGCCTGCGCGCCGAAGGCTGGGCCAGCGTGATCGAGGCGTGGGGCGCCGTGCAGCTTCAGAACCGTTTCGAGGACGCCACGGGCCGCAACATGCGCTCGCAGGACTACGCCGCTTGGACCGCCGTTCGCGCGATCGGAGAGGCGGTGACGCGCACCTCCAGCACCGATCCTGCCGTGCTGCGCGACTACTTCCTGTCGGACGATTTCCAGCTCGACGGCTTCAAGGGCCGCGCGCTCACGTTCCGCCATTGGAACGGCCAGATGCGCCAGCCCATTGCCGTTGTGAATGACCGCGCACTGGTCACGCTGGCTCCGGTCGAGGGCTTTTTGCACCACCGCAACGAAACCGACAGCCTTGGCCTCGACGAGGCCGAGAGCGCTTGCACCGCATTTCAGGAGTAACCCATGCGCCGCATCTCCGCGCTTGCCTTCACGCTGCTTGCCTCCACCGCCATGGCGGACGGGCAAATCTGGGTGACGAATGAAAAAGACGACACCGTGAGCGTGATCGACGTGGACACGCTGGAGGTCGTCCAGACCTACCCGACAGGCGAACGCCCGCGCGGTGTGACGTTCTCGCATGACTACACGCGGCTTTATATCTGCGCCTCCGATAGCGACACCGTGCAGGTCATGGACCCGAACACGGGTGAAATCCTGCGCGATCTGCCGTCGGGCGAAGACCCCGAGCAGTTCATTCTGCACCCCGATAACCGGCACCTCTACATCGCGAACGAGGATGATGCGGTCACAACTGTCGTCGACACCGAAACCCGCCGCGTGGTTGCCCAGATCAACGTCGGCATCGAGCCCGAAGGCATGGCTGTCAGTCCTGACGGCAAGATCGTCATCACCACGTCCGAGACGACCAATATGGCGCATTGGATCGACACGTCGACCCACGAGCTGTTCGCCAACACGCTCGTCGACGCACGCCCTCGCCATGCGGAGTTCACCGAGGACGGGACGAAGGTCTGGGTCAGCTCGGAAATCGGCGGGACGATCACTGTGTTCAATGTGGCTGACCAGAGCGAAGTCGGCAAAGTCCGCTTTGCCATTCAGGGGGTGAACGACGATCTGATCCAGCCTGTCGGCATGAAATTCTCGCCGGACCAGACCAAGGTCTACGTCGCGCTGGGTCCGTCGAACCACGTGGCCGTTGTGAATGCCGAAACGCTGGAGGTCGAGAAATACATCCTCGTCGGTCGCCGCGTCTGGCACATGGCCTATTCGCCCGATCAGACGCAGCTTTTCACCACGAATGGTGTCTCAGGCGATGTGACTGTCATCGACGTCGCGCGCGAGGAAGCAATCAAATCCATCAAGGTCGGCCGCTTCCCTTGGGGCGCGGCGATGCGGCCCACGTCGAACTGAGGAATGAAGATGAAAGCACTCTTGCTCGCCGCCCTGCTCGCGCTGCCCCTCAGCGCCAATGCGCAGACCGCCGGCCTTCTGGCCAAAGCCAACCGCGTTGACCTGCCGCCGCTGACGCTCTCGTCGGGCGTGCCGGTGTCCGAAGCGCCGCTGAACCTGACCTCTGGCACTTACTACACGTTGGAGATCGAAGCGGACGGCAGCGCAGAGCTCGCCCTCGAAGGTGCGGGTTTCTTCCGTGCGATCTGGGTGAACGAAGTAGTCATCAACGACATCGAAGTCCGCCCGATGGGCCTCAGTTCATTCGAGTTTGACGACGAAGGTACGTTGGAGATGTCCTTTATCGCGATCAAACCAGGGCGTTACTCCCTCGCGATCCCCGGCACGACCGGAGAGACCCAGCGCGTTGAAATCACGATTGAATAAGGGCTGACACATGACGGGCGGGCTTTCGATCCGTGGCATAAGCTACCGCTACGGGGCGAAGACGGCCCTGAATGACCTCACGCTGACCGTCCCTTCGGGGCGGTTTTGCGCTTTGTTGGGGCCGAATGGCGCAGGGAAATCCACGTTGTTCTCACTGCTGACACGGCTCTTCGTGGCACCCAGCGGACAGATCACCGTGGCGGGCCATGACCTCGCGAAGTCACCGCGTAAGGCGCTCGCGAAAATCGGCGTGGTGTTCCAGCAACCGACGATGGACCTTGACCTAACAGTACGGCGGAACCTGCTGTATTTCGCTGCGCTACATGGGCTGGCGGGCAAGGAAGCGAATGCACGGGTCGAGGCCGCGCTGGAACGGCTGGATATGGCGGAGCGCGCGGGCGAGCAGCTTCGCTCATTGAACGGTGGCCACCGCAGACGGATGGAGCTGGCGCGGGCGCTGATCCACCGCCCGGCCGTTCTGTTGCTCGATGAGCCGACGGTCGGCCTTGATGCGGCAGCGCGGGCGGCGATCACGGACTACGCGCATGAATTGGCAGCAGACGGGATGGCGGTCCTTTGGGCAACGCACCTGACAGACGAAGTACGCGATAACGACGACCTCGCTATTCTCCACCGCGGGCAACTGCTGGCGCGCGGGACGGCAGGCGATATTCGCGGCGAGATGAGCCTCTCTAACCGTTTTCTGCAGATGACCGGAGAGGACGCGCTATGAGCTGGCTCATTGCCCTGCGCGCCATCCTCCACCGTGAGGCGCTGCGGTTCATTGGCCAACGCGGACGGCTAGTTGCGGCGCTCGTCAGGCCGCTGGTGTGGCTGTTCATCTTCGCGGCAGGCTTTCGCGCGGCGCTCGGCCTGTCGATCACGCCGCCCTATCAGACCTACATCACCTACGAGACCTACATCATTCCCGGACTTCTCGGAATGATATGTCTTTTCAACGGGATGCAGTCATCTCTTTCACTAGTCTACGACCGCGAAATGGGGTCGATGCGGCTCCTGTTGACCTCGCCGCTGCCGCGCTGGTGGCTCCTGATGGCAAAGCTGCTGGCGGGCACATTCGTGTCGATCCTCCAGTGCATGATCTTCCTCGGCATCGCGGCGATCTGGGGCATTCGCCCGCCCGTTGTCGGCTATTTCGCCGTGCTGCCCGCGCTGCTGGTGACCGGCCTGATGCTGGGCGCACTCGGCCTCATGCTGTCGTCCGTCATCCGCCAGTTGGAGAACTTCGCAGGGGTGATGAATTTCGTCATCTTCCCGATGTTCTTCATGTCATCCGCGCTCTACCCGCTGTGGAAGATGCGCGAGGCGAGCCCGCTTCTTGCAGACCTCTGCGCGGTCAATCCGTTCACCCAAGCGGTCGAGATGATCCGTTTCGCGCTTTACGGACAACTCAACCTTCCCGCCCTTGCATGGACGCTCCTGGCGCTCATCGTCTTCGCAGGCATCGCGGTTTGGGGCTATGATCCAGCCAGAGGCGTCCAGTCCCGTAAAGGCTGAACCGGACAATCGAAAGCCCCGCCATCAAGCGGGGCTTTTTCATGCGTGCCGATCACCCAAATATCAAATCTCCAAACAAAACGCGCCACCCTTTCGGATGGCGCGCCTTGCGGACGATGACCGGAGGGGGTCAGTTCGCCATGGCAAGTGCTTCGGGCAGTTTGAAGGTCCAGACGGTACCACCCTGGTTCAGGTAGTTGACCTTCTTGGCAACTTCGCCGCCCCAGAGCGGAACAGCGCCGCCCCAGCCCGATACGACCGAGACATACTGCTCGCCGTCGGCTTCCCAAGTGACAGGCTGGCCAACGATGCCCGAGCCGGTCTGGAACGACCACAGCTTCTCGCCGGTGGTGTCGTCGAGCGCGATGAACTCGCCCTCGGGCGTGCCGAAGAACACCAGACCGCCAGCGGTCGTCATAACGCCGCCCCAGAGCGGAGCTTCGTTCTGGTATTCCCACATCCATTCGCCGGTCTGCGGGTCGATCGCCTTCAGGCTGCCGATGTGGTCTTCGTAGTTGGGCTTAATCGTGAAGCCGGCACCAAGGTACGCCGCGCCTGCCTTGTAGGTGACGGGCTCGTCCCAGATATCCATGCCCCATTCGTTCGACGGAACATAGAACAGGCCGGTGTTCTGGCTGTAGGCCATCGGCATCCAGTTCTTACCGCCAAGGAACGACGGCGAGGCAAAAACCATCTCGCCGCGTGCGCCATCGACGGAGTCGGCGGGGTTACCCGGACGGTTGTCTTCGTTGAAGATCGGGCGACCGTTTTCGTCGATGCCTTCGGCCCACGTGATGTCCTTGACGAACGGGAACGCGTCAATGAACGCACCGTCTTCGCGGTTCAGAACATAGAAGTAGCCGTTACGGTCGGCAGTGGCGTACTTCATGTTGCCGTCTGCGTCGGTAAAGGCGATGACTTCGTTCACGCCGTCATAGTCCCAGCCTTCGCGCGGAGTGGTCTGGAAGTGCCACTTGATCTCGCCGGTAGCCGGATCAATGCCGAGGCGCGAGGCCGCATAGAGGTTGTCACCAGTGTTGCCTTCGGTCGGCGCACCAGCGTTGCGCAGGTGCGAGTTCCACGGTGCCGGGTTACCAGCACCGAAGACGAGCGTGTCGGTGTCGGCATCATAGGAGCCGCCAAGCCATGTCGCGCCGCCACCGGTCTTCCACATGTCGCCCGGCCAAGAGGCATTCAGCGTGCCGGTCATGGTGCTTTCTTCGCCGTTGAGCGTGCCCATGTGGCCTTCGATGACCGGACGGGTCCAGACGGTTTCGCCGGTTTCGGCGTCGCGTGCCTGCACTTCGCCGACGATGCCGAATTCACCGCCCGAGTTGCCAGTGATGACCAGACCGTCCACGATGAGCGGCGCTGCGGTGTAGCTGTAGCCTTCCTTGTAGTCGGCGATCTTCTTGTTCCACACGACGTCGCCTGTCTTCAGGTCAAGCGCCACGATACGCGCGTCCAGAGTGCCGAAGTAGATGTTATTGCCGTAGATCGCACCGCCACGGTTGATCACGTCACAGCACGGCAGGATACCTTCGGGAAGGCGGGCGTCGTATTGCCAGACTTCCTTACCGGTTTCGAGGTCGATCGCGTAAATCCGCGAATAGGACGCGGTGACATACATCATGCCGTCATGGATAAGCGGCTGGGTTTCCTGACCGCGCTGCTTTTCACCGCCGAAGCTGAACGCCCAGACTGGAACGAGGTTATCCACGTTGTCGCGGTTGAGTGTGGTCAGCGGGCTGAAACGCTGGAGATCGCGGCCCATGCCGTTGGTCAGCACGTCGCCCGTCGATGCGGCGTCGTTGGCCAGATCTTCTTCGGTCACCTCGGCCCATACCGGACCGGTCGCCATCGCGGCGCTCGTGACCATGGCACATGCGGCCATGACAAAACGGTTCATTCTAATCCTCCCTCGGATGCTGTTTTGCAACCGCGCCGCCGCTCCCTCCCGCAAGTGGCTCGATCCGGAAACATCATCGGGCCAAGAAAAGCTCACGAGAAATTGCACAATGGTAGTAGGGCGAATGTCAAAAAAACGCAGAATGGTGTCTTTTAAGGGAGATAGCCGTTTGGGCCTTGTACTAAAGGCGTAGAAGGTTGTCGGCGTTCTGCAAATGCAAACGCCCTCCACCTTTCGGCAGAGGGCGCTTTTGCGGTCTGTGCGCAGATCAGACGATGCCGCCGCCTGCCCCGCTCACTTCCGGACGCTCCGCCCCGACCTTCGCGCGGTAGCCAGATGCGCGGTAGGTCATGACCGGATCAATCGCGGCTCCGGCCTCGAAACGAGCCATTTGCAGGATCGGTTCGACATCGGTGCGGAACGCGCGGCGCAGCGTGGCAGATGCCATGAGTGCGTCGTTATCCGCCTGATATCCACCCAGCGCCTCGCGGTCGACGATGGACGCCTGCACGTAGGCGCGCTGGATTTCGATGGCCGAGATCATCAGGCTCTCGATGGGATCGGTCACGTTGTGCGACTGGTCGATCATATGCGCGAGATTCAGATCGGGGCTCTCGGCATCCACCAGTTCGTTCCAGACGAGGAACAGACGGTATGGCTCGATAGTGCCGCTATCCAGATCGTCGTCCCCGTATTTGGAGTCGTTGAAATGGAAGCCGCCCAGTTTGCCTGCGCGGATCAGGCGCGAGACGATCATCTCGATATTCACGTTCGGCGCGTGGTGACCAAGGTCGACGAGGCATTTGGCCTTCTCGCCCAGTTCCTGCGCAATCATCAGCGACGTGCCCCAGTCCTGCACGACCGTCGAATAGAATGCGGGCTCGTAGATTTTATGCTCGCTGAAAATCTGCCAATCGTCCGGCAGCTTGTCATAGATCGCGGACATCGACTGCATGTAGCGGTCGAACTGGCGGCCCATATGCGTCTGTCCGGGGAAGTTCGCGCCGTCCCCGATCCACACCGTCAGCGCGGTCGAGCCGAGCTTCTGGCCGATCTCGATACACTCGATATTGTGGTCGATGGCCTGCTGGCGGGTCGCGCTGTCAACGTGGCTGAGCGAACCGAACTTGTAGGAGTGCGCCTGATCGGGCTGGTCCTGAAACGTGTTCGAGTTCATCGCGTCAAAGCCGAGGCCGTACTCGGCGGCCTTCGCCTTCATCTGTGCCGGATCGGCCTTGTCCCACGGGATGTGGAGCGAGACTTTGGGCGTCGCGTCCGTCAGTCCGTGGATCACGCCGCAGTCGTCGAGTTTGTCGAAGATATCACGCGGCTCACCCTTTCCGGGGAAGCGGGCGAAACGCGTGCCGCCCGTGCCGGTGCCCCACGACGGGACGGCAACGCCAAAGCCCTTCGCGCGGTCTTTGATCGCGGCAATGTCGATGCCGCGGCGGTCTAGTTGTTCCCCCAGCGCATCGTAGTCGCGTTGGAGGTCGGCAAACCGCTTTTCGTTCTCGTTCTGGATAACAGATTTCATAACAGCACCTTACCGCGTGAACGCTTGGACATTGCCAGCATCGACGTTGATGATATTGCCCGTCGACTTTGCCGAAGCTTCGGAGGCAAGGAAATAGGCGGCTTCCGCGATGTCTTCGGGCAGGACAGAGCGTTTCAGCATGGAGCGGTTGCGGTACATCTCCTCGAGCCCCTCTTTGTCGGTGCCGTAGGTGCCCGCGCGCTGTTCCAACCACTCGCCTTCCCAGATTTTCGAGCCGCGCAGCACGGCGTCGGGGTTGACCACGTTGACGCGGATACCGGCCTCTGCGCCTTCGAGCGCGAGGCAGCGGGCCAGATGGATTTCAGCGGCCTTTGCGGTGCAATAGGCCGACGCGTTCGGCGATGCGGCGAGGCCGTTTTTCGAAGCGACGAACACGATGGAGCCGCCGATGTTCTGCTGGCGCATGACCTTGAACGCTTCGCGGCTCACGAGGAAATAGCCCGTGGACAGGATGTCCATGTTCTTGTTCCACAGGTCGAGCGTTGTCTTCTCGATCGGGGCCGAGGACGCGATGCCCGCGTTCGACACGAGGATATCGACGCCGCCGAATTCGACCGAGGTGTAGGCGTAGGCATCGATAATCGCCTGCTCGTCGGTCACGTTCATCTCGACTGTGCGCACGACGTCAGCGCCGAACTGCTTGGCAAAGCCCGCGCGGACCTCTTCGAGCGAGGCCGCGTTGATGTCGGCCAGCATGACGCACGCACCTTCGGTCAGGTAGCGGTGGGCGGTCGCCGCACCGATGCCGCCAGCGCCGCCGGTGATCAGCGCAACGCGACCCGCCATGGATTTCGGCTTGGGCATCCGCTGAAGCTTCGCCTCTTCGAGCAACCAGTATTCGATGTCGAAAGCTTCTTGTTCGGGCAGACCGCAATATTCCGACACGGCGGACGAGCCACGCATCACGTTGATGGCGTTGACGTAGAACTCGCCGGAAATGCGAGCCGTCGCCTTGTCCTTGGCGAAGGTGATCATGCCGACACCGGGGACCAGATAGACCACGGCGTTGGGGTCGCGCAGCGCGGGCGAGTTGTCTTTTTTGCAGCGATTATAATAGGCTGCGTAGTCATCGCGGTAAGCGGCGACCTGAGCGGGCAACCCTTCCAGCACCTCGTCCACGTTGTTTTTCGCAGGATCGAAGGCCACGACCAGCGGACGGATTTTCGTGCGCAGAAAGTGGTCGGGGCACGATGTACCGAGCGCGGCGAGCGGCTCCATATTCTTCGAATTGACGAACTCCAGCACGGCGTCCTGGTCGTCAAAATGACCGACCATGTGCTGCGCGCCGGAGACCATGCCTCGGATTGCAGGCATCAGTTGCGCGGCCACCGCGCGGCGGGCGGCAGCGTCCAGCGAGGCATGAACCGCGCCGCCGAAAGCCGCCTGCCCTTCGGTCTTGGCTGCGAACCAGTCCATCGCTTTCTGGATAATCTCCAGCGTCAGCTCATAACATGCCTTGGCATCGTCATCCCACGTGAACAGGCCGTGGGATTCCAGCACGACGCCCTTCGCATCGGGGTTCTCAACGCAGAATTTCTCCAGCCACAGACCCAACTCATAACCGGGCTTTTTCCAAGGCAGCCAGCCGATGTCAGAGCCGAAAATCTCTTGGGTCAGTTCTTTGGAATTCTTCGACGCCGCAATCGCGATGATCGCATCGGGGTGCATGTGATCGACGTGCTTGCGCGGCACATAGGCATGAAGGGGGGTATCGATCGACGCGGCGCGCGGGTTCAGGTTCCAAGTGCAGTGCGGCAGGTAGCCGACCATCTCGTCCTCGAACTCCACCCCGCGATAGATACCTTTGAGCGCGCGGAGCTTGTCCATGTAGAGCGTGGCGAAACCGTCCATCTTGATCGAACCGACGTCACCGCCCGAACCTTTGACCCAGAGAACCTCGACCTCTTCACCGGTCAGCGGATCTTTTTCCATGACCTTGGCCGAGGTGTTACCGCCACCGTAATTGGTGATCCGCTTGTCAGAACCAAGCAGGTTCGAGCGGTAAAGCAACTTTTCCGACTCGCTCATGCTGGCGGCTTTGGCGTCGTCCCAGCCGTTAATAAGGCGCTGATCTGCACCGGAATTCGACATCATATCCTCCCTTCGCGCGCAAAACGCGATAATACCCTTTGATGCAAAACTGTCGGGGGTGCGTCGGAATGTCAATCATAAACGATCACGAATGATCGTTTGCAGGTGCAGCATGATTGTTTTTGATTTTTTGTGATTGACAGATCGGCGGATTCTCTCGCAACATTCCGCCTCAAGGGAGTATTTAATGCACGAAACCGAGCGTCATAGGGTCATTCTATCCGCTGTTCAGGACCGGCCGGTCGTGACGGTGATTGACCTATGTGGCCTGACCGGAGCCTCGGAAGCCACTATTCGCAGGGATATCGGCACGCTCCATGAGCGTAAGAAGCTGCGCCGCGTGCGTGGCGGCGCCGAAGCACTGACCCCGCCGCAGGTGGTCGGGCTCGCCGGTCGTCCGTTTTCGATCAACGAAACGATCAACATCAAGCAGAAACAAGCAGTCGCACGCGCTGCTGTCGAATTGTGCGAGGATGGCGACCCCATCATCATCAACGGCGGCACGACGACGTTCCAGATGGTCCACCCGCTCGCGTCCAAGCGGATGCAGGTGTTCACCAACTCGTTCCCGATTGCGGCGCATCTGCTGAAGAACTCCAAGAACACGATCATGCTGTCGGGCGGTGTCATCTACCGCGAACAGAACATCGTGCTCTCCCCGTTCGAGAACGACGTGACGCGCAATTTCTACGCGCGCCGCATGTTCATGGGGGCCCAAGGTATCGGCCCGCTGGGTCTGATGGAGGCAGACCCGCTTTTGATCCAGGCCGAACAGAAACTGATCGGACAGGCCGACGAGCTCGTCGTTCTGGTCGACAGTTCGAAATTCGAGCACCGCAGCAGTCTCGTTCTGTGCGGTCTCGACCGGATCGACATCGTGATCACCGATGAGGGGATCACGGACAAGACGGCCGCCATGCTCGAAGCAGCGGAGGTCAAGCTCATCGTAGCCCCTGTTGAGGGCGCGGAAGCGAAGGAGGCGGTAACTTAAATCCGCTAGGTTGCACTTTAGGGAGGAAATCATGAGTGTAATGAAGAAGATCTTGTCGACCGCAGCGATCGCCGCTGCGTTTACCGGTTCGGCTGCACAGGCCGAAGACATGCGCATCGCTCTGGTCGTGAAAGCACTAGGTATCGGCTTCTTCGAAGCTGCCGCCAAAGGTGCCGAAGAGGCCGCCGCAGAGCTGGGCGACGTCGAAATCATCTACACCGGTCCGACCGACACCACCGCTGAAGGTCAGATCGAAGTGATCAACTCTCTCATCGCGCAGGGCGTCGACGCCATCGCGATTTCGGCCAACGACCCTGATGCGGTCGCGCCTGCCCTCGCCCGCGCCATGCAGCGCGGCATCACCGTCATCTCGTGGGACTCGGGCGTTGCCGAAGAAGGCCGCCAGATGCACCTGAACCCGTCGTCGAACCCGCTGATCGGTAACATGATCATCAAGCTGGCCGCCGACCACCTGCCTGACGGCGGTCAGGTCGCCGTTCTTTCGGCATCGGCCACCGCGACGAACCAGAACATCTGGATCGAAGAGATGAACAAGGTGATGGGCAACTACCCCGGCATCGAAGTCGTCGCGACCGTTTACGGTGACGACCTCGCCGACAAGTCCTACCGCGAAGCGCAGGGCCTGATGCAGTCCTATCCGGACCTCGACGCCATCATCGCGCCGACCTCGGTTGGTATTGTGGCTGCCGCTCAGGCTGTCGCAGACGCTGGCAAGGCGGGCGAGATCAACGTCACCGGTCTGGGCCTGCCGTCCGAAATGGCTGGCGCCATCGAGTCCGGCGCATCGCAGTCGTTCGCCATCTGGAACCCGATCGACCTCGGTTACTCGGCAACCATGATCGCGCACGCACTGGCCACCGGTGAAGCCACCGCAGAGCCGGGCGCATCGATCCCGATGGGCCGCATGGGCGAAGTGACCCTCGACGACACCAACTCGGGCGCCATGGCCGATCCGTTCGTTTACGACGCATCGAACATCGCCGACTTCGTCAACATTTTCTAAGCATCCCACAGACCGGCGCGCGTCAGACCGCGCGCCGGTCTTCTTTTCGGGGGTTTTATGCAATCTCTTCATCAGTCCGACGGGCCCGCACTCAGGCTCGACCGGATCACCAAGACATTTCCGGGCGTCAAAGCGCTCGATAACGTGCAGCTGGGCCTCTATCCGGGTCAGGTGACTGCGCTTGTCGGCGAAAACGGCGCGGGCAAGTCGACGCTCGTGAAGATCCTGACGGGCATCTACCAGCCCGACGGCGGCGCGATCTATGTCGGCGACACCGAAGTGAATTTCCCGACCGCGCAGGACGCGGCGGCGCACGGCATCACTGCCATTCACCAAGAAACGGTGCTGTTCGACGACCTCACCGTTGCAGAGAACATCTTTCTCGGTCACGCGCCCAAGACCAAATGGGGCCTGATCGACACACGCACACAGACGCGAAAGGCCGCCGAAATTCTGCGGAGCATCGGGGCAGAGATCGACCCGCAGGCCCGCCTGCGCGACCTCGGCATCGCATCAAAACACCTCGTCGCTATTTCACGCGCGCTGTCTATCGACGCGCAGGTCGTAATCATGGACGAGCCAACGGCGTCGCTGTCCCACAAGGAAATCCACGAACTGTACGAGCTGGTGGATAAGCTCAAGGCGCAGGGCAAGGCGATCCTGTTCATCAGCCACAAGTTCGACGAGATTTTCCGCATCGCCGACCGCTACACCGTGTTCCGTGACGGGCAGTTCGTGGCGGACGGCTTGATTTCGGAAATTAGCGAAGGCGAGCTGGTCCAGATGATGGTCGGCCGTTCCGTCGATCAGGTGTTCCCGAAACGCGAGCCGCTCTTGGGGACCGAGGTTCTTCAGGTCGTCGGTTACGACCATCCGACGGAGTTCGAGGGCATTAACTTCACCCTGCATCGTGGCGAAATCCTTGGGTTTTATGGCCTTGTCGGTGCGGGCCGGTCAGAGTTCATGCAATCGCTCTTCGGCATCACTAAGCCGTCCAAGGGCATCACTAAAATTGACGAACAGATCACGGTCATCCGGTCGCCCGCTGCGGCGGTCGAGGCGGGCATCGTCTATGTGCCCGAGGACCGCGGCCTGCAAGGCGCAATCCGCCCGATGCCGATTTTCCAGAACGTGTCGCTCGCCTCGCTTAAGCGCACGTCGAAGGACGGGTTCATCCGGCTGGCCGAGGAATTCGCCCTCGCCCGCGAATACACCCAGCGCCTCGATCTGAGGGCTGCATCGCTCGATACGCCTGTCGGCAATCTGTCGGGCGGCAACCAGCAGAAGGTTGTCATCGCGAAATGGCTGGCGACGAAGCCGAAGGTCATCATCCTTGATGAGCCGACCAAGGGCATCGACATCGGCTCGAAAGCTGCCGTCCACGACTTTATGGCCGAACTTGCCGCGCAGGGACTCGCCGTCATCATGGTCAGTTCCGAAATCCCCGAAGTCCTCGGCATGTCTGACCGCGTGATCGTCATGCGCGAAGGCAAGATCGTTGCCGAGGTGAGCGGCGATGACATGACCCCCGAAACTCTGGTCCGCCACGCTGCGGGCATCGCGGAGGCGTAAATGAGCATCCTCAAATCCCGCGAGATGATACTGACAGGCGCGATTGTCGTACTGGTGGTCCTCATCGCGACCCGTTTCCCCGCGTTTGTCGCGCCTTCGAACCTCGCTGCCGTGTTCAATGACACCTCGCCGCTGATCCTGCTGGCCATAGGCCAAATGATCGTGATCCTGACGAAGTGTATCGACCTGTCGGTGGCGGCAAACCTCGCGCTGACGGGCATGGTCTGCGCAATGATCAACGTCGCAGCCCCCGGAACGCCAGTGGTCGTGATCCTGATCGTCGCTATCGCGCTTGGCGCCCTGCTCGGCATGTTCAACGGCGTGCTGGTGTGGAAATTGGACATCCCGCCCATCGTGGTGACGCTCGGCACGATGACCATCTATCGCGGCGTTATCTTCCTGATTTCCGACGGTAAATGGGTGAACAGCCACGAGATGTCGGACGCCTTCAAAGCCTTCCCCCGCGCCGCCCTGCTCGGTCTGCCTATGCTGTCGTGGATCGCGATCATCATGACGATTATCTTCTTCGTCATCATGACCCGCACGACGCTGGGCCGCGCATTCTATGCGGTCGGCGGCAACCCTCACGCGGCGGTCTACACAGGCATCGACGTCGGCAAAACGCAGTTCTGGGCCTTCACCTTCTCGGGCGCGCTTGCGGGCCTCGTAGGTTACCTCTGGGTGTCGCGCTACGCCGTCGCCTATGTCGATATCGCGCTCGGGTTCGAGCTTGACGTGGTCGCCGCCTGCGTGATCGGCGGCATCGCGATCTCCGGCGGGATCGGCTCCATCGGCGGCGCGGTCCTCGGCGCACTGTTCCTTGGCGTCATCAAGAACGCTCTGCCGGTCATCAACGTCAGCCCGTTCTGGCAAATGGCCATCTCGGGGAGCGCGATCATCATCGCCATCGCCGTCAACACCCGCGCTGGCCGCACCAAAGGCCGCATCATCCTCAAGAAAGCGGAGGCCGCGCAATGAGCCATACCGACCGCATCATTCCCGACCGCCTCCAGTCCCCGCTTCAGAAAAACCTGAAAAGCTGGGAGACGCTGCTGCTGGCCGTCGCCATCGGAATTTTCATCGCGAACTCGTTTGCCTCGCCGTACTTCCTGAACGCATGGAACCTGTCGGACGCAACCTTCAACTTCACCGAAAAGGCGATGATCGCATTTGCGATGGCGCTGCTGATCATCGCGGGAGAGATCGACCTCTCTGTCGCCTCGATCATCGCGCTGGCCTCAACCGCGATGGGCGCTGTGGCGCAGTCCGACGTGTCGACCCTGACCATCGTGTTGACCGGCCTCGCGGTCGGCGTAGCTTGCGGCGCGTTCAACGCAATCCTTGTCACGGTCATGGGCCTGCCGTCGATCGTGGTGACCATCGGTACGATGAGCCTGTTCCGCGGCATCAGCTACATCGTCCTCGGCGACCAAGCCTACCGCGGCTACCCGCGCGATTTCGCCTTCTTTGGTCAAGGCTACGTCTGGTGGGTCATCAGCTTCGAGTTCGTGCTCTTCCTCGTGCTCGCGGTAATCTACGGCATCCTGCTGCACAAAACCAACTTCGGTCGCGCGGTCTACGCCATCGGCAACAATGCCACGGGCGCGCTGTTTTCGGGCATCCGCGTTGGCCGCGTGAAGTTCATTCTGTTCATGCTCACCGGCCTGATGTCGGGCGTTGCGGCTGTGTGCCTGACCTCGCGCCTCGGTTCCACCCGCCCGTCCATCGGGCTTGGCATGGAGCTTGAGGTCGTCACCATGGTCGTCCTCGGCGGGGTCAACATTCTGGGCGGTTCGGGCTCCATTCCTGGCGTTGTCATTGCCGCGTTTGTCATGGGCCTCGTGACCTTCGGCCTTGGCCTGCTGAACGTTCCGGGTATCGTGATGTCGATCTTCATCGGCGCGCTGCTGATCGGCGTGATCGCCCTGCCGCGCCTCTGGGCGATGTGGAGGAAGTGATGCAGAAATATGCCTTCAAGATGAAGCTGCACGACGGTCAGCTGGACGAATACAAGCGCCGCCATGACGAGATTTGGCCCGAGCTGGTCGACCTCCTGAAAAGCGCAGGCGTGTCGGATTATTCGATCCATCTGGACGAGGAGACGGGCATCCTCTTCGGTGTCCTCTGGCGGACGGACAATCACGGCATGGACGATCTGCCGAAGCATCCGGTGATGCAGAAATGGTGGGCGCATATGGCCGACATCATGGAGACCCACCCGAATAACGAACCCGTCGCGACCCCGCTGACGAACGTGTTCCACATGCCATGAAGCACATCGCCGTCATCGACGTCGGCAAAACCAACGCCAAGCTGGCGCTGGTCAATGCCGCAACTTTGGAAGAGATCGACGTCAGGACGCGTCCCAATGCGGTGCTGACCGACGGCCCCTACCCGCATTTCGACCTCGATGGTCATTTCGCGTTCTTCATGGAGGTTTTGACCGAGTTCCAGACCGCCTACGGCATTGACGCGATCAGCATCACGACGCACGGAGCTTCGGCTACTCTGATCGGTCAAGACGGTGCTGCGCTGCCAATGCTGGACTACGAATTCAGCGGGCCTGATAGCGGAGAGGGCTATGACGCGCTGAGGCCGTCTTTCGACGCGACCGGCTCGCCGAGGTTGCCGCTCGGCCTGAATGTCGGCGCGCAGCTTCACTGGCTGTTCGAGGCGCACCCTGACCTCCGCGATCAGGTCAAAGCGATTGTCACATACCCGCAGTATTGGGGCTACCGCCTGACCGGAGAGCTGGCGACCGACGTCACTAGCCTTGGCTGCCATACCGACCTATGGGAGCCGCAAAACGGGCGGTTCTCGGTGCTGGTCGACAGTCTGAGGATCGCAGACCTCATGGCACCTGCCCGCAAGTCATCCGACGTGCTTGGCACAATCACCGATAACATCGCAAAGGCTACCGGCATTCCATCCGGCACGCCCGTGATGGTCGGCATCCACGACTCCAACGCCTCGCTCTACCCGCACCTGCTGGGCCGCAAGGGTGCGTTCTCGGTCGTCTCGACAGGGACATGGGTGATCTGCATGGCGATGGGCGGCAGCGCACCGCGACTGGACCCGGCGCGCGATACGCTGATGAACGTGAACGCATTGGGCCAAGCGGTCCCGACCTCCCGCTTCATGGGTGGGAGGGAGTTCGAGATCATCCGCAAGGGTCGTGACTGGCAGGCAACAGGCGCTGACCGCGAGAGCGTGCTTGGCGGCATCTATCTGCTGCCAGCGGTGGAGCCGAACACCGGCCCCTTTGCAGGACGCGCCGCGTCATGGGTCGGGACTGCCCGCGCCGAGGGCGAAGAACTGGTTGCCCTGTCCTACTACCTCGCCCTGATGACGCACACCTGCCTCGACCTGATAGGTGCCAAAGGCCCGACCGTGATCGAAGGACCGTTCGCCAAGAACACCGACTTCCTCGCTATGCTCGCCGCGATCAGGCCCGACGGCGTCGAGGTCGCGGCATCCGCCACAGGCACCAGCGTCGGCGCAGCGATGCTGTGCATTCCGGACGCCAAAGCGCCCGAAACCACCCGCGTTATACCGCCCGAGGACAGCCGTCTTGCGGCCTACGCGGCCGACTGGTGGCGGCACCTGAACCGTTAAGTCCCCGCCATTTCGCCCGCCAGAAACTCCTCGGGATCGTCGATTTCGACCAGCCGCTTGCCCTTGATCAACCAGAAGCGGTTGCCGACGTTGCGCAGGAACGTGCGATCGTGGCTGACCAGCAGGCAGGACACGTCGTTGTCGATCAGCTCGGCCTCCAGCGCTTCCTGCCCTTCGATGTCGAGGTGGTTTGTCGGCTCATCGAGAAGGTAGAAGTTCGGGTTCCTCAGCCGCAGGAGCAGCATGGCGAGGCGGGCCATTTGTCCGCCGGACAGAGCGTCGATCTTGGTGCTCTGCATCTGGAAATTGATGCCCGCACCCGCAAGCGATGCCCTCGCACGTTCGTCGCCGATGCTGAATTCGCCGGTCACTGCGCTAATCGGAGTATCGGCGCCGCTAAGCATACTCAGTTGCTGATCGGAGAACGCAGGCACGATCGACGCCGCGCACTTCACGGTGTCGTCTTCGCCTGTCAGCGCCCTCTGGATCAGACTGACAAGCCGGGTTTTTCCCGTTCCGTTGGCACCCAGCAGAACCACACGGTCGCCGCGCGAAATCCACTTTTGACCGGTCTTGTAGAGGACGCAGCCATCGGGCGTCTGGACCGCCACATCCTCCAGCGTCACCAGCGCCTTCGAGTGTGTGCCGCTATTCACCAGCTTGATATCACCCGCCGACCGTTCGCGGTGGACGGGGCGCGCGGCAGCTTCCAGCTTGTCGGCCCGCTCGGTCAGTTGCTTGGTCTTGGTCAGCAGCAGATCGGAGCCGGAGTTGATCCCGACGTTTTTCAGCTTGGCGGCCTGTCGGCGCAGCTGTTTGGCCTTGTTCATGTCGTTGGCCAGCTGCCGTTCGTCCGCCGCATCGGCTTCGTCCAGCGCGGCGCGGGCGGCAGAAAACGGCAGGTTGAACACGCGAGAATTCTCGGCCCGCAGGAACAGGGTGCGGTTCGTGGTGGCGTCCAGAAACGCGCGGTCGTGCGAGGTGAGGATCACCGGCGTCTCGCGCGACAGGTTGCCGAGCCATACCTCCAATAGCGCAACCCGTTCAAGGTCGAGGTGGTTGGTCGGCTCGTCGAGCAGCAGGACATCGGGTTCCTTCACCCAGACCGACGCCAGCATCGCCGTCCGCTGCCAACCGCCGCTGAGTTCGCCAAGCGTTTTGTGCTGCATCTCGTAGGGTATCGACAGTTCGTCCAGCACCACGTCGACGCGCCAGCTTTCGAAGTCCACCAGCTCGGGCGGCAACGCGGCAAGCACCCAGTCATAGAGGGTCATGTCCAGCGCTTCGGCTGGCACGTATTGCTTAACATAGCCCACGCAGAGGCCGCGGGCGTAGGTAATATCGCCGGTCGTCGGATCGTGCTCCCCCGCGAGGCAATCGAGCAGCGTCGTCTTACCCCGCCCGTTCGCAGCCACGAGGCCGATGCGGTCGGATTTGGAAACGGTCAGGTTGAGGTCAGCGAAAAGCGGGTCGCCAAGGGTCACGCCCAGCGCGTTGGTATTGATGATAGTCATAGATATCTCGGGTCACAGAAATTTTGCCGCAATGCGGCTCTGGGCAGACCTTTGATGGAAATCATCGGTCAGCCCTGCAAACGGATCTGCAGGGCAACACGGGGACCATGCTGAAGTCGGCGGATGATACGCATGCTCAGCTCTTGCCCTCCCGTTGTGAAATCCTTGACCAATGACGTGAGGGTAATGCGCAGGGCGCGGCTTGGCAACCTAGAGGATTCCTGACCTCTCTCCGGTCGATTCCCGCAAAAATGCAGAGCCAGCACCCGTCAGCCTCTATTCTGCGAGTGCGAATTGCTTTGGCTAAGCCGCAAAATTAGAGCGCATATATTAGGCGGTTTGCGTCTCGCGCCCGCATAACCGCCAATTTGACCCAACATTTTAGTCATGGCGCTTGTGCGGCGCCCCACGTTTGTGTGTGCATAATTACATACCGCGTCCGCCAAGTCGGACCGCCGGATAGCCGCAACGGCGCGGCCATTTCCGTCAAGAGCGTCTTTGGACGCACGCAGCAACGGCGCTGCATCTTCTCTTCGAAACCCGAATTATGGGGAGGCTTGCCTTCCCAGACCGAAATCGCTGCGGACCCGTGCACACCATCGCTCGGCCCGCGTCAGCCGGAGCGCCGCAATGCACCACCACACCACCTCCATCGACTTCGAACCTTCCGCCTGAAGTCAGGCAAAGCCAAAGGGACACACAACCATGTCATACGTTACGCCCAAGGAATTCGCGGCCAAGATGGTCGACGCCGGCGAGTCCAAGATTTTCATGTCCACAAAGGACACTCTGATCCGCGCCTACATGGCCGGTGCGATCCTCGCGCTCGCCGCTGCATTCGCCGTTACCATCGCCGTCAACACAGGCCAGCCGCTGGTTGCTGCGCTGCTGTTCCCCGTCGGCTTCTGCCTTCTCTATCTCATGGGCTTCGACCTGCTGACCGGCGTCTTCACCCTCGCCCCGCTTGCCGTGATTGCCAAGCGTCCAGGCTGCACGTGGGGCGGCGTGTTCCGCAACTGGGGCCTCGTGTTCACCGGTAACTTTGCAGGTGCGATGACCACCGCGATCCTGATGGCGATCGTATTCACCACCGGCTTCTCGACCGAACCCAATGCCGTGGGTGCCAAGATCGGCCAGATCGGTGAAGCCCGTACGCTCGGCTATGCTGCCGCTGGCGGTGCCGGCCTGCTGACCGTCTTCGTTCGCGCGGTTCTGTGTAACTGGATGGTGTCGACCGGCGTTGTCGCTGCGATGATGTCCACTTCGACCTCGGGCAAGATCATGGCCATGTGGATGCCGATCCTCGTGTTCTTCTACCTCGGTTTCGAGCACTCGATCGTCAACATGTTCCTCTTCCCCTCGGGCATCATGCTGGGCGGCGAGTTCACTTGGGCCGACTACTTCATCTACAACGAAATCCCCGTTGTTCTGGGTAACCTCGTTGGCGGTCTGACCTTCGTTGGCGGCATGATCTACGCCACCCACTTCAAGGAATCCCCGAAGCGCAACGCATCGGCCAACGTGACCGGCGTTCCGGCTGAATAAATTTCTTCCTGAACTGGGCCCCGCTTCGTGCGGGGCCTCTTTTCCATTCGAGGTTCCGACATGCCCAAAGACACCACTGCGATGACGCTGAAGGTTTCGGTCGGCCGGTATTCGGACAAGGGCCTGAAGCCCGAAAACCAGGATTTCTGCGGCGTTCGTGTGCCTACGGGGGCCGAATTGTCGCTCAAGGGGATCACCCTCGCCGTGGCGGACGGCATTTCGTCCAGCGCCACCAGCGCCGAAGCGTCGGAGGCAGCGGTTAACGCCCTGCTCACCGACTATTACGCAACATCGGACGCTTGGACCGCGCGCACTGCGGCCACTACTGTGATCTCCGCAACGAATGCATGGCTTTACGGCCAGAACGAAGCACTGCCCGATATGAATGCGGGCAAGATTTGTACCCTCTCCGCGCTGATCCTTAAGGGGAGTGAAGGGCATATCCTCCACGCAGGCGATAGCCGCGTGTGCCGCTTGGTCGGCGGCGTTCTGGAGCCCCTGACCACCGACCACCGCGCCGTTCTGTCGAGCGAGGAAAGCTACCTCGCCCGCGGCATGGGCCTCGATAGCCAGATCGCCGTCGATTACCGCCGCATCTCGCTTGAGGTCGGTGATGTGCTGCTGCTGACCACTGACGGCGTGCATGAATTCATCGACGGCAGCGATGTTACACGCGCTCTTGAGGCGCCGAGCCTTGATGATGCCGCCAAACAGCTGACCGAACGCGCGCTGGTCATAGGATCGGCCGACAACCTGACCGTGGTGCTGGCCCGTATCGACGCCATCCCCGAAGAGCAGGCCGAGTTCGAGCCGGAGATCGCCAAACTCCCCCTGCCACCGCAGCCCAAAGCGGGCGATGTGATCGACGGCTTCCGCATTCTGCGGCCCGTGAACTCCACCGCCCGCAGCCATGTCTACCTCGCCGAGGGTCCGGACGGTCAGAAGGTCGCCCTGAAAATCCCGACCCGCGAAATGGCCGAAGACACAGCCTACCTCAACCGTTTCGCGCTAGAGGAATGGATCGCGCGGCGGATTTCGTCGTCCCATGTCCTCCGCGCGGCGAAGTCGCCTGACACCCGCACCGCGCTTTATGTGGTGACCGAATGGGTCACGGGCCGGACACTGCGCCAGTGGATGACTGACAATCCCGAGCCAGACCTCGACCAAGTGCGCGACATCATCGGTCAGATCGTCATCGGCCTGCGCGCTTTCCACCGCAAGGAAATGCTGCATCAGGACCTGCGCCCCGAGAACATCATGATCGACGACGACGGCACGGTGAAGATCATCGACCTCGGCTCGACCTCTGTCGCAGGCGTGGAAGAAGCAACCGCTGGCGTGCTCGGCCATATGCCGGGGACTTACCAGTTCACCGCGCCGGAGTATTTTTCGGGCGACTACGTGACTTGGCGGTCCGACCAGTTTTCACTCGCCGTCATCGCCTACGAGATGCTGACGGGCCACCTGCCCTATGGAGCGAACGTCGCACGCGTCACCACGCGCCGCGACCTGCACCGTCTGACCTATCGCCCCGCGCGGGACGACGACAGCAAGGTGCCCGCGTGGATGGACGCCGCGTTGAAGCGCGCCACCAATCCTGAAGCGGCGAAGCGCTACGACACGCTGTCCGAATTCCTCGGCGATCTGAAGCGCCCCGGCCAAAGCTGGAACGCCGCCCGCCATGTTCCCCTGATCGAGCGCAATCCCGTCCGCTTCTGGCAGACGACCTCGGCGATCCTCGCCGTGACCACGATTGCCCTCGCCGCCCGCCTTTTCCACTGACTTATCCGGAGTGAAGACCATGAAAGACATCATCGCCGCCGACCTCATGACCAAAGAGGACGTCACTGCTCTGATCCTGATCGCCAAGAAGGCGAAGAAACTGACGTGGGAAGGCATCGCCGAAACCATCGGCATGTCACCCGTCTACACCCACTCGGCCTGCATGGGCATGAACGCGTTTCCGATGGACAAGGCAGAGGCGCTGGTCGCCGCGCTCGACCTGCCGAGCGAAGCGGCCGAAGTGCTCGCCGAAAGCCCGACGAAGGTCTTCGCGCAAACCGTGCCGACCGATCCTTGCATCTACCGCTTCTACGAGATCGTCGGCGTCTACGGCCCGACGCTCAAGGCGCTGATCCATGAAAAATTCGGCGACGGCATCATGTCCGCCATCGACTTCGACATGTCTGTCGAGCGGATCGAAAACCCCAAGGGCGACCGCGTCGAGGTAAAGATGTCGGGCAAATACCTGCAATACAACGCTTGGTAATTGCGAAGGGCGGCATCCCGACAGGTGCCGCCCGTCTGTTTACTCGCCGACGCGGTTGCGCAGCACCGTGACGAAGAACAGCAGCATCGACAGGATGGTCAGGATTGATCCGACCTTGGCCAATGTCTCTCCCTGCTCGGTCAGTGCCATAACGATACCCGGCACGATGACGATGACTGATAGGACCGCCAGCCAGAAATGCACGTTGGCCAGCTTCGACGCCGAGGCCGAGGGGCTGAGCGCGTAGTACGCACCAAACACCGACGACGCGACGAAGCCGATGAGGTTGAGGTGGCCGTGGGCCGGTGAAAGGCTGTGGTCACCCGAGGCGGACATCACGATCCCCCAAGCCATGCCACACAGAGCGCAAAGTGCGCCGAACGCGAAAAACCGTTGCGATACAGAGTTCATGCCTGTCTCCCCTTTTGTCAGGCGCCCAAAGGTGGGCCGGTGAACGTCAGATTGAAGCGGCTACCCGCCTCGATAATGGCGGGCATATCCATCGGGATTTTCAGGTCCCGATCAGCGGATTCGTAGAAAAAGCCTTCAAAACCACCCGGAGTCAGGATGACCAGATGGCGTGACGGCGTGTCAGAGCAGACGCGGAACGTGTGCTCTTTGCCGCGCGGAATGAACCCGCTCTCGCCCGGTCCGAGACGGCGCAAGTCTCCCTCGATCCAGATCTCGATCTCACCGGTCAGAACGACGAACACTTCGTCCTCGGCGGCGTGGATGTGGCGCGGCGGCCCTTCGCCTGCCGGTGTGGTGGAGTCCACGATCGACATCGCGCCGTTCGTCGCTTCTTTGGTCAGGATGGTGCGGTAGCTGACATTGTTCCAGCTCACCTCTTCGGTTCGTTCCATAATGCCCCCCCTTGAAGATGCAGGTTCCCAGCGGGGTGCCTGCGGGCATCCCGTTCATTGTAGAAACCTTCGTTTGAAATTTAATTGCGTGCGTCCACCCTACGCCGCGCGCGATCATAATTGAATATTCTGAATATTATATCGTACATAAATGAAATGAATATTCATGCGTTCGACCTGAACCTTCTCAAAGTCTTTGCTGCACTGTTCGCAGAGGGCTCTGTCACCAAAGCGGCGGAGCGTCTGGGCGTGTCCCAGCCTGCAGCTTCGACGTCTTTGCGAAAGTTGCGCGATGCGCTGGGAGACCCGCTGTTCGTTCGCGCGGGGCACAAGCTGACGCCGACCGCCGTGGCGCTGGAATTGCGGCCCGAAGTCGAAAAGGCGCTCACCGCGATATCGGGTCTGCTCGACTACGGCACGGACCTCGACCCTGCGCGCTTGACCGAACGGTTCTGGCTGTCGGGGTCGGACTTCTTTTCCGAATTGATGATGCCCCGCCTGCTAGAGACCATCCGCCTGTCCGCCCCGAACCTGCAAATCGTCATGGTGGACCGCGTTTTCGGCACGACCCTGGATGCGCTGGAGAACGGCACGGTCGACATCGCGTTCTGGCCCGATCTGGACATGCCCAAGTGGGTGAACCGCCAGCACTTGGTCACCACGCGGTTCGAGTTCATTGCGCGAAGCGGCAACAAGCGCCTGACCTCGGCGGGCATTGGTGATGGCGAGCCGATCCCGCTCGACCTGACCTGCGACCTCTCGCACGTTCACTTTTCGCCCGATGGCCGCACGCTGGATGATATGGACCTGATCCTCACCAAGATGGGGCGCAAGCGCAACATCATCGCCACTCTGCCGACTTTTTCCGCCGTGCTCGCAACGGTGAAGGGGAGCGACGTGATCGGCACCATGCCCTCACACCTGATCGACCGCCTTGGCCCGCATCACGGCATTACCCGCCATCCGCTGCCGGTTGATCGCGCCGATATTCCGTTAATGATGCTCTGGAACCGCCGCTCGGACAACGCCCCTGGCCATCGCTGGCTCAGGGGGCAGATTGCGGAGTGTTTTGCGGGGCTATAGGCGACTTGGTTTGCGTGTTCTCTACAGGGAACCGCCACTCTTCTTCCGTCAGCTTCGCTCATCGATGGGTGCGACTATCAGCGACGAGCGCAGCTATACTGACCGCGAAAGCCCGCTGTGTAGTCTTCACCTGCAGACACCACGAGGTCTTGCAGGTCATCGCCCTTGCGGATTTCGGCGGTCAACGGACCAGCAGCAAGGGCGGTGAGTTCGTCAGCGTCCGACTGCAGGTCAAGCTGCACCAGATCGCCACTGATCTTCATCACGGCCGTCTCCTGCCCCACGGCAAGCACCGACGGGCTCGTGGTGGTGTAGGTAAAGTTGCAGACTGCCCCATCGGGCAGCACCGCGGCGATGTCGTCTTGCGTCAGGAACTCGGGATCGACCTTCGCGACGACCTCGCTCGCCAGCGCGTCTTCTGCGCTTTTGAGTTGCGCTGCATCTGTCGGCGCGGGATCGGTCGCTTCGCCATTCGCATCGATATCAGCGATCAGGTATCGCATTTCAGCGATTTCCTTATCCTGCGCATAGATGATGCCATCAGCCAGTTTGCGCACACGCGGGTCAGTGAGGTTGGCGCGAGTCGAGGTCATGATTGCGATCGAATGGTGCGGGATCATCGCGCTCATGTAGGAACGGTCCTGCACGGTCACCTGACTGCGCACCAGCCAGAGGCTGCCTGCGAACACCACAATCGAGCCCACGAAAATCGCGATATTGAACATGCGGTTTTTGTACATGCCGAGCATGAACGCCAACATGATAATGGCCATCACAGCACCCATCATGATCGCCATGTAGGTTCGTGTCTCGGAAAAGAAGACGTGTCCCCATAGATAGGTATTAAGGTACATCAGTCCGAACATCACGACAGTCGATGTTCCGATCATCAGGAAAAACTTCGAGTATTTCATGAGCCGTCTCCGTGGGTTGGTCATAGGACCAACGACCTTCCAGCACTGGAAGGTTCCCGAACAAGACGGATTTCATCGGCTCAAGCGCCGCTCAGCAGCCAATCGTAGACGAGTTTCGCGCGATTTGACGCATTCGGATGCAGCTTGATGTAGAAAACTTCGGTGGCTTCCATGCGGTGCGGCAGCATCGTCACCAGCCGCCCCGTGTCGAGGTATCCGTGCGTCAGGCTCGTCCACCCCAGAACCACGCCCATATCATCCTCCGCCGCCTGCAGCGCGATGACGTAGTTGTTCACGCGGTGGCCGGGGCGCATCTTGCCTGAATAGCCCGCGCTGGCGAGCCAACGGGTCCAGTCGACCCAGCCAGTCTCGTTCACGTCGATATGGATCAGTGACAACTGCGCGAGGTCGGCGGCGGTCTGAGCGGGATGTTTCTCTGCATAGGACGGACTGGCGAGAGCCTGCACCTGATCGTGGAACAAGACATCGCAGGCGCCCTTTTCGCGGCTGATGTCTCCGTAATGGATACTCAGGTCGCAGTCCTGCGGCTGCTGGCTGCTGTCGCTGACGATCTGGGCCACCGAAACGTCCCCGTGCTCGCGCCAGAACCGCGCGAGCTTCGGGGTGAGCCAGAGTGAACTGACAGCCGTCGACACACCGATGGTCACAGCAGCGCGGTCGGTCCGCTGGCGAAGCTGGTCGGTCGCATCGGCCATCGTTTCAAACCCGCGCTGGAGGGCGACGAGCAGATATGCCCCTGCCTCGGTCAATGCGACGCCGCGATGGTGACGGGAAAACAGCGAGCAGCGGAGCTCTGCTTCCAGCGCCTTCACCTGATGACTGATAGCCGCAGGGGTCACATTTAGTTCCTGCGCGGCGGAGCGGAAACTGACATGGCGCGCGGCTGCCTCGAAGGCCACAAGTGCGCTCATCTGCGGCAGGTTATAGGGCCGTTTGACCAAGCTGACCTCATGGCACTGTCAGTGCAAACGCTACATAGCAGCAGCTGCACATTTCTTAGATTAGTTCAGCTAACTCCAAGATTACTTTTTCTGCAATTGCCAATCATCGTATAGGACCGAAAAGTTTGTCTGTGAAAATCAGGAGACGCGCGATGATCCAAGATACAGTGACCCCCGCTAAATCAGGACGTCGCAAGCGTCGTGGCTCGGGCCATGCAGAGCGGAGTAGCGAACCGGGTCAGAACCTGCATCTGCGCGTGCCTTATATCACCCGCAACATCCCGACCTACGATCTGCTAGACGAAAGCTCGCTGGAGAAAATCGAAGCGACCGCCGACCGCATCCTTGCCGAGATCGGGATTGAGGTGCGCGAGGACGAGGAAACTGTGCGCCTTTATCGCGAAGCCGGTGCGAGCGTCACCGAAACGGCGGCAAAGGCGTGGCGTGTCAAATTCGAGCCGGGCATGATCCGCGAGATCCTGCAAACCGCACCCGCCGAGTTCACCCAGCACGCCCGCAACCCCGCCAACAATGTGCAGATCGGCGGCAAGGCGGCGGTCTTCGCGCCCTCCTACGGCTCGCCCTTTATCCTCGATGCGGACGGGACGCGCCGCTACGGGACTATTCTGGACTTCGAGAACCTCGTGAAGCTGGGCCAGTCCTCGCCGTGGCTGCACCATTCGGGCGGCACCATCTGCGAGCCGACGGACGTGCCGGTGAACAAGCGTCACCTCGACATGGTTTACGCCCACATGCGCTATTCCGATCGCGGATTTCTCGGCTCTATTACCGCGCCCGAGCGTGCCGCCGACAGTATCGAGATGTGCCGCATCCTGTTCGGCGCTGAGTTCGTCGACCAGCACTGCGTCATCATGGGCAACTTCAACACGACCTCGCCGCTGGTGCTCGACGGTGTGACGGCGGCGGGCATTCGCACATATGCCGAGGCTGGTCAGGGTTCGATCCACCTGCCGTTCCTTCTGGGCGGCGCGGTGTCGCCGCTGACCATGGCTGGATCGGTGGCGCAGTGTCTTGCGGAGTCCATGTCCTCCTGCGCTCTGACCCAGCTTGTCAGACCCGGCGCGCCGGCGGTCCTCGCGGGCTTCCTGTCGTCGATGTCGCTGCGCACCGGATCGCCCACTTTCGGGACGCCAGAGCCCGCGCTCGGCTCGCTGGTCATGGGCCAACTTGCCCGCCGCATGAATCTGCCGCTGCGCTGCGCAGGCAACTTCAGCACCTCGAAAATGCCCGACGGTCAGGCGATGCAGCAGGCGATGATGTCGATGATGTCGGCCATTCAGGGCGGTGCGAATTACATCCTCCACTCGGCAGGCTTCCTCGACGGCCTACTGTCCATGTCCTACGAAAAATTCATTCTCGACAGTGACATGTGCGGCGCTCTTCATGCGTACATGAAGGGTATGGAGGTCACTGAGGACACGCTCGCCTTTGACGCGCTGGCCCAGTTCGGACCGGGTGAGCACCTGTTTGCCACCGATCACACGCTGCGCCACTACCAGACCGCCTATTGGGACAGCGGCATGAACGATGACCAGCCGTGGGAGACGTGGGCCGAACAAGGCAAGGAAGACAGCGCTCTACGCGCAAACAAACGGTGGAAGAAGATCCTGCAGGAGTTCGAGGCACCCTACCTCGATCCTGCAATTGACGGCGCGCTCAAGGACTTCATCGCACAGCGCAAGGCGTCGATGCCGGACGCGTGGTACTGAACCGGTAGACTTCCCAGCGCCAACAATTTGAACAAGGATGGCCCTGCCATCAGCCGGAGCGACGCATGTCCAACGATCCCCTTTTGCAACCCTATCAGCTCAAACACCTGACCCTGCGCAACCGCATCATGACCACAAGCCATGAGCCAGCCTACCCCGAAGACGGGATGCCCAAGGACCGCTACATCGCCTACCACGCCGAACGTGCAAAGGCGGGCGTCGCGCTGGCGATGACCGCGGGATCGGCTGCGGTGTCGAAGGACAGCCCGCCCGTGTTCAATAACATTCTCGCCTATAAGGACGAGGTCGTGCCGTGGATCAAACGCCTGACCGACGGGCTGCACGAACACGGTTGCGCCGCGATGATCCAGCTGACGCACCTTGGTCGCCGCACCGCGTGGAACAAGGGCGACTGGTTGCCGTCCGTGTCGTCCTCCAAACACCGCGAACCTGCGCACCGCGCCTTCCCCAAACTGGCCGAGGATTGGGATATCGAGCGGATCATCAGCGACTTTGCCGACGCGACAGAGCGGATGAAGGAAGGCGGCATGGACGGGATCGAATTGCAGGTCTACGGCCACCTGCTCGACCAGTTCTGGTCGCCGCTGACCAATGACCTCGACGGGCCATACGGGCCGCAGACGCTCGACAGCCGGATGAAGCTGCTGAACGACGTGCTAACGGGCATCCGCAAGCGGGTCGGAAACGAGTTTATCGTCGGCATCCGCTACACCGCCGACGAGGTCGAAAAGGGCGGCATTGATTTCAACGAAGGGATCGAGATTTCCAAGCGCCTCGCCGATGGCGGGATGGTCGACTTCCTCAACGTCGTACGCGGACGCATCCACACCGACCCCGCGATGACCGACCTGATCCCGATCCAAGGGATGCGGAACGCTCCGCACCTCGATTTCGCGGGTGAAGTGCGCAAGGCGACCGGAATGCCGACCTTCCACGCGGCCAAGATCCCCGACGTGGCGACCGCGCGTCATGCGGTCTCTGCCGGTCTTTTGGATATGGTCGGGATGACCCGCGCCCACATGGCCGACCCGCACATCGTCAAGAAAATCATCGAAGGCCGCGAGGATGACATCCGCCCGTGCGTCGGCGCGACCTACTGTTTGGACCGGATCTATCAGGCAGGTGATGCGCTCTGCATTCACAACGCCGCTACGGGCCGCGAACTGACCATGCCGCACGCCATTACGCCTGCTGCCCAGCGCAAGAAGGTCGTGATCGTCGGCGCGGGTCCTGCGGGCCTTGAGGCCGCGCGCGTGGCTGCCGAGCGCGGGCATGATGTGACGGTGCTGGAAGCGCAGAAGGACCCCGGTGGACAGGTGCGCCTGACCGCGCTCAATGATCGCCGCCGCGAGATGATCTCCATCATTGACTGGCGCATGGCCCAATGTGCCGCCCGCGATGTGGAGTTCCGGTTTAATCTCTGGGCGGAGGCGGAGGACGTCACAGCCCTGAACCCCGATGTGGTCATTGTGGCCACAGGCGGCCTTCCGAATGTGGAGCTGTTTGAAAGCAAGACCGAACAGGACCTCGTCGTCACCACGTGGGACCTTATCACCGGCGATGTGAAGCCCGAGAGCCACGTTCTGATCTATGACGAAAGCGGCGATCATCCTGCCCTGATGGCAGCCGAAGTCGCGGCCAAGGCAGGGGCCAAGGTCGAGGTCATGACCCCCGACCGCACCTTTGCCCCCGACATCATGGCGATGAACCTCGTCCCCTATATGCGTAACCTTCAGGACAAGGACGTGACTTTCACCGTCACCCGCCGCCTCAAGGATGTGGAGCGGGACGGCAACCGCCTGAAGGCCAAGATCGGGACGGACTACAGCGATCTGATTACCGAAAAGACCTATGACCAGATCGTCGTGAACTACGGCACCTTGCCCCTCGCCGACCTCTACTTCGACCTCAAGCCGTTGTCGTCGAACGAAGGTGCGGTGGATCAGGATGCACTGATACAAGGCAAGCCGCAGACCATCTCTCGCAACCCAGAGGGCACTTTCCAACTGTTCCGCATCGGGGACGCGGTTTCCGCGCGCAATACCCATGCGGCGATCTACGATGCGCTACGCCTGATGAAGGATATCTGACGCCTAACCTTCCGGCACCTGACAAAACAATTGCTTGCCTCCCCCTTCGTTGCGCTATGGTGCGGGTTGAGAACCGGCACGCTAGTTGTCGGGGGCAAGCCAGGTGTCGGGGAGGAAACCTAGGTGCTCGAGTATACGCATAACTACTGGATGGTTCTGGCGTCGCTTGCGATTGCCTTGATCGCGGGGTTCACAGGTTTGAGCCTGACCCGCGGGGCGTCCGCACTGCCGCTCGGCAAACGCAAGGCCGTGGTCGCGATGGGGGCCGTTGCACTGGGCGGCGGCATCTGGTCGATGCATTTCGTCGCGATGCTGGGCCTGAACCTGCCGGTGCTCTATTTCTACGACGCGCTGACCACGCTGATCTCTGCCCTGATCGCAATTCTGATTACAGGCGTGTCGCTGATTATCGTGCATTTCGGAACGCGCACCCGTGGCCGCGTCTTGGCGGCTGGCACACTCATGGGCATCGGGATCGCGGTCATGCACTACACGGGCATGTCGGGGATGGAGCTTTGCCGTCCGGTCTATACGCCGATGGGCATCCTCCTCGCGGGGATCGCATCAACGGCGCTGTCCTGTTTCGCGTTCTGGATCGCCTACGACAGGCGGCGGACGCGGAACATCCTGCTGGGCTCGCTCGGCTTCGGGATCGCAGTCTTTGCCGTCCACTTTGTCGCGATGGCGGGCACGGGGTTCGTGGCTGCCGAAAGCTCGGCCAGCGGGCCGTGGATTTCCAACGCGACCCTCGCCTTTGCTGTCACTCTGGTGGCCTTCGTGATCCTCGGCGCGTTCCTCCTGACTGGCATCAACGTCGCCGCGCCAGAGCAGCAGGTCGACGCGCTCCCCGTCAAGGAAGCCCCTAACCCGCTCGTCGCCAGCCGCACGAACCGCATTCCTTACGAGAAAGAGGGCAAGACCCACTTTGTCGATTTCGAGGACGTCGCCGCCATCCGCGCCGAGGGGCATTATACCGTTCTTTACCACGAGGCCGAGCGCCTGTTCTGCCCGTGGTCGATTTCGGAGGCGGAGAACCGCATCCACCATCCCGACATCATCCGCACTCACCGCAGCTACCTCGTGAACACCCGTTTCGTGACCGCTTTCGACCGCCGCAAGGACACCGGCGTCTGCTATTTCGAGGGCATCGAGTCTCTGCCCAAGGTGCCTGTCGCCCGCGCCCGCATCAGCGAGGTCCGCGAGAAGCTCGGCCTTTAGCGCAGCGCAGCACGATTTTTCTGCGCCTGCGTACGCCGTTCGTGCAGGAACGGCGCAATTCATGGGATTTCGGGCTGTTTTCGGGCCATTCCGGACCCGGATTCCGAAACTCGTCATAGCGTTTTTCCCAGCCCATCGGGCCAAGGGAGGAACTCATGATACCATCCGGTTTCGAATACCACCGGCCGTCGGACCTACCGGCAGCGGTCAAAATTCTGGACGAACACGGCGACGAAGCGCGCGTACTTGCGGGCGGGCATAGCATCATTCCGATGATGAAGCTGCGCATGGCCGATTTGTCCCATCTGATTGACCTTCAGGACGTCGCGAGCCTGAAAGAGGTCTCTGTTTCCGGCGATACCATCACCATCGGCGCGATGGTCACACAGGCCGAACTGATCGGCAACGACGCGCTCGCCAAAGCGGCCCCGATCCTGCGCGAAGCGGCGCTTCAAATCGCTGACCCGCAGGTGCGCTATGTCGGCACCATCGGCGGCAACGTGGCGAACGGCGATCCGGGCAACGATATGCCGGGGCTGATGCAGTGCCTCGACGCGACCTATGTCCTCTACGGCTCTGACGGTGAGCGCGAAGTGGACGCCCGCGAGTTCTACGAAGCGGCCTACATGACCGCCCGTGCCGACAACGAGATCCTGACCCACATCAAGATCAAGGCCACCACCGCAGGCTACGCCTACGAGAAGCAGAAGCGCAAAATCGGTGACTACGCCACCGCCGCTGCCGCCGTGCTGATCGAACAGTCGGGCGGCAAGGTGACGAGCGCCTCTATCGCGATGACCAACCTCAGCGACACGCCGATCCACTCGGTCGGTGCTGGCGACGCTCTGGTCGGGACCGCCTGCGATGCTGCTGCGATCAACGCCGCAATTGCTGCGATGCAGGTCGACATCCAGCCGAACGAGGACAACCGCGGCCCCATCGAATTCAAACGCCATGTGGCTGCAACCATGCTCCGCCGCGCGATCGAGCGCGCTTGGTCGCGGGCATAAGGGAGGACGACAATGAGCAAGATGCACATCAAGCTGACCGTCAACGGCCAAGAGCACGAAATGCTGGCCGAGCCGCGTGAGCTGCTGATCCACACGCTGCGCGAGCGGCTGAACATCACCGGCCCGCATATCGGCTGCGAGACCTCCCACTGCGGAGCCTGCACCGTCGATCTGAACGGCAAGTCGGTCAAAGCCTGCACCGTATTCGCGGCCCAAGCCAACGGCGCAGAGATCAAGACCATCGAAGGTTTCGCAGGCCCCGACGGCCTTCATGTCCTTCAGGACAAGTTCCGCGAACACCACGGGCTCCAGTGCGGGTTCTGCACGCCGGGTATGATCACCCGCGCGTACCGCCTGCTGCAGGAAAATCCGAACCCGACCGAAGAAGAAGTCCGCTTCGGCATGGCGGGTAACCTCTGCCGCTGCACCGGTTACCAGAACATCGTGAAATCCATCATGGCCGCTGCTGCCGAGATGAATACCATGAAGGAGGCCGCAGAATGAAAGACCTGACAGAAGACCAGATCGAACGCGCCGCCAAACTCAAAGGCATGGGCACGTCCCGCAAGCGCGTGGAAGACGTCCGTTTCACCCAAGGCAAGGGCAACTACGTCGACGATATCAAGCTCGACGGGATGCTCTTCGGTGACTTCGTCCGCTCGCCCTACGCCCACGCCCGCGTCAAATCCATCAACATCGAAGAGGCAATGAAGGTGCCCGGCGTGGTCGCCGTGCTGACCGCTAAGGACCTTGAGCCGTTGAGCCTCCACTGGATGCCGACGCTGGCCGGTGACAAGCAGATGGTGCTCGCCGACGGCAAGGTGCTGTTCCAAGGGCAGGAAGTCGCCTTCGTCGTCGCCAGTGACCGCTATGCCGCCGCCGATGCCGTGGAACTGGTCGAGGTGGATTACGAAGAACTGCCCGTCATCGTGAACCCGTTCGAGGCGCTGAAGTCCGACGTGGTCCTGCGCGAAGACATCAAGGACGAAACATCGGGCGCGCATGGGCCCCGCAACCATCACAACCACATCTTCACATGGACCGAAGGCAACGAGGCCGCCACCGAACAGGCGATCGACAGCGCAGAGGTCGTGGCCGAGGAAATGGTCTACTACCACCGCACCCACCCCTGCCCGCTGGAAACCTGCGGCACGGTCGCTTCGATGGACAAGGTAACGGGTAAGCTGACCGTCTGGGGCACGTTCCAAGCGCCTCACGTGGTCCGCACCGTCGCTTCGCTGCTGTCTGGCATCGAAGAGCACAACATCCGCGTCATCTCGCCCGACATCGGCGGCGGCTTCGGCAACAAGGTCGGCGTCTACCCCGGTTACATCTGCGCCATCGTCGCCAGCATCGTGACGGGCAAGCCGGTCAAGTGGATCGAAGACCGCATGGACAACCTGATGGCCACCGCTTTTGCGCGTGACTACTGGATGAAGGGCCGCATCTCGGCCACCAAGGACGGCAAGATTACGGGCCTCCATTGCCATGTGACCGCCGACCACGGTGCGTTCGACGCCTGCGCCGACCCGACCAAGTTCCCCGCCGGTTTCTTCCACATCTGCACGGGCTCCTACGACATCCCCGCCGCATTCGTGAAAGTCGACGGCGTTTACACCAACAAGGCGCCTGGCGGGGTGGCGTACCGCTGCTCGTTCCGCGTAACCGAAGCTGCGTACTTCATCGAACGCATGATCGAAGTGCTCGCCATCGAGCTGAACATGGACGCGGCAGAGTTGCGGCGCATCAACTTCATCCGCGCCGATCAGTTCCCCTACCAGTCTGCGCTGGGTTGGGAATACGACTCCGGCGATTACCACACCGCTTGGGACAAGGCGCTGAAGGCTGTCGATTACGAAGGGCTGCGCAAAGAGCAGGCCCAGCGCATCGAGGACTTCAAGGCTGGCAAAACCCGCAAGCTGCTCGGCATCGGCCTTACCCACTTCACCGAGATCGTTGGCGCCGGGCCCGTGAAGAACTGCGACATCCTCGGGATGGGCATGTTCGATAGCTGCGAAATCCGCATCCATCCGACGGGCTCCGCGATTGCGCGTCTCGGTACGATCTCGCAGGGTCAGGCGCATGCCACGACCTTTGCGCAGATCCTCGCGACCGAAACCGGCATCCCCGCCGACAGCATCACCATCGAGGAAGGCGACACCGACACCGCGCCTTACGGCCTCGGCACTTACGGGTCACGTTCTACGCCGGTCGCGGGTGCGGCAACCGCGCTGGCAGGTCGGAAAATCCGCGCCAAGGCGCAGATGATCGCGGCCTATCTGCTCGAAGTGCATGACGACGATGTGGAATGGGATGTGGATCGCTTCTCGGTCAAGGGCGCGCCCGAGCGCTTCAAGACCATGAAAGAGATCGCGTATGCCGCCTACAATCAGGCCATTCCGGGTCTGGAGCCGGGGCTTGAAGCGGTCAGCTACTACGATCCACCGAACATGACCTACCCCTTCGGTGCCTACATCTGCGTCATGGAAGTCGACGTGGACACGGGCCAGTGGGACATTCGGCAGTTCTACGCGTTGGACGACTGCGGCACCCGCATCAACCCTATGGTCATCGACGGTCAGGTCCACGGCGGCGTCACCGAAGCCCTCGCCATCGCGATGGGTCAGGAGATCGCCTACGACGATATGGGCAACGTGAAAACCGGCACGCTGATGGACTTCTTCCTGCCCACCGCTTGGGAAGTGCCGAACTACACGACCGACCATACCGTCACGCCCTCTCCGCACCATCCCATCGGTGCCAAGGGCGTGGGCGAAAGCCCGAATGTGGGCGGTGTTCCGGCGTTCTCTAACGCTGTGCACGACGCGTTCCGCGCCTTCGGCCTGCGTCAGTCGCACATGCCGCACGATCACTGGCGCATCTGGAAGATCGCGAGCGATCTGGGCCTTCACGCCTGATCCAAAACGGGGCGGTTCGCGCCGCCCCGCACTCTCCTGACCGAGGCAGATATGAGCGACTGGACAGACCTTCAGAACGATCTTGAACAAGACGGGTATGTGGCCGCGCCGGACCTTGCGATGGCGCTGCACCTCTCGCTGGAACTGGGACGACCTCTGCTTCTCGAAGGCGAGGCTGGCGTGGGCAAAACCGAACTTGCCCGCGCCCTCTCCGCCGCCAAAGGCTGCGATCTGATCCGCCTGCAATGCTACGAAGGGCTGGATGCGGCCCAAGCGATCTATGAATGGAATTACCAACGCCAGTTACTTGCGATCCGCGCCGCTTCCGAAGCGGGCGAGCGCGAGGTCGAGGAGCGGCTGTTCTCCGAAGAATACCTGCTCGAACGCCCCCTGCTGCGCGCTATCCGCCAGCCTACTCCGCCTGTTCTGCTGATCGACGAGATCGACCGTGCGGACGAGGAATTCGAGGCGTTCCTGCTCGAAATCCTCTCCGATTTCCAGATCACCATTCCCGAACTCGGCACGATCAACGCGACCTCACGGCCCATGGTGATCCTGACGGCTAACGGCACCCGCGATCTGTCGGACGCGCTGCGCCGCCGCTGCCTCTATGCCTATGTCGATTACCCCGACCCCACCACCGAACGCGCGATCCTGACGCGCCGCCATCCCGAGGTCGAGCCGCGCCTTGCCGCGCAGATCGTCGGGTTCGTGCAGGCGCTGCGCCGTGAGGAGCTCGAAAAGAAACCCGGCGTGGCCGAGATGCTGGATTTTGCCGCCGCGGTTGCGGGCCTTGGCGTCAACGACCTGAACAGCGATCCGGCGGTGCTGTCGGTCACGCTGGCAACGCTTCTGAAAACCCGCAGCGACCGCGCGGCGATCCCGCCCGAAGTTGCCGCGCGCCTCGCGGGGAAAGCGGCATGACCCGCGTGACCCGTTTCTCTGCGCGTGACGACGGACCAGCCACGCGCATCGCCGGATTTGTCGCGCACCTGCGGGCGAACGGTTTTCGAGTCGGGCCGGATGAGACCCGCTTGTCGGTCGACGCCCTGTCCCGCGTGATGGTCGAACCGGAAACAACCCGCCTCGCCCTACAGACCGTGCTCTGCGGATGCCGCGAAGAGCGAGACCGTTTTCCCGAGCTGTTCACGTCCTACTGGATGAACAACGGACGGATACGCGAGAAGGTCGTGAACTCCGCCGCCTCGTCGCTCGAACACACCCGCACCACCCGCAAGGGGACGGAACAGAGTGACAGCACCGGCACCGCCGACAGTCCCGAGGACGGCCCTGATGGTGAGGGCGAAACCTATGCCGAGGGCACGGGCAAGCTCATCGCTTCCGACCTCAAGAACCTGATGAAGAAAGACCTGCGCGAGGTCGTCTCCCCCGACGATATCCGCGAGGCCGAGGCCATCGCCCGCCGTCTGGGTGCCGCCATCCGCCGCAAGCGGAGCCGCCGTGCGCGCATCGCTGCGAAAGGCACCGGCGTAGATTTCCGCCGCACCATCCGGCGTAGTCTGTCGTCGGGCGGAGAGCCGCTGCACATCATCCGCCGCAAACCGCTGGACCGCCCGCTTCGCATCGCGGCGCTCTGCGATGTGTCGGGATCAATGACGCTCTATGCGCGGCCGTTTCTGGCGTTTCTGGCTGGCCTGATGCGCGCCGATCCTGACGCGGACGCCTACCTGTTCCACACCCGCCTCGTGCGAATTACCGAAGCCCTGCGCGATGACGATCCGCTCCGCGCTTTGAATCGTATCACGCTGCTAGCGGACGGCTTCGGTGGCGGCTCGCGCATCGGCGGATCACTCGACCAGTTCTCGCGCACCTACGCTCGCCGATTTGTCGATGGCCATACCGTTCTGATGATCCTCTCGGACGGCTATGACAGTGCGGCCCCCGAGCTGATCGCCGCGGCGCTGCAACGCCTGTCGCGTCGTGGCTGCCGCATCATCTGGCTCAACCCGCTCAAGGGTTGGACCTGCTACGAGCCCGTTGCCCGCGGGATGGCAGCGGCGCTCCCTCACCTCGACCTTTTTGCCGCCGCGAACACGCTGGCGGACCTCGCCTCTCTGGAAAAGGAGCTGACACGTTTATGACCATGTCCATGCACACGACCCTCCGGCTGGAGCAGGAGGCGGAAAAGCTACAGGCCCAAGGCGTCGCCTACGCTGTCGCGACGATCGTCCGCACCGTCAACGCGACCTCGGCCAAACCGGGTGACAAGGCGCTGATCGGCGCAAATGGAGAGATTATCGACGGCTGGATCGGCGGCGGTTGCGCACGCGGCGCCGTGGGCCGCGCCGCCCGCACTGCCGTGGAAATCGGCAAGCCGCAGTTCGTATCCCTGAAGCCAGAAGAGGTGCTCGCCGACGAAGGACATGCGGCAGGCGAAGAGGTCGACGGCATCCGCTTTGCCCGCAACGGCTGCCCGTCCAAAGGGTCGATGGACATCTTCATCGAACCCGTCCTGCCCATGCCCCGCCTTGTGGTCTACGGCGACAGCCCCGTAGCGCGGGCGCTGCTCGACCAAGCGGGTCGCTTCGATTTCCGCCGAAGCGTTTTCGCACCCGAGGCTAAGGACATGCCCCGCGTCGAAGACCTGCTGACCGATGCCGCAATCGAGGCTGGCCCCACATCAACCATTGTCGTCGCCACCCAAGGGCGCGGCGACAAGGATGCCCTCCGTGCTGCCGTCATGACCGATGCGGGCTACATCGCGTTCGTCGGGAGCCGCAAGAAATTCGGCACGCTGCGCGATGCGCTGATCGCCGAGGGCATCGCCTCTGCCCGCATCGACCGCGTCAAAGCGCCAGCGGGCCTCGATATCCACGCGATCACCTCCGAGGAAATCGCCCTCTCCATCATGGCTGAAATCGTGGCATTCCGCCGCCGCCCTCAGCCCCCCAGCGGGAGAGAGGCCTCATAACCCGCGCTTTCCGGCGCCTGTTCCCGCCCCTGAACGACGAACAGGCGACCGTCCTCGCCACCGTTAAATTTCCATGCTGTTAGAAGGACTCCGAAATGGATCTGACCGATGAAATTGTCATCAATGCCCCCCGCGATGTCGTCTACGCCGCGCTGCAAGACCCCGAAGTGCTGCGCCAGTGCATTCCTGGCTGTGAAGAGCTGATCAAACACAGCGATACCGACCTCGAAGCAAAGGTCGTTCTGAAAGTCGGCCCCGTGAAGGCGCGGTTCAGCGGCAAGGTCACGCTGTCCCCCGACAACCCGCCCGAAGCGTTCAGCCTCACCGGCGAAGGCTCTGGCGGCGCGGCCGGTTTTGCAAAGGGCGGCGCGGATGTGCACCTTGAGGATCGCGGCGCTGAGACCCTGCTGCGTTACACCGCAAAGGTCGATATCGGCGGGAAGCTGGCGCAACTTGGCAGCCGTCTGATCCAAGGCACGGCCAAGAAACTCTCGGCCCAGTTCTTTGCATCCTTTGCAGAGACGGTGGAAGAAACCGAGAAAGCATGAACTTGAGGGCGGCTTGGGGCGATCCAAGCCGCCGTCATAGTTTCATGAACCACAGTCATAAGTCCTAGTCACATTCCGCCGATTATCCACACGAGTGTCTGGGCCTATCTCCCTCCTGAACGCGGACCATTACCGCGACGAAGGAGATGAAAATGAATATTGCAGAAACCACCAAACTGCCGAACGGCGTCGCCATTCCGAAACTCGCTCTGGGCACGTGGATGATCGAGGATGACGTGGTTGCCGATGCCGTCCGCACCGCCATCGAGATCGGCTACCGCCACATCGACACCGCCCAAGCCTACGGCAACGAGCGCGGCGTTGGCGAAGCGATCCGCACCTGCGGCGTGCCCCGCGAAGAGCTGTTCGTGCAGTCCAAACTGGCCGCCGAGGTCAAAGACTACGAAGGCGCGAAGGCTGCCATCGACCAGTCGCTTGAGACCATGGGCCTTGAATACATCGACCTCTTCATCATCCACAGCCCGCAGCCGTGGGCCGAATGGGGCACCGATGACCGCTATTTCGAAGGCAACCTTGCCGCGTGGAAAGCGATGGAAGAGGCGCTGGCCGAGGGCAAACTGCGCGCGATCGGTGTGTCGAACTTCCAGAAGCCCGACCTCGACAACTTGACCCAGAACGCCTCGATCAAGCCGATGATCCTGCAACTGCTCGCCCACGTCGGCAACACGCCGTTCGACCTGATCGAGTACGCGACGAGCAAGGACATGCTGGTCGAAGCTTACTCGCCCATAGGCCACGGCAAAATCCTCGAAAACGAGGATATCAAGGCGATTGCTGACAAATACGATGTGTCGGTTCCGCAGCTTTGCATCCGCTACATCCTGCAACTAGGGATGCTGGCCCTGCCGAAAACTGCGACGCCTGCGCATATGAAATCGAACGCGGACCTCGGGTTCGACATCAGCGCCGAAGACATGGACACGCTGAAATCGATCACCGCCAAGGATTATGGCGACGCGTCGATGTTCCCCGTCTACTCTGGCAAGTAACTGACAAAGGATTTTGCGATGAAAATCACCCGCTCGGGAAGCACCGCTTCCGTCAAAGGCCCCGCCGACTGGTTCACTGGCACCGTCCGCATCGACCCGATGTTTCAGGCCGAAGATCCCGGCCGTGTGGCAGGCAGCCATGTCACTTTTGAGCCCGGTGCGCGCACCGCATGGCATACCCACCCAGCTGGCCAGACCCTGATCGTCACCTTCGGACGCGGCCGCGTGCAGCGCGAAGGCGGCCCTGTGGAAGAAATCAGCCAGGGCGACGTCGTCTGGTTCCCCGCTGGCGAGAAGCACTGGCACGGCGCCGCCGAAGACACCGCGATGAGCCACATCGCTGTTCAGGAGGCTATCGACGGCACGGCTGTGACGTGGATGGAGAAGGTCTCTGACGAGGACTACGCGGGCTGATCGCCTGCCTTTGCGGGCCGCGTTTTGCGGCCCGTTCGTCATTTACGAGCCAGCCATGCGCAGATCAGGCAGCCGATGCCGGACAGCACAATGACCACGCCCATCGGCACCGGCGTCCCGTTTGCCAAGCCGCTGACCAGCGCCGCGCCAATCATGCCGCTGCCGTACTGGATCGCTCCGACGACCGCAGAGGCACTACCCGCGCCCTGCCGTACGCCTGCCAAAGCGCCTGCAACGGCATTCGCAGTAATCAGCCCGTTCATTGCCATGAACAGGAAGTTCGCCGCGATGAGGCCGAGCGCCCCCTGCCATCCTGTCAACGTGACCACGAACATGAGCGCGCCGGACAGCGCCGCGCCGATGGCTCCGACCAGCAGCATCCGCTCACTTCCCAAGCGCACCACCAGTCGCACGTTGACGGCATTGGTCAGCAGCAGCCCGAAAACCCCGGACGCAAAGACGAGCGCGTAAGCCTGCGGCGATAGCTCGTAATAGCTGATAAAGGCAAACGGCGCGCCCGCGATGCCTCCGAACACGCCCGTGTAATAGAACCCCAACGCAGCGGTGGGCAGAAGCAACGCGCGATTGCGGAAATGTCGCCCATAGTCGCGGAACGCGTGCCAGATCGCGCCTTCGGACCGTTCGTCAATCGGCAGGCTTTCGGGCAAAACGGCCACAGCAAGCATGACCCCGATGCCCAGCGCGACAAGCGTCCAGAAGATCGCCTGCCAAGACGCGAAGGCGAGGATTTGCGCCCCAACCGTCGGCCCGACCAGCGGCGCGATGGCCATGACCATCATCAGGCCAGACATCACCTTGGCCGCGCGGTCCCGCTCGTAGAGGTCGCGCACCATGGCGCGCGCCAAGGCCACGCCCGCACTCGCGCCGAGCGCCTGAACGACGCGCCAGAGGATCACGTGCCACGCCTCGGTCGCCAGCGCGCATCCGGCGGAGCCGAGGACGAACACCATGACACCTATCAGGATCGGCCCGCGCCGCCCGAAGCGGTCACTGACCGGCCCCCAGAGGAGTTGTCCAAAACCGAACCCGAACAGGTAGGTCGACACCACAAGTTCGAGCTGCCCCTGCGGCGCATTCAGGTCCGCCGCCATCGCCGGAAGCGCTGGCAGAAACAGATCGGTCGAGATCGACGCGAAGCCCAGAAGGATCGCAAGGGTCGCCAATGTCCGGATCGACGCCGGTTCGCGGTGTGCAGTCACGGATGATATCGCTCCGTTTAAATTTCGGCCAAAGGTCAGGACACACTATCGGCTCCGATTGATGTGATAATCCGCCCAGTCGCGATAACTTTGATATCGAAATCCGATAAATGCGCGGGCAGACTCACTGCAATTTCGCTGTCAGAATCTTCACGCTCGCCGCTGCAAAGCCGAAGGCGAACACGCTCTCGAACGCGCGGCGGAGGCGCTGGTAGAGACGCGCCATGGCCTTGCTGGAAAAGAGTAGCGCGTAGCCGTGAAAGATCAGGAAGCTTTGCGCGCCGACCGCCACGATGACCGTAATCAGGCTGGACGCCGAGGCATCCGCAGGCACGCCGAGCGAATAGAGCGAGCCGAAGAACAGAACGGCCTTGGGGTTCGTCAGGTGGAGCATCAGCCCTTTGGAAAACAAAGCCTTAGTATTGCCCGTCATTGACGTCATCTTCGCGTCCTTGCGCGACAGCGCCGAGCGCGCGGATTTGTACGCGAGGTACATCAGATAGGCCGCGCCGCCGTAACGGATGGCTTCGAATATCCACGCATGGGCGAGCATGATGGTGCTCAGGCCCAGCGCCGCCGCGACCGACCACATGAGCGAGCCGACGAAGATACCCGAGGCGACCGGCAGGCCCGCCTTGCGGCCTGCGTTCATCGACGTGCCGGCAATCGTGAGCGTCGCAGGACCGGGGCTGGCGGCAGCGACAAAGGCCGCGAGCAGAATGAGCGGCAGGTTGGTCTCAAAAACCATGGGGAAATCCTTGAATTGAATGGCCCACCATAGGGGGACGCCGCCCCGAAAGGAAAGCCGTCACAGGTTCCAGATTTTGCCAACGAGGTCGAACGCCAGACCGATGCTGGGCTCCGCCTTCCGATTGGCCAGCGACATGAAGCCGAGCGTCGTTTCGACCTCCGCCCCGTCCACGATGACGATGCCGTGGGCCTGTTCTTCGTAGAGCGCGAGGGACTCGCGGCAGAGGCACAATCCGACGCCCGAACGGACCATGGCGAGCATGGAGGATTCCTGATCGACCACCGCGACCTCGTTCTGCCTGACGCCCAGCGCGCCGAATTGCGCGTCGAGCAGGCGGCGGTGGACCGAGGCAGGCGGCGTGGCGATCCACGGGAGCGAGGCCAGCCCGCTCCATCCCAAACCAGCGGTACGGTTGCGCCATCCGGCGGGCGCAACGACGCGGTATTTGAACTTGGTCAGGACGGTGTGGTGGAAAGCGGACGGATCAGGCTCCTGCCCCGACCACCAGCCGCCGTCCGAAGGGTCGCCAAGGAAATAACCCGCGTCAATCTCTCCGCGCAGCAGGCGCACGGGCACATCGCCGCTCATCCCGTGGGTCAGCTGGGTGCGCAGGTCGGGCGCGACGGCAATCATCTCGTGCAGAAACTGGCCAAGGCGGATGAAGTCGGGGTCGATCACCGTGCCGAGCTTCAGCGTCCCGCGCACCGTTCCTTTCATCCGCCGCGCGGTCTGGCGAAAATCCTCAAGCGCGCCGAGCACCTGCTCTGCCTTCACCAGCAGCGCAGCACCGTCGGGCGTCAGGTCAACGCCCTTGGCCGTACGCACGAAAAGCGTCAGTTCGGTCCGCTCGGCGAGGCGCTTCATCTGCAAGCTAATTGCGGGCTGCGTCAGGCCCAGCACATCTGCCGCGCGAGAGACATTCCCCTCGCGCGCAACCGTAACGAAAGACCGTAGGGTCCGAAGGTCCGTGATCTGCTCCATATAAATCCAGCTTATAATGCACTGTGTCATTAGTCATTGGAAATCCGCCCGCCCGAGCAGTTATCGATGCTCAAGAGGACTGGGAGGACCGCAATGACACATTCGAACCTTGGGCAATATAAGTGCGACCCGCGTTCTGCGCGCCGTTTCGGCGTCGTCCTGCCCTTCCGCAGCTGAGAAGGAACAGCCCATGTCCACCGATCAATTCGATTATATCGTTGTTGGCGCAGGCACCGCTGGGTGCCTTCTGGCCAACCGCCTCAGCGCCGATCCGACCAAGAATGTGCTGCTGCTCGAAGCGGGCAAGCGCGACAATTACATCTGGATTCACGTGCCCGTTGGCTACCTCTACTGTATCGGCAATCCGCGTACCGACTGGATGTACAACACCGAGGCGACGCCGGGTCTGAACGGCCGCACGCTGCGCTATCCGCGCGGCAAAACGCTGGGCGGTTGTTCGTCGATCAACGGCATGATCTACATGCGCGGTCAGGCGCGTGACTACGATAACTGGGCGGCGCTGACAGGCGACGACAACTGGTCGTGGGAAAAGTCCCTGCCCGATTTCAAAGCGCACGAGCACCACTACAAACTGGACGGCGGCGCGGACCCTGCGACGGGCAGCAACAGCCGTTTTTCAGACCTGCACGGCGGCGGCGGCGAGTTGCGGATCGAAAAGCAGCGCCTTCGCTGGGATATTCTGGAGTCCTTTGCCAAAGCCGCGAACGAGGCGGGTATCGAAAGCACCGATGACTTCAACAGCGGCGACAACGCGGGCGTCGGATATTTCGAGGTCACGCAGAAATCCGGCTGGCGCTGGAATGGGGCCAAGGCGTTCCTGCGTCCGATCAAGGACCGCAAAAACCTCACCGTCTGGACCGAAAGCCACGTTGAGCGGCTGATTTTCACGACCACCGACAGCGGTGCCAAACGCTGCGTCGGTGCCTCGGTCCGTCGGGGCGGCCAGCCTGTCACCGTCCACGCGAAAGGCGAGGTCATACTCTCCGCAGGTGCGATCGGGTCGCCGCAAATCCTGCAGTTGTCGGGCATCGGATCGGCGTCGCTGCTCAAATCCCATGGCATCGACGTGGTGCAAGATACCCCGAGCGTCGGCGAGAACCTTCAGGACCACCTGCAAATCCGCGCGGTCTACAAGGTCGAGAATGCCAAAACGATGAATACGCTGGCGAACTCCATGGTCGGCAAGGCGAAGATCGGGCTTGAGTACGCGTTGAAACGTTCCGGCCCCATGAGCATGTCGCCCAGCCAGCTTGGTGCGTTCACCCGCTCCAGCCCCGACCGCCCCCACGCGAACCTCGAATATCACGTGCAACCGCTGAGCCTTGAGGCATTCGGCGAGGACCTGCACCCCTTCCCCGCGATGACCGCGAGCGTGTGTAACCTCAACCCGACCTCGCGCGGGCATGTGCGCATCACCTCGAACAAGGCCGAAGACGCGCCGGTGATTCAGCCGAACTATCTGTCGACCGACGAAGACCGCCTGATCGCGGCCCAGAGCCTCCGCCAAGTGCGCGAGATCATGGCGAAGCCCGCCATGCAGAAATACAGACCCGTCGAGTTCAAACCGGGTGTGCAGTTCCAGTCGGACGAAGAGCTTGCGACCCTCGCAGGTGATATCGCCAGCACGATCTTCCACCCCGCTGGGACCGTGAAAATGGGCCGGGACGATGACCCGACAGCCGTCGTGGACCCGCATCTGCGTGTGCGCGGTATCGAAGGTCTGCGCGTCGTGGACGCCAGCGTCATGCCTGAAATCACCAGCGGAAACACCAACGCGCCAACCCTGATGATCGCCGAGAAAGCCGCGCGCTGGATTCAAGCGGGCGTCTGAGGCGCCGTTACCCCATACACCATGTTTTTGATGGATTAAGACATGACCACTCCCCAGCCTTCGCTCCTGCCGCTCAAGGGCGTCAAAGTGCTCGACTTCGGCCAGTATATCGCTGGACCCGCCGTTGCGATGATCCTCGCGGACCTCGGCGCGACCGTGATCCATGTCGATCCGCCGAACGGCCCGATGTGGCAGAGCCCCGCGAACGCGACGCTTAACCGCAACAAGACCATCGTGACGATCGACCTCAAGACTCCTGAGGGGCTTGAGGAGGCGCTGGAGCTGATCGCGGAGGTCGACATCGTCGTCGAGAGCTTCCGCCCCGGCGTGATGAAGCGCCTCGGCATCGACTTTGCCGCGCTGCGCGAAGAGCGCCCCGAACTGATCGCCCTCTCTATCCCCGGCTTTGCGTCGAACGACACGCTCCGCCGTGATTGGCGCGCGTTCGAAAGCATCATCGCAGCAAGCTCGGGCGTGTTCACCGACATGGGCCTCAACCGCGTGCTGATGGGCGTGAACCCGTCGTTCTCTCCGCTCCCGCTGTCGTCCGCATACGGGACCATGCTGGCCGCCTCGGCTGTCGTGCTTGCGCTGCAATCCCGCGAACGCACGGGCTACGGCGACGCGATAGAAGTGCCGCTGGCCGCCGCCGTGATGGAGGGGCTGTCGTATAACTCGATCCACATTCAGGACTACCCCGAACGCTACAAGACCCAACGCGAGATGGAGATCGAACGCCGTCGTACCGAGGGCCTGCCGATGAACGTGACTTACGAGGAGTTGCAGGAATTCCTCGACCCGTTCTACCGCTCCTACGAATGCAAGGACGGGCGGATGTTCTACGTGGTCTGCCCCAGCCACAAGCAGCACGCCAAACGCTGCCTCAAGGTGCTGGGCATCTACGACGACCTCGTGGCCGAAGGGCTGACCGAGGAAGAGGACACCTATCTGCCCGTGTCCGAATGGAAGTCCGACGTGTCGCTGGGCGTCTACCCGCTGCCGAAACACTGGGCCGACAAGATCGCTGCGCGGATGAAAGAGGTGTTCATCACCCGCACCGCGAAGGAATGGGAGAAGATCTTCGGTCGCGGCAAATTCCCCGGTGCGCCGCAGCGCTGGCTTCAGGAGTGGATCAACGACGACCATGCAGAGACCTCTGGCCTGATGGTTGAGGTCGACGATCCGGAGTTCGGCCCCATGACCCAGCCCGGTCCGATGGTCTGGCTGACGGAAAGCGGCGAAGAGATGCTCTCGCCCGCCCCGCGCCGTTGGGACACGGTGGAGGCCGCCCTGAAGCAACTGCGCAAACTGCCGACAAAACTGCCGCGTCCGAAGCGTAATCAGGAAACGGCGGGTTGGCTGGACGGGGTGCGCATCCTCGACATGTGCAATGTTATTGCGGGTCCGCATTCGGTCTCCTACCTGTCCCGTTTCGGCGCGGAGGTCATCAAGATCGACCCCGCCGTCCCGAACTACGATTGCTGGAACACGGTGATTTTCAGCCTCTCGCATGGGCGCGGCAAGCGTTCGATCCTTGCGGATATCTCCACCCCCGAAGGCCGCGTGATTTTCGAGAAGCTGGTGGCCGAGGTCGACGTCGTGGTCTGGAATGCGCCCGACCGTCAGGTGAAGGCGAAGGGTCTGGACGTCGAAGGGCTGCGCAAGCTGAACCCCGAGGCGATTTTCTGTCAGCTCGACTGCTTCAGCGGTGTCCGCCGCGGGCCGCGCACAGATTACCTCGGGTACGACGACCTTGTGCAGGCGACCACGGGCATCATGCTGCGCTTCGGCGGCACTATGCATACGCCGGAAGAACACGCTCACGTCGGCACCATCGACGTGATGTGCGGCTTCGGGGCGTCTTTGGGCATTGCGGCTGCGCTTTATCAGAAGCTCAAGTTCGGCCGCATCGGTCGCCCCCAAACCTCGCTGTCGGCGCTCTCGGGCCTCGCGCAAATTCCGTTCTGCTACGACTACGAACGGCGCGGGCTGTTTGATGAACCGTCGGGCCGTGAGGCTAACGGCACCGGTCCGCTGGAGCGGTTCTACTACACCGCCTCGGACCGTTTCATCCTGCTTTCGGCGTATGAGGCCGATCTGCCAAAGCTGAACACGGTCGAAGGTTTGGAAGGCATCATCGACGTGCCCGAAGACGAGCGCGCCGCGTTCCTCGCCAGCGCCTTCATGCTGGCCCGCGCAGAGGACTGGGCGGAACGTCTGGTCGCCGCCGATATCGGCGCCACGGTCTGCGAGAATATCGAGGCGTTGCGCACCTATAACAGCCGCCCCGCCGACGGAACGCCGGGCACTCACAACGGTAGCTATTCGTTCTCTGTCTACGAGAACCACCCGAGCGGCCATGTCATCACTCAGCTTGATCCTTTCGCGATCCGGCCGCAACACGGCTCGATCTATGCGCTGGAGCCGACCGAGAAATTCGGCGCCTCCACCCGCGCGATCCTGCAAGAGCTTGGCTATTCGGCTGAGCAGATCGACGAGATGATTGCCAGCGGCGCCGTCAGCGAAAGCTGGAGCCGCGAGTACCTGCCGAGCTAAAATTTGCCCGCACGCTGCGATTGGCGTGCGGGCAAACAAGGGCTTAGTGCGCGGCGATCTGCTCTTTGCGCGGTTTCGCCAGTAGCGGCACCAACAGCGTCGAGCAGATCGACACCACGGCCAGCATCCAGAACACATCGTTCCACGCCATGATGTTCGACTGCCCCGAGACGCTGAACGCCAGTTGTTGCAGCGCCATCTGGTCGGGATCACCCAGCAGAACACCCTGCCCATTCATCGACCCCGCAATGCCTGCCAAACGCGCCTCGACGTCGGCATCGGTATTGCTGAGGCGTTCCGCCAGCCACCAGTAGTGGCGGTCATAGCGGCCGTCCCATTGGGTGTTGATCATCGCGAGGCCAAGTGCCCCGCCCATGTTGCGGAACAGGTTAAACAGTCCCGAACCCGTGCCGACTTCGGAAAGTGGCAGCGTGCCGAGCGCGGCCTGCGTGATCGGCACGATGCAGATCACCAGCCCAGCGCCGCGGATGGCCTGCGCCCAGAAGAGCTGCTCGAACCCGACCTGCCCCGTCATCTGTGAATTGAGCCACATCCCAACAGCGGTCATCGGGAAGCCGACGGCAAGGAGGATGCGCGGGTCCAGCAGCCCGTTCAGGCGACCCACGAGAGGCGCAGTGAAGAACATCGCGGCCCCCGTCACCCACATGACTTGCCCGATCTGGAACGAGTTGAAACCCCGCACGCGGCTCAGGACCTGCGGCAGAATAAAGCTCTGCCCGAAAAGGCAGATGCCGAGCACGAAGGTCAGAATGCAGCCGACTGTGAAATTGCGGTTCTTGAACGCGCCGAAGGTGATGATCGGCTCTTTGATCGTGAACGCGCGCCAGAATAGCAGGATGCCCGAAATGGCCGAGATAGCGGCGAAGAGCATGATCTCGTGGCTGTCGAACCAGTCCTCACGTGGGCCTTCGTCCAAGACGAACTCGAGCGATCCAAGGAAGCCCGCGATCAGCACGATACCCGGCAGGTCGATGCGGCGGAAAAGCTTCCAGTTCGGGCGGTCGATATCGACGATCAGCGGGACGGCAACGGTGCTCAGCAAACCGGGCAGCACGTTGACAAAGAACAGCCAGTGCCAAGACAATTGCTGCGTCAGCCAGCCGCCCAGCGTCGGGCCGATGGAGGGCGCGACGGTGGCGGTCAGGCCGATCACTACGGTGCCGATCATCTGCCGTTCAGGTGGGAACAGCTTGAAGTTCGCAGCAAACACAGTGGGGATCATCGCGCCGCCGAGGAAGCCTTGCAGCGCACGGAAGACGATCAGCGAGTTGATGTCCCACGCAAAGCCGCAAGCCAGCGACATCAGGGTGAAACCGAAAGATGACGCCGCGAAGAGCCACCGTGTCGACATCACCCGCGCCAGCCAGCCCGACAGCGGGATCATCACGACCTCTGCCACGAGGTAGGCGGTCTGGACCCACGTCACCTCGTCCATTGACGCGGCAACGCCCGACTGGATGTCGGGCAATGATGCGGCGACGATCTGGATGTCGAGGATTGCCATGAACATGCCGCAGACCATCAGGAAGAACCCGAAGGTTCCTCCTTTCGGTTTGAAGTCGTCGTCGGTCACTGGTGACCTCCGCGTGTGTCGACGCTGACCACGACCGAGGCCCCTGCCCGCAGCGGCTGCTCGCCCATCTCGGTTAGTTTGATGCGGACGGGGATACGCTGAACGATCTTGGTGAAGTTACCGGTGGCATTGTCCGTCGGCAGCACCGAGAACTCGCTGCCCGTCGCGGGGGCAAGGCTCTCGATCGTGCCGTGCAGCGTCTCGCCGTGGAGCATGTCGACCTCGATCTCGACCGGCATTCCGGGGTGGAAGGCGGCGACCTGCGTTTCCTTGAAATTGGCCGTGATGTAGATGTCGTCGCCCGTCGGAACGAGGCTCATGAACCGCGTGCTGGGGCGGAGGTATTCGCCAACCGCGACGCCGATATTGCCCGCGATACCGTCGCGCGGCGCAAGGATGGTCGTGTTGTCCAGATCAATGCGGGCAAGGCGCTCGGCGGCCTGCGCGCGGATCAGGGACGCACGCTGCTGTTCGCGTTCGCTTTCGAGGATGGTGATCTGGCCCTGCTCGACCTGCAATGCGGCGTTGGCGCGGCTGACGGCGGCCTCTGCGCTGTCGAGCGCGGCGCCAGTGTCGTCTGCGGTGGCCTGCGATGCGGTCCCCTGTTCGACCAACGTCCGCGCGCGCTGGTCCCGCGTGGCGGCCAAGCGGCGCTGCGCTTCGGCATTGGAGACCTCGGCCTCCGCAGAGGCGATGCGGGCGCGTTGGAGCACTTCCTTCGCGTCGATGTTCGCCAGCGCGGTCTGCGCCACCGTCACGTCGGCCTGCGCGGACTGGAGCCGCGCCTCGTATGTCGTCGGGTCGAGGACCAGCAGCACATCGCCAGCGCTGACTTGGGCGTTGTCGGATACCGGCAGCTCCTGCACCGTGCCTTCGACCAGCGCGGAAACCGATGCGATGTCCGCCTGAAGGTAGGCATCCTCGGTTTCCTCGATAAAGCGGCCCACGGTCCACCAATGCTCACCCTGGCGCGCGGCAAGTGCCAGCGCGACGCAAGCGACAGCGAGCAGGATGAACTTTTTGCGCCCACCGCGCTTGGGAGGTGCGGTTTCAGTGTGCTCATCAGGGGCCGGCTTAGCGGGCGTGTCACTCGGTTCGGGGTGTCCGACAACCCGCAGCGGGTCTTTGGTGTTGGTGCTTTCGGTCGGGGTCGAAGCTTTGGCGTGTCTCATGTCGTCAGATCCTGCAATATTAGTCGGCAATCTAACGAATTGCGCCGTCTCGAAAATGACCGTATCTGATGACAGGTGTTCCACTTTTGAAACGATAGCTCGATGGATAACGTGAGCCTTGATGACCTCAGGGTCTTTCACCTGATCGCAACGGAAGGCGGCATCAGCGCCGCCGCCCGCAGATCCCGTGCATCCAAAGCAACCCTGTCGCGCGCCCTCGCGAGGCTGGAGCAATCGGCGGGCACGCCTCTGTTCGACCGTATGGGACAAGGTTTCCGCCTGACCCGCACGGGCGCCGCGCTGGCCTCGGTTGCCGCAGGCACGGCCTCTATCGCCCGAGAAGCAGAGGCCGTCCTTCGCGCAGCGCATGAAACGCCACAAGGACCGCTGAAAATCGCGGCGGGGGCGATCGTTGCGCAGCTCGTGCTGGGGCCGGTGCTGGGCGAACTGCACCGCCGCCATCCGTCCGTCCGCGCCGAAGTTATCGTGACCGGCACCGCGCCTAATCCTCTGGTGGAGGACATCGACGTCATGCTGCGCATCGGCCAGCCGACCGAGGATTACCTCGTCGTGCGGCGGATCATGCGCTCGCCGCTGCAACTCTACATTCCCGCCGCGAAGGCCGATCAAATCGACATCGAAGATCCCGTGTCCATCGAAGCGCTCGGCCGCGTCGTCATTCAGGCGCCCGGTATTCCAGAGGACTGGGTTCTGCGCGCTGACGACGGCAGCGCGGTTTCCATGTCCTCCAACCCGCTCGCGAGCGTCGGCGATCCCGCGGTCGTTCTGGGCATCTTGCGGAGCGGCCATGGAGTCGGCCTGCTGCCAGCGATTTTGGGCGATCTGCTCGTCCGGTCTGGTATCTGCGTACGCGCCCTGCCGCGCCACTCCGGCCCCATGATCGAAGGTTTCGCCTGCCTTCCCCCGCGCCGCGCCAGCGTGCCTGCCGTCCGCGTCTTCATTGACCTGCTGGCCGAGTTCACCAAGGACGCGCAAGCCAAGATCCTCATGAGTTACTAGGCCGCGCACTTGCGGCCCGAGTTCGTCCATGATTAGCATCGCCCCATCGACTGAGTGGCAACTAGGGTTCCGGGCGACGCGCCGCAGGACCGAGCGTTGCAGAGACCGGGGGAGTTCCTTGGCTGCACCCAAGGGATAAAAGCCCAGGGGAGGAGACGTCGAGATCAACCGCGCCAATTGCGCATCAGGAGGTCTCAATGACGCTTTCCTCGTTACTGCTCGTCGTTCTAGCATCCGTTTGCCACGCCACATGGAACTTGCTGGCCAAGCGGGCCGCATCGGTCGGCGCTGTATTCGTATTCTTTTACAACGTGATAGGCGTCATCTTTTATGCGCCTTGGGTGGTGTATCTGCTGATGCAGGGCAGCATCGACTGGACGTGGATAAAGGTCGGCTTCGTTGTGTTGAGCGGGCTCATCCACCTCGCCTACAGCCTGTGTTTGCAACGCGGATACCAAGTCGCCGACCTTTCTGTCGTTTACCCCGTTGCGCGCGGAACCGGCCCTCTGCTGTCGACGATTGGGGCGTTCCTGATCCTCGGCGAAACACCAACCGCACTGGGTGTGGTCGGGCTAGTGCTAATCGTCGCCGGTATCCTGCTGATCGCGACCCAAGGGCGGCTGTCCGCCTTCACCCAGCCCGGCGGCCAAGCGGGTATCAGATGGGGTACGGCGACGGGCGGTCTCATCGCCAGCTACACAGTTGTCGACGCTTATGAGGTCAAGACGCTCGGGATCGCGCCCGTGGTCCTCGACTGGTTTTCGAGCGTGTTGCGCCTGCTGCTGTTGCTGCCGCTGGTGCTCGCCAACCCGCGCCGTGCGTTGACCGCGATGCGCGGGCATTGGTGGACCGCTGCCGGAGTGGGATTACTCTCTCCTCTCTCCTACATCCTCGTCCTGACCGCGCTCAGCATGGGCGCACCGCTGAGCCTCGTCGCCCCCATGCGGGAGATGTCGATGATGGTCGGCGCGCTGATGGGAATGTTGATCCTGCGCGAAGCAGTCGGCAAATGGCGATTGATCGGCTGCGCGGTCCTGATCGGCGGAGTGATCATGCTGTCTTCGACGTGATCAACCAGCTGTCGTTTGCCGTTCTGATCTCTTGGGCTTCAGTCAGACCGAGATTAGTGCGCATCTGACGGCAGATCCCGCAGAGGCCTCTGGCCGATGGAGAGGTCGAAGGTGCCAACCAAGCCGCGCTGGTCAATGCCGAAAGGAGTTGGCGGAACTATCCGCCCACTCCCTGCTCTCATTTACAAATCCAAAGCTCGACGCCTAAAGCCAACTCACCACGACTGTAGCCCGAGGAGTTTCTCGCCCAATTCGGTCAGTTCAGCGACCTTCCCATGGCGCTTTTCCCATTCACGCGGATCGCCCGGAAATGCATCACGCTGCGGGTGGTCCTGTTCGCGCCAGAGCCGGATGCGTTCATCACGTTCCGCAGTATTGTGCGGCTCGGCGGGATGCATGGAGATGTACTGCGCCATGCGGTGACGGTTGTCCGAGTGGTTGGGGCGCACCCCGTGGGCCAGCAGCGAGTTGAAGATCAGCAGATCACCAGGCGCCATTTCGATATTCTCGCGCTCCAGCCCCGTCATATCGGGGTGCATCGGGTCACGGTCAGCGGGCTGCGTGGCCTTCCATTCGTCAAACTTCTCAAAGAGGTACGGCACACACTGAAACCCGCCGGTCTCGTGATCTTGCGGCATGAGGCTCAGAACGCCTTGCACGCCGATCGGCAGCGGATCGAGCGAGGTGTCCACGTCCCAATGGATGAACCCGTCAGGGTTGCCTTTGACCTTTTTCGGCGGATTGAGGTTCGCGCGGTCGATGGTCACCCACAGGTCGGTGCGATCCCAGATGTCGACAAACACATCATAGACCCGCTGTTCCATGCGGTTATCCCAAAGGTACTGGTGATTGTAGATCTCCAGCATTCCGGTGTTGTTGAGTTCCTTCATCTTGTGCTCACGCCGTTGCGGCGCGTACCATGTCGACGGGTCGTTGGGGTCCTTTTCGTCGAACTCCCACAGCAGATTTGCCAGTCGCTCGACATTCGCTTGCGGCACGACCTGACGGACGATGACGTAGCCTTTCGTAATCCAGTGCTCCCAGTCGCTCTGCGACAGGACACGCAGCGGAAGCTGTTTTTTGATAAGATGCAGAGGCGTCGTTTGGGACGTTGTGGGGTGATGATCGCGCTCGGTGGCTTCTGACATTGTGGGTCTCCCTCTTGGTAAGTCCCAACCATCATGCGCCGCATGGATGCCGATTGTTGTCGACTTCTGGCGATTTCCAATACTATTCTGGCGTCATGTCGCCGGATTACATGCTCAAGAGCGCAAGCCGAGAGGTATTGCCCCAGCGCGGCGATGTGTCGTGGCAGCGGCTCGACCGTCGTTTGGAACAGGGTATTCCGTTCAACTGGCACCACCATTCGGAGATGGAACTGACGTTGACGCTGAACTGCGTCGGGCAACGTTTCGTCGGTGATCATGTGTCCGGTTTCGGCGACGGAGACCTCGCTCTGGTCGGCTCGAACCTGCCCCACACATGGGCCTCTCAAGAACGGATCGACCCGTCGCTACCGTTCCTCGCCAAGGTCATCTGGTTCGATGCGGAGTGGCTCAAAGCCATAGGGCGGTCTGCGCCGGAGTTTTCGGCCCTGATGTCGTTCTGTGATCGCGCCCAGCGCGGGCTGCAGTTCTCGCAGGAAATGCAGTCGAAAGCCCGCCCCCTTATTGAGCGCCTTTTCGAGTTGCCGGTGCGTGAGGGGATCACGACTTTGCTGGAACTGCTACTGCTTCTGTCAAGAGACAATGGAGCAACCACGCTGTCGTCAATCGGCTTCCTCCAGAAATCCGAAGGCTACCCCGACCGGATGAACCGCGTCCTCGATCACGTCCACCGGCACTATGATCAGCCGATCACCATCGAGGCTCTGGCGGCAATCGCGGCGCTCAGTCCCTCGGGGCTGCACCGGATGTTCATCCGACATGTGGGCGTCAGCCTGTCGAGTTACCTCATCAACCTCAGGATCGGTGAAGCGTGTGCCCGACTTGCGGCGACTGATCTGCCTGTCGGGATCATCTCGCAAGACGTTGGTTATTCGTCGCAAGCGAACTTCAACCGCCATTTCCTGCGGATGCGGTCCGAAACCCCGAGCGCATATCGCAAACGGATCAGGGGGTCGGACCGGCGCCGACACTAACACCAGACAAGCGCCCCGCACTCACCGGTCGGGACGCTTCTGCGTTTCATCACTGACGTCAACCGAACTCGAAGTAGTCCCAGACCTGAGGCAGGAGGACCGCTTGGTCAAAGCTCATTGTAATGGTGTCGCCAGACTTCGCGAAGTGGACCACGAATTCACCGCCAGCCGTTTCCTGCGTGACGGTGATGCCACGATTGGACATTGCTGCTTCGATTTCGGACGCGCTGGCTGTGGAGGTGTCGACACTCACGCCATAGCCCTCCAGACGGATTACGTCGCCGCCGAAGCGCTCCATTGAAACGAAGTCGTCACCGCCTGCGCTCTTCTTTTCAAAGATGAAAACGTCCGCGTGGCCGCCGCCATACATGTAGTCGTCGCCGCCACCGTCGATGAAGGTGTCCATGCCGTCACCGCCAGAGAGCGCGTCATTGCCGCCCCCGCCAATCAGACGGTCATTGCCTGTGCCGCCCTGAAGCAGGTCATTGCCCCCACCGCCGGAGAGAACGTCGTTTCCGCCATCACCGGCAAGGCTGTCGTTGCCGCCTCCACCGATCAGTTTGTCCTTGCCCTCACCGCCGCTCAGTTGGTCACGTCCGCCGCCGCCAGACAGTTTATCATTGCCAGCGCCACCATCGAGCGTGTCGTTTCCGGCTTGTCCCACCAGTTTGTCGTTACCGCTGCCGCCAAAGATCTCGTCGTCGCCGCGGCCACCTCTGAGGATGTCTTTGCCGCCAAGACCCTCGATCACGTCGTCCTGCGCCGTGCCGTTGTATTTGTCTTTGCCGCTGGTGCCCGACCACCCGTCCTGGGTCGCGAATTCACCATTCACGAGCGGGTTCAGCGCGGCAAGATCCGCTTCGGTCCACGTTTCGACGAACTCCTTGACCGTCGGGCCTTCGCCGTTGAAATCGATAACGATCTTGTAGGAGTGCGGCGCAATAACGGTGACCTCTTCGATCTGGATATTCGCGGTGCTTTCCACCCATGCATCGCTATTTCCGATCTGGAAAAGCTGAAGCGGCTCCGGCCAATCGCCAACCAGATCGGCCGTCACCGATCCCGTAATATCGCTGTAATAGGTGAGCCGGAACGTATTCTCGGGCATGATCGTGGCGGGGGTCATTTCCGCCAACCCCGTGAGTTGATTGGCATCGAGATAACTAAAGTCGAACGCGGCGCCGCCGCCCGCGAAGAACAGCAAATCTACATCTTCGAGGGTGTATTCGATCAAACCGTTCAAGTCGGTCAGAGTCACTTCAACTGTCATGAAAATCGTTCCTACATAAGTCGTGAACAAAACTTGGGCAAAAGGATGTGAAGTGCCGATGAGATTGGCTGTTAGCCATTCTCCAATCAATATGTTTTGCGTGCGAGGAGGGTAACGTTTTCAACCATTGGGCGGGGCTTCGAGGGACAGTGATTTTTCCTCGGAGCTTGATCGCATCATGCCGCGCGCCCGCGCTCGAGAGCGTCAGGAGAACGGATAATTCTGAGTGGCGGGGAGCACTTACGCGCTGTTCAGCGGCAGAGCCTTCGCCTCGATCTTTGCCTTCAAAACGTCGGGCGCAACGCGAAAGACCGCATTCGGCGCACCAGCGGCGGCCCAGACCTCTTGGTACGACAGCAGCGTGTCGTCCATCCACGTCGCGATTGGCGCGAGGTGCCCGATTGGGGACACCCCGCCAATGGCAAAGCCGGTTTCTTCGCGAACGCGCTTGGGGTCGGCGCGTGTCAGCCCCTCGCCCACATGATCGCTGATGGTCGTGAGATCGACGTCGTGCGCGCCGCTCACAAGCAGCAGTTTTAATTCGCCGCTTTCCACGCCTTCGAAGATCATCGATTTGACGATCTGGCCAACTTCACACCCGCAGGCGTTCGCAGCATCGGCAGCCGTGCGCGTGCTATCCGGCATCCGGACAACCTCGACGTCGAGGCCCAGTGACTTGGCTGCTTCGTGCACTCGATTAACGCTTTTCGACATGTGGGACACCTTCTGGAAACGGTGCCAGACTGGCAAGTCGCGAGGGATTGTCAACAAGGTGCAGGGCGTTCGGCAAATGGGTGTTTTCGCACCAGATGAGGGGCTTTGAATCAGGCGCGTGGCGCGTGCGATCTGGTGCGTAGCGCTGCTCGGGACAGAGGCGAATCGTGGCTTCGACTTTGCCCGCATGAGGTGCGTCGCAGAAGGTCGTTCGATCGGCAGGTCATTAGGACACGTGGCAACTCTCACCCGCAAAACATTGATAATGCGCGCACAATTCCGCGCCTCAACCAGACACACGCCAAGATTGCCAAAACTAATAAAATAATACTTAATAGCCTCCACGGAGTTAGGAGAAGGCTCCAAGGGAGGAATTTATGAAACTTAAAACTGTACTTTTAGCGACCGCTATTGCCTCTGCGCCCATCGCCGCGATTGCTGCGGATATGACCATCGGATTCAGCCAGATCGGCTCGGAATCCGGTTGGCGTGCTGCCGAAACCACCGTGACCCGTCTCGAAGCTGAAGAGCGCGGCATCGAACTCAAATTCGCCGATGCGCAGCAGAAGCAGGAGAACCAGATCAAGGCGATCCGTAGCTTCATTGCTCAGGGCGTCGATGCGATCCTGATCGCGCCGGTTGTTGCGACCGGCTGGGACGAGGTGCTCGAAGAAGCGCAGGATGCCGAGATTCCGGTCGTCCTGCTCGACCGTACCGTGGATGCCGACGAGTCGCTCTATCTGACCGCCGTGACGTCCGACCTCGTTCACGAAGGTCAGGTTGCCGGTGAATGGCTCGCAACCGAAATGGACGGCGCCGATTGCCGTATCGTCGAACTTCAGGGCACGACTGGCTCCTCACCTGCCATCGACCGTAAAAGCGGTTTCGAACAAGGCATCGCCGGACACGATAACCTCGAAATCGTCCGCTCGCAGACCGGTGACTTCACCCGCGCGCAGGGCAAGGTCGTGATGGAGAGCTTCCTCAAGGCCGAGGGTGGCGAGAACATTTGCGCGCTTTACGCCCACAACGATGACATGGCCGTCGGCGCGATCCAGGCGATCAAAGAGGCCGGCCTGACCCCGGGCGAAGACATCAAGATCGTCGCCATCGACGCCGTTCCGGATGCGCACCTTGCCATTGCCAACGGCGAGATGAACGCGACCATCGAACTGACGCCGAACATGGCGGGTCCGGCTCTGGACGCACTCGAAGCCTATTTGGCTGACGGCACCGAGCCTGCGAAGTGGATCCAGACGGAATCCAAGTTGTTCACTGCGGCTGACGACAACCAAGCGATCTACGAAATGAAGAAAGACCTTGGTTACTAAGGCTCTCCCGGAGGTGCGTTAGCACCCAACTGCTGACCGGCCTTTCCCATCGGGCCGGTCAGTATTTTCGTCAGAAGAAGACCGGTCAGCCTCTAGGATTTCCGTATGAACGACATGACGCCATCGCTCGCAGCACCGATGCTGCACGCACGAGGCATTTCGAAATTTTTTCCCGGTACGATTGCTTTGGACGATGTGGAACTCGTTCTGCATGCTGGCGAAGTTCATGCCCTGCTGGGTGAGAACGGCGCGGGGAAATCCACGCTGATCAAATGCCTGACTGGCGCCTATCGGCGTGACGGCGGTGTGATTGTCCTCGACGGTGAAGAGGTCGCGCCAGAGTCTACTGCGGCCAGCCAGAAGCTTGGCATTGGCACCGTCTACCAAGAGGTCAATCTGCTGCCGAACCTGACCGTGGCCGAGAACTTATTCCTCGGTCGGCAGCCGATGCGCGGGCCGTTTCTGGCGCGCCGAAAGATGAATACCGAAGCGCGTGACGTGCTGGCGAGCTACGGGTTGGACATAGACCCCGCAGAGCCGCTTTCGGCCTACTCGGTCGCGATCCAGCAGGTCGTCGCCATCGCACGCGCGGTAGAGATGTCCGGCAAGGTTCTGATCCTTGATGAGCCGACCGCGAGCTTGGACCGCGATGAGGTCGCGCTTCTATTTGGCGTGATCCGTCAGCTAACCGCCCGAGGACTGGCGGTGGTGTTCATCACCCACTTCCTCGACCAGGTTTTCGAGATTTCGGACCGCGCGACGATCCTGCGCAACGGGCGCGTCGTGGACAGCTGCATCATCCGCGATGTCACGCAGCGGGATATCGTCACGATGATGCTGGGGCGTCAGCTTGAATCCCGCGTCGAGCGCAAAACGGTCGCTCCGGCCGGCAAGGCGCTGGTCGAGTTCAAGGGCCTGACCAAACGCGGCATGATCGAGCCGTTCGATCTGACCGTCCGCGAAGGAGAGGTCGTCGGGCTTGCCGGCCTCCTCGGCTCCGGTCGTTCCGAGACTTGCAACCTGATCTTCGGCGTTGTCGCAGCGGACGAAGGTGAAACGCACCTGCGGGGGCGGCCCGTATCCGTCAACCGTCCGCGAGATGCCGTAGCGCAGCGCTTTGCCCTCTGCCCCGAAGATCGCAAGGTCGACGGGATCGTTGGCGATCTGTCGGTGCGCGATAATATCATCATCGCCCTTCAAGCCCGCCAAGGCTGGATGAAGCCGATACCCCGCGCGAAAGTTCAGGAGATCGCCGAACGCTACGTGCGTGCGTTGGATATCCGCTTGGCCTCTTTGGACATGCCGATCCGCTTGCTGTCTGGCGGCAACCAGCAAAAGGCCCTCCTCGCCCGCTGGCTGGCGACGAACCCCGATTTCCTGATCCTTGATGAACCCACACGCGGCATCGACGTCGGGGCGCATGCAGAGATTATCGCTCTCATCGACCAGCTTCGCGCCGATGGGATGGCGCTGCTTGTGGCGTCGTCCGAACTTGAGGAACTGGTCGCCTACTCTACCCGCGTCGTGGTGCTGCGCGACCGCAAACAGGTCGGCGAACTGAACGGCGACGAGATCACGCCGGACAACATCGTGCGCGCCATCGCAGACGAAAAAGAGGACGCCTGATGGGACCGAAACCTTCGCTTCTGAAACGGATCCTGCCGCAGCTTATCATCCTCGCGGCGGCACTTCTGCTGAACGTCATCGTCTTTCCGGATTTCTTCCAGATCGACTTCCGCAATGGCCGAATTTTCGGCAACCTCATCGACGTTCTGAACCGCGGCGCGCCCGTCGCATTGCTGTGCATCGGCATGACGCTCGTCATCGCGACCAAAGGCATCGACCTGTCGGTCGGCGCGGTCATGGCGATCTCGGGCGCAGTCGCGGCGTCAACAGTGGTCGAAGGACATGGCTGGGGCACGGCGCTTCTGGCCGCACTGCTTGCGGGCGGTCTTTGCGGGTTGTGGAACGGGTTTCTTGTAGCGGTGCTACGCATCCAGCCCATCGTCGCGACGCTTGTGCTGATGGTGGCCGGACGCGGGATTGCACAGCTGGTAACCGAAGGCAAAATCCTGACGTTCTCGAACGAGGGTCTGATCCAGCTCGGTTCCGGCACGGTCTTCGGTTTGCCGACGCCGATCCTGATTTGGGTCGCATTGGGAGCGTTGGTGACATTTGTCGTCCGCCGCTCGGCCCTCGGGATGCTGATCGAAGCCATCGGCATTAACGAGCGCTCGTCCCGCTTGGCCGGTATCAACAGCCGAGTACTGCTGGTCTGCGTCTACCTTCTGACCGGCCTTTGCGCTGCTCTCGCCGGTGTCATCGTTGCAGCTGACATCAAAGGCGCGGACGCCAATAACGCCGGGCTTTGGTTGGAGCTTGATGCGATCCTCGCGGTCGTGATCGGAGGCAATTCGCTCCTTGGCGGAAGGTTCTCTATCGTCGCGTCGCTGCTTGGTGCGCTGATCATCCAGTCCATCAATTCGGTGATCCTGCTGTCGGGAATGCCGCCGGAGTTCAATCTGGTGATCAAGGCGGCCCTGATCCTGACCATCCTCGTGATCCAGTCGCCCCGTATCGGGAACCTGATCTATCTGATCCGCGCCACCGGTCCGCAACCGCAGCCCGAAGCTACCCGAGCACGTCCCAAGAAAGAGGCCACCCAATGATCCGCGCGACCCATCTTCCGCTTTTGGTGACCCTCGGAACATTCGTTCTGGCCTACGCCCTTTGCGGCTACGCCTACCCCGCGATGCTGTCGACGCGGGTGATCGCGAACCTGCTGACGGACAACGCATTCATCGGCATTGCGGCGGTCGGTATGACGTTTGTCATCCTGTCGGGCGGTATCGACCTGTCGATCGGTTCGATCATCGCTTTCACCGGCGTTTTCCTGGCCGTTATCCTGCGCGATACCTCGCTGCATCCGCTGGTCGCATTCGCCATCGTACTGACGCTGACCACCTGCTTTGGGGCCGCGATGGGAGCGACTATTCACTACCTCGAAATGCCGCCCTTCATCGTGACCTTGGCTGGAATGTTCCTCGCGCGCGGTGCGGCCTACGTTTTGTCGACCGAAAGCGTCCCGATCACGCACGAGTTCTACGACACGCTTCAGGGCCTTTACTGGAAAGTCGACGGTGCCCGCTTCCGCCTGATTGGCGGCGTGATGGTGCTGACGTTTATCGCGGGCATCCTTGTGGCGCACCGCACCCGCTTCGGTCAGAACGTCTATGCGCTCGGCGGCGGTGAACAGGCTGCAAAGCTGATGGGCGTTCCTGTCGCGCAGACCACGATCGGCATTTATGCCTTGTCCGGAGGGCTCGCGGGGCTTTCAGGGATCGTCTTCTCGCTTTATACATCGGCCGGCTATTCGTTGGCGACTGTGGGCGTTGAACTCGACGCGATCGCAGCGGTCGTGATCGGCGGCACGCTTTTGACTGGTGGATATGGTTTTGTCGCGGGGACGTTTTTCGGCATCCTCATTATGGGACTTATTCAGACGTACATCGTCTTCGACGGCACCCTGTCGAGTTGGTGGACGAAAATCGTCATCGGAGGGCTGCTGTTCGCATTCATCCTCCTACAGAAAGGATTGATGTGGGCGACGCAGGCAAAAGCGGGGCAGGCAAAACGAAAGAAAGCTACTGGCTTCGCCGCTCATTCATGACACTCATCCAATCCGGAGGCGTGGCGGAGCGTGCGTCGAACCACACGGCCTTCGTGGTGGACCAGATCGGCCGCGCCATCGTAGCTGGCGAATATCCGGCGGAGACGATGATCCCGCTCGATCCGGACCTGTGCGAGATGTTTGGCGTGTCGCGCACTGTAGTGCGCGAGGCGAAGAAGACGCTGATTGCCAAGGGTATGATCCAGTCAAAGGCCAAGGTCGGCACCCATGTGCGCCGCGCCGATGACTGGAACATGTTCGATGAGGATGTTCTGCGCTGGCACGCCACGGCCCGCAATCCGACGCGGTTCTTTGAAGAGCTCTACGAGATCCGGATGATCTTCGAGCCCGCGGCCGCCGCCCAAGCAGCGGGCCGCGTCAATCAGGTCGAGCTGGACGAGTTGCACGCTCTCTGCGACCGATTGGCAACCGCAGACAGCCGCACCGATTTCGCACTGGCCGACTACGAGTTTCACAAGCAGGTCCTGCGCCTGTCCGGCAATCGCTTCCTCCAGTCGCTTGGTGACCTCGTGCAGACGGCGCTCTACTCGCTGTTCATGGCCGAGCATATCGGCGACTTTTCTGATCGCCGCGAGACCGTCGCCAAACGTCACCGCGCCATCGTCTCGGCCATCGCCTCGGGTGCTCCGACAGAGGCGCGAGAAGCGATGAGCCAGGTGATCCACGATGGCTATGCCAACGTAATGCACAGGTAGAATTTGCGCCGGGCATCGTGGTCCTGCACCTGAATTTTCAGGCTTTCGGCAATCTATACGCCCAACATCAACGCCACTAGCTTTTCACGGCTCAAGCGATGGATCATTAGCGCGCCGATGCCGCCACGTGTTTGCATGCGGTTTTCATCCATTTCCTCCCTCGGTGCTGAAAGACCACGGTGAGAAACGAGGACATCTCAACTTCGCATCAATATTTTTACGCGCGATAATTTTTCGACCTACCACGACCTATCAGGCCGAGTCCCGCATGATCAGTCGCGCTCCCAGCCTCTGGATTGCTGGAACGGCATCCCTATTTTCCCCTTCAATGAGCGCAAACAGGGACTCAACGCTCCGCTCTGCAATCGCCGTGTAGTCCTGCGCGACGGTGGTCAGCGGCGGGCAGGTAAAGCGCGCCAGCGGGTGATCGTCATGACCAGCAATACGCATAGCACAGCCAGCTCCGCGCCCGACCCGCAATCCTTTGGAGTACGCCGCAGCCAGTAACCCGATCGCCATACGGTCGTTTGCGCACAAGACAGTGCTGGACGTGAATTCGCGATTCGAGATCAGGCGAAGGCCTTCCTCGTAGCCGAGCTCTTCAAAGTTCCAGCTCGACCCCAAGATCGGCACAACACGCGGCTCATGGCCGAGGCGCTCCATTGCGGCAACATAGGCGTCCCGGCGTTCCGACGCGTTCAGATTGACCGCTGGCATGTCTAGGAAACAGGGCGGCTCGCCAGTGCGGCAGAGATACTCGACGATCAATCCTATTGAGTTGAAATTATCATTTCCTACAAAGACTTGCCCGACATCGAGGTAACTATCGAACAGTACTGTCGGGGCCTCATCCGCGAACTGGCGCAAGCGCTCGACATCGCTCGGTTCACCCAATGGCGCAATCACCGCACCAGCCAACCTCAACGTGCGCAGGGTGTCCAGCGCAGCCAGTTCCTGCTCTGTCTCGCCGTGCGACGAAATAACGATCGGCCAGTACCCTGCAACAGTGCAGCGCATTTCCACATGGCGCACGACTTCAGCAAAAAAGGGATCAGCGATGGTCGGTACGACGATCCCGATATTGCGGGTAGAGCGCCGGTTCTGGTTCATCGCGAATAGGTTCGGTCGGTAGTCATATTTGTCGAGAGCAGCCTCGATGCGCTCGCGCGTCGAGCCCCTGACCCTCCTCGGGTTGTTGAAGTACTTCGAAAGGGTCGGACGGGAGATGCCACTCACTGTAGCAAACTCGTCCATATTGCGGATCTTTTTCTCTTCCATCTTCAATCCCTTTCCTCGGGCGGGACCATTTACTTGCCGCAAGTAGATAAAGATTGCCACGACGCACCGCAAAACGGAACATTTTATTTACGCGCGTAAACTTATAGATTAACTTCGATGCCTGTGGATGGCGCCAAAACGGTGACGATCCGCGAGCGTATTCGCGCCACCGATAAGCGCAGGGAAGGTTCGGGTATGGGTAAAATCGTGGTTATTGGCGAGATTCTCGTTGAGATCATGGCCGACACCATCGGCGATGGGTTTAAAGACCCCATTGCGATGACAGGCCCCTATCCGTCCGGCGCGCCAGCCATTTTTATCGATCAAGTGGCACGCATGGGCGCGGAGTGCGCCATTGTATCGACGGTCGGGGACGACGACTTCGGTCGGCTCAATATTGAACGGTTGGCGTCAGACGGCGTGGATATCTCAGGAATAGCGATCGATCAGGACCGTCCGACCGGTTCGGCCTTCGTCAGATATAGAAGTGACGGGTCAAGGGACTTCGTTTTCAATATCCGTCATTCAGCCAGCGGGCTGCTGCCCGAGAGTGAAGCAGCGCAACGCGTTCTGGATGACGCAACGCACCTCCACGTCATGGGCTCGTCACTTTCGAGCCCATCCTTCGTAGAGATGAACTTGAAAGCAGCGCGAGGGGTCAAGGAGCGCGGTGGGACAATCTCGTTCGACCCTAACCTTCGTAAAGAGATCCTCTCATCCCCCGGTTTGGCCGAAGCGATGAAAGAGTTCGTCACGCTGACCGACGTCTTTCTTCCCTCCGGCGCCGAACTGACATTGCTGACATCAGCACAAAACGACTTGGACGCGGTCGCGGAGCTCCTTGCGCTCGGCGTCAAAGTCATCGTCCACAAAATGGGCGCAGAGGGGGTGCAGTATTATGACGCCAACACCAGCAAATTCATCGCGCCCTATATCGTCGACGAGGTCGACCCGACTGGTGCGGGCGACTGCTTTGGCGGAGCCTTCGTCGCCCTATGGTGCGCCGGAACGGACGTTTCCGATGCCCTGAACGTTGCCGCGGCAGCAGGCGCCCATGCTGTGACCAAGCGAGGCCCGATGGAGGGCGCCGCGACCTATGAAACCCTTGTCGAATTTATGAAATCCAAAGAGAGAGCCGTATGACCCATCCTCTCCGTTCGATCCCGGCAGCTTTCCATTCCGGAAAGCCGCTTGGCATCACGTCCGTTTGCTCGGCCCATCCCGTTGTCATTGAGGCTGCGCTATCGTTGGCAAAAGAAACCGGTCGCCCTGCCCTGATTGAGGCGACATGCAACCAAGTCAATCACGAAGGCGGCTACACGGGCATGACGCCATCCGACTTCCGGTCCTTCGTCGAGGAGATCGCGCAAAAGGTCGGTATCTCTATGGACAACGTGATCCTCGGCGGCGACCACTTGGGCCCGAACCCGTGGAAATCGCTTCCCGCCGAGGACGCCATGACAAAAGCCGAAGCCATGATTGCGGCCTTCTCCGCTGCGGGCTTTACGAAACTCCACCTCGATTGCTCGATGGGCTGCGCAGGTGAGCCCGTCGCTCTGGATGACGACACAACGGCGTCGCGCGCCGCGCGGCTTGCTGCCGTAGCCGAAGCCAATAAAACGGACAGAGACCCTGTGTACGTTATCGGCACCGAAGTCCCCGTGCCTGGCGGCGCACTTGATGAGCTACACGAGCTGGCTGTGACGACCACCGACGCGGTATCAAAAACCTACGCGGTCCATAAGACTGCGTTTGCAGAGCAAGACCAGCAAAGTGCCTTTGACCGCGTCATCGGTATGGTCGTGCAGCCTGGGGTGGAGTTTGGCCACTCGGACGTCATAAAGTTCGTCCCATCAAACGCGTCCGGTCTGACCGACTACCTAAAGTCGTTGCCAATGATCGTATTCGAGGCGCACTCGACCGACTACCAAAGCGAAGAAGCACTGGCTGCGCTGGTACAGGGCGGCTTCTCCATTCTGAAAGTCGGCCCTTGGCTGACGTTTGCTCTGCGCGAAGCGCTCTATGGCCTTGATGCGATTGCTGACGTTATGGACGGATATGCGCCGAAGAACCGGCTGATGTCGGCATTGGAAAACACGATGCTGCAGCGTCCCGACAACTGGTCGAAGTACTACGAAGGCTCCGACGAAGACCTCTTTTACCAGCGCCACTTCAGCTACTCTGATCGCATCCGCTATTATTGGCCGACTGAGGACGCGTCCGAAGCCGTGTCAGCCCTCAAGTCGCGCTTCGCTGGCCGAACTATCCCCGAGCCGCTTCTTTCGCAGTATCTGCCAAATGTGACCGCAAAGCATTTTGATGAAGCCTTGTTAGAAGCCGTACAAAATGTGCTTAAGGTCTATGACGAAGCCACGCTTTCAAAATAACTGGCTTGGCCGATGGCCTCGACCACGCACCGTCAGCTGGAAGAAGATCAGCAAATCAAAGCTGGAGCTGGTCCGAACGTTGTGCGGATATCGATCGGGATCGAGGATGTTCAGGATATTATCGCGGATCTTGATCAGGGTTTGAGTGCTGCGACAGCCTGATTAACGTGCCTTTTGGGCCATCGGAACGGTGGCCCAAGGGGTAGTGTGGCACCAACGCAAAGAACCCCGCGTTTTGCGGGGCGATACGGCATTTGTTATCATGGGATTTGGTTGCGGGGGTAGGATTTGAACCTACGACCTTCAGGTTATGAGCCTGACGAGCTACCGGGCTGCTCCACCCCGCGTTGGGTGTGTAAACACTTATCCCTTTTTTAGCGAAGCTGCTTATGGGGATATTAGATTGATATGTTTAGAGAGAATTTGGTTCTTACTAGGTCTGGCGGTGACTTACTCTCCCACGTCTTAAGACGCAGTACCATCAGCGCAACGGCACTTAACGGCCGGGTTCGGAAAGGGACCGGGTGTTTTGCTCGTGCTATAGCCACCAGACCGAGAAAGAACCAAGATTTCCAAGTGAAGTACGTTTTTAGTATGTTTCTGAAGCGTTGCTGTTTCTGGAACAGATCAAGCCTATCGGACGATTAGTACCGGTCAACTGAATGCATTGCTGCACTTACATCTCCGGCCTATTGACGTGGTGGTCTACCACGGTCCTCAGGGATACCTTGTTTTGAGGGGGGCTTCCCGCTTAGATGCCTTCAGCGGTTATCCTGTCCGATCATAGCTACCCAGCACTGCCGTTGGCACGACAACTGGTCCACCAGTGGATCGTTCACCCCGGTCCTCTCGTACTAGGGGCAACTCCTCTCAAGTATCCTACACCCACGGAAGATAGGGACCGAACTGTCTCACGACGTTCTAAACCCAGCTCACGTACCTCTTTAAATGGCGAACAGCCATACCCTTGGGACCTGCTCCAGCCCCAGGATGAGATGAGCCGACATCGAGGTGCCAAACGATGCCGTCGATATGGACTCTTGGGCATCATCAGCCTGTTATCCCCAGCGTACCTTTTATCCGTTGAGCGATGGCCCTTCCACTCGGGACCACCGGATCACTATGGCCGACTTTCGTCTCTGCTCGACTTGTCAGTCTTGCAGTCAGGCTGGCTTATGCCATTGCACTCAACGAGCGATTTCCGACCGCTCTGAGCCAACCTTCGCGCGCCTCCGTTACTGTTTGGGAGGCGACCGCCCCAGTC